>CAZQBX010000047.1:0-26144 GCA_964592145.1 uncultured Ignavibacteria bacterium
TCTCTGCCTGGCGGTGAGCGGTTTCGCGCAACAAGCGAAGGAAGTGCTGCCGTATGATGCGCTGATTCGGTCGGCGAAGATCTATCTTGGGCAAAAGGAAAAGGACTATGATCACGTAACCGAATTGCTGCAAACAGCCATCGCGAACTATCCGGATCCGCTGGAGGCGCATTTCTATATGGGCATTATTGCCGCCGAACGGGCGGAGTATGCCCAGATGATGGATCATTTCCGCAAGTTCGAATCGATCTGTTCGAAGGAAGCGATGGCGGCTGACAAGAAGCTGTCCAAACGCTGCAGTAAGGACAACATGGCAGGGCAGATCAAGGACAACAAGGATGCGGAGTTGAGCCGGAACTTCAAGGAAGGCGTTTCGAATATCAGGATCGCGGATTCCGTCAGCCATTTGGTCGAGACGGCGACAGATGATTCGACCAAAACTGCACAAGCGGATATCGTAAAGCAATTGCTTACCAAAGCTGAAGGATTGTTCAACGATTGTATCGTTATTGATGATACGATTCCGGGTGTCTGGACCAATCTGGCATTGATCGAAAAGAAACTCGGCAATATCGATAAGGCAATCGGGCACTACCAGCGCAGTTATCAGCTGAACCCCAAAGACGCGATGATGGTTTATGATCTGGCGAGCGTGTACTTTGACCAGAAGGACTATGCCAACGCAGCGCGCTATTACGGCGAGTTCGGCGATCTTGATAAAGCCAATGCCGAAGCCGCCTATATTAATCAGGCGATGGCGTATCAGGCTTTGGGGGATTACGTATCGCTGGAGAAGTCACTGGACAAGGTACTCGAGTCCAATCCGGCGAATGCGGAGATCCGCTATCAACGCGGTGTGATGTATGTGCGCAACGCCTCTGCACCGGAGTTGCGCGATTCAGCGGCTAAGATTGACAGTCTCCTGGGAATCAAGCCGAATGATGCAGGTTTGAAGAAGGCCAAAGAGGACCTGGTCGCCTATCGTCAAAGCTTCAACGTCAAGGCGCTGGCGGATTTCAAGATGGCATCCGAAGCAAATGCCAAGGAACCTCTCTACTGGTACTGGTATGGGAATACTGCATATTTCCTGGAGAAGCAGGACGAGTCGCTCGAGGCGTACAAAAAGTGCGTCGAGGCGGATGAGAAGTTCAGTGATTGCTGGTGCCAGCTTAGTTTGGTGTATGCCCGTAAAGGGATGAAGACCGAATCGGAGCAGGCTGCGACAAAATGTGAAGACAAGTAGTTGATACTGTCATCTCTAATTACGACGGGAGCGCCGAACGCTCCCGTTTTTTGTTTAGACCAATTTCAACGCGGCCGGCAGATGTGATGGAATCGAGCGAACGAATTGCCTATATTGCCACTTATGCAAAAGGCACGGAAGCTGGCAGAAGTTTGTCTCTTTGGTTCGATCAAGAAGCCGCTGACTTATCATATCCCCGATGAACTGCAATCACCCGACTTGATTGGCCGGCGCGTGATCGTACCTCTTGCCAAGCGCAAGCAGCTTGGCGTCATCACCGCCGTCGATGTGAATTTCGATGGCGCGACCCGCCCGATCGACTCATTGCCGGACCTACAGCCGGTAATTTCCACCGCCGACTTGGCCCAATGTCGATTCGTCTCTGAATACTATCTTGCATCCCTGGGTGATACGATTCGGGCGCTACTGCCGCAACCGTTGACTTCGCAGTTGTCGCAGCGCGTACAAATCTTGTCGCGGGAGAGGCTTGAGCAAGCGGCAGTCGAGGGGAATGAATTGGCGCAGTTTGTGGTGACGAAGTCACGCGGGCGGGGAATGATTGCGGCTCATCATCTGCAGCCGTACTCGCGGGTTGCAATTGAGAAGTTGATCGGGACCGGAATTATTGAGGTTGACTGGAATGTCCAGACCACGCGGCTCAAGGAAGAAGACTATCAAGTTGAACACGTGAACCTTGCAAACATGGCAATTGAGTTAACCGGACGCGAACGCGGAGCTGTTGAATATCTTGCCGAATGGGGCATTGCGGACTTAGTCGAGTGGCGGAAAGCGCATCGATTAACGCGAAAACAGATTCAGGATTTGGCTGCGATCGGTGCAATCAAAATCGCTGAGAAGCCGCCTTTTGTTGAGCCGCTAAGACCGACGGAAGTCCGGGAGTTTCATCCGACGCGCGCTCAAGAGGTCGCGATACTCGAGCTGACTTCGGCACTTGAGGCGGACAAGTTCCGGCCGTTTTTGCTTCACGGCGTGACCGGCTCTGGTAAGACTGAAGTTTATGTGGCGGGTATTCAGGAGGCGGTCAGGACCGGCAAACAGGCAATAGTGCTGGTGCCGGAGATCGGGTTAGCGCAGGCGATTTATTTGCGGTTGGAGAATGTCTTTGGCGCCTCGTTAGGATTGATTCATTCGCGGCTTACAGCGCGTTCGCGCTACGAAATCTGGAACAAGGCGCGTTCCGGCCGGCTACAAATCGTGCTTGGTCCGCGTTCGGCGATATTCACGCCGTTCCCAAATCTCGGATTAATCGTTGTGGACGAAGAGCACGATGCTGCATACAAACAGGCGTCGCCCGCCCCGCGTTACAACGCCCGCGATCTGGCGGTTTATCGCGCGCAGAAACTTGGCGCCGTGGTGGTACTCGGATCGGCGACGCCATCAGTTGAGAGTTACTACAACGCCAAGAACGGAAAGTACGGATTGTTGGAGTTGCCGGAAAGAGTTGACGGGCGTGATCTTCCAGCGGTCGAGATCGTAGATCTCAAACAGAGTTTCGAGAAGAAAGGTTCGGGCTATCTAAGTGATGCGATGATAGGAGGCATCAACAGTTCTCTCGAACAAAATGGGCAAGTGATGTTGTTACTTAACCGGCGGGGATTTGCACCATCGGTGCACTGTTACAGCTGCGGCAAGAAGCTTGAGTGCAGGAATTGCGCGGTTGCTTTGGTGTTCCACAAGGGGCGTAACCGGCTGCTTTGTCATCTCTGCGGACATCAGGAATCGTATCCGGACAAATGCCCGACCTGTCAAAGCAATCTCTTTTTGTATCGCGGTATTGGTACCGAGAAGATGGAAGAGGAATTGCGCCGACGCTTGCCGGAAATTCCAGTGTTGCGGATGGACCTTGATTCAACGCGCAAGCAGGGAAGTTTCCGAGAGATTTACCTGAAGTTTCGGTCAGGTGCTGCAAAGATGTTGCTCGGCACACAGATGATTTCGAAGGGATTTGATTTTCCCGATGTCGCTTTGGTCGGGATCATCACGGCCGACACGACTTTGGAATTGCCGGACTTCCGCGCACGTGAACGTGCGTTTCAACTCCTGACGCAGGCTTCGGGCAGGGCGGGGCGATTGAATTTTCCAGGGAAGGTTGTTCTGCAAACGCTTCATCCGAACGATGCAACAATTGCGCTGGCGGCAGGGCACGATTTCAAGGGATTCTATGAATCGGAGATCACCGAGCGCGAGGAACTGCGATTCCCGCCGTTTACGCACCTGGTGTTAGTGGCTATTGAATCGAAGGATGCCAGATTGGCGCAGAATACTGCCGAGTCGTTGGGTGAGCAGTTCGCGAAATCGCTGAACCGTCTATGTTCGATTCAAGGTCCGATCCCGGCACCAATTATGAAACTTAAAGAGTATTTCCGCTTTCACCTGTTGCTCAAAACCCGCAGTGTGCGCCGTGTGACGCCGATTCTTGATGAAATCGTGAATTCCAAGGAATTGTCGGGGAATCGGAATGTCCACGTAATCGTCGATGTCGATCCGGTCGATATGATGTAATAAGAATCGGACTTGACAACTCCCTTGTTGTCAGTAACTTCCAACACCTGCAGATGAAGGATGCGAACATGGACAAAGTCTCGACCGGAGACCGATTGGTTACAATCGACAAGGTAATGCACAGCGAGGAGGTCACGGCTTGGATTATCAAGGCGGATTACTATCTCGGCAAGCAAGGTTATACCGAACACGGCTTGCGGCACTGCAAGTTGGTCTCCAAAATCGCCTACAATGTGCTCGAACGTCTTGGCCGTCCTGACCGCGTCTGCCATTTGGGGGCAATCGCAGCGTACCTGCACGACATCGGCAATGCCATAAACCGGCAGTTTCATGCCCAGTCGGGGGCGATTGCAGCGTACACACTTTTGCACAATCTCGGCATGCCGGCGGAAGAAGCGCTCGATGTGGCAGCGGCTATCGGCAACCACGATGACATGGAGACATTGCCCATTTCGGATATCGCCGCCGCCGTGATTCTTGCCGACAAGTCGGATGTGCACTCATCGCGGGTGCGCAATCTCGATCAGATTGGGACGGACATCCACGATCGCGTCAACTATGCCGCCAAGTCATCGTTCCTGCGCGTCGATGTCGATCGTCAGACGATAACTCTTGAAATCACGATTGACGACAAGGTCGCTTCGGTGATGGACTATTTCGAGATTTTTCTGACCCGTATGGTGATGTGCCGCAACGCGGCCAATCAACTGAAGATGAAGTTTGAATTGGATATTAACGGATACAAATTGCAGTGAGTTCAAAAGGACTATCTTACAAAGACGCCGGCGTCGATATCGCTTCCGGTGACGAGGCGACGGCCCGAATCAAGAAATTGGTGCGCAAGACTTACACCAAAGCAGTACTCAACGGCATCGGCGGCTTTGGCGGTCTATACGACGGCAAGTTTGCGGGGATGAAGAATCCCGTGCTAGTGTCATCGGCTGATGGCGTTGGCACCAAGCTCAAGTTGGCATTCATGACCGGCAAGCATGACACGGTCGGGCAGGATCTGGTCAACCACTGTACAAATGATATCCTCGTGATGGGCGCGCGTCCGCTTTATTTCCTGGATTACTTCGCTACCGGCAAATTGAGTCCGGGAGTTGTTGCCGAGGTTGTGTCCGGCATGGCGACGGCCTGCAAGCAGAACGGTTGTTCGTTGATCGGCGGCGAGACGGCGGAAATGCCAGGATTTTACCAGGAAAACGAATACGATCTCGCCGGGTTCATTGTCGGAGTTGTGGATCGTAAAGAGATTGTTGACGGCAGCAAGATCAAGCCGAGTGATCTGATCATTGGACTTGAATCAAGCGGTCTCCATACCAATGGCTATTCACTGGCACGAAAACTCTTCTTCGAGACACTGGCGATGCGGCCAACTGACACGATTCCCGAATTAAAGTGTACCGTTGCGGAGGCTCTGATGGCGGTTCATCGCAGTTATCTGAAGCCGGTCACCAAATTGCGTTCGGTAGTGACCGTTCACGGCATGGCCCATATTACCGGGGGCGGTATTCCAGGGAATCTGGTTCGCGTGTTGCCCAATAACTGTCGAGCACAAATCGATCTTTCATGTTGGCAGGTTCCGCCATTATTCGAGTTCATGCGGCGCAGCGGCGGCATCGAAGAGGACGACATGTTCGACGCATTCAACATGGGTATCGGGCTGATGGTCGTTGTCGGCAAGAAGGATGCCGAGACGGCACTTCGGATTTTGCTCGCGCAACGCGCCAAGGCTTACGTAGTCGGTGAAATCGTCAAAGGTAAGCGCGGGGTCGAGTTGAAATGAAAAACGCCGCTTCCCAAATGTCGCTCGATGCCGTATAGAAGTTTGAATGCGATTTAAGTTCCCCCAAAGAACTATTGTTCTAATCATCTCGGCCGTTTTTTTCAGTTTAGCATTTGAGCCATCACCACTGTGGTTTTTGGCTTACTTTTTTGTGCCGATATTTGCGGCTTCGATTCGCGGACTTGGTTTCAAAGAGGGCTTTCGCAGCGGCTATGTGTTCGGCGTGATCACCGCTGTACTAACTCTCTATTGGGTCGTCTACGTCAATGTTGTCGGCGTCATTTTGCTGGTGCTGCTTCATTCGTTCTACTATGCCGTGATCGGTGGGTTGGCGGGAGAAGCCTCGAAACGCTATGGCCGAGCCGGACTATGGTCGTTGCCAGTCTTGTGGGTCGGGATGGAATACTCGCGATCATTGACACAGGTGTCGTTTCCGTGGCAGAACATCTCATACACACAGGCGCCGAACATCGCGATCGTGCAACTTGCTGAATTGAACGGCGACGCAGTGGTGACGTTCTTCGTTTGCGTGGTTGGACTGATCTTGTATTTCGCTTATGCCAACTTGCGAAGGATGGTATTGTCAAGCGTGCTGTTTCTGGCAGCGATAACACTGTACAGCACGGCGTACATTTGGGGAGTGACTCGTATTCATCCAGTCGAGCCTGACTTCAGTGTGGCAGCATTGCAGGGGAATATTCCAGTCAGCGAAAAGTGGCAAAACGGCAAGGCGGATCACAACTTTGTCGCTTACGATCAATTGAGTACAGAGGCCGCAGATTCAGCTCAATTGCTGATTTGGCCGGAGAGCGCGGCGCCGATGTATCTCAATCTCGAACGCCCCTACATTTCCTGGATTGAATCAATCGCCCGCCGAGAGAATGTGGATATCATGACCGGTGCACTGTATATGACCCGCTCGCCGGAAGGCGTACGCAAGTACTACAATTCGGCGTTCTTTTTTTCGCCCGACGGGATGCTACCGACGCCGCACAATAAGCTCTATCTCGTGCCGTTCGGCGAACACATGCCCTACGCAGAGAAGTTTAGACCGATCGCAAAATTCCGGGAATTCGTCAAGGAGCGCCTTGCGCTCGACATTTCCGATTTTCACCCCGGCGACAGCATCGTAACCTTCGAGTCGCATGGCCGCAGATTCGGGACGCTGATTTGCTTCGAAGTGGTATATCCCGAGTTTGTTCGCGATATGGTCAACAAGGGCGCGGAATTTCTCGCCGTCATCACCAACGATGACTGGTTCGGCGAGACCGCGGGGCCTTATCAGCATTTCTATATTCCGGTATTTCGCGCTGTCGAGAATCGCGTCTGGATTGTTCGCGCAGCGAACACCGGTATCTGTGGAATCTATGATCCCTACGGCCGGGTCGTCGCGAAGACGCAACTTGGCGGGCGCACATATCTGACCGGCAAGATCGGACCAAGGATGGGTGAGACGATGTTCCAAAGGCACGGCCCGGTACTGGCAAAGATTTGCCTTGCGATGGCTGTCCTCGGGGGTATAATTCTTGCTGTTACAAGAAAGCGCTATGTCTAAACGAATTCTCATTACACTCATACTGACCTTGCTGTTTGTGCCATGCGTCTCTGCGCAGGTTTATCAATGGGAAAACCATACGAACAAGGACGAAGTGACTTCGCTCAATTCCTTTGCCGGTTTTATCTGGGCCACGACCACCGGCGGGTTAGTGCGAATCACACCGTCAAGCGGCGCTGTTTCGACCTATCTCAATAGCGACGGGCTGGGCAGTATTAATATCAACTTCTCGGCTTATGCCGGCGAAGACGAGGCATATTTTGGCTCCGCAGACGGAGTGTTGAGCCGGATGGATTTATCATCGCAGTCATTTAGTTCGACACAGTTGCGCTCGCGCGACGGCGGTTTGCTGTCGCTTAACGCGGCAGACACCAGCGGGGACTTTCTCTGGATCGCTTCCAGTGTCGGCCTTATTAAGTATGACCGAATTCGCAACGGGGGTGAGGTTAAAGAGACTTATCGAACGCTCGGTAGTTTTCTAACTGAGTCCGGGGTAAATGATGTCATTGTCTTTGCGGGCAAAGTCTTTGCCGGAACGAATGAGGGGGTCGCTCTCGGCGACGTCAGTAATGAGTTTCTGCTCGATCCCGCAGAGTGGACGAATATTGAACTCGGTATGCCTATTTTTGAAGATGTCAAGGTCAGCCGCTTTGGTGTGCAAGATGGCTTGCTGTATGTGGGAACAAACAGCGGTCTCTATGTGTGGGATGGAGCAGCTGCGCTGAACCCGGTCGCCAACTTCGCGGCGATGCAGATTCTCGACTTATCATTTGGAGACGAACCGGCCTCTTCCCTTTATGCTCTCACGCTCACGGAAGGGGGACGGCAAGTGTTTCGAGTTTCTCCGTTTGAATGGATCGTATATCAACTTCCTGCTGAATTAAACGCTGGGTTGAATTCATTCACTTATTCGGAAGACTGGTATTTCGGTACGCTTTCGGACGGCGTGTACAAGATTGTCAGCAGTAATAGCGCAGTAAAGATTCCCGCGCCCGGTCCCAGCAGCAACAATCTGGTAGGCGGAGGGTATGATACAGACGGTAGACTCGCTGTCGTCGCACGCGATAACGACCTCTCGATACTTGCAGACGATGAATGGGAATCCACTGCGGTGACAGACGGAGAGAAGCTTTCCGCGCTCCTTGCCGCCAACGGAGATCTCTGGATAACGACTTTCGGGCGCGGCGTTTTTCGTGTTCTGCCCAGTGGCGCGATTCAGCACTTCACGAATAACAACTCACCCCTGATTGGAGTAGCGCAGGACCCGGCATTTTCGGTTATCAATTCTGTTTATCAGGATCCGGCTGGACGAATCTGGTTCTCGCTGTTTCAGGCCAATCCGCTGCGGCCACTCGTCATGTTTGATCCCAGCGACTCGACTTGGGAATATTTCGATGCAGTCGACGGATTCGTCAGCGGGAACAACCAGGTCGTTGCCGCCGGAAATGGAACCGCAGCACTAGGCGTCGATGACCAGGGCGTCGCGTTTCTGCGTTACGGCATTGATCCGGGCAATCATGCCGATGACCAACTTGCCTATTTCAGCCGCAGTCGGCGTTTGCCGTCTGATGTTGTCACCGCGATGGCATATGACCGTGACAACGTGCTCTGGGTTGGCACCAATCAAGGACTGGCATACTTCGATGAGGGAATCGATTTCTTTTTCTCGACCGAAATTGCGCCAGGAATCGGATCCAACATTACGGCGATTGTCGCCGACTCGCGCAATAATCTCTGGGTTGGCACTTCGGAAGGACTGGCTCTTCTCGACGCAGCAGGCTCTGACCCGGTAGCATTTACCACAGCCAATTCCGATTTGGTCTCGAACGAGATTGAGAGTCTGGTTTATGATGAATTGCGCAAGAAGCTGTTGATCTTTACGACCGGCGGCTTAAGCATACTCGATTACACACCGGACGATCAAGATAATGCAGTCGGTGTGTATGCTTATCCGAATCCACTTATTATCGGGGCGACAGCAACCAGTCAACTGCAGTTTCGAATCGACCAGCGCGGTGATGTGCGGATTCTCACGGTTGCGGCGGACTTGGTGCGCGAGACGACTGTCAACACCGGCTGGGATGGGCGAAATGCTGCCGGTGAATTTGTCGCCTCGGGCGTTTACATCTGGGAGCTCAAAGCCGAAGACGGCACGCATCACACCGGCAAAGTTCTTGTAATCAGGCGATAAAGCAAATGTCAGTTGTGGTTCGTCAACTGATCGATTTACCACAGGAATTGGTAGTTTCCGCAAATTCGGGGCCGACCGGTGTTTTTCTGCTGCCTTCCCTGGCGGAGATGTGGCAGAGAGTACTGGGTTGGAGCGGCGTTTGTGCGACTTCAGGGACGATGTCGCTGATTGGATTTGAGAAGCAGACCGCTGTCGGAAAGATGTACTTCTCGATGCCATATGGCGGCTATGGCGGCGTGTTGGGTGGCGGAACGGAGGGCGACGTTGACGAAATCCTCGATTGGCTAAAGCGCAGGCGCTACATTCAGGAGAACATCGTGCAATTTCAATCGTCGGCGGGGGTTGCGTTTCCGAAGGGATACTACCGCAACACGCTCACGACTCACATCGTCGAATTGACTGCTGATCCTTCCAATTACTCGGACAATAATTTTCGCAACGTAAAGAAAGCGCAGAGTCAAGACCTGCAAATCGTCAAGATGAATAAAGCTGATAGCGCGGCTTATCTCGATTTGCTGAAATCTCATCAGAAGCGTACAGGAGAGATTCGCCGTTTGCCGGAGAGTTGCTATCAGCACCTCTTGGCAATATCGGAGCGGCCAGACGGCGGAGTTGGCATTTTTGCAGCTGCCAATAAGTCCGGACTGCAATGCGTGCATATCTATTTCGCAACGGCGACAGACGCATTCTATTTCGATGGGTTTTCAACGCAAGATGGCCTTGACGCCGGTGCGAACTTTCTTCTCCTTGATGCGATGATTTGCAAGTTCCGTGAGTCGGGGGTGCAAAGGCTCAATCTCGGTGCGACGCCGCCGCTGGACAAGGGTCTCAAGCGTTTTAAGGAGGGTTGGGGTGCGGTGGAAATTCAGTACACTGAATATGTACGCCGCTCGCAACTAAAGCGATTCATTGACTTCATGACGAGGGTGCGTTGAGGATTTTGTTTCTGGGTGAAGCAATTGCTCCGCACTTGATGCGCTGGCACAACTCGTTCGAGAAGATGGGCTGGGAAGTGCTCACGGCATCGTGCGATTTCAACGACAGCTTCACCGGTACCCGACTCGTTCCGCGGTGGAAACGCGGTCCATTGCGTTATCTCACGCTGGCCGACCAGATCGAACAAATCGTCGCGGAGTTCCAGCCGAACGTCATCAATGCGCATTTTCTGCCGACGTACGGACTGGCGGCAGCGGCCGTGAACGCACATCCACTGGTAGTGACCTTGTGGGGATCCGATCTGTTGCTGACCGGCGCGAATGGATACCTTCGGCGCAAGCGGAGCGAGTATGTGCTCAAGCGCTCTGATCTGGTCGTGATGGATTCGCAGATGATGGTCGCTGAGACGATGAAAATTCATCGGATACCGCGACACTTGGTTGTCAGTTTCGGTGTGCGCAAATCGTGGTTTGAAAGCGGGCTGGCGCGAGAATTGACAGAAGCAAAGCCGCTACGAATCTTGAGTACGCGGCGGCACGAACCGCTATACGATATCGGAACGTTGCTGCGTGCGGCACAGATACTCAAGCGAGAGGGGCTTAACTTCACGCTGACGATCGGCGGTGGTGGATCGCAAGAGCAGCGACTTCGGCAGGAGTGCCGCGATCTCGGGCTCGATGACCGGGTCAGCTTCACCGGGTATCAAAGTGACGAGCAGCTTTTCAATCTCTATCGAAGCCACGACATCTACGTTTCGACGGCACAATCAGACTCATCTTCGGTATCGCTGCTCGAAGCAATGTCACAGAAACTGTTTCCGGTGGTCACCGACATTCCGGGCAACCGCGAGTGGCTGGCCGACGAGCGGCATTTCTTTCCGGTCGGCGATGCGACTTCATTAGCCGCCAGAATCAAGCTTGGTGATCCTCTTTCGGCGCGGGTCGAAGCCCACGCCCGCTATGTTCACACGCTTGAGGCGAAAGGTATTCGCGAGCAACAAATGAAACTTGCCGATTACACCTTCAAACGACTTATCGACGATTATGCGGTAGAGCATGCGCGTCCTCATCGTTAGCTACTACTTCCCGCCGCTGGGATTGGCTGGAACGGCGCGTCCCGTTGCGCTGGCGAATTTCTTCGCCGGGCGCAGCGATGAAGTGTTTGTGATATCGGTCAAGCCGATTGCCTATCCGGCTTACGACAAAGCGATGGAGGCTAAGGTAGATCCGCGCGTGCAAATCATTCGGGCAGGTTCAACCGATCCAGCTCGAATTGAGCATTTCCTGCCAATGGTCTCGCTGAAGACATTAATTGGAGGTAAAACCAAGGGTGCCCTCGCCGCGTCGATGTTTCCCGATTCCAAGATTGGCTTTGTTCGCGGGGCAACAGGAGCGGTCAAGAAACTACTTAGGCAGGATGTGAAAACGCTTCTAGTTACAACATCACCGCCGATGTCTGCGCACCTGGTCGGTTTGAATTCTGTCGAGAGTGCAGATATCACATGGGTGGCTGACTTCCGCGATATATGGTCATCAGTTCCATTTTCCAGTGGTGATGCAGAAAGTCAACGAAGAGCCGACGGACTTTACCGGCAGATCTTCGAACGGGCTGCCCTCGTGACGGCGACCTCACAGAAGACACTGCGCTCGTTTGCAGAGAAGTTCGGTGCGGCGGACAAGATGATGTTTCTCCCGAACGGTTATTCCGAAACTGACTTTGCTTCTCCCTGCCAAGTCGACAGCGGGTTCATCGGTATCTACGGTACGCTCAATCACCTGATCGGCTTCGATCGAGTGGCGCAATGGATCGGCGAATTCGCCAGACGGAATCCAAATGTGAACTTCAAGTTGCGTCATATCGGGCACCTGGACTTACCGGAAATAAATGACATCCTTGATTGTGCTGCACTGAAGAGCAGGTTCCAGAGTACAGGCTATCTACCGCACCCGGATGCAATTGCGGCAATACGAAAGAGCGCGGTCAATATTGTTGCCTTGAGCGGACAACATGACACTTCATACGTTGTGCCTTCCAAGTTGTGGGAGTTGCTCCGCGCCGAACCGCCGTTGATAGTCATGTTGCCAAAGGGGAATGCCGCGCGAGAGATCATCGAAGCGCGCAATCTCCCTGGCGTCTTTATGGCAGATGATAGTCAACAGCTGGCTGATGCATTGGCGTCGGCGCTGGATGTCGCACCGACACATCGGAGTCTGCGCAGTGCTGAATTGTGCCGAGAATTCGAGTGGACGAGTTTGGCGAAGGGGCTTGCAGAGCAACTCAACGGGATGATTCTATGACACGAGTTTCGTACCTGGTTGTTGCCTATCGGTCGCGGGCAACGATAGCTGCACTGCTCGACTCGATCGAGGCGCAGGCGGGTGATTTCAAGCGAGAGATTGTCGTTGTGGACAACAGTCCGAATGAGAATTGCGCCGATCTTCTCAAGAATCACGAAGTGAGGTACATCCTCAATCAGAAGAATAACGGCTATACGTGCGGTATGAATCAGGCGATAGCGGCGGCTTCCGGAGACAAGCTGTTCCTGCTTAATCCGGATGTGCGTTTATATGCAGATTGTACTGCCGAGCTCTTAAAGGCGCTGAGTTCAGAAACGACCGCTGCGGTTGCCCCGCAACTGCTGAATAATGACGGGACAATTCAAGGCAGCGTTCGCAATTTTCCGAAGTTCGCGACTCTGGTGTACGACGCTGTTGGTTTGTCTGGATTGTTGCGGCACAACCGAGTCCTCGGCCATTGGCGCAATTCTTACTTCGATCACAATTCAGCTGGACCGGTCGATCAGCCGATGGCATCGGCGCTGATGGTCAGGCGCGAAGTTGTGGATCGCCTTGGATCGATGGACGAGCAGTTCTTTGTTTTCTTTTCAGACGTCGATTATTGCAGGCGGATCGCAGATGTCGGATTGAATATTAGGTTTGTTCCGAAGGCTAAGGCATTTCACGCGGTTGGCGGATCGACACGTCAGGAAGGGACGTGGCTGATTGGGGATTCACATCGCGGATTCTACAGGTATCTGGTCAAGCATGAGTTGAAAGGGGCGAAGGTGCTTTTGCGTCCGCTTGCCGCAGCGATTCTCGGCGCCGGTGCGGCGGTTCGAATAATCTATCGCAAGATAACCGGCAGTTCATTTTAACAGAGACATCTTGATGGTACGCGAATAGCCGGGTGAACTGAACCGGGCGAAGTAAACGCCGGAGCTGACATAATGACCCGCGAAGTCGACACCGTTCCACTCGATCTCATGAGAGCCCGCGGAGATTTGATTGTCAAACAGTACATTTATCAGCTGTCCAAGAACATTGTATACTTCGATGGCGACATGCGCGGTGGTCGGTACATCGAAGCGAACTGTGGTTATCGGATTGAACGGATTCGGGAAATTCTGGTAAAGGGCAAATGATTCAGGAAGCGAGCTGCCGGTCTCATCTTCGGCATCGAGCACAAGTTCCGGTACCAGCAATGCGGTATCGACGGAGTAACCGTCCTTGTAGACGGTCACCACAAACTCATCATTAAGGTTAAAGTCGAACGCAATGTTAACATAACCATCATCGGCGCTGACAGCTTGACCGATGACAACACCGTTCCTAGTCACAGTTACAATTGCATCAGAGAGCGTTGTCGAAGCATCGCTGATTTCAACCGCGAGTGCAATTTCGCCAGTTTGCTTGATCTTGCTGCGCGTGAACTGCAGTTCCTGCGGGGTGTCTGTCCAGACGCGTAATTCCGGATCGCCAAAGTAATTCAGTCCGTAGCACAGATCGCGATAATAAGGGAACAGTGTCTTGGAATAGCGAACCGCTTCCGCGGCGTTGTTATTCTGGCTGTAGAGGTAATCGATGAACGCCTGTTCAAGCTTCCACGAACTCGCGACCCAGCCCCAGCGGGAGTACCCGACAAAGCAGACGGCGCCGCCATTTTGCTTGGCCAGGAAGGACTCGGCGACACAGGGATTGGAGGTCGCAAACGGCGGGGAATCCATGTCGAATGCGGCATTGTCGCAACCAATCGAGTAGACTACGCCCGGTTTACCGTTGGCTTCGACGTTGGGCAAGAAACCGTGTTCGCCATCCGTACCCGAAGCAGTAAAGAGGAATGACTTGGGCCATTCGTTGTATTCATTGGAACGCAACACCCAACCATCGCTGACACCGTGGATCAGCAATGTTGTCATGCCCCAGCCCTGGGACATCGTCTGAATCGCGCCGGGCGCCAGCGGTGTGGCCGGATTGACGGCGTCACCGGTTGGCGCTTCGACGACATCGCTGACATCGCACGTGACATGATCTGGATAACTTGCCGCCAGCAAAGTGTGTTGCCCGACCGTTTGATAGTCCCGCATCTGATCGGCTGAGATAAACAATGCCCGGTTGAGGTAGTCGTAACTTCCCGATCCGGGGTCTTGTTCATAGGCAATCAACTTGTCTATGTAGTTTTCGAATTGGACTGCAGAACTAAAGGGGAGTCGTCCCACCAGTAATTCGGCGTAGATATCGGGTTGATCCTGTGCCGGCTCACCGTAAACTCCATCGCCATCGGCATCCCAGTTGCCGTTGACATCGCCGTAATACAGATCGCAAATGTTCATCAAATCGAGCGGCGGCTGCGTCGAGGTGTTTGCATGATAGGCGTAGCGAATCGGAATCATGGTCTCGTCGCCGCCAAGAAGGACGTATTTTACGCCTTCGCTGTACCTGCTGATTAAGTAACTGCGGAGTTTTTCCGCATCATCACGTCCGGAGTTCGCAGCGATGATATCGCCAATTGCGGCAATCTCGACAGAGAGGCCCTTCGCAGTCTTCCACTGCGCCAGTTTGGAGAATTCGTCGAAGTAATCGGAGTTGGTGATAATCAAGTAGTCGACAACGTTAGTGGTAGATGAAAGTGACAACGGTTTTGAGGCAGCAAGCGGTTTGGACACATCGGCTCCATCGATCAATTCGAGGTCGAGGTTTGTTGATCCGTGAAATTCGAGTGCGATTTCTGAATACTCGACCAGTTCGCCCGGGTTCCTGTCAATCTCCAACGGCCTAATTCCGATCGTGATTATTTGTTGGTCGCCGTCGTAGCCGCGGTCGATGACAAACGCACCGGAGTGGTTTCGCGGCTCATGCGGCAGTTTCGCCAATTCGCGGGAATAGAAACTTTGGTCCCGACCCACATCCCCGGCGAAAGTAGCGATTGCAGATTCGGCCTTGAGGAATAGATTAGTAGCCACCAACGTCCTGCCGGAGAGTGTGGCGGAGACGGAATCAAAATCACCACTTTTCACCAGATAACGGCGAACCAAAATCGGCAGGCCGTCATTATCTGTAACGTGTTGATTAGCATACCATTGAAAGGACACAGACGCTCCTGAACCATCGGTCTGGAGACAGTACGAGTTGGACTGGAACACTATGCGATCACGGAAAGCCGCGCCTGCATTCCAAACGACGCAAAGTGTTAACAGACAGATGATTAGGACAATTACGATGGTCTTTTTCATTTTACCCGCCAAAAATTCTATTTCTGCCGCATATATTTGGGCAAAGACCGTGCCGAAGCAGTTGTTCAGCGCCTCTGTTCCCAACGCGTTGCCAAATAATGCTTTAACGTCACAACTTCCACGCTGAGTCAAATTCGTCTCAAGTTGAATCACTAAAACTGTGATCTAAAGAGGTGTAAGCCCTATACCTGTGGGGGCTTTGCAATCCATTAGAATTTTCGCGGGTAAAAAGGGGTTTTTTGCTTGACAAGTGGGGGATTTGACAATATTCTTGGTGGGTCGAGGGGAATTTTGGGGAAGTTCCGGTTTCGGAGGGTCGATTTGTTGGATTTTACAGGAAAACAGACCGTCGCAGTCGACGGGAAGGGGCGCATTGCCATTCCCGCCAAGTATCGTGCGATTGCGGCGGCCCAAGGTTCCGACAAGTTTTTCGTGACCCTCAATGTTGACGGCTGTTTGGATCTGTATTCAGACGCCGAATTCCGCAAGTTCACGGAAAAGCTCGCACCGGAGTCGGCTATGGACTCCAAGCAAGAGCGTTTTCTCAAACGCTTCCTCTATTCGAACTCGGCAGAAGGCATACCGGATTCACAGGGACGCATCACGATTCCGCGGCATTTGTTGGAATATGCCGGAATCGACAAGCAGGTTCTTATTCTGGGTGTACGCGAACGAATCGAGCTTTGGAACGAGCAGCGTTACAAAGAGTACGAGCAGTCATTCCCGATGACTGTGGAACAGGTAGTCGAAAATCTGTTCGGAAAACGCGAATAGCCCGACGCATACTCCCGTCCTCTTGGACGAAGTACTAGCCCTGGTGCCGGTTGGCGCAAGATTAGTGGTAGATTTTACCGTCGGCAGCGGCGGTCATACAGAAGCAATTTTAAAACTATTGGGAGAGGCAGCGCAAGTGATCGGCTTCGACAGGGACGTTGATGCATTGGGGAGAACCCGTCAACGGCTCCAAGCGTATAATCAGCAGTTGCGTCTGGTGCACGATTCGTACGCGAATTTTGACTTGCACCTGGGCGAAGCCGAGAAGGGGAGAGTAGATTTCGCGCTATTGGATCTTGGTTTGTCATCCGACCAATTGGAGCATTCAAACAGGGGTTTTGCACATCAGGCATCGCGCGATGCGCTGGATTTGCGATTCGACAAATCTTCCGGTCAACCACTCGCTGCAAGACTGCGTAAGGTCTCCGCTGACGAGTTGACGACAATCCTGCAGGTATACGGCGAGGTCGATCGCCCGCGACGCATTGCCCAAGCGATTATTGCGGCCGCTGACGCCGGACAATTGTCGACGGTGGGCGATCTGGTCTCGGTAGTGACGCCATTTTTAAAACGTGAAAAAACGAAACAGGGTCTTTCGCAAGTGTGGCAGGCGTTACGCATCTGGGTGAATGATGAATTGGAGCAACTGCAGACAGTGCTGCCGAAGATTCTGGAGTACCTGCGCACCGACGGCGTGCTGGCGGTGATCAGTTTCCATTCGCTTGAAGACCGCGCTGTCAAGCAATTCTTCATGGAGCAGGAGAATCCGTGCATTTGTCCGCCCCGAGTTCCGGTGTGCGTTTGCGGCAAGGTGCCACATCTCAAACGAATAACTCGCAAGGCGATCAAGCCGGGCGAAGCGGAGATAGCAAAAAATCAGCGCTCTCGGAGCGCAAGGTTGCGTGCGGCTGCGAAGCTGGGAACCTCTTGAGGACGTGAGGTGGTCGGCCAAGGATTGGCTGACCGCCTCACACAAGTATTATGCGGAAAACAAGCTGGACCGAACAGAAAGAGCAGAAAAGACGGCAACGGCGGACATTTGTGCTGGGTTCATGCGGTTTGCTGGCGCTGGCGTTGATCTTCGCCTACATGTTCGTCTGGCAGCGAGTCTACACACTTCAACTTGCCGACGAACACTCGCAGCGCAAGTTGCGCGTCGGGTTGTTGAAGGAACGAATTCAGTCGTTGCAGAATGAAGTCGAGTATCTGTCGTCGATAGAAAACATCGAATCGATAGCACGAAATCAACTGGCGATGCTGCCGTTGCGTGAAGCGCAATTTGCCAAGGCCGTTGTGCACCAGCCCGCAGCTTCGCAACAAGACACCATAAAAGCGTCAGTCACGGCAGCGCCAACGAAGAAGGTGGAGCCGACGGTCGCAAAATCCAAGTCCACGACCCAAAAATCGATGTCAAAGTCCTCGACCGCCGCCAAGAAGTCAAAGCCAGTTGCGAAGAAACCAAGCACCAAGAAAAAGGGATCGGGCAAAACGGGCAGATGAACTCGCAGGGATTCTTCATATCGCGCAGTCGCGTATACGCCCTGATCATTACAGTTTCGTTTGTCTGGCTGGCGATAGTGGCGCGATTGATCAACATTCAAATCGTCAACGGCGAGCAATACAGCACAATCGCCAACAGCCAGAGCCGGGGCGAAGTTGAAGTACCGGCGCAGCGCGGCCGAATCCTCGATGCTGAGGGCCGCACACTGGCCAGCAACGCTCCGACAAAATCATTCTTTGCTTACCCGCCCGACGAAGCCGCCGCTGTCGAAATTGCCAATGTGGTGGCCCCGTACATGAACGTGTCACGCAATGAACTGCGCAACAAGCTCAAGGGGCGCGTCGAGACATTCACGTGGCTCTGCCGCCGCCTTGACGGCGAGAAGGCAGAAGCGCTGGAAGCGCGCAAACTGCCCGGGCTTTTTGCGCAACGCGAGATGCAGCGGAATTACCCGCGCGAAACCCTTGGTCGCGACTTGCTTGGAACCGTCGATACCGAGAATCAAGGCATCTCCGGCCTGGAGTACGCCCTGAACGACGTGCTGGACGGCACGCCCGGCAAAACGCGAGTCGAACGTGATGCAGTCGGCAAGATTTATCGAGTCGCCAGCAAGGATCTGGTCGATCCGCGCAACGGCAACGATGTTCAGTTGACGATCGATCTCGACTGGCAGGCGATAGTTGAACAAGAGCTGAGGCATGGCGTCGATACGTTTTCCGCGCAATCGGGGATTGCCGTCTTTATCAAGCCGAGCGACGGCGCGATTCTGGCGATGGCGTCTTATTATCCCTACTCCAAGAGCGCAGCAACGCAGAAGAATGAAGCGATTGCCGATGTCTTTGAGCCCGGTTCGGTATTCAAGCTAATCGCAATTGCGGCGGCGCTCGAAGAGGGCAGTTCGAAGCCATTTGACGAGTTCGACTGCGGCGGCGGCAAGGCACAGTTTTCGGGCAAGTGGATCCACGACGACAAGAAATGGGGCCGCCTGCCGGTGAAAAACATCTTCACTTTCTCGTCCAACATTGGCACTGCCCGTGTCGCGTGCAAGCTCGGCAATAAGATGCTCTACAAATATGCCAAGTACTTCGGCTTCGGCATGCGCTCCGGAATCGACATGCCCGGCGAGATGCCCGGGTTGATGCGCGAACCCAACAAGTGGTCGGACTTTTTCACATCGCAATTTGCGATGGGGCACGGAATCGGCGTCACGGCACTGCAGTTGGCGTCGGCCTTCAGCGTCGTCAGTTCCGAGGGCACGCTCTACCAGCCTTATATCATCAAGCAGATCACGGCGCCGACCGGTGAGATCGTTCAACAGCATGCGCCGATGAAAGTACGGACGCTGCTTTCAAAAGAGACCTGCGAGACGCTCAAGGAATTCATGAAGGCGGTCGTGGATACCGGCACAGCAAAATACAGCAAGTCAAAGGTGATTACCTTTGCCGGCAAGACCGGTACCGCGCAGAAGGTGAATCTCGAGACCGGCGGGTACTTTCAGAACAAGTACATATCAACCTTCGCCGGCCATTTTCCCGCCGAAAATCCGATCGCGGTTGGTGTGATCGTGCTCGATGACCCGCAGCCAATTCACTATGCCGGTATGACCTCGGCGCGAATCTTTCGCAGAATCGCAGAACGTGTCTCAGCCAAAGAGAAGCTGACGGAACCGGAGCTGTTCGCGGCGCACGCCGCCAAATCGGCACCGCGCGAAATCCGGGTCCCGGAACTGGAAGGTCATACACTCTCGACCGTCAAAGAAATTCTTGATACCATCGCGCTCGATGTGACCTTCCTCAATGCGGGCGATATCATCGTCCGGCAGGTTCCCAAGCCGGGCAGTGTCCTGATGGAAGGGGAGCGTTTGATCGTTCAGCTGACCAACGCCGAGCCCGACAGCGTCGGGAAGTATGCCGAGCTGATTGGAATGTCAGTTCGCAGCGCTGTCGCGCAAGTACGCGTGTGGGGATATGATTTTGATGTCGAAGGTTCAGGTTTCGTGAAACAAGTCATCGAGGTTTCCCCTGATAGTCTGGCCTCAACCCGCAGTCTGCGGTTGATCTGCAATGTGGATTAAGAAATGGAAACGGCAGTGAGGTTTGGAGAACTGGTGAAGGGTATTAGCGACGTCGTCATCAGCGGCGATCCCGAAATCGAGATCAACAAGGTGGAAGTGGACAGCAGATTGATCGAAGCCAACGACGTTTTCGTTGCCATTCCCGGATTTGCCGACGACGGGCTGAAGTATATCAACGAAGCAGTAGCTCGCGGTGCCGCGGCGATTGTTTCGCCCGGGGAAATCCAGGTCAATGTCAAATGCCGCGCCAGGGTAAGCGATATCCGTCGCGCTATCGCAAAAATCGCCGCGCGATACTACGACCATCCGAGCCGCAAATTGAAGCTGATCGGCGTCACCGGTACCAACGGTAAAACAACGATTACCTGGCTGCTGAAATCGATATTTGAACAACGCAACAGCCCAGTCGGTGTGATCGGCACGTTGGGATATTACACAGCCAAACACACTTTTGAAGCGGTCAATACGACGCCCGGGCCACTGGAACTGGAACGCCTTTTGACCATCATGGTCAACGAGGGTGTCCGCTATGTCGCGGCCGAGATTTCCTCGCACGCCCTGTCGATGTACCGAGTGGAAGAGCTGGCTTTTCAAGTAGTGGCGATCAGCAACATCACACAAGATCACTTCGACTACCACAAGACACTTGAGAACTATCGTGATGCCAAGGCGCATATTCTCGACCTCGTTGATGGCAAAGACAAGTGGGCAGTGCTCAATCTTGATGATCCGAGCTTCAACTACGTTATGCGCCGCGTACGGTCATCGCACCTGACATTTTCGGCGAGCGATCCGCACGCCGATGTGCGACTGGATGATCTGGTGATGTCGACAGAGGGCTCAAGCTTCACGTTGATCACTCCACTTGGCAACGAGCATGTACACTTGCAACTTCTCGGCCGTTTCAACATCGAAAACGCTCTCTGTGCTGCTGCCTGTGCGGTTGCCAGCGGGATCGAGCCGTCATTGATCGCCGCGGGATTGAGTTCACGCAGCCATGTTCACGGACGCGCACAAAAGGTGTCTATTGGACAGCCGTTTACGGTGCTGGTTGACTATGCGCACACGCCGGACGCACTGACGAAGATACTTGAGACGGCACGGCAAATTTGCAGGGGCCGGCTGTTGGTGCTTTTTGGATGCGGCGGTGACCGCGACCGCACCAAACGTCCTTTGATGGCTAAGGCGGCTTCCGGCGCCGCCGATGTGGTGATTGTCACGTCCGACAATCCGCGCACAGAAGATCCCTTAAAGATCATCGAAGATATCAAACCGGGCCTGGTCGGTCAGAAGTTGACAGTGATCGAGCCTGATCGCCGCAAGGCGATTGCGGCGGCTGTCTCACTGTGCCGCGAGAATGATCTGCTTGTCGTGGCCGGCAAGGGCCATGAAAACTACCAGATTCTCGGCACCACCAAGGTGCACTTTGATGATCGCGAGATTATCGAAGAGGCGCTGAAAGGATGGAAACCGTGATCGGTGGATTGCTTAAGGAGTTTGCGCCGGCATTCGGCGATTACACAATCAATTCACCGGCTGGACTGGAAGCGGAGTTTCGTGGAGTTGCGATCGACAGCCGCATAAAGTCGTCAGGCGGGATTTTCTTCTGCATCAAAGGTGAGAAGTTTGATGGGCACGATTTTGCGCGTGACGCCGTCGCGAGCGGCAGCAAGGTAATCGTGGTCGCCAAGTCGCGATTCAGCCAATTCGGAGATATTGCGGGTGCAACCGTGATCGGAGTTAACGATACGCTTGAAGCGATGCAGCAGTTGGCGCGATACTATCTTGACCTGATTGCGCCGCGCAGAATAGCGATAACAGGAACCAACGGCAAGACAACGACGAAGTCGCTGGTAGCGCATCTGCTGGCGATCAAGTACCGGACTTGTGCGACTCGCGGCAATTTGAACAATCAGTTCGGTGTGCCCCTTTCGATTTTTGAGTTCAGCCGCGACTGTGAAGTAGCCGTATTCGAATTTGCCATGTCGACACCGGGTGAGATCAAACGACTGGTCGAGTTGTTCGCTCCGGAAATCCGGGTAATCCTCAATATCGGCCCGGCGCATCTCGAAACCCTCAAGACGATCGATGCCGTTGCGGAAGCGAAGTTTGAGATGCTGCAGGATTGCCGTCCCGGAGATTGGGTTGTGCTTAACATGGATGATCCGCAGATTCGCTCGCGCTCATATCGATACAAGATCAACAAGCTGACTTACGGTACTTCGCCGGATTACGATGTGCATCCCGACGAAGTGCGGATGAATGGCGCCGGCCGCGCTCATCTAATGTATCACGGCGACGATATCACCATGCCGGTGCTGGGGCTTCACCTCGTCTCGAATTGCCTCGCTGCGATTTCGGTCGCGAAATTGATGGATGTTCCGATTGCGTCGGTGAAGACCGGTATCGAATCATTTGTGCCGGCGGGAAACCGGATGACTTCCGAAGAATACCAGGGCATCACGATTATCAACGACGCTTACAACTCCAATCCAGTGTCGGCCAAAGGTGCGCTGGATACGATTGCGTCGATGAAGGTTTCCGGTCGCAAGATTGTCGTATTCGGCGATATGCTGGAACTTGGCGACAAGGCGGAAGAATATCACGCCGAGCTGGGTCGCAAGATCGCGGCATCGAAAGTAGATTTGCTCGTGTTGTTGGGGGCATTTGCCAATGTCGTCAATGATGCTGCAACTAAAGCCGGTCTTGACGCCGCAAATGTCAAAGTAGCTTCTGACCATAGCGCCGCCGTTGAGTTACTGTCCAATTACCTCAAGTCCGGCGATCTGCTTCTGCTTAAAGCTTCGCGCGGCATCAGGCTTGAACTCGTTGAACAGGGGCTCAAGGCTACGCTGGGGAGACGAAACTGATGCTCTATCTATTGCTATATCCGCTCGTGGATCACATCAGTTTCTTCAATCTGTTTCGCTATATCACATTCCGCAGTGCGGCAGCGACCGTGACGGCGTTGTTCATCAGTCTGATTCTCGGCCCGGCGTTGATTCGAATGTTGAAGAATCGCCAGGTCAAAGAGAGCATTCGCACCGACGGGCCGCAGTCGCACCTGGTCAACGAAGGTACTCCGACCATGGGCGGATTGATCATCCTCGCAGCGATCGTAATTCCAACGCTGCTGTGGGCGGATCTATCGAATCGCTTCGTGATCTACATGTTGATCGTGACAGTATGGCTCGGCGCGATTGGCTTCATGGACGATTACCTCAAGGCGATCAAGCATCAGAAGAAGGGACTGGTTGGACGTAAAAAACTCGCCGGCCAGATGGGTCTGGGTATCTTATTGGGCTTACTGCTGTATCTGTATCCGCCGACGCCGTTGTTCAATCTCACGACGGACATACCGTTCTTCAAGAACTACTATCTCGATTTTCCGATTTGGCTATTCATCCCGTTTGTGATCGTGGTTATCACCGGCTCTTCGAACGCTGTCAACTTGACCGACGGTCTTGACGGGCTGGCAATCGGGCTGACATCGATCTGTTTCGTGGCGTTTGCAGGGATGGCGTACATCACCGGTCGAACGGACTTTTCGGATTACCTGGATATCGTCTACCTGCCCGGTTCGGGAGAACTGACGGTTTATTGCGCTGCGGCGATCGGGGCAGGTCTGGGATTTTTGTGGTACAACACTCATCCTGCGCAGGTCTTCATGGGCGACACGGGAGCGCTGGCTTTGGGCGGAATACTTGGCGCGCTTGCAATACTATTAAAAAAAGAAATTCTGTTGGTGATTGTCGGGGGAGTCTTCGTGGCTGAAGCTTTATCGGTCATACTCCAGGTATCGTCTTTCAAATTGCGGGGAAAGAGGATATTCAAAATGGCTCCCCTCCATCATCACTTTGAACTAAGCGGCTGGCACGAGAGCAAGGTCGTTGTTCGATTCTGGATTGTCGGCGTGCTGCTTGCGCTGTTGACATTATCAACCTTCAAAATTCGGTGACGATGAGGATTGATCTGGTGAAAGACAGACGGATATCCATACTCGGTATGGCACGGTCGGGGACGGCTGTTGCCCAACTTGTGCGCAAGTATGGCGCTATTCCGTTCGTGACCGAAATGAAGACGGCTGATAAGGTCGAGACTGAAATTCGCGCACTCGAGGACCAGGGCATTTCATACGAAGTTGGCGGGCATACGGAGCGCGCCATGCGCGAGGTGGATTTCTTTATCGTGTCGCCGGGAATTCCGGCGACGGCGCCGTTTATGCAGGAAATCGAGCGCCGGCACCTGCCGGTCTTTTCGGAAATTGAAGTAACTTCGTGGCTGTGTCCGGCGACGATTGCAGCGATCACCGGCACCAACGGCAAGTCGACAACAACCGCGCTGACGGCGCATATTCTGAATGTCGCCGGCAAAAAGGCTGTTGCGACCGGCAACATTGGTTCGCCATTCGCGCATGACGTGGTTGTGCTTTCGGATCGCGACTATGCCGTCGTCGAAGTGTCCAGTTTCCAGTTGGAGCGCATCGAGACATTCAAACCGAAGGTTGCGGCGATTCTCAATATCACGCCGGACCATCTTGATCGTTATAAACAGTTTGAAGTTTATGCCGAAGCGAAGTATCACATCGCGGATGCACAGGACAGCAGCGACTATCTGGTGCTCAATGCCGATGATGAGACGCTCGCTAAAGCCAAGTTCTGGGGCACTCCGAAGATCATTCACTTTTCCACCAAGCGAAGTGTCGTTGAAGGCGTGTTCGTCAAGGATGGCGAGCTTGTTTACGCATTGGAAGGCAGATCAGGGACGATCTGCCGCACCAATGAATTGGGCGTACCGGGTCCGCACAACGTTGCCAATTGCGCGGCAGCAGCGGCGATGACGTTGGCGCTCGGGCTCGATCCCGCCGACGTTGCCCGTGGTCTGAAGACCTTCAAGGGAATAGAGCATCGCATAGAGTATGTCGCCGAAATCAACGGTGTCCGTTACATCAATGACTCCAAAGCGACCAATGTTGATTCGGTATATGTCGCACTTCAGTCGTTTGACCGCCCGATGATTGTAATCATGGGCGGGCGCGACAAAGCGGGCGACTTCACCAGATTGGTGCCGTTGATGACCGGCCGCGTGAAAGAAGTGATTTTGATTGGTGAAGCGACCGAGAAGATTGCCGCTCAACTCACCGGTGTCGTCAAAATGGAACGCGCAGGAAACATCAACAATGCCATAGAAATGGCCGCCAAGCATGCGGTGCCCGGCGATATCGTGATGCTTTCGCCGGCATGTGCTTCTTTCGACCAGTTCCGCGATTTCGAAGACCGAGGCGAGAAGTTCAAGGAGGCGGTTCGCGCGCTTGAGGGAGGCAGAGGATGATGAGTCGTCCACGTGATGTCGACAAGATGTTGATAATTGTCGTCGGTCTATTGTTACTGATCGGTACGGTGGTCGTGTATTCGGCATCGGCCATGTTTGCCGGTTCGCGCTTCGGCAGCGACACCTTCTTTTTCCAGCGGCAGTTGATTTGGCTGGGCTTGAGCGTGGCGGCGCTTTTCATCACGATGCGAGTTAACTACCGTGCACTTTGCAGGCTCGCCTGGCCGCTGTTGGTCATCTCGATGTTGCTGTTGGTCGTGGTGTTGTTTACACGCGAAGTCAACGGCGCCAAGCGCTGGATCAGCTTCGGATTTTTCGGATTTCAACCTTCAGAGATTTTCAAGTTTTCGCTGATTGTATTTTTGGCGGCGATGCTCTCCGCCAAGCGCGAGAAGATCACCCAGATCAGTTCGGTCATCTTCCCTTTGGTGCCGGTCATCGTGGTCGGCTTCGGCCTGATTCTGCTCCAGCCGAACCTTGGCACTGTGTTGGTGCTGGCAGCATCGACATTCATTCTACTGTTTATCGCCGGCGTGCGCAAGCGCTTGCTGGCGATCCTTGTCGGGGGAATGGCCTCGGTGTCTTTCCTGATGGTCTATGTGATCGGTTACAAGCGTGCCCGAATTGATACGTTCCTGGAATCAGTCTCGGATCCGTTGTTGGCGAGCTATCAGGTGAAGCAATCGATCCTGGCGATCGGTTCCGGCGGCTTGTTTGG
>CAZQBX010000048.1:0-25699 GCA_964592145.1 uncultured Ignavibacteria bacterium
GGCTCCTTGATCGATACTTGCTTTAGTCAGTGACCGTACCGGAATACCGAGCATGCGAGTCAGGGCATCGCTCGCGGGCTCCTCAAGTTCGCTCGGCAGAGCCAACAGGAGCAGATCGACCGACCGCTGTGAGAATCGTCCGTAATAGTAGTCAAGCTCCTCCGCCACCAATCGCGCCATTGCGTCACAATCAAATCCGTGATAAGTGTTGAAGTCGCGGCTGTGGACTTCCCCATCCTGCAGCATGTTCAGACTGTTTTCAAACTCGTCACCGGTGACCGCACCGTCGAGCTCGTTCTCGCGAATGAATTCCAGCGCCATCTTATGGAAACAGAGTGCGCTCAATCGACTACCGAACAGCCGCACCACCACCACACTCTTTTCCGCGATCGCCGGAAGGTCATTCTTGAGTTTGACCAGTTGCGGCTCCCATGCCAGCGAGGTCAACGTTAGCGTCTTGAACTCGAACCGACTGGACAGAAAATCTGTAACCGGTTGGATTCGCGCGGGCGGAATTGCCGCCGCTTGTATCTGATGCTTCTTGGCGCCTCCCCATTCAACCGTATCCACCACTCGCCACTCAAAGAATTCTGCCTCGGGTTGGAACGGAAACACCTTGCCCGCTTCCCACATGACTACTTGTTGCAGTTCGTTCTTCGGAACCGCCGGCACAAAGAAGCTTCTTAGAATCGCGTCAGACAGAGACAGATAAAGACTCACCACACAGCCGTTCTCGAAGTTCTGCGAGGTGAGACGTTCGAGGTACTTCAGCGCCGTTGCCGGCTCGTACATCCGGGGATCAATCAGGATTCCGCAGCGTGGCTGCTTCTCTCCGTTAGCGTCGGCATAGCTCCAAATCAGATAGTCATTGGCAAGCTCAATCGTTATCGCCGACGTGCGCGGAAAGGCTGTGATGCGTTCTTCCAGCACCGCCTGTGCTGCCGCCGCTGCATTTGTCGGACTTCCAGAATGACTGACTACTGATTCGGCCAATTCGTGATCCTCGTTACGGTGTCGCTATGGTTAAGGTTGTGCCATCGGAAAACAGAATGTTGAACGTCCGGCCCGACATGTTCACGCGGCTGCCGCCGTTGGGCGATGCGCGGAAGTACTCCAGCTTGATCGTTGCAGTTTCGTTGGGCATTAAAGTCATGATTGCCGTGAAGTTCACCGCTTGATTGCTTCCCGGCCACGGATTGCTGGAATCGACAACTCTGGTCGTATTCCAGAAGACTCGGTCGTAGTATGCTGTAAATGAATATGTCAGCCGTACCGACGATATCTGAACGGCCGCCGTGCCGGTATTCCTGATATCGAACCGCACAAAGGAATTCTGCGCTCCGTATGTCGAAGCGCTTCCCGATACATAGGTCACATTGGCACTGCCGCCGCCACCGCCGCCGCCACCGCCCGAGGCAGCCCAGACCGCACCCGGAAAACGCAGACTGGTTTGCATCGATGATTTCGGATAAACGCTCACAAAAGTCTGCACGGTATCTGCCGTCGATTGATATATCGCGCGCAGTCGATGATTGCCGATCGGCAGGCAACTGGAATAAGTGAAAACTCCCCCGGAATTCGGCGTCAGCGTCGAGTCTTTGTAACCGCCGCTGCCGTTCGGGTAGGTGATCACCACACGCACGCGCGATGCCGAATCTCCCGGCGGATTGCCCGCCGCATCGGTGATCGTTCCTGCCAGTGTATTCGCGGTCAGGTCGGACGTCAACTGCGCAAAACTGCGCGTCAGAGTGTCCCCGCCGCCGGTCGACCTGATACTGACACTGCCGGTGTACGCGTACAGTGTTCCCCATGCGTCCTTTTTGAAATCATCTGCGTATCCGGAGAAATCGGTGCGCACATACGGACCCCGCCAGGTGCCGTATCCCGGATTACTAACCAGCGCGTCGAGACTCGGCGGCAAACTGCCGACATCCCCCACATAACCGTAGTTAGTCCGCATGCCATTGGAATATAAGCTGGGATTCCCGGCAATCGCTTCGGCCAGTTGATTGAGCTCATTGCGGGTCTCTTCAACCCGCGCTGTCTCCAACCCTTTATCGATCGAACGCATCGCCACTGCTGCAATGATCGCCATGATGATGATCACCATCACGACTTCCACCAGCGTGAATCCAGCTTGTAAGTTGACTCTGTTCATAACCTTAGAAGTTAACGACAATGTTGGTTCCCGAGCCGGTCGAAGTGATTGACCGCGCGGCTGCATTATAGACGTAGTTCACACCCCACGCGTCTTTGAGATAGTCGCCGCCGCTGGAATCGATATATGGCCCATGCCAGCCCAGTCGCGCGATGGCATTGTACGCCGCAATAGTGTCCGGCTTGCGCACCAGATCAACCAGCGCCGCCGGTGGATGTCCCACGTCGCCCTCAAAACCAACATCGCTGTAACGGCCGCCGGCCACTGCCGACGGATTCCCGACAATGGCTTTCTTCAACTGTGCCATTTCCGCCTTCGCAGCCTGTATCTTCGACTCGTTCAGGAAGTTCGAGTACTTTGCCACGGCGACGGTGGAAATGATGCCCAGTACAACGATGATGATGATGAGCTCGATCAGCGTGAAACCGCGGTTCCCGCTTTTCTTGTTGCTCATTTGGCCTACCAGTTGTTTTCGCCGGCGGTATTGGTGTTCGGCCAGATTTCGCCGGTCGAAGGCTTGTATGCCCAACCGCCGCGCGTGCCGACAATGACACCCTTCGTCACGCCCGTGACTATCGAGTCCGGAGCATTCGTTGAAGCCTGAAATGGATTAGCCGGCATCGATTGCGACATCACGACATTTACGGTGCGAAGACTGTCAATCGGCGGCCAGGTGGCCGTGCCGGTCTTCACTGCCGCATTCGCGTAATAAATCGAAATTCCCGATCTCATGCTGCCGAGCGCGCCCTTGGCAGCGGATGCCTTGGCTTCGGCTGTGATGTCCTGATACTTCGGAATCGCCACAGCGGCGAGAATTCCAAGAACGACAATGATGATGACCAGTTCGATCAGTGTGAAGCCCTGTTGGTTTTGCATTTTGCGGAACATCTGCAAGTTACCTCCAATACACGGTTATGTGGAATACTCAACCCACGTTTACACATAGATATTTTCGGCTGTGTGTCGTGAAGCTTTATCAGCGGGGACGAAATACCTCGACTAAGTTCCACATCGGCAGGAATATAGCCAGTGCCATCACCAGCACCACGCACCCGAGAAACAGAATCAACAGCGGCTCGATCATGGTCATGAGGCGCTTGGTCGTATAGTCCACTTCCCGATCGTAAAAACTCGCCACTTGTTGCAACATGAAATCCAGCGACCCTGATTCCAGTCCAATCTGAATCAGTGACAGCGCCAAGCCGGGAAAATGTGGCAATTGATTGCGTATTGATCCCAAACTGTTGCCCTGCTGCACTTGTTGGCGAATCTTGTCAATCTCCCCTTCAATGACACGATTGCCAATCGCCGATCGAATGGTATCGAGACCTTTGAGCAGCGGTGCTCCCGAGGTAAATGTCACCTCGAGCAAATGCGAAAAACGCGCGATGTAGATCTTGTTGAAGAGCGGTCCAAAGATCGGCAGCTTCAGTATCAGTCCGTCAAACTTCTCACGAACTCGTTTCAATCTGAACAGCCGGATCGCCACCGGGATACCGATTACGACTGCTCCAACCAGCAACGGCCAGTAATGCCTGATAATCAGGTTCAGGTCGATGAGAATCTGTGTCGGTAGCGGTAGTTGCGCGTTGTTCTTCGCGTAGAACTCAGCAAATCTCGGCACGACAAACGTCACCAGCGCAAAGAACGCCGCAATCACCAGTACCACCACAATTACCGGATAGCGCACTGCCGTCTTGATCTGCTCGCGCGTCTCCAGATCCCGTTCCAGCGTTGTTGCCAGCTTCTCCATCACGACGTCGAGACGGCCGGTCTCTTCCGCAACCCGAATTGCGTTAATGTACGTATCCGGAAAGATGTCGAGATGCTGCGCAACCGCCTCGGAAAATGAATAGCCTTGCTCCAGATCATTGCGCAATCGCCCGGCGATTGCCGAAAAGTGCTTATTCGCATCTTGATCGGCAATCACACCGAGACTGTTGGTGATCGGAACGCCTGCCTTGTAGAGCGCGTTAAGCTTGCGCGTGAAGAGAATCAGCTCCTCGCGTGAGGAACGATTGCGAAAACCGTCAATGATCTTGTGCCAAACCGACTTGGTGCGCGGTTTGATGCTGATCGGAATCAGGTTACGTTCGGCAAGTAAATCCTTGACGGCGTCAGCGGTCTCCATCCGCGCTGTGCCTAACACGGCCGTGCCGGAGCTGTCGTACGCCTTATAAACAAATTCAGTTGGCATTGAGCACTGCTGCCGGTGATTCGTCTTGTTGCGTTACACGGATGATTTCGCGATAGGTCGTAATCCCCTGGATTCCCTTGTCGATAACCTGCTCGCGCATGGTGCGCATCCCCAGCGACTGCGCCGACTGCTTGATCGCCGAGCTCGATGTGTTGCTCAAGATCATTTCGCGGAGTCGACCGGTCAACTTGAGCAGCTCGTAGATGCCGATGCGACCCTGATAACCGGTACCGCCGCACTCTTCGCAGCCGGTGCCCGTCTTAAATGCTTCTTCTTGTCCGCGCAATTCCGCCCCAAACATCTCGACCACGCTGGCCGGCAAGCTGTCCTTCGCTTTGCACCGCGGACAAATTGTCCGCACCAATCGTTGTGCCAGCACCCCAAGTAAACAACTGGCAACCAGATAGTCCTCGACCCCCATATCGAGTAGTCTCGCCACCGCTCCCGCTGCATCATTTGTATGGATTGTGCTCAACACCAGATGTCCGGTCAACGCCGCTCTGACCGCCATCTGCGCCGTTTCCGCGTCGCGAATTTCACCGACCATTATGATGTCGGGATTCTGGCGCAGTATTGAACGCAACGCCGATGCAAATCCCAGCCCTGCCTTATCGTTGATTTGTACCTGGTTCACCAGTGGGATGCTGTATTCCACCGGATCCTCGATTGTGATGATGTTCTTTTCCAGACTCTTGATCTCATTTAGCGCTGCATACAGCGTCGTAGTCTTGCCCGAACCGGTCGGGCCGGTGATCAATATCAACCCTTCCGGCTTGCGGATCATCGCTTCAAAATCTCGCTTCGTCTGCTCATCAAATCCCAGATTGGGTAAACCAACTACAAGGTTTCGGCGGTCGAGTACCCGCAATACCACCTTCTCGCCGTGTATCGTTGGCAGTGTGGATGCGCGCACATCGACATCCATGTTGCCCACCTTTACCACAAACCGCCCGTCTTGCGGTACGCGCTTTTCCGATACATCCATCTGTGCCATCACCTTGATGCGCGAGACGATACTGGCATGCAGGTTTCGCGGCGGCGAATTCTGCTCCTTGAGAATTCCGTTGATCCGGTAACGCACGCGCAGCTTGCTTTCTTCCGGCTCGATGTGGATATCCGATGACCGCTCCTTGATCGCCTGCACGATCAGCAGATTCACCAGCTTGATGAGCGGAGCCTCCGATGACGAACCTTCTGCTTCGCTGATCGTCGCCGCCAGCTCGGAGTTTGAAGCCAGGTCCTCTTCCCCGATATCCTTGATGACTTCCGCCATCGTATCGCGCAGGGAATAATACTGCTCAATCGCGCGATTAATCGCCTCCCCGGTCGCGACGACGCGATTGATCTTCAGATTGGAGATGTACTTCAGTTCGTCGAGCGCAATGATATCTAGCGGATCCGACATCGCCACAGTCAATGTCGTGCCGATCCGAAATACCGGAATCAGATTGTGCTTCTTGGCGATCGCCAGCGGAACCAATTCGACAATCTTGGGATCAATGACGAGATTTTCCAGGGAGATTTTCGGAATACCCAGGCGATTGTGAATAACATCGACCAGATCGTCCTCGGCAATCCAGTTTTTCGCCAACAGGATTTGTCCGAGGCGCTGACCGGTTTTAGTCTGCTCCTCAAGCACCGCATGAAGTTGTGCCGGCGTGAGCAGACCTTTCTCAACCAGTAGGTCGCCGATTCGCTTATTTGTGCTCATATTATCGCTATAGATACTTGTCGGGCACAGCAATCATACCCTTGAGGGTGCTTCTGCAAATACCGTCCAGCCGCCAACAGTATCTGTTGCCGCTGTTTCACTTTGGAATCAACGAGCCCCCTTGTCCTGTTCAGATTCTCATCTTCATTCGTGGAGTCGTTTGTCCGATATGAACTGTAAGCCCGATTGGCAATCCACGAAGCTACCTTAATCAGGAGAATCTATGAGCTTTGTTGAATGGACAAATAATCTTAGCATTCGCGTCCCCGAAATGGACCAACAGCACCAGCAACTGGTCGCCATGCTCAATGAATACCACGAAGCCGCGAAATCCGGCAAGGGTCACGAGGCGCTGAAGGCGCTTATGAATCGACTGGTTGACTACACAAAAACCCATTTGAACAACGAGGAACGGTTCCTCGAAAGCATTGATTACGCGTTCATCAATTCACACAAGACCGAACACCGCCGGTTCACGGATCACGTCCTGGAACTCAAGATTCAGTATGACAGTGGCGATCTCTCCATCGCCCCGAAGCTCCTCGAGCTGCTGCGCGATTGGCTGGTAAACCACATCCGAAAGGTCGATCGCATGTATGGTGACTACTACCTCAAACAGGTAGCTGCTCGCTCAAGCGCCAAGACGACCGTATAACATCCCATTCGACCAGCACTTCAGAACGGACCGACCACGGTTGTCGCGGCGGTCCGTTTTCTATCTGTATCATATTGTTGGCGTTAAGGTTTTGCAGATACGCTGAAGTAATACTATAATTCTATGGTGCGGCTTTATGTTCGCAGCAGGACGACTTGACTTCGCCCGTCGCTACATCGTGGGTCATTTTCGGACTAAGAACCGGTATGCCCAATGACAACCCGCGCAGGATAAACACCAGCGCCAAGGCAATCGCCAATACCGGAACCGCGTGGCTGAACGCCCGGCGGAACTTGTGTCCGATCACGTTGCCGATTAAAGAAAAGACCAGCAGGATCGGAATCGTGCCGACGCCAAACAGCGCCATGTAGGCCGATCCTTTGAGCGCCCCCCCTGTCGCGACAGCACCTGCCAGTGCGACATAAACAAATCCGCACGGCAGAAAGCCATTCAGCAGGCCGATTGCAAAGAGCGAAGTCTTTCTGCTCGAACGAAACAGTCGCCCCCAAAGCTTGCTGATCAAGGCATACACCCTGCCGAGTCCCAGGGCAGAAATCAACCCCTGCGAATAGCGCGACGGCGTTATCACCGCCAGTATGATCACCACGCCAATCGCAATCGACAGGCCCTGTTGATATCCCGCCATAAAGATCGTCTTGCCGATTAATCCAAATACCAGCCCGATTAGCGCGTAGGTGACGACTCGTCCGGAGTTGTAAAGCAGCCGCCCATAGAGAAACGATAACTTGCCTCCCTCACCCTGCGGTAGTGCCGCAACTATCGGTCCGCACATGCCGATGCAATGCAGCGACCCTAACAACCCGACAACAAATCCCGTCCAGACTTCCATTACATTCGCTTCCTAATCGACGTACAACTCTTCTTCATGATAGTACTGCAGCGTATCGACCTGCCAGTCTACTTTTATCTTCCACAATCCCCGCGCCAATTTGCCGCATTCGAACTGCTGCGTCAAGGTGTCAGCCAGCTTGATCTCGTAATTGCGATCCAGCGCCGCGCTCGACGGCCGGAACAATTTCAGCTTTCCGTTCACCGCTGATGATTCGACTCCCGCCGGGAACTCCACCGTTATCAGGCCATCCTGAACGCTGTGCTTGATCGACAGCAACATCCCCTTCGTCTGACTGCGCTTCATCCGGTCGATTTGATCCTGGTATTTGATTTCTTTGTCGTAATAATCGTGCGAAACCAGATCCACCGGCTGAAATCGCGAGGCAACGACAATGCCGATCATCACAACCATAAAAGCGCCGTAGACGACTGCAATCCCGATTCCCCAACGGCTCTTCTTCTTATTTTCAGTCATGATCTTCTTCCTTCTTGTGTTCTTCCTTCGAATCATGGGATTCGATTCTTGGCCCGAGAAACTTCGTCTCAACCTCTTCCATTACGGTGCTGCCTGCCAACACCTGAATCGTCAGTTCTTCGTGCGCCGAATGCAGGGCCTTTCTTGGAATATCCACGAAAAATGCCTGTTCCGCCAACCCCTGTTCTGGCAGGTTGATCTCCCCGCCCACCATCGTAATTGTGCCGGGATGGTCTTTTAACACCAACGCAATCGGCATCGGCTCGAATGTTTTGTTAATGATCTTCAAGGAATACAGGTTGCGAATCAAGTCGCCGTCAATTTCCTGGTACATAACTCCCGGTGTTCGCAGGATGCTCGTTTCAATATCCGCCCGCCCGGCCATCAAAGTAACCAGCGCCGCCAGTAAGAGTACCAGCACCGTCGAATAACCGATGATGCGCGGTGTGATCGTCAAATGCGAGCCGTCGACAATGCCCTTGTGCGAAGCATACCTGATCAATCCCTGTGGAAATCCGACCTTGTTCATCACGGCATTGCAGGCGTCGATGCAAGCTGTGCAGTTGACACACTCCAACTGCGTGCCGTTGCGAATATCAATTCCGGTCGGGCAAACTTCGACACACTGGTTACACATAATACAGTCGCCGGCTGTGCGCTCCTTGCCCTTCATCGCCATCGGCGCCCGCGGTTCGCCACGCTTGAAGTCATATGCTACCGCGATTGATCGGGCATCCAGCAGTACCGATTGCAGCCGACCATAAGGACAGACGATCAAACAAACCTGCTCGCGAAAGCGCGCGAACACACCGTATGTCACCAGACTGAAGGCCACAACTGCAATGAACGAAGCTAGATGCTGGCCCGGGCCGTCGGCAATCAGCTGGTACAGCTTCTCGACACCGACAAGATATGCGACCACGATGTTCCCGACCGCAAAGGAGATCAGCAGAAACATCGCGTGCTTTGAGAGTTTCTTAATCGTCTTCTTGCCGTTCCAGGGGCCACGATCCAACGCGCGCTGTTTCCCGGAGTTGCCCTCGATCCAGTACTCAATCTTACGAAACACCATCTCCATGAAAATCGTCTGCGGACAAGCCCAACCACACCACAACCGTCCGAAAATCACGGTGAATAACACGATGAAGACGACAAATGTGATCGTGGCAAGGACAAAGAGATGAAAATCCTGCGGCCAAAATGCCAGCCCAAAAATCACGAATTTGCGTTCAAAGATATTGAATAACAACAGCGGCTGTCCGCCGACCTTGATGAAAGGTGCCAGAAACATGAAGGCCAGCAGCACCCAGCTGACGACCAGGCGCGCTCGATGCAATTTCCCCTTCGGCTTGGACGGATAAATGATGACGCGCTTACCTTGCGCATCCACCGTCGCGATGTGATCCCGAAACGACTCGTCTTTGTTCCTAATCACAATGGATTCCCATCTCTGTTGTTCCCCTCTCCCTGCGGGAGAGGGGTAGGTCGAAGATCCCGATTCTATCGGGAGGTAAGGGCTCTCTCACCTGAATTCCCATCTCGAAGCAGATCCCGATTCCACTGGATCGGTGAAGGTGGTTACTTCGCCACCTTGTCGCCCTGCGGCGCTTTCGGATTCGGCGGATTCGTTCCCTCCAGCGTCAACACAAAACTGGCCACCTGCAGAATCTCCTCTTGCTTGAGGAATCCTCGCCAGGCAATCATCCCCTTCGCCGGCACTCCATACTTGACAGTCTTAAGCACATTGTTGATTCCCGCGCCGTGCAGCCAGTACTCGTCAGTCAGATTCGGCCCGATTCCGCCTTCACCGGCAACACCATGACATTGAACGCACTTCTGTTTGAAAATCGCAGCGCCGGATGATATCTGCGCCGGTTCGGTCAGAGCCAGATATTCCGGCTCATCCTCCGGACGTTCTTCCACAAAAGCTACCTTCGGTCCCGCCGTTGCCAGTGTATAAGGTGTCTCATCGCCGCCCGGCTTGTACCAGACTGACCGGTATGGCGTCAATACCGAAGACGGCTTGTAACTCGGATTCATTTCCTTGGTGTACTTCGGATTCAGTTCCTTCTGGTATTCATCAATACTTGAATAGCCGAAATCAAGCACATGGTACCAGGCGAAATACAGAATCGCCCACGCAATCGTGATATAGAACATATACAACCACCACGGCGGCAGATCATTGTCCAGTTCCTGAATGCCGTCATAGTCGTGATCGAGCAGTTCGTCTTTATGTTCAGCCATTGTGTCGCTCTCCTTCCATGCCAGAACCGGTTGTGTCTTCCAACGGCAGCCGGCTCATCCGAACAACCTCGCTTTTCCGCAAACGAAATGTCCAGACAACCACGCCCAGGAACGCCGCAAAGAAAATCAGCAACGTCACAATCGGGTAGATTGCGACATCCTTGATCGAACTCAATACTTCGCTGATCATAGTCCCGCCTGCTCCTTCACCTTGATGTCAGTTCCCAATCGCTGCAAGTAGGCGATCAGCGCGACAATTTCGCTGTCCCAATCCGTTACGATCTTCGCTTCTTCCAGACGCTTGGCGATTGCAGTGCCCTGCATGCGCAAATCATCCACTGCACGTACTTCATAACCTTCGTCGTACGGCACTCCAAGGCTGCGCATTACCGATATCTTCTTCGCTGTGTTGGACACATCCAGTTTATCTGTGATCAACCACGGATAGCGCGGCATCACTGATCCCGGCGACATTGTGGTCGGGTCTTCCATGTGCTGATAATGCCAGGCATCCGGATACTTGCCGCCAATGCGATGCAAATCCGGCCCGGTGCGTTTCGATCCCCACAGGAACGGATGATCGTAAACGAATTCGCCGACTTTCGAGTATTCGCCATAACGCTCCGTCTCGGAACGGAATGGCCGCACCATCTGCGAGTGGCAGTTATTACAGCCTTCGCGGATATAGATGTCGCGTCCTTCCAACTCCAGCGGCGTGTACGGCTTCACGCTGGCAATCGTCGGGATGTTCGACTTGACCAGAAATGTCGGCACAAATTCCACCAACCCGCCGATCGCCACTGCGATCAAAGCCAACACCATGAAACGGATCGGCTTCGACTCCAGCCAGCGATGACCCCAGCCTTCCTTGATATTGAACTTCTCGGTAAATCCTGCCGCAAGTGCCGGCGCCTGCGCCTCTTCGTTGTCAATGGCCGACCCCGTCTTGGCCGTCTTGTACAAATTGTAGCCCATGACGAATACACCGATCAGGAACAAGGTTCCGCCAAATGCGCGGATATGGTACATCGGCGTGATCTGCGTGACAATCTCGAGGAAATTCGGATACTGCAGCAAACCTTCCGCGGTAAACTGCTTCCACAGTAGTCCTTCTGTCCAACCGGCGAAGTAAATCGGCACGGCATAAAACACAATGCCCAGCGTCGATATCCAGAAGTGAAAGTTCGCCAGCTTCTTGGAGTAAAGCTGCGTATTGAACAATTTCGGAATCAGCCAATACATCATTCCGAAAGTCAGAAGTCCGTTCCAGCCCAAGGCGCCGACGTGTACGTGGGCAATCGTCCAGCTCGTGTAGTGCGAGAGCGCATTGACGCTCTTGATCGACAACATCGGACCCTCAAACGTCGCCATCCCGTATGCCGTCACCGCCACCACCATGAATTTCAGTACGGGTTCCTCGCGTACTTTGTCCCAGGCTCCGCGCAAGGTCAACAATCCATTGATCATGCCGCCCCACGATGGCGCAATCAACATGACCGAAAACACCGTACCCAGCGACTGCGCCCAGTCCGGCAACGAAGTGTAAAGCAAATGATGCGGACCTGCCCAGATATAAAGAAAGATCAGCGCCCAGAAGTGAATGATTGATAGTCGGTAGGAAAACACCGGTCGTCCCGACGCCTTGGGAATGAAGTAGTACATCAAACCGAGATACGGCGTTGTCAAGAAGAAGGCGACCGCATTATGCCCGTACCACCACTGCACCAGCGCATCCTGAACTCCGGCATAAATCGGATAGCTCTTGAAGAGGTCTACCGGGAAATTGATCGAATTGACGATGTGCAGCAGCGCCACCGTCACAACCGTCGCGATATAGAACCAGATCGCGACATACATATGCCGTTCTCGCCGCCGAATAATCGTACCGAACATGTTGATCGCAAAGATCACCCAGACGGCGGCAATCAGGATATCGATCGGCCACTCCAGCTCGGCATATTCCTTGCTCGTCGTGATTCCCAGCGGCAGTGTGATGGCCGCCAGCACGATGATCAACTGCCAGCCCCAGAAATGCAGCCGGCTCAACATATCGCTGAACATCCGCGCCTTGCACAGCCGTTGCAGTGAATAGTAAATGCCCATGAAGATACCGTTGCCGACAAACGCAAAAATCACTGCGTTGGTATGAAGCGGTCGCAGCCGGCCGTAGGTCAGCCACGATATGCCGAAATTCATCGCCGGCAAAAATATCTGGAGTGCGATAATAACGCCCACCAGCATACCCACCGCGCCCCAGATGATCGTGGCATACGTGAAGTATCTGACAATCTTGTTGTCATAACTGAACGTCTCAAGTTGCATGCGTCAGTTCTCCTTCATCTATCCTTAGCATCATTTAAATTCTCACTTTTTCGCGGCTTGATGTCCTCATGCAACACCCGCACACTCGGCGTATACGTATCCTCGTATTGACCATTGCGCACCGCCCAGATGAACATCACCAGAAATCCAATCGCCGCCAGCAGGCTCGCTCCGATCAAAACAAACAACGCCGACATTAACTCAACCCCAGTCGACGCGCGGATAGCCGCGTCATCACAACGGCAAACCCGACAACACTCACCGAACTCACCGGCATCAGGATAGCTGCAATCAACGGCGACAACTGCCCGCTCACGGCGAAATAACCGCCGGCAATATTATAAAGCAACGAAATCACAAAACTGATTTGAACTATTCGCAGCGCGCGGCGACTCAGGTCGAGATAGCGTGGCAATTCACCGAAGTGCCCGGCCGAAAGTATCGCATCGCTGGCAGGCGAGAATGTAGCGATATCTTCTGTCAGCGCCACGCCAACGTCCGCCGCAGCTAAAGCACCGGAATCGTTCAGTCCGTCGCCGACCATCAGCACTCGCTTCCCTGCCGATTTCAGACTGTCGACGTAGTTCAGTTTGTCATGCGGCGACTGTTTGAAACGCAGGTTCTCCCCGCCGCCAAACATCGTGACAAACTCACCCGCTTGTGAAGCATTGTCGCCGCTGATCAATGAAACTTCATATCGCTCGCGTAACATCGGAACAATCTCGGCCGACGACTCACGAAATCCTCCGCCAAATTCAAAGTGACCCAGCCTTGCGCCATTGAGCGCAAGTGCAACCGTAGTCGTCGACTGATCGGTGGAAGAATCGTCCCCCGTTACCCAGCGGTTCGAGCCCAGCCTCATCTCGCCGGCATCAAAGCGCCCTACTACCCCTTGTCCGGGAAACTCCCCAACACTCTCTGGCTCGATCGCTTCAGTTCCACTCGCCCATTGGGCAATTCGTCGGCTCAACGGATGCGTCGAAGCCAGTGCCAATCCCTTTAGCATCGCCTTCCGCGTCCCGGTCAATTCATCACCCACAAATTGCATTGTCGTTTCAGAGGTCGAGGTCAAAGTCCCTGTCTTGTCAAACACCACTGCGTCGATCTGCGCGAGATTCTCGACAACATTCGGCTCGCGCAGGAACAACCCTCTCCGCCCGAATATTTGCATCACTGTCCCGAAGGTAAACGGAATCGACAGCGCCAATGCGCACGGACATGCGACAATCAACACCGCCGTCGTGTTCGTGATCGCACCGTCAAGACCAAATCGCAGCCAATAACCAAAGGTCGCCAGCGACACCGCAATCACTGCCACCGTAAATCGCGTTCCAACCTTTTGCGAGATTCGCGAGGCCCTGCCTGCGTGTCGTCCCGCAAACTTATTCGAACTCCAGAGGCTAACCAGATAACCCTGCGAAACATCCTTGATCACTTCCATCTCTGCCGGCGCTCCGATTACCCTGCCTCCGGCATAGAGAACATCCCCCGCATTCTTGATGACCGGCCTTGACTCGCCGGTAACGAAGCTGTAGTCCACCGAAACCACGCGCGTCCGCAGAATCGAATCAGCAACAATCAATTCGCCATTGCGCGTCACAACAACATCACCCAACTTCAGTTTTGACAGTACTAGCTGTCGTTCGCCCGATTTTGTCTTGACAGTGACCGACAGCGGGAAGTAGGACTTGTAGTCGCGATCAAACGACAAGGTCTGGAAAGTCTTCGATTGAAACACCCTGCCGATCAGCAGGAAAAACACCAACCCCGTGAACGAATCAAAATAACCGGTGCCGTTTTGGGTAACCACTTCATAGAGGCTGCGCAGGAACAAAGCAATGATACCGATCGACAGCGGCAAATCTAAATGCACTTGCCTGACCCGCAGACTCTGGTACGCCGCCCGAAAAAAATCAACCGAGCTATAGAAGAAGACCGGCAGCGCCAACAACAGACTCAAGAAACCAAAATACTGCTGGTACTGTGCACCCACACCCATCCCGCCCGCGAGGTAATCGGGGAAACTGAACAGCATGATATTGGCGAAAGCGAATCCGGCGATTCCCGTCTGCAGAATCAGGCGCCTGTTGTCGCGCACGAAAGATTGCTTCTCAATCGTCTGAAGCGTGATCTTGGGGGTGTATCCTAACCGCGCGAGCAACTCAGTCAAACCACGCAACGAGAGTTCATTTTCGCGAAAAGTCACTGCCAGAGTTCGCTTGGGGAAATTGACCCGCGCCTCAAAAATGGCGGCATTAAGGCGGTGAAGATTTTCGAGCAGCCAGATACAGGACGAACAAAACATCTGCGGAATGTGAAACGTCACCCGGCTCGTCGTACCATCGGTAAAATCCAACAACTTCTGCCTTACCGAATCGTCATCGAGAAACTCGAATTTGCCCACGGTCTCCCTGCCTTGGAGGGATAGCCCCGTCGCACCGTGAATCTGATAAAAGCTCTCGAGGTTATTGTCCCGCAACAAATGGAAGACCGTCAAACAACCTCGGCAACAGAATGCCAGGTCGCCCTCGCAAACAGTGTCGCGACGGCATACTTCACCGCAGTGCGCGCAGAGTATGTCCTGTTCTACTTTAATAGCGGGCATCTACTTACCGTGAAACGAAAAGTTCTTACATTGTGAATCTTAGCACAATGTCACTGACAAAAACAACTGCTAATTTGGTGCGCCGCAACAACGTTGTCAAGCCAATTCTGCGATAAAATAGGGTGTTTGGACTGCTTTTGTCTCTTATCGGCGTTGCGCAAATCCGGTATTTCGGCAATGAGCCTGCCTGTACGGTCAGAACTACTAAGGATACGACCGACTACCCAGTATTCAACTCAAGTGAAACTTGGCACAAATAGATGTCGATGCCGTCGTTTTCGATTTGCTTCATGTGGTCGGAGGATAATCTCTTCAGCCGTGATGTCCCGGAGGAGAAGTCTGGTGCGCTATACTTACCGCGAACTTCGCGGTTCGTTGGACAGGCCGGAACCGCCAAGGACTCTTGTTAGAGTGATCTTGCTGACGCGTCCGGCATAGCTGTATTCTACCTTATTCATCATCTGCTTGACGATATGAATCCCCAGCCCGCCGGGCTTGCGTTCGTGAAGCGGCATCTCGAGTTTTGCGGGAGGCGCTTCGCGCGGGTCAAAGTGATGCGAATCGAAATCGATCAGCACAACGACCACGCGGTCGGCATGACAGGAAATCTCAATCTCGACCTGGTCGCTCCCTTCGGGATTGTACTTCACGAAGTTGGTGTAGATCTCTTCAATACCGAGAAGAATTGCGAAGATATCGTCATCCGGGACTTGGTTCTGCTTGAGAAAATCTTCGGCGCGGTCGTGCAGGATTGCGGTAGCTTCCATGCTCCGTCCGAGGATGATCTTGTGTGTATTGCTCATTATCAGTTGATGTCCGTTGCCTGCAAAAGTCCAACGCCCGCAAAAATCCGCTGAAGTCTAACCAAAACCGCTGCCGTTTGGGTATGCTCTGTTATACGGGAAAGTCTCGGAAATGTTAATGCCGGACGGGTATCGAACCCCTGTGGGTTTATCTCCCGCCGGACTTTGAGTCTGAATCTATCATTCCAGGGGGAGATTGCAAGAGAAAAGCTGGTCACGGATCCCTTTATGCGGCATACATTTGGACCTGTAGCATAATAGCCTACTTTATCCTCAATTGTTACCGCTTTGACCTTGTTTGTGGCACAACTGCATCTCTGAGTAAGTCAGGCGCCTGTCGGCCAAGACAGCTCTGGATTTCCCCCCGAGGATCTTCGCATTAACTGGATCTGCGTCGGGATGCGCCGCATAAACAGCCGACAGGAAGGGTTACATGTCAGGACCGGTCCGCTGGCGAACTCCGGGAGTTACCACCTCCAAAAAAACTTGATTTTCTGTCAAAAGCGGTTAACTTGGAGTTGTTACACGACAATTGTCCGGTTTTTGTGAGAAATCTCTCATCGTTCCGAGGATTGATTATGCGAATCATCGGCAGAACAATATTGCATGTGCTGCATCGTTCGCAATACCGCTGCTGCTTCTCGGTTTTGCTCACTGTGATTCTTCTATCAGCTCTATTGTACGGTGCCGTGGATGAAGCTGCCCTTAGTGGCGGCACTTCTCAATTGGCGAATTTACCAGAGCTTGAGCAGACCCAAGTGAGCACCCTGCGCATCGACACCTTGCTTTACGACTTCACCTCCAGTCTCGAGGGTTGGAGTTTTCTGAATTCGCCCGACAGTGTCCAGGAATATTATCCGGACGCATCCTGCATCGAGCGCTGGAGAATGATATCCGTATCGCCGGTCTTCAGCATTCAGTGGAGCAGTTTCAGCACGACCGGCGCCGCCCAGGTATACTGCCCTTTCCGTGGTTACTACTCCGCCTCGTGCAACTACCGCTGGTGGGTCAAGTCGATCCAAACTTCAGTCACAACACAGTGGAACGGTGTGCGTCGTATCGAAGCACGTGTCTACCGTTCTACCAGTAGCTCTGTCTACGCGATGATCGGATATAAACGGCCCGGTGATGTCACGTACCAGTATCAAGTCTGGTCCGGAAGCTTGCCGGGCAATAGCTGGACAACCATCTTTCTCGACGAACCGTTTACCGGAGCATTCAGTAGCTTGACTGGTGTTTCCGTACTCTTCGGCTCGTATTCTGCCGACGGAAATGTCTATGTTGATCTGGTCAGGGGTCTCAAATTCGTCGCCGTCACTCCGACCCTGGTTTCTCCGGGAGATTCTGTCGTCATACAAGACAATACTCCCAATCTCGTCTGGTCCGGGGACGCTGACTCTTATACACTGCAAGTCGACACTGACCCGACATTCGCAACACCAACTGTTTACAGCGGCATCACAGCCAAGAACTATACCGTTCCCGACCCGTTGCCAAACACGGGCGGCTATTCAGGATTTCGATACTACTGGCGGGTACAGGCTAACTATGCAAACGGACAGAACTCTGCGTTTTCATCTGCATACCGTCTTGAGATCAATGGTCCTCACGAGGTCCCTTCCGAGTTTCCCGATATTCGGGCGGCTTACAATGGTTTCCAGCGATTTTCGGGCGGGACCATTCTGGTAGCGCCGGGCATTTATTCTGGACCTAATAACTGCAATCTCGGCGGGTTCGGTGAGAAACCTGTTCACATAACTTCGTCAGGCGGTGCCGCCGTTACGATTATTGACTGTCAGGGACTCTACCGCGGATTCTATTATGATCTGTATTCGGTTGGCGGCACGCGGCTGGATGGATTTACAATTCGCAATGCCCTCGGCACCGGCGATAATGCAGCCATCACCTGCTGGACCGGCTCGCCAGACATTCGCAACTGCGTCATCGAGACCGCCAAGGGAAAAGGCATCCACTGTCGCAGCGGCTCACAAGCCAAGATTACCAATTGCAGAATAACCGGCAGTGACAGCTCCGGCGTCGTCATTGAATCGGGCGCCAACATTGCGATTACCGGTTGTACGTTCGCGAACAACCGAACCTATGGGCTGGAAATGCGAGATGGCACCACGGCACAAATCAATGGCTGCACCTTCCTTGACGTCCTCCCCGGTCCTGGTGGCACCAGCCATGGCATCTCGGCCTCCGGAGCAACACTCACCGTCAGCAGTAGCAGCTTCGCCAATTCACGTGGTACGGGACTGGCCGGTTGGAACAGTGCAATGACAATTCGTAACTGCGTTTTTTCGGGCAACGAAGAGTCCTTTGCGGGCGGCGGTATTGGAATCTGGCTGGCGCGAGACAAGAGTGTTACGATAGATTCCTGTCTTTTCGAGAATAACAGCGCTCCCAATGGCGGAGGAATCTTTGTCTCGCAGGTCGCCGGATTGAATATCTCACGCAGCACGTTTGTCGCAAACAGCATTGGCATCGATGTCAGTTCCGAAGCCTCGGTTGCAAAGCCAATCAGCATCAACAACAGCATAATCGCATTCAGCTCCGTCGGCGCAGCCGTGAGATCACCGAACACTTCGATTGCTTTGAGCCTTGCCTGCAGCGACATTTTCGGCAACAAAGGCGGAGATTGGGTCGGTACAATTGCCAGTCAGCTGGGAGTAAACTACAATATTCGCCTCGACCCGCTGTTTTGTGACACCGCCAATCACGATTACACCGTCGCAACGATTTCTCCGTGTGCAGCTTCAGATACACCATGTGGCCAGATTGGAAGGTACGCAGCTAACTGTACTTTGAATCAGCCTCCAATTTTCGCTCTGACACGCGACACTATAATCGCTGAAGGTACTTCGCTGGCTCTGACAGTTACTGCGACCGATCCGGACGGAGCGGTGCCATCACTCTCTGCCGAAAATCTGCCTGCGAACGCAACGTTCTCGAGTCCAGCCGGCGGCACCGGGACACTGTTATTTAGTCCGGACTATAATCAGGCTGGCATTTACTCTGTCAGGTTTATCGCGACCGACGGCGAGTTGGCGGATACGATATTGGTGACGGTCACCGTCAGTGATGTCAACCGCCCGCCGGTGCTTGACGTAGTAAGCGACACTGCAATCGCGGAAGGCGCAACATTGTCGCTCGTAATTCGAGCCAGCGACCCGGATGGAACAACCCCAGTCTTAACAGCAACCAGCCTTCCCTTGCACGCAACCTTCTCGGATAACCGAAACGGAACGGGGCTACTTACCTTCACTCCCCAGGCAGGTCAGTCCGGCAGCTACGTTATCGGGTTCATTGCAAGTGATGGTATGTTGTCTGACAGCGCCACGGTCAACATCCAGGTTTATCATCAGAATCGAATGCCCGAGATTACCGTCCCCAACGATACAACTGTCAACGAAGGGCAACAGCTGGTGTTGACGATTCATGCAAGCGACCCTGATGAGACCATTCCTATATTGACTGCAAGCAATCTGCCGACCGGCGGAGCATTCTCCGATAATCATGACGGCTCCGGTACATTCAATTGGACGCCTTCACTGACTCAAGCCGGAAATTATGTTGTGACTTTCCGCGCGAGTGACGGTGAGCTCAGCGCTTCCGAATCCGTAACTATCCATGTCTCCAACGTCAATCAGGCACCGACGTGGACGGATGTTCGCGATACGTTGATCTCAACCAATGATAGCTTAACGTTGGTTGTTTCCGCCGCCGATCCCGACGGCACCCACCCGTATCTGTCCGCAGAGAATCTTCCGTCACACGCGCAGTTTACCGATAACGCAAACGGCAGCGGCGTCATGACCTTTTATCCCGACGTTACCCAGGTTGGTGCGTATGCAATCAGGTTCATTGCTTCTGATGGCGTATTGAAGGACACGATGTATGTCACGGTAACCGTCACACTCGGACCGTTGCTTGCCGTGCATCCGGACACACTCATTCTTCAGAATGACCAGGTAACCGCCTCAGTTAACATATCCAATGCCGGTAAAGGAATCCTCAATTGGACGGCAAGCGTTGATGCCGCTTGGATGATTCTCGATCAGACATCGGGAAGCTTGGCTGAATCAGAAGCTGTAACGGTGACTGTCTCGGCAGATACTTCGGGCATGAGTTGCGGCTCACACTTCGGTCGCGTGGTGATAGATTCCAACGAGGGACAAGATACGGTCACGACTATCATCCACAGATTGTTGTCGCTGATGATGCCGCCGGTCTTGACCAGTGTGCACGTAGTCGATTCGATCCGAATTCCCTTCAATGGACTGATCGACGTGGACTCATTGCTCGCCGCTGTCGCAGTCGAAACTGAATCGCATCAGGCGAGCAAGAAGATGGTCAGCCGGCAAGGTGAACGAACGATTCTCTATGTCACACCGCTCGATGGACAGGAATTTGCAGAACTCGATCTGGTGAAGGTCCGTATCGGTCAGAATCTGCACGATACCCAGGGCGTCCCGCTTCGGACCAGCGACACCATTCGCGTCTTTCTTACCGGTGCAGTCGTCTGGCCCGGCGATACCAATGCGGATGGCGTTGTCGATGAACGTGACATTCTGCCGATCGGCGTCTACTTCGGTCAACAGGGCCCACCGCGTCAGGAAGCTGACCTGGGCTGGTACCGCCATCTCAGCCTGCCTGTCATAGTAGGCAGTGCCTGGGAGCCGTATCAATCGACATATGCCGACGCCGACGGCAATGGCCGCATTGAATATGAAGATGTTTGTGCCGTCAGCGACAATTGGATGAAGAGCGTTGCGAACGAATCACTCGCATCAAGGTCAATCGAATCTCGCGTTTCACTGCAAAACCTCGGACCGGAAACAATCAAAGGCATTTACACAGCACTGCTTGACTGCGGTGAATCGCAGGGGCGTATCGAGATCAAAGAAATGCTTGAGAACGTGCTGATCGAACAAAAGGAAGTCCTTCCTGATCGCGTGATATTGTATCAGAATTACCCGAACCCGCTAAACCCTGCGACCACCATCGAATTCTATCTGCCGGAGGCGGCACTGGTTAAAGTCACTATTCTAAACGTACTTGGCCAGGAGGTTCGGAAGTTGTGTTCCGGCAATTACGGCGCGGGATTTGGCCATGTGGAATGGAATGGTACCGACGATTTGGGCCGCGAGGTCGCATCAGGGGTCTACTACTATCGCCTGCAAATTGGTGATGTCACAGTGACGCGGGCAATGCTATTGAGCAAGTAGTCGTGATACTGACTGGGGCGGCCGTTGTAACACCGCCTTCACTTATGGACCAGACTCGGCCGTCATTCCCGGATGCAATATTCAATATAGGCTAACCTCTTGGTACTCTCGATCAAATGCGGGCCCGCAAAGTCTGTAAGTGCCACGAAGGCACTCTAAAACCATACCATGCCAACGAATTCCCGGTTCTGGCTAATCCCGATTTCTATAAGATCCTGCGTTATTTAGTGGTTCGGTAGAACAACTGAGTGAGGCATCACTATTTCATAGAACAGCGACCACTGAACCCTTTCGAAATCTGGATCTATTTGAAACTGCGAGTTAAAGCGGATTCGCGGTCTTGGACAGGTCCAAAACCGGATTAAGACCGATTCGTCTTCCGCTCCTTTGTCATTTGTGCTTCTTCTCATTGGTGCTCGTCCGCCTACCTGCCGTGTGAGAATGTCCGCAATGATGATTGTCTATAATGTAGTCGTTGTTTGGACTTCATTACACCACTCGAAAGAGCGATTGGCAACTCTAACTGTGCGGCCTGCCCATAGTGAGGGTGCGGCGGAATTGCGGCGCCGTGCAAAGCGGAGCAGTCAATAGTCTTGATGCGGTTCAGTTGTCGTGTCTCGATTGATTTTGCGCAGCCAGTGAACGGACGGCTGTGCGCCTGAAGATCAGTCTTCTTCGGGTGGCATGTTCTTCGAGTCAGCTCCCTTTTTCCCAATCCCAATAACATTGGGCAGCGGCCAGAACCTTTCATTAGTGTCAAAGGGCATGAACTTAGTTTCAAAACTTCCCATGCGTTCAATCAGATATCCGTTGCGCGATAGATATAGTGATGCCTCCGGGCCGCCTTCAAGATGCTGCGCGGCGACCAAATCGATCGGCAACTTAAGCAAGATGTGATTGAGGTCGTACATCGAGTATGGCGAACGCGAGAAGATGAAGAGAATGTTGCCGGCCTTGTCTTCACCCAGAGCAGCCTCGCTCCACATCTTATCCTGTTGTGACCAGGTGTTGCGGCCGGGATGCTTGATTAATCGCAAGTTCTGAATGACGGTCCGATATTGTTCCTTCACCAGGTCCAATGAAGTAACATCGAGATCGAAGATGCGAAATGGCGGTTGCGTCGTATCAACCGGATTGAAAGCGGCCGCCGAAAGATACTTGGTTGTGTTCTTTGCGAAGTTGACGTGACTGTCGTGCCGCAGATATCCGACGTGGGTGGAAAAGTCCTGCTGAAACATGCCGGCGTTGATCGCGGCCAGCAAGTCATACTTCCGGCACCACTCCTGGGCAGTCAGGCTGTAATCTTTTGTCTCCGAGATCATCTTGACCTCGACGCGATACAATTTCGGATCAATGCGAATGATGTCAATCTTCGAATCTCCCACTGACGACGCCGGAACAACAACAAATTCGGCGTGGTGAAGACCTTCGTCGATTCGGATCCAGAGCGAGTCGGCGGCCAAGGCACTTGGAAACGCCGTAGCGATGACAAGTAGTAACACCCGAGCAGACTGCAGTAATATGCTGAATAAACTCATTTTGACATTTGGAACAAGAAGGGACCCTGTATTTAGGTGACAGCACCATTATAGAGCACAGACGTTCTTTCGACAACTGTATTATACTATTTCTCTACGACCGCGCTAAACGCGTGTGCCGACCAAGCACTTAGAAGAGCTGTTGTAGTTCGGGGCCGTATGGAAAAACTGAGAAGTGAGGCACAAAACAGAAACACCCGGAGCCATTCGGCGCCGGGCTGTATCCGGAGTTTCTTTTATGATGTTGCCTATCAAATGCCGGAGGGGGGAATCGAACCCCCACGGGTTTATGGCCCGCCGGATTTTGAGTCCGGTGCGTCTACCAATTTCACCACTCCGGCAAACGGTGATTGTATAATCTTTTCCGCCTGCGCTGTCAAGTGTTTCTCCAAGTCGATTCCCGAGGCCCTGTGCGCCATTGCAGAGCTGTTGCATCTGTCTGAGTCGAAAGAATTTGATTGCTCAATCGGGCGAATCTCATAATATGTCGCAATGAACAAACGGACAGATTACCTAAGCTGGGATGACTACTTCATGGGTGTCGCACTGTTATCGGCCCAGCGTAGCAAAGACCCCAGCACGCAGGTAGGCGCCTGCATCGTCAGCGACAAGAACAAAATCGTCGGTATCGGATATAACGGATTTCCGATCGGATGCAGTGATGATGAACTTCCTTGGGACCGCGAAGCCGCCAGCCGTCTCGACACCAAGTATCCCTATGTCTGCCACGCCGAAATGAATGCCATCGTCAACAGCACGCAGGCGACTCTCGCCGGAGCGCGTCTGTATGTCAGCCTCTTCCCTTGCAATGAATGCGCCAAGTTGATCATCCAGGTTGGTATCAAGAAAGTCATCTATCTTAGCGACAAGTACGCCCATGACGATTTGTTCATCGCGGCACGCAAGATGTTCACTATGGCGGGCATCGAGTGCATGCAGTTGACTCCCAAGACTTCGACGATCAAGCTGGACTTCTCGAAGTTTCTGTAGTTGATTATTCAATTCAAGTCACGTTAGCAAGCGAACCACAAACGAAAACGTCCCGCACCGATCATGTCGGCACGGGACGTTTTCTGTGATATCAATACAACTTACTTACAAGCAGAACATGGCGCCGGGCCGCCGCTGAAGATGTAGTTGATCAACAGCACTGCGTCGGAGATCGTCACGGCGCCGCTGCAATCGGCATCGCCGGACTGCATTGGATCAGGCGCAGGACCGCCGCTGAAGATGTAGTTGATCAAGTAGACCACATCAGAGATCGATAGCGACAGACTGCCGTCGGCGTCGCCGCACATGTAGGGCGGGTTCACGATCGTCACGCTCACGCTCACCGTATCGGCATTAAATGGAATCTGGGAGTCGCGCAATTCGACTGTGAAGAAATAGACCGCATTAAATGTCGGCGTACCGGTCACGGTTCCAGCCGCGCCGCCATTGAAGACGCATCCGAATGGCAGATCGCCGCCCAGCATTGTCCAGGTCAAAGGCGGGATTCCTCCGGCTCCATCGAATTGGTAGAAATACGGCACGCCATTGTAGCCGTCAGGTAATGTCGTCGTGTAGATATGCACCTTGCCGTCGCAGAGATCACCCACGCCGTCGTTATCTTCGTCAAGCTGTGCCGGGTTGAAGACACTTGGGCAGTTATCGCACGGGTCGCCGACCTGGTCGGCGTCGGCGTCTTCCTGACCGACATTGACAATCAGATCGCAGTTATCATTTTCATTGAGGAGTCCATCGTTGTCGGCATCCGGATCACAGACATCGCCGATGCTGTCGCCATCGACATCGGACTGATCGGGATTGAACGTCGTGCCGCAGTTATCCAGTTCGCAATTGTTCAGTGTATCGTCGGGATCGCCCCAGCCATCGCCGTCGCCGTCGTGGCAGATATATTGGTAGGTGCACGGCTCGACCTCGACAATCGGCGGATCGCACAAAGCGAGACGACTCTTCCGAAACGTCTCAACTTCGTCTCGCGAGATACAAGGAACCACCTCTTCCGATTCGTGAATTGCCGCGCGTTTGACGAAAGTCACGTCGGTAAGATTGTCCCAGTCGTCATAATCGGTGAGCGTCTGCAGTGTCGTATTCGAGCTGCACCAGTTGAAATTGCGGAGGTCCTGTGAAACGGGAGCAACATCAATAACACTGTTGCAGTTCCAATCGACCGGGCCGTAGCCGATACCGTCAGCTTCAATCAAGGCAGACTCATTAAGCGGCGGCCGCGTGCCGTCAGAGTAGTCGAGATTCTTGAGGTCGATCAGAGTATCAATCGCCAGTTCAGAACAGAGCATTTCGCGACGGATGGCATCGACCTGATAACGATAGGCCATGACGCTGGCATAGTTGGGTTTGTACTGCCCGATGGCGCTTTCGTCCTGATTGCCCGCGTGGCGGAGGCCGAGATTGTGGCCGAGCTCATGCATAAGTGTCGCTGCGCGCTCGAACGGTGTACCGATTTGTCCGGACCATGATCCAAGCGATACAATGAAGTCATCGCCGAAAATTTCACCCAAACCGGAACTTGATCCGCCGTTGTAGTTGTGCGCCATGATGCAGTAGTGCCAGCCGGGATCGCCGAGGTGATCCATATACAATTGCTTGTACCAGCCAAAGCCGCCGTCCGCCATGTTGGAGAAGAACGGACTACCGGTCATGTTGTCGGTATGCGGCACCGAGTCGGAGACTTCGATAATCATCACGATGCCCTGACAGGCAAAGGCCTGGACAATCATGTCGACTTCGGCTTGATGAAGCTTATGCGAATGGCCGGGCGCCACCATATAGTCAACCTCGACCCTGATGGTGTCGGGACGCACGGCTAACGCATTGGAGGCCGCCAGCACCAACACGAGTATTATACCGGTTACGATTCGTGACATGAATTCACCTCTATAAT
>CAZQBX010000049.1:0-3985 GCA_964592145.1 uncultured Ignavibacteria bacterium
TATTCAGGGGCAAAGTAAAACTGGACTCAAGCAGCTATTGATGATACAACCCCTCCCGAAGATTGGGAGGGGTCGTCGACTTCGTTAAAGAGAAAATCCAAAAATCACAAACGCTTGTTCGGCATTTGGGTTGACAATGACCTGTCCGAATACCGGAAGCGAGAACTTGTCGGTGAATTCAATCGACCGACTAACCTTGGCTCCAAGATTGATGAAGGCGAAGTCGTCGCTTCCGTAATAGCCGGGATTCTTCTTGCTGCCGCTGGTGGCGCCGATGGTCAAGCCGAGAGTTGATTCACCCAGGGCGGGATTGTAATCGAGTTGAAAGTACTTGTTAAAGCCTTCGTCGTTATAAACGTTAACGTAAGCCGAGAAGAAGAACGGCAGTCTCTTCGGCCCGGCAATGACAGCGCCCAACTCGATCGTATGCGCACCTGAGCCTTCGGGATCATCCCAGTTGTTGTAATTGAACAATTCCAAGTTTTCGTCGGGGAAGAAGTAGTCAGTTACGATGCCCGTCATCGTCACCGAATTAGACACTTGATAGCTGTAATCTGCCCAAGTACGAATTTCCTCAAAGTTCGTTGAGTAGGAGCCCCAGAAACCGACGTTTAGTCCTTTGTATTCTGCCGTCAGTGCCGGTTGAATCGAAGCAGCGGCGCCATAGTCGGATCCGCGCCAGTTGTACCGGCTGACGAAGGTGGCGGATACATCGACAGAAGGGGGGCTTTGGGCATAACCGTAACCGGCATTCACGGCGAAGGCAATCGAGAAGTACAATATGGTACTCCGGTAATATGACTTTCTCAAAGTTCCATCTCCTTTGTGATCAATCTTTGGTCTGCTTTGTGGAAGAGTGCTTTATGTGCACTGAGGTGAGGACGAGTCGACTGCCTCTGATGTGTAACATCACTCGAGCCGGGTGACTTTCAGAATTCAACGGGCGCTACAGGTGTGTAGCGCCCGCGGGTAACCGATTAAGCTTTGACCTTGCTCGGTTGATTCGGTTGATCAGCTGCCGCGCGGCCGGCTTCAGCGGTAGCTAAAGCAGCCATCACAACGACCTGATCAACGTCATTACTGCGATGCAGAACGTGGACCGGCTTCTTCATGCCCATCAGGATCGGCCCGATGGCTTCTGCGCCGCCAAGTTTGATCATCAGTTTATATGCGATGTTTGCGGATTGCAGATCCGGGAAAATGAAGACATTCGCTTGATCCTGCAGTTTGCTGAACGGGAAGTTCGAGCGCAGGATATTGATATCGGTTGCGCTGTCTGCCTGCATTTCACCTTCGACGATCATATCCGGATATTCGCGGTGCAGAATTGCGACGGCATCCTGGACCTTAGAGACCAGCGGATGCTTGACCGACCCGAAGTTCGAGAAGGAAAGCAGGGCGATCTTTGGCGCGATACCAAAGCGACGGGCTGCTTCGGCGCAACAGAGGGTAATCTCGACAAGTTGTTCAGCAGTCGGGGTAATATTTACCGTCGTATCGCTGAAGAAGTAGAGTTTGTTCTTGATGATAAGAACGAACAAACCGCTGACGATTGAGAGGTCATCGCGCTTGCCGATAATCTCGAGCGCCGGACGAATGGTCTCGGGATACTGCTGGGTAACGCCGGCCAGGAAGGCATCGCCGTCGCCCATGTGGACCATCATCGCTCCGAAGTAGTTCGGGTTGCGCATGATGAACTTGGCATCGTCAAGGGTAACGCCCTTTTTGTGACGAAGGCGGAAGAATTCCTTGACGTACTTGTCATAATTGGGCGACGAATGCGGATGAATGATCTCAATTCCAGCCAGATCAATATCATTTTCGGCCGCGACCTGACGAATTTCGGTGTCCTTGCCAAGCACGATTGGCTGGGCAAATCCCTCGTGATTGACAATCATCGCGGCACGAAGAATTCGTGGGGATGTGCCCTCACTGAAGACGACACGTTTCGGTGATTTTTTGGCGCGGTCAATCAGCATAGTACGGATTTCCCGACCCATGCCGAGGCGATGTTCGAGTTCGTGCTTGTACTCTTCGATGTCGACAGTTTTGCGGGCGACACCGGAGTCCATTGCGGCCTTGGCCACAGCGGAGGCCTCCCAAATCAGAACCCGCGGATCAAACGGCTTGGGAATGATGTATTCGCGACTGAACTTGAAACTGGATACGCCGTAGGCGCGCGCTACTGAATCAGGAACGTCTTCCTTAGCAAGGTTCGCGAGTGCTTTAACTGCGCCGATTTTCATCTCTTCGTTAATTGCAGTAGCGCTGACATCGAGTGCTCCGCGGAAGATGAACGGGAAGCCGAGCACGTTGTTGACCTGATTGGGATAGTCCGAACGGCCGGTAGCCATGATCAGGTCTTTGCGGACGGAGACGGCGTCGGGGTAAGTGATTTCCGGATCCGGATTGGCCATGGCGAAGATAATCGGGTCCTTGGCCATTGACTTGACCATGTCTTTTGTGACAACATCTTTCGCTGACACACCGACGAAGACGTCGCAGTCTTTCATTGCGGCTTCAAGTGTATGGATGTCGGTCTTGCGGACGAATTGTTGTTTATACTTGTTCCACTTCTCGTCGCGGCCTTCGTACATGACGCCTTTGGAGTCGACCATCAAAACGTTTTCGAGTTTGACGCCAAGGGAAAGATACAGCTTCGCACAGGCAATACCGGCAGCGCCGGCACCGGAGAAGACGACGCGGATTTTTGAGATGTCCTTGCCGGCAAGTTCGAGGGCATTAAGCAGTGCTGCGGCGGAAATGATTGCCGTGCCGTGCTGGTCATCGTGAAAGACGGGGATTCCAAGTGTCCTTTTCAGTTCCTCTTCGATCTGGAAACACTCGGGAGCCTTGATGTCCTCAAGATTGATCCCGCCGAATGTCGGTTCGAGAATCTGGCAAGTACGGATAACCTCTAATGGGTCGTGGGTATTAAGTTCGATGTCGAAGACATCAATGTCGGCGAATCTTTTGAATAGGACGCCTTTACCTTCCATGACCGGCTTGCCGGCGAGAGCGCCAATATCACCGAGTCCGAGGACGGCGGTGCCGTTACTGATGACGGCAACAAGATTTCCTTTTGCTGTGTACAGATAGGCATCAGAAGGATTCTTCTCGATTTCCAGGCAGGGGATAGCCACACCTGGAGTGTAAGCCAACGCCAAATCTCTCTGAGTCACGCATGGCTTGGTCGGAGATACTTCGATCTTACCTTTGCGGCCCATCGAATGATATTGGAGGGCTTCTTCTTTCTTAATCATAACTACAACTCCCGTTGCGGGTTTATTTAATAACCGGAATATAGTATTCTTTTGCGCCGCAGCCACAATAATTTCAGAGGTTATGGCTAAATTTTGTGCAAAATTTCACAATCTTCAGTCATCGCATAGAGTGGGAAAAACTGTTGCGGGCAAGCGTTTTAGTGTGCATTTTCAAGTTCATTCTAAAGCATTAACCAGGGAGACTTAGTGACAAAGACCGCACGTTCCGGTCAAAGCCCGAGCAAAGATATTCACGTTCTGTCAGACATCAAGGGGAGCTTCGGTGGGGACTTTTCGAACCAGAAACTGGAGCTGCTCAACAGAGTGGTCGGCACAGAAGTGTCAAAAGCTTCGCTGGTATTGAGCTATCACGAATCGCTGTGCTACCTTCGTGCCTACCCGGACAATCCGAAAATTCTCGCTATTGTCGAATCGGAGTTGGAGAACTTCATCGGAAGGGTGGAGTCTTTAACAAAGTCCGAGCGAGAAACCCTCGACGAAACTGGTGTTGTCGGGACAAGGTTAAGGCATCCGTACGCCTACTTCATGACCAAGTGGATACTGAAGAAGTATCCGAAGTCGGTGAATATTGACTGGGAGGGCTACCAGCAACTCGAGAGCGATCCGATTCTCGACTTGATGCCGGAATTGTTGACCTACTGTGAGAATGATGCTGTCGATGATCCCTTTGTGCCAACCACTGACATAATTGATGCCGAGAC
>CAZQBX010000049.1:3995-25256 GCA_964592145.1 uncultured Ignavibacteria bacterium
GTCCGCGGAATCAACCGGCTTGAGTGGTTCATGCAGATTTTCGAGCGCTTGACGAAAGACGAGCGCCTTAAGCGTTTGCTTTTCGACAAGATGGATATGCCGTTGACGATTGATATCGGAAATCAACCATTTGCGCGCACCAATGTCAAACTGCCGGCGGGCGAGATTTTTTACCAGAAACAGCCACTCGAGAAAGAGTATCCGGACATTCGGAAAGTCTCCCGAAAGTCTGATCTCAGGCCGAAGTTGCTTTCCAAGTTGGAAGCGCAATTGATCGTCGATACTCACAAGATCTGCATGATCATGCGTCATCGCGAGCTGTGGCCTTTGACATTTGCCAATCTTGAGGATGTGCACGCGACTGCTATTGGAAGGGGAATGACGATTTACATTATTGGCATGCAGCCGGAGTGGCGGTTGCCGTTGGAGTCTAACTATGCTGCGTTGTTAGTGCGTAACGGTGTACCGATCGGGTACGGAATCGGAGCGATGGTCTTTGATCGGATCGAGATTGCCATCAATATTTTTGAGACTTTTCGCCGGAGCGAAGCCGGATTCATCTTTGGGAAGTTCACCCAGTTGTTTAATCAGATGTTCGGCTGTAGTTATTTGTTGATTCGCAGGTATCAAGTCGGATACGATAATCCAGAAGGGTTGGATTCAGGGGCGTACTGGTTTTACTACAAGTTGGGATTCCGTTCGATTGACGAGGAAATGCGGAAGTTGGCGGAAACTGAAGCGGCGAAGATTGCGGCAAACAAAAGCTATCGAACGCCGAGGTCGGTACTCAAGGAATTGGCGGAATCGGATCTGTGTCTGGACCTCAAGCGCCGGGGAGAATTCACCGACCGTGATATTAGTTTGAGTAAGCTTGCGCTTGCGCAGACGCGACTGATCGCTTCGTTGTTTGAGGGTGATCGTAACCGCGCGGAACGAGAGGCCCCGGAGCTCGCCAGAAGGACTCTCGTTCTATCATCAACTAAGGGGTGGACACCTGACGAAAGACTGTGGTTTAACCGTCTGGCTTTGTTCGCACTCTCCCTCCCAAATCTGGAGGAATGGGTGACCAGAGATAAGCAGAATCTGGTTAGTATAATGAAGGCTAAGGGCGCAGTTCGCGAGCAAGAGTATGTTAAGTCGTTGCGGGAGCATCGCAAATTGATGGAGAGCATCAACGAGTTGATTGCAAACTGAATGCCGATTTCCAGTCTGAAGTCGTCAATTCCGGACACCAACTGATTGACATTACGCGCCAAATCGTTACATTGCATGGCCTAAATCGCGACGGGGATCTGCCGAAACAACAAACAGACTGTTGGAACCTGCTCGTAGATTTTGTGTTAGAGTAACTGTGCCAATGGTAGAATGGCCAGGAGAAATGAATGAACAGATTGTACGAATATATGAGTAAAGAAATGAGCGCCGAGCCGACTGGCGGAAACGCCTCCTTGTCGGCTAAGTCGCTACCTTCGATAGTGTTGACGCCATCGGCAGTCGCCGAGGTCCGCCGCAGGATGTCGCAGAAACCGGAGGATGCCGGTAAGATGCTGCGTCTTTGGGTGGAAGCCGGCGGGTGTTCCGGTCTCTCATACGAAATGGAGTTTGCCTCCGTACGGAAAGAATCGGACGTGAAGTTTGAGTTCGACGGCTTGGTCGTACTGGTCGAGGGACGGTCTATGTCATATATTAATGGTATGACATTAGATTATTCGGATAAATTGGTCAATGGCGGCTTTCAATTCTCCAATCCAAAAGCCAAACGTTCGTGTGGCTGCGGCACTTCATTTTCTGTATAATCATTGATGGAACTCCTCGAACTGAAAGACTTCTCCGAAGACGGGGTGTTCTTTGAAGATGATTTCGACAAGCGATTCAAGGCATTTGACTGGACGAAGTTCAAAGACAAGGCTGTGCGCATTTCGGCGTGCGGAATTGAACAGATACCGGCTTGGGTCTACTTGTTAATTGGCATAGAACTCTCCCGGCATGCGCGCAAGATTTTTTTTGGTGATTCCAGCCAGCCCAAACGCATATTCAAGCGGGACGATTAAGACAAGGTGGATGAACAGGTAAATCATGGGTTATAAGGTAACATTCCTGCCGCATAACGTCACAGTGGAAGCTGAAAACGATGAGACGATTCTCGAAGTGGCGATGGCAAATGAAATCGAGTTAGAACACAACTGCGGCGGCAACTGCTGCTGCACAACCTGCCATATCATCGTCCGTGAAGGCGAACAGAATCTTTCACCGATGGAAGAAGAAGAAGAGGATCGCCTCGAAGAGTGCGCCGAGTTGACGCCGACCTCGCGCTTGGGCTGCCAATGCAAGATTCATGGCGATGTCATGATTGAAATTCCGGAGCGCGATCCGTTCAAGCTGGATGGCCTCGAAGAATTAGAAGGTTACGGCAACGAGCTGTTGAGCAGCGAACAGTGAAGAAAATCTACGATGTCATTACCGTAGGCGCCGGCCCGATCGGATTGTTCGCCTCGTTTTGCGCGGTCGACAAGAAGCTATCCGCAGCGGTCGTTGATGCACTGCCGTATGTAGGCGGGCAGTTAACGGCACTTTATCCCCAGAAATTCATTTTCGACGTAGCCGGCTATCCCAAAGTTACGGCTTCCGATTTAGTCGATCAGTTGTTCCGTCAAGTTACACAGCACGAAGTACCGGTTCTGGTCAATTTCAAAGTCGTCGAAATGGTGCGCGAGCCGGATGGAGAATACAAACTCACTGCCGAGGACGGACGCTATGTGCACGCGAAGTACGTGCTGATTGCTGCCGGCGCCGGTATGATATCGCCGCGCAAACTTGAGTTGGAAGAAGCTGACCAATTCATCGGCAAGGGATTCGAATATGTCGTTAAGAATGTCGAAGACTACCGCGACAAGCGAGTGCTGGTGATTGGCGGCGGGGATACGGCATTGGATTGGGCAAATTTCTTCACGGCGATGTCGCCGGAAGTAACACTAATTCATCGCAGCACCAAGTTTGTCGGGTTTGAAGGATCGCTGAAGCGACTGCAGAAAACCTCCTGCCGGATTCTCACCGACACAAAGATTCTTGCTATAAAGGGTGACAAGCAAGTCACCGGGGCAACCGTAACGAATATTAAAGACGGCAGTGTAACGGAGTTAGCGGTAGATCGCATTCTCGGCTGTATTGGATTTACACCGAAGCTGGGATTTCTGAAAGATCATGGTTTCGAGATCGCCGACGGATCGATCCGGGCTGACAAATTTATGCGGACGAGCGTGGACAATATTTATGCGATCGGGGATATCTCGAATCATCCGGGGCGGATCAAGCTGATCTCGACCGGGTTTGGCAATGTGCAGATTGCGCTGAATCATATCGCGTCGCTGGTGCATGAAACCAGCGAAGATGAGACACTGGCCTCGTTGGAGTCGAAGGTTGAGCGGCCGGAGTTGTAGGCAACTTGCGCCGATCCATCACGAAAACGACGACTGAAATTCGCTTCACAAATCAAATCGGTGTGTTATAATCTCCCGCAATGAAGATCATTCATTCTCCCAAACAGATGCAAGTGACCGCACTGTTGCACAAGCGACAAGGCAAGAAGATTGCCTTTGTGCCGACGATGGGGGCGCTTCATCGCGGACATATTGAGTTGGTCAAGCGGGCGAAGAAGCAGGGGGAGATTGTTGTCGTGTCGATATTTGTCAATCCGACGCAATTTGGGCCTAAGGAAGATTATTCTAAGTATCCGCGGACATGGAAAGAAGACTGCCGGGCCTGCAAGGCGGAAGGTGTAGATTACATCTTCAATCCGGGCAAGGATGAGATGTATCCGGCGGGATTTGATACCTATGTAGTACCGGATAAAATTGCGACGGTGCTGGAAGGCGCGGCGCGACCTGGACACTTTCAGGGGGTAGCGACGATCGTTCTGAAGCTTCTGAACGTTGTTCAGCCGGACGTTGCCTTGTTCGGCAAGAAGGACTTACAGCAGACTGTCGTGATTCGGCAGATGGTAAAGGACCTGAATATTCCGGCTAAAATAGTCATCGTTCCGACAATTCGCGACCGCGACCAGCTTGCTTTGTCTTCGCGAAATGTATATCTTAATCAGCTAAGTCGTTCACAGGCGCTGACGATTCCGCGATCACTGGTTGCAGCGCGCAGCATGATCGATGCAGGCGAACGCTCGGCCGCAAAGATCAGGAACTATATAAAGAGCCGTCTTGTTAAAGAGGCGAAGGCGACTGTGGACTATGTTTCGGTCGCCGCAGAAGATACGCTAACGGAGTTGAACAAGATCTCCGGGCGTGTCGCGATCAGCCTGGCCTGCCGGATCGGCGGGGTGAGGTTGATTGACAATATCACGCTGAAGGTGAAGTAAATGTATCTGACGATGTTCAAATCGAAAATCCACCGCGCCACTGTGACGGATGCCAATCTCAAGTACGAGGGTTCGCTTGAGCTCGACCCGCTGTTAATGAAGGCGGCGAATATTCTCGAGAGCGAGAAGGTACAGGTGGTCAATGTCGCCAATGGCGAGCGGTTTGAGACTTACACGATTCTCGGAAAACCGGGATCGGGTACAGTGTGTCTTAACGGACCGGCCGCGCGTCTGGGGCAGGTTGGGGATGAAGTGATTATCATCACGTATGTTCTTCTGACACCAGAACAAGCTGCCAACCACAAGCCGATTGTCGTAAAGGTCGACAAAAATAATAAGATCCTCGCGTGAGCAGATATTCAGATGTAATGGCAATTGTCCTGGCTGCCGGGCTGGGGAAAAGAATGAAGTCGGATTTGCCGAAGGTGCTGCATCCTGTGGGTGGCAAACCGGTAATACGAATCATCGCGGACATGCTCAAGAGCATGAATCTCGCCAAGACCGTATTTGTAGTCGGATATGCACGGGAGCTGGTCAAGTCGGAGCTTGACGGCGAGCCGAGTTTTTCGTTCGTCGTCCAGGAGGAGCAACGCGGGACGGGGCATGCCGTGATGATGGCCGAGGAGTCATATCGTGATTTCAAGGGGAGTATCTTGGTACTTGCCGGGGATGTGCCGCTTCTTCGTAAAGAGACTCTGGAAATGCTGATAGCCCGACAGCGAGAGACCAAGGCTGCGGGAATAGTGGTGTCGTTTGCGCCGCCGAACACGGAAAAGTATGGCCGGATCGTGCGCGGCAAAGATGGCCAGATTAAGGCGATTGTCGAATTTGCCGATTGTAATAGTGAGCAAATAGGGATTCCGGAAGTCAATACCGGGCTTTACGTGTTTGATGCGCAGGCGCTGGTGCCGGCTTTGCAGAAGCTGGACTCGAATAATGCGCAGGGTGAGCTCTACATTACCGACGTGATGCGTATCCTGATGCAGGATGGACGGGTGACGGATTGCATGTTGCTTGACGACTATCGCGAAGGGTTGGGATTCAACGATCCTAATGAGCTAAAACAACTTGAAGCGATCTTTTTTGAATTAAAACGTTGACAAATTTTTGGGCGAAAAGTAGATTCCGCGCGTATTACCGATAGACAGTTATTGGAGATCTTTCCGTCATGACAATTCTCAAGAGCACAGTGTTGGCTTGCTTCATTATTGTGTTGACAGTTGTGTCGGTTTCTGCCGAGACCGTGATGGATCAGAATAGCCGTTCTTCGGTAGGAAATCAGAGTGGACCTACGGTGGGAAGTGGCAATATGCCGTTTTCGTTGTTTGACCCCTCGCGTTTGCGGATGAATCACAGCTATTCGGTCAATTTCTTCTCTTCCGGCGGGCACACGCAGTCAATTGCGATGTACATGAACCAGATTGACTATCAGTTTGCCAAGCCATTGCGGATGCAGATCGGATTTGCGTACCTTCATCAGCCCCAGTCGTTGTTTGGTGCATCGACCTCATCGACAGTTAACAACAAGATCTTACCGAGCTTCCGATTGTTCTGGGAACCGTCGCGGAATTTTCATGTGAGTGTCGCCTATGAGCAGTGGGCGCCCGGTTTGATGGGTTCGGGTTATCCGAACTATTATCGTTCACCGTACGGGAGGTATGGCTCCTTTTTTGAATGACAGAATTGACGCATTGTGCCCCCCTTACGTTTGTAGTCCCGAAACATTGCCAATAAAGATTCGAGTCTGAGCAAAGTTCGTTCCAGAACCAAGGCGGCGAAACCGAAATCGGGAAGCCGGATCATCGACATAATACTCATCGTCGTTTCACTGGCGGTGTTGGCGTTTGTCGGCTCGTTTGTCATGAATTTCATGCAGGGTGAGAGTGCGCCGGTTCCTGGGACTCCCGAGGCAGTAGTGCCGGTTTCGGTGAGAATCCAGATGCTCAACGGCTGCGGTATTCCGGGGGCGGCATCGGTATTTTCGCGCCATGTCAAGGCAGCGGCCGGTCCGGATTTCATTGTCGATGTGCTTGACGAGGGGAATTTCGAATCATTCCAGCAGGAGAAGACGCTTCTGATCGCCCGCAAGGCAAAACACGATCATGCGGCGCACTTTGCCGCCAAGATCGGGCTGACACCGGACCGGATTAGTTTCAAGGAACTTGAAAGCAATTTTTACGATATAGACTACTCACTGGTAGTTGGCGCCGACTATGAGAAATTGATGGCGGCCAAGAAACCGAACTGACCTCGCAACGGCGAAGGAGGATATTTCAGCATCTCGTTAAAAACTCCAAATGAACTGGCTCACAAGATTGCCGATCTGGCGCTCGACAAGAAAGCCTACGACATCAAAATCCTTGACCTGCGCAAGCTATCCGCGGTCTGCGACTATTTCGTGATCTGCACGGTGGATGCCGATGTGCAGGCGCGCGCAGTTGCCGATCACATCATCGACGAACTCCGGGATGCCGGAGTGAAAGTCTGGCACCGCGAAGGCTACAGCAGTTTGCGCTGGGTGTTGCTCGACTATGTCGATGTCGTAGTGCACGTCTTCCAACGCGATGTGCGCGAATTCTATGGTCTTGAAGACCTGTGGGGCGACGCACCGTCGGAGGAAATCGCGGCCTAAGCAGCCAATTCGGCGCTTCAATTCAACCGCTGGAGAATACAACGGGAGCAAGACGCCTTTCACAGGCGAGCCCCTGACGCACCAAGTAGTGCATACCAACCGGACCATCTCATTTGCCCGGGTACGACTAATCACGAATTCAAATTTTGTTTAAATATTCTGAAAGGACCATGCAATATGGACATTGTCGAACTAAAAAGTAAAACCATCGCGGAGCTTCTGAAAACCGCCGAGGAATTGGAAATTCCCGGGGTTTCGGGTCTGCGCAAATCGGAGTTGATTTTTAAGATCCTCGAAGCCAAGACGGAAAAAGACGGGCTCATCTTCGGCGAAGGTGTGCTGGAGATTCTTGAAGAAGGTTATGGCTTCCTGCGCTCGGCCGATTACAACTATCTTCCCGGCCCGGACGACATTTATGTTTCGCCTTCGCAGATCAAGCGATTTGATTTGCGCACCGGCGACATCATTTCCGGCCAAGTGCGTCCGCCGAAGGAATCAGAACGATATTTCGCACTGCTTAAAATCGAAGCAGTCAATTTTGAGAATCCGGATGTCGCCAAGCACAAGATTCTCTTCGACAACCTGACGCCGCTCTATCCGAATGAGAAGTTCCAATTGGAGACGATACCGGAAGAACAGACCACTCGTGTAATGGACCTGATGTGTCCGCTTGGCAAAGGGCAGCGCGCCTTGATCGTGTCGCCGCCGAAAGCCGGTAAGACCATCATCCTGCAGAAGATTGCCAACTCGATTACCACCAATCATCCTGAATGCAAGTTAATTGTGCTGCTCATCGACGAGCGTCCGGAAGAAGTCACCGACATGAAGCGCTCGGTCAAGGGCGAAGTGGTGTCTTCTACATTTGACGAGCCGGCGGAGCGCCACGTTCAGGTTGCCGAGATGGTGCTTCAGAAAGCGAAGCGGCTGGTGGAGCATCAGCATCACGTCGTGATTCTGCTCGACTCGATCACCCGTCTGGCTCGCGCCCATAACTCGGTAGTGCCGCATTCGGGCAAGATTCTCTCCGGCGGTGTCGACTCGAACGCGTTGCAGCGCCCCAAGCGTTTCTTTGGCGCGGCGCGCAATATCGAAGAAGGCGGCTCGTTGACGATTGTCGGAACGGCGCTGATCGAGACCGGCTCGCGCATGGACGAAGTCATTTTCGAAGAATTCAAAGGCACCGGTAACTCGGAAATCGTACTCGATCGCAGACTGGCAGATAGGCGCGTGTTCCCGGCGATGGATATCAATCGCTCGTCGACGCGTAAGGAAGAGCTGCTGATCGATGAGGCTTCGCTGGCGCGCATTTGGATCTTGCGCAAGTTCTTGGCGGACATGAATGCGATCGAGGCGATGGAGTTCCTGCTGGATCGCTTGAGAAAATCGAAAACGAACAAGAAGTTTCTGGATTCGATGAAGGATTAGGGGAGACTCTAATCCGATTCGCCGCAGAATTCTCCGAGAAGCGGTCGATTTGGACATCGACCGCGCGCGCAATATTACTTCAAAGTAGCTTTGTTGGATTCCCGCTCCGCTCAAGGCGCGATCGTTGATTTTCGCGACTGTTGAGAAAGTCTTTCCGCGTCATTCTGAACCACTGCGCAGGTAAAGAATCTGTCAGTCCTTGTTACGCAACGCGAACAGATCCTTCGCTACGCTCAGGATGACAGTATCTGGGGCTTCGTTCAAAGCCCCTTTTGCGAGCATGACGGCAGCCTTGGCCTTCACTCGATATTAACTGCTGCAGCGATTATTTTTTAAGGCACCGGGAACCTATGCAAATGTCTCGATGTTGTAATGGCTGACAACAGGATTAACTTCTGGATAAGTTCGGAGCCGGTCGACATCCCTGAATCTGATCAGTTTAATGTCCGGCTCCGCTACTTTTAAGACACTCCAAACTGTTGGAAACATTGGGCTTAGGCCAAGAATCCAATAAATTCCTTGCCAAAGACGGTCAGCAATCATATAATAAAAGACTATTTTGTGGTTTAACAGGAGAGTGCGACGTGAAACCGGATATTCATCCCAAGTATAATAAGGTCATGATCAAGTGCGCGTGCGGCAGCGAGTTTGAAACGCGCTCGACTTCGAAAGAGACGATCATGGTCGAAATTTGCGCGCAGTGCCATCCGTTCTATACCGGCAAGCAGAAACTTCTGGATACGGCGGGCCGTATCGACCGTTTCCGCCGCAAGTACGGACAGACGACCGGCTCAACAGAGAAGAAGTCGGAAAAGTAACTGCACGGGCAAGAAATAAGCAGGAATGGCTTGGCTATTCCTGCTTTTTGTATACCCAATTTTTGAGGTCAACATGGCAGATTTCCAGGTAGGCGGACAGGCGGTTATCGAAGGCGTCATGATACGTTCAGCGACGCACATTTCGACTGCAGTTCGCCGTGCCGATAATTCAATACTTGTCAAGACGACGGCGCACACGCCGCTGTCGAAGCGCTACAAGATTTTTTCGCTTCCGATTATTCGCGGATTCATTTCGCTTTTTGAAATGATGTGGATTGGGATTGCATCGCTCAATTTTTCCGCAGAGATTGCCGGACAGGATATTGACCGCGAAGAGGGAAAAGATCCCGGCGAGATCAAGAAGTCGAGTTCGCTGATGCTTGCATTGAGCATTGTGTTCGCGCTTGGCATGGGCGTGCTCTTCTTCTTCTTTCTACCGCTGTGGGTAGCTTCGCTGTTTGGACTCGGCAAGGACGCGCTGATGTTCAACGTCGTCGCCGGATCGGTGCGAGTTGTGTTTTTCCTTGGATATGTGTCGCTTCTGACGCTGTTCAAAGATTTCCGCCGGATCTTCGAGTATCACGGTGCGGAGCACAAGTCGATTTGGGCCTGGGAAATGAAGGATGATCTTACACCAACCGCTGCCAAGAAGTACACGACATTGCATCCGCGTTGCGGGACGTCGTTTATTCTGATCGTAGCGTTGTTCGCGATTCTGATTTTTGCGATTTCGGATACGCTGTTTCAAGTATTGACCGGACAGCCGCCGACGTTGCTGGTTCGGTTTGCCCTGCATTTTTCGCTTCTGCCGATAGTCTCCGGTGGCTCTTATGAACTGCTGAAGCTTTCCGGCAAGACGCGCGACAATAGACTCACCAAGATACTGATCAAGCCGGGACTGTGGCTGCAATTGATTACGACCAAAGAGCCGAGTCTTGACCAACTCGAAGTTGCGATTGTAGCGGTAAAAGCCTCGCTGCAAATGCCTCAAGATATAGAAGTTCGTGAATTCGCCGATGCTTGATCTCGTCAAATCATTCGAAGACAAACTCGATAAGCTGGCAATGGAATTGAGCGACCCGAAAGTGGCCGCCGACAACCAGCGTTTCCGCAAGCTCTCGCGCGAGCACAAGGAAGTTGCCGAAATCGTTGCGGTCGGCCGCGAGTACCGCAAGCTGGTGCAGACGATTACGGAAGCCGACCGGATTATAGCCGAGAACGCCGATGCGGATTTAGTCGAGCTGGCGCAGGCCGAGAAAGAAGAAGCTGAAGCGCATCACGATGAAGTCGCCAAAAAGCTGAAGCTGCTTCTGTCACCGCGCGATCCGAACGATTCCAAGGATGTGATTCTGGAAATTCGCGCCGGCACCGGGGGCGACGAGGCGGCGCTGTTTGCAGCCGATTTGTATCGGATGTACTCGCGGTATGCAGATACCAAGGGACTCAAGATCGAACTACTAAGCTCGAATCCTACCGGTGGCGGCGGGTTCAAGGAAGTCATTCTTGCCGTTACGGGTGAAGATGTTTATGCTAGGCTCAAGTACGAATCGGGTGTACACCGCGTACAACGAGTGCCGGCGACGGAGGCCTCGGGGCGGATTCATACCTCGGCGGCATCGGTGGCGGTCTTGCCGGAAGCCGACGAAGTTGATATCGAGATTAATCCCAGCGAACTGCGAATCGATGTGTTCCGGTCTTCGGGACCGGGCGGGCAATCAGTCAACACGACCGATTCAGCAGTGCGAATTACACATTTGCCGACCAACACCGTGGTGAGCTGCCAAGATGAGAAGTCGCAATTGAAGAACAAGGTGAAGGCGCTGAAGGTGCTGCGTGCAAGATTGCTGGATCGGGCAATTGCCGAGCAGCAGGAGAAGATTGCCTCGGCGCGCAAGACGATGGTCGGATCAGGAGACCGGTCGGCCAAGATTCGGACTTACAATTTCCCGCAGAGCCGCGTAACGGATCACCGCATTAATCTGACCTTGCACAAGCTTAACGATATTCTGGCCGGAGATTTAGACGACTTGATCGTCCCGCTGCAGGAGCAGGAGCAGGAGGAACGTCTCAAGAAAGCCGGTGAGTTGGCGGGGGTGAATTGAGCAGTGTTAAGACATTCCTCGCTTTTATATTGACGCTGCTTCTCTTTGCGGTAGCACCGCGCATGAACAAAGACACCTCGGACGCCGGCTATTTTGACAATTCAGCCGGCGGTTTCATTATCGACCATACCTCGACCGGCAAGTATTCGCGCAGCGGCGATCCGGAGATCGAAGCCTGGGTCGCATCGCCAGATGATTCCGTCAAATTCACACTGTTGCTAAACTACCGCAGCGGGGCGAGCGCCGCATTTTCTCAATTGGGATTGACGCGCAACGCTGAAACGCTTGATCGATATTCCGCGATATTGCCGCGATTAGGGCGTGGTGAGTATTATGAATACTACATTGAACTGGTAACAGTCGACAATGGGGTGGCATTGCGACTGCCGGAGAACGATGAATCATACGTCACGTTACTGTTCGAAGGTCGTCCAAGTTTAGTGATCTGGGGGGCGCACGTCGGTGTGATGTTCATCGCAGCGATGTATGCGTTCCTGGCGCTGTTCAATGCCTTCGGACTTCGCAATTCAAACGAGAAGAACCTGAAGAAGCTATCGCGCAAGGTGTTCATCACCGGCATCCTGATGTTGCTGGGAACCGTGTTCATTGGCTCATTCGTATCCCATATTCGCTTTGGATATTATTGGGGCGGATGGCCGTTGGCCGACAATCGCGCACAGACCTTTATGGAACTGCTGATTGTCTATTGGCTCGGACTCACGGTGCTGTTCAGGGGGACGATATTCGGGTTCAAGCCGGAAAAAAACTTTGTTTCGGTTCCGGGAGCCATTAGCTTGACGCTGGTTGGGGTTTTGTTTATGATTGTCGTGTATTTGGCAGGAGGACATTTCGTCGATATTCCGATATGATCAAACTCGTCGAAGACATTGACGGTTGGCTGCGCAAGCTGACCAAGGGCAAATGTGAATACGCTGATCTGCGCGTACAACAGATCGAGACCGAACGCCTCTCCTCTTCATCCAGGAAAATTGAACCCGTTGAAAAATCAGTAACGCTCGGCTTTGGTGTGCGCGTGCTCAAGGATGGTTCGTGGGGATTTGCGGCATCATCGCAGTTTAACGAGAAGGAATATGAGCGGATCGTCAAGCTGGCGATCGCAATAGCCGATGCCTCGCGCAAGGTTAACAAGATTCCGATTGATGTGGGACAATATCCGGCGACAAAGGGCGAATATGCTACGCCGTTCGGCAAAGATCCTTTTGTGATGCCAATTGCGGAGAAGCTTGACCTGTTGGCACATTGGGAGGATTTGATGCATGCGGATGCGGCGATCACGGCGACTTCGGCGTTTCTGGATTTTCGTCGTGAGACGAAGATGTTCCGTTCCCTGGCAGGGAGCGACATCAAGCAGGTGCTTCTGCATACCGGCGCAGGCGTGACCTGCGGAATTGTCAAGGGTCGACGCGAGCGATATGAACGGTCGTTCCCGACATCATCGGGGCAATTTGTCAGCGGCGGGTTTGAGCAAGTAGCTTCGTTTAAGATTGATGAGAACATTCCCAAGATTGCCGCACAGGCAATTGAGATGCAGACAGCTGCCGAATGTCCGGAGAAAGTTGCAGATATCGTGCTCTCGCCCGATTTGGCGTCGCTGCAGATACATGAATCGATAGGACATCCGTTGGAACTGGATCGGGTGTTCGGATCGGAACGAAATTTCTCCGGCACGAGTTTCGCAACGACGGACAAATTGAATAAGCTGAAGTATGGATCAGAGAAGGTGAATGTTTACAGTGATCCGACCTATCCGGGCGGCCTGGCGACATACAAGTATGACGACGACGGCGTTGAAGCATCGCGGATGCCGCTGATCAAAGACGGCGTTCTGGTGGGATATCTAAGTTCTTTGGAGACGGCAAGGCGAATCAATGCGAAATCTTCGGCGGCGGCAAGAGCCGAAGGCTGGGGCAATGTTCCGTTGGTGCGAATGACGAATCTGATTCTCGAACCGGGCGACAAGAAATTCGCCGACATGATCGCGGAAATCGAGGACGGTATCTATATCGAGGGCGTCGAGCAGTGGTCGATCGATGACAATCGCGACAATTTCACACTCGGCGGCGAGGTCGGTTGGGAGATTAAGGGTGGCAAACTCGGAGCGATGATCAAGGCGCCTTCTTACTCGGGGAATACTGTGCAATTCTGGAATAGTTGCGATTCGACGGGACACAAGGACGAGTGGGTCTTGTGGGGAACCCCGAATTGCGGCAAGGGCGAGCCGGGGCAAAATGGCCGGACGGCGCAAGGCGCGGCCTATGTGCGATACCGGCAGGTGAAGGTGGGCGGATGATCGACAGAGTTCAAACCTTGACAAGCTTGAAAGCGGCGCTGGCGGCATCGACGGCGGATCAGACGGAACTGTGCTTGATCGGCGAAGATCTTAGTCTGACTCGGTTTGCCGAGTCACAAATACACCAGAATATGTACCGCGCCGAAACGACGGCCTATGTGCGGGCGATAAAAAACAAGAAAATCGGGATTACCTCGACAGGCGATCTAAGCGCAGCGGCGCTGAAGCAGGCGGTGGTTGATGCCTGCACCATTGCTGCACTTATGCCGGAAGACCCCGATTTTGAGTCGCTGCCTTCGCAGCAGATCGCACCAACGATTACCGGGAACGATACAGCAACGAGCGAGAACACGCCGCAATTGAGGGCGGATGCAGTCGGCAAGATTGTCGAACTGTGCCACAAGAGCGATCTTCAGACCGCCGGTGCATATCGGGTAACGACCGACACCGTGGCAGTAGTGAATTCGCTCGGTGTCGAGCAATTCGGGACGAGTTCGCGATCAGAATTGTCGCTGACTGCCAACGGCGAGAAGGGCAACGCGGGCTGGGCGATTGCATACGCACATGATGCCAAGATGATTTCTCCGGAACAGATTGCGAAGCGCGCTATTGACAAGGCTGCGCGTTCGCTTGAGCCAATTTCGCTGGAGACAGGACCGTATACGGTAATTCTTGAGCCGGCGGCAGTTGGACAATTACTGCTGTTCCTTGCTTTCATGGGATTTGGCGCGAAGACACTTTATCAACAGCGCTCGTTCATGGCGGGGAAAATCGGGGAGAAGATTACCGGCGACAATATTACGATCATCGAAGATCCGCTGGCACCGGAGTTTGCCGGTTTACCGTTCGACTTCGAGGGCGTTCCGCGCAAGCAGGTGACGCTGATCGAGAACGGAATTGCCAAGGGCGTGGTTTCGAATTCGTATTATGCAAGATTACTGCAGAGCGAATCAACGGGACATGCGCTGCCGCCGAACAATACCTATGGACCGTATCCAAAATACATGTCCGTCACTGCCGGGAATTCGACGATCGATGAAATGGTGGCTTCGACAGGTCGCGGGGTGTATATCACGCATTTCTGGTATGTCAATTTCCTCAACCCGATGAAGACACAAGTAACCGGTACGACGCGCGACGGGACTTTCCTGATCGAGAATGGCAAGATTGGCGCAGCCGTCAAGAATATGCGTATCAACCAGTCAATTCTGGAAGCATTCGCTAATGCCGAGATGATATCCAAAACACGTGAGTTGTATCCGCAGTACTCGGTAGCGATGCTAGTACCGGCGATGAAGATCAATAGTTTTGGTTTGGAGACCACGGAGGGATAGAGATGTATCGTCGCGAATTTATCCGCAACTCCAGCCTGGTTGTCGGAGCAGTTGTGATCGGACTACCGAGCTTTGCAGGTGCCTTTGAACCAGAGACGACCGGTCTGCAGGACACCTCCCGCCCGCGGCTGATGGGCCACAAGCGGCTTGGTTGTGCTCGCACACTTGATGATCCAAAGATCGCGCTGTGCTTGCCGCCTGACTTCCCAATTCAGTTCGCCTAAACAATACCATGTCGCGAAAGCTCTGTGAGTTGCTCGACGAAGGAGCAACGCGTCTGCACGATGCCGGAATCGAAAATCCCCGGCTGGCAGCCGAACTGTTTTTGCGCGCCATCCTGAATCTTCGCCGAATTGACCTCCACATCGAGCCAGACCGAACTGTAGCGGATGATGACTATGTGGCATTTGCGGAGATGATTGAACGCAAACTTCGGCATGAACCGCTGCAGTATATCATTGGCGAGACCGAATGGTTCGGTCTGACGATCAAGTGCGATGCACGGGCACTGATTCCCCGGCCGGAGACCGAGATAGTGGTTGAGCGGTCACTGGAGTTAATAAAGTCGACACCTCATCCGCGTGTTGCTGATATTGGCACGGGCACGGGTTGCATTGCGATTGCGATTGCGCTGAGTCGCAGAGATGCGGCAGTATTTGCGACCGACCTGTCAAGCGGGGCGCTGCAGTTGGCGGAGGAGAATATTGAGCTTCACAGGATGAGCGCGCGGATTGAGCTTCGGCAGGGTGACCTGCTGTCGCCACTGATGATTGAACCGGCGTTTGACCTGATTATTGCGAATCTTCCGTATGTGCGCGAGTCGGAGTGGCCGGGGCTGATGACCGAGGTCCGTGATCACGAACCGCACGGGGCACTGGTTGCCGGCGAGGATGGACTCGAAGCTATCCGGCAGCTGATATTCGATGCGCCAGACTTGTTGAAACCGGGAGGAATTCTGGTAATCGAGTACGGAATCGACCACGATGCAGCGATTCGCGATCTCGTTGAGAAGGGGACCGGGCTGAAGGTGCAGGAGACAATTATCGATTACAACCAACGCCAGCGCGGAATGGTAATCGCAAAATCTTAGCTGTTCAAAAACCGGGTACGATTAGCGACTGTCTGTTGAGTCAAGGGACGAATCAGGTTCGGCGGTGAGTGGAGTACCATAGGGGTATTGATTCATCTGTGTCTGGGGCGTTTTGTTGACGCCGATACCGTGTTGATAGACAAGCTCACCGCCTTCGTGACCGGCGATGACAGTGAATACAATGCCCAATAATCCAACTGCAATTGCCGACGTGAGATACTTGTCAGTTTGCTTCAAGTGTGAATAGAGCTTGATTCCGGCAAATCCGAGGGAAGTCGCCAGGACAAGGTAGCCCATTGTTTCGTGGGACTCGAGGACAAACACGGCTGGTCCTTTGGTAACCAGCGTCTTGGCGAATAATCCAGTGACGACGGCGGCGAAAGCTGTAATGGCTGCCGCGACGCCGTTAACCAACGAGGCAATGCTGAAAAGACGGGATTTCAAGAAGTAAGCCAGTAGTTCGCAGACTACCGCGATAATAAACAGCGCGATGGGGAAGTGAACGATAAGCGGATGCGGGTTAGGCAAGAGCGAACTCCATCAACTAAAGCGTTTTAAACGCAGGGCATTGGTGACCACACATACCGACGACAGCGACATTGCAGCGGCAGCGATTATCGGCGACAATTGAATTCCAAATGCGGGGTACAACACCCCGGCTGCAATCGGAATCGTAATCACATTGTAGAAAAATGCCCAGAATAAATTCTGCTTGATGTTACGGACAATCGCACGGGCCAGGCGAATGACCTGCGGGACTTTGCGCAGATCCGATCCGGTGAGTGTTACGGCGGCAGACTCTACGGCAATGTCGCTGCCGGAGGAAAGGGCGATGCCGATATCAGCTGCTGCCAGTGCGGGTGCATCGTTGATACCGTCGCCGACCATTCCGATGATTAGGCCGCCGGTTTTGGCTTCGCTGATGGCATTGAGTTTCTGCTGGGGCAGGAGTTCGGCCTTGAAGCTGTCGATACCGATCGCGCGGGCGACGGACTGGGCCGAAAGCGCGTTGTCGCCGGTTAGCATCATCGTTGCGACGCCGAGCGCGGTGAGCTCTTGAACAGCCGCGGCAGCATCAGCCTTGACTGCGTCGCCAAGGGTGATGAAGCCGGCGGCGACACCGTCGATAGCGGCAAACATAACACTGCGCCCTTGCGACAGTTCGCGTTCAGCACTTGCAGCGAGCGTGGACAGATCGATTTTGCGGTACTGGAAAAATCTGGCGGTACCGAGCAAGACTCTTCTGCCTTCGACTGAACCTTCGGCGCCGGCACCGGCATAGGAAACGAAATCCTGGACGTCGGACGTCGCCACACCCTTCAGGCGTGCATAATCAACCACTGCCTTCGCCAATGGATGCTCGGATTTCGATTCGACTGACGCAACAAGGCGAAGAAACTGGTTGGAAAACTGGTCAGTGCTATAAACAGTAGCGACACTGAATACGCCGTTGGTTAGCGTCCCGGTTTTGTCAAAGAACATTGTTGAGACCTTGCTGATTTGTTCAAGCGAGTCGCCGCTACGGAAGAGGATTCCCATTCCGGCGCCGCGACCGATGCCGACCATGATAGCCACAGGAGTTGCAAGACCAAGAGCACAGGGACAGGCAATGATGAGAACGGCGATAAACGCTTTGAGCGCGAACGCAAATTCAGCTCCGGTGATCAGCCAGATCACCATCGTCAAGACTGACAGGGCGATCACAATCGGCACGAAGATCGAGGCGACCTTGTCGACGAGACGTTGGATTTGCGGTTTCGCGGACAGGGCCTGGCGCACCATGGCGGCGATCTTCGTGAGACGCGATTCAGATTGGGAAGTCGTGACGCGGAAATCGAAACTACCGGAGGTGTTGATTGTTCCGCCGGTGACTTGATCGCCAATTTGCTTGTCAACGGGGAGCGCTTCGCCGGTCAGCATTGATTCATTGAGCGCGCCGCTGCCGACGATGATTTCGCCGTCCGCGGCGATCCGTTCGCCGGGGCGGACACGGACAATGTCGCCGATCTCGAGATACTCGGAGCGCTTCTGTTTTTCGGCGCCCTTGATAATGACGGTAGCTTCGTCGGGTCGCGCCTCAAGGAGCTTGCGAATCGCGGAACTGGAGCGCGAGCGGGCTTTGGCTTCGAGATAGCGGCCAAGCAAGATCAGGGCGATGATCATGATTGCAGTATCGAAATAGAATTCGGGGTGCCCGCCGGACGTCGGAAAGAGCGACGGTTTGAAGAGGACGACTACACTAAAGAAGTAAGCTGCAGAAGTGCCAAGGGAGATCAGGGTGTTCATGTCGGCGCTTTTGCGCTTGAGTGAGTGCCAAAATCCGAGATGGAAGCGTTTGCCACACCAAAAATAGACAGCCGTTGCGAGAACGAACTGCAGATGTCCGGAGATTTCGGGGTCCATGTGGAAAAAGTGAAAATGTTCGCCGGCCATGATGAACATTGTAATTGCCGCGGCCGCGAGGCTGAACAGGAGTGGCCAGCGCAGTCCGGCAACTTCGGAGTCAGTCGGATCAGAATCCTGGTGATCGTCATCAGCGATGGTGGCTGTGTAGCCGCTTCCCGCAAAGGCTGTGGAGATCTTTTCCTGCAGGCGGTCAACAGCGAGGTGCTTAATCGTGCCTGAACCAGTCGTGAGATTGACAGCAGCCTCGACGACGCCGTCGATTTGGAGCAGGTGCTTTTCGATGTTAGCGACGCAGGACGCGCAGTGCATGCCGGAGATGGACAGACGCGTCTCGGCGAGTTTTGCCGGGTAGCCGCTCCTATTCAGTGAGTCTACGACGGCGCGCAAGTCGAATCCAGCGGAGCCCTCGGTTAGCGTAGCGCTATTGGTGGCCAAATTGACACTAACTGCGCCGACACCGGGAACGGCTTTGATGATGCCCTCGACTTTGGCCACGCAACTGGCGCAGTGCATGCCGCATACGGGGATTTCGGTCTTCCTTGATTTATCAGATTTCACGATTTCTGTCATTTTATCGCCTGTATTTCATCATTCCCGACACTACATAATGAATGCCGACCTATAATGTCAACCAATGGATGTCGGCGAAGTTCCATGCTTCGCCGGGTGGCTCTGCTGACTAAGACGGACAGGCAAAAGAAGGTTACAGGGAAATTGCGATAATTCTGCATGGATTACAATTTAACGAGATTTGGCAATCCTGCGTATATTTGTTCAGATTGAATTTCCGGGACATTTGAAGGAGAAAATGCAAATGGTGCAAAGCAAGGCACAGACGGTTAAGGAATATCTGGCTGAAATTCCTGCGGATCGACGCAAGTCAATTGAGGCGGTGCGCAAAGTGATTCTTGCCAATCTACCAAAGGGGTACGAGGAGGGGATGGATTTTGGGATGATCGTTTATTACATACCACTTTCCCGGTACCCTGATACCTACAATAAGCATCCTTTGGGTGTTGCTGCGCTAGCTGCGCAGAAGAACTACCTTTCGGTATATCTCACTTGCATCTACGGCGATGTCAAGTACTTGGAGTGGTTCAAGAAGGCGTTCGCGACTGCCGGCAAGAAATTGGATATGGGCAAGTCGTGCGTGCGCTTCAAGTCAGCCGATGATCTACCACTTGACGTGATTGGCGAGGCGATATCGAAAGTTTCGGTGGACGAACTGATCAGAAACTACGAGAAGGTTCGCAAGCAATTGGCCGAAGGCAAACTCAAGAAGTAGAAACGGGGCGCGATAGACGCGCCCCGTGGTAATTGTCGAGTATTGGGTTATTCGTCCCAATCGACATTAAGCTGTTTGCCGACATCCTCGAAGATGGCGGTGATTTTATTCTCCATGGCAATGCGCTTCTTGAGCAGGTCGCCTTTCTTGACGGTCTTGTCGCGCAACTGGATATGGAAGCGCAGGCTCTGCGAAGTGCCGGAGGGGCGAATCGTCAGGTGGCTGTAATAGTCGCCGAAGAAGAAGCGGATACCCTCGTCAGGGAAACCAAAGGTGGACGGATCGTCCTGATTGAAGCCCTTGGTGTAGCCGTGCTGGACATCGTACTTACCGGTTTTGTAAACCTCGAATTTTGAAGAAGTCAATCCGGCGAACTTAACCTTGCCGCCGTTCTTGATGCGGTCCATCATTTCTTCGGCTTTGTGGATGACCTTCATTTTGGTGGAACGGCCTTCGATGCCTTCGTACTGGCCAAACACCGGCGCCGGGCGGTAGCCGGTGCGGATAAGGCCGATTGATGGGTCGAGATAAAGCTTTTCGTTAACCAGGTCGAGGATTGATTTCTTCTGGGTCTTGGCATAGGCGAGGACTTCAAGGAACAGAATCGCGGCAAAAATGCCGTCCTTGTCGCGGACGTGGCCATCGGCGCCCATTGACATCGCGTCTTTCGGCTTGCCGCCGAGAATGCTGAAGCCGTTCGACTGTTCGAGAGCGGCGAGATTGAATGTCGATTTCGGGGTGAGTCCCTTGTAATCGTAAATCGTCCAGTAAATCTCTTTGGTGATCGGATCGCCATCCCAGGTGCGCTGGACGGCAGTGGATAGCTGCGCGAAGCCGACCCAGGTCTTGATCCAGGCAATGCCGTACTTCTCACACAATAGAGTAATCACATCGGTGGTGGTATGCGACTGGACGAGGAAGAACTTGCTGAAGTCGGACTTGGCCTGCTTCATCTTTTCCATGCGGTACCAAAGCAGGATTGCCCAGGCAGTGTCGGCATCGAGCAGGACATTGTCCTCGCCGTTGTAGATCGGGCGCTGACTCTTGGGGACGGGAACGACAACGCCGACGCGATCGGCATCGGGGTCGGTGCCGATAAGGGCATCGAGCTTGCCGAATTGATCCTTGCCGTATTCCTTGACAAACTCGGAAACAGCCTTGAGCGCGGCGAACTTGTCGCCGGGATCGGGCTGTTGATAGACCTTCTTGCCTTTGGGGCTCTTGAGGTCATCAAAGGCCGGGAACATGCCGTCGACCGGCTGCATCGATGAGATACAGTCGAGCTTCTTGATGTCGAGCGACTTGATCAGTCGCGGGACGGCATCGCGACCGGCGCCATTGTAGGCGCAATAGCCGAGATGGATCTTCTTGGCTTCTTTCTTCAGGAGCTTCTTATCGAGCAGGAACGAAGCAATCTGCTTCTCGTGCTGTTTGTGGATGTTGACCGGTTCGCCGACGTAGCTGTAGTAGTTGATATCCTTGACACGTTTGG
>CAZQBX010000050.1:0-24961 GCA_964592145.1 uncultured Ignavibacteria bacterium
TCACATACAAGACGCATCTAATTCCTCCGTTCCCCCAATCTTGTTCAAGCTATTTGATAATGCTATTGCGAGCTTATTCCAAGACTTTTAGAACGGTTTCGAATCGACCAAAAGAAGGCATTAGATATGCGCCTTGAACCAGAGCCCGGGCGCGGGACAACAAGTTCTTGCACGAGTCAATTCCAACCTGCGCGGCATCCTTGCCGGCTTCATTCAGCGCCTGGCGCAGCTGCGCCGGAATCTCGATCCCCGGGACTTCATTGTGCAGGAATTCCGCATGACGGTAGGACTGCAGCGGCAATAAGCCAAGCAGTATTGGAATGCGTAGGTGACTGGTTCGATTTAGAAACTGCTCAAGCACATCCAATTCGTAGAGGGGCTGCGTCATTGCGAATTGAGCCCCGGCAGCGATCTTCTTTTCTAATCGTTCCAACTCTTGTGTAAGTGTCGCCGGCGTGGGATTGATTGCGACTCCGATAGAGAATTCTGTGTTCGACCCAATCGGATTTCCCGCGAGGTCAGTTCCATTATTCAATCGGGCAATGATGTCCACCAACCCGATAGCGTCGACATCGTAGACCGCGGTGGCGTTGGGATAATCCCCGAGCGAGGGCGGGTCGCCGGTCAGCGCCAGGATGTTTCGTACCCCCAACGCATGGGCGCCGATCAGATCCGATTGCAGTCCCATCAAGTTTCTGTCGCGGCAAGTGAAGTGCAGAATTACATCGATCTTGGTCTGGGCGCAGATTAAGCCCGACACCGCCAAACAGCTCATCCGCGTTCTCGCCATCGGCGAATCCGCGATGTTCACCGCATCGACACCGCTCTCCTTGAGCTTGGCGGCCGCTTTCAATATCTTCTCGGCGTTGGCTCCGCGCGGCGGGTCGATTTCAACTGACACGACAAACTTTTTTCCAAGTTTGGCAGCGAAGTCCGAAATCCTTGCATCCGTTGTAATGGAGTCGCGCTCTTTACGCTCTTCGCCGACTTCGATGTCCGGGGGCGCAACCGCAATTCTCTGGAATGAACCAATGACTCGCCTCATTGCGCGGATGTGGTCGGGAGTCGTGCCGCAACATCCGCCGACAATCGAAACTCCCAGATTCAAGAATTTGCCGCAATATTCGGCGAAGTACTCCGGCGAAGAAACATAGAAAAACCTGCCTTCGTTGTATTTTGGCAGCCCCGCGTTGGGAAGGGCTGAAAGAGGAGTCTCGGTCATGCCATGAAGCAACGCAACAAAGTCGTAGATTCGTTGCGGACCGACCGAGCAATTTGCACCCAGAACATCAAGTCTGAGTTCCTTCGAAGCCTCCAATACTTCGAGGGGCGAGTTGCCGCGAATTGTCGTTAGTTCGTCATTGATGCTGACCTGGCCTGAAATCGGCAGGTCGCAAATCTTGCGTATCTCCTCAACTGCCAATCTTAGTTCTTCAACATCAGGAATGGTCTCGACCATGAACAAGTCGACTCCACCCTCTAACAACGCCTCTGCCTGTTCGGAAAAAAGACTTCTGGCCTCCGACTGTGTCAGTCCACCAAATCGTCCGATCAGCTTTCCCAGCGGACCAATTGAGCCGGCGACCAGAATATCCTTGCCGGAGATTTCACGTCGGTCACGGGCGATCTTTACTCCGCGAATATTGATTTCACGAACGAGACCCTCCAATCCGTGCTGTGCGAGCTTGAGTCGATTGGCTCCGTAAGTATTGGTTTCGATCAGATCACTGCCGGCATTGATATACTCTTCATGAATGGAACCAATGAGCTGCGGATCGGTGAGATTCAGATGATCAAAGCAATGATTGAAAGAGACACCTTTGGTATACAGGTACGTCCCCATAGCGCCATCACCGAGAACAGCGCCCTGCTTCAGGCGACTCAAAAATGCATTTGACATGTGCGTCTGTTAGAGGCCGAGTTCGGTCTTGACGAGCTTTACCGCCGCAACCATGTTGCGCAGCTTTGCGGAGGATTCTTCCAGGGTGCGCGTCTTGAGGCCGCAATCAGGATCAATCATCATCAGTTCTGCATCAAACACTTCCAAGCCCTTCTTGATGCCTGCGACAATTTCCTCGACGTTCTCAATCCGGTGGCTGTGAATGTCAAGCACTCCGTAAGCGATCTGTTTTGTGAACTTTGGAACCTTGAATACATCGAGATTAGAATAACCGGAATTGGCAAACTCCAAATCGAGTTGATCCACCGGCAATTCAAGAATGCGTGGATAAATCGTCTTGAAATCCCCATAACAGATATGAGAAATCGTCATCGCTTTGATTCCCGCGGTAACGATTCCCATTGCCTCAATTGCGATTTCAAGCTCCTCCGGTCGAGTCGATATTGCCGGCTCATCAATCTGAATATAGCGGGCTCCGGCGTTTTCGAGGTCCTTGACCTCATCGTGCAGCAGTCGCGCAAACGCCAATACCACGTCGCGGCGCGTCTCGTAGTGTGTGTTGAACGACCAATCGCACATCGTGTAAGGCCCGGTCAGCATTCCTTTGACCGGTTTCTTCGTCAGCGATTGTGAGTATTTATACATCTCAACCGTCATAGCCTGCGGACGCTTTAGTGCCCCGGCAACGATCGGTTTGCGATAATAGCGGTTTCCATATGATCTTACCAGGTCGCTGATCCCCATTCCCTCGAGCTTTTCAGCGAAGTAGGTGGTCATATCGCCGCGCTCCATCTCACCGTGCACCAGGATATCGATGCCGATTTCCTCCTGAAGGGCGATAATCTCGCGCGTTGCCTGTAATTCCAACTCGACAAGCTGTTGGTGTGAAATCTTGTTTAGAGAGAACGCCGTACGCGCTTTTTGTAGGTATTCCGGCTTGGGAAAACTTCCTACACTTGTTGTCTCAAGCATTGCCACGTCCTCCATTGAAAGCGGATACTGCACCCGTCAATAACTTCAGCTTGGCTACTGCTTCCCGGTGCGGAAGAAACTCGAGGCCACAGGACGGACTTACGTAAGCATTGGGCATGCGCGCTGCAATCTTAGTCAATAATGGCTGCAACTGCTCGGCTCGTTCCATCTTGATGTTTCGAGCATCAACGATACCAAAACAACAGCTGAACTTGTTACCAAGCGATGACAATACCTCGACATTCTGCGGATGTGAAACACAATCTGCAGCAACGACATTCACCTGCAATTGCTCCAGGCTTTCCGCCAATTTGGTGATATTGCTGAAATAATAACATGTCCAGAATTCTGCCTTCAGGCCGGCGATAACGCTATTCAAGGCTGCAACCGCTCCAGCGGCATCGGACGGCGAATACGGCAGGCACGGATCATCGAATTGAATGTGCGTTGCGCCTACATCGATCAGCGCTTTCGCTTCGCTGCGCAGGGCTTCGCTCAAGTCAGCCAAAAGTGCCGCATGTTCGCCATAGTGTGAATTATCACAGAGCTGCGCGAAACTGTATGGGGCGGGTAGAACCGCTTTGACCCGCCTCCCGGCGTTCTTCTGTGCAAACTGGAATTCGCGGACAGTGATGGGACTTCGCCATTTCACAGCTCCCGTGATCTTCGGCTTCCGGTAGTAAACATTGTTATCAAACCACCGCAATAATCCGCCAATCTCAAAGCCCTCAAGGTTCTTCGCAATGGGCGTCACAATGTCGTCCCAGCGAATTTGCCCGTTGGTCGGCAGGTCAATCCCGGCGTCGATTTGTTCCGCGAGTACTCGGACTGTTACGGCATCAAATGCCTCGTCCAGCTCCGCCCTGCTGATTTCCTTCTTATCAAACCGATGAAGAGTCTTGCGGATATTGACTTGTCCCTTTGCCGAAGGGAGTTTTGGGTAGTTTCCGACAGCTGTAGTTTTCAACATAGACGCATATTATCTTTCTTTGGAGATTTTCGCAAATGGAATTGTTTCAATCATAAAAAAAGCCGCCGGCGTTCATGCTGCCGACGGCATACTGAGTTTTCATCGGACAGGGCATTAAGAGCCAACCATGGTGCTGTCAAACGCATCCATCCGTTCTTTAATACGCTTATCGATGTTGATTGCATCCGAATCATTGTAGAACTCTTGATCGTCAAAACGGGAGACCGCCTTCAACTCGGCCAAAACTGCCAGTATCTTCAGAATCGAGTTCTCAATTACTGCTAACGATGCAGGGATTCGTCCACTCTTGTCGTCAATATCACCGCGCTGGATACCCATTTGCAAGAGCTGTACGCGGCCGCTAATGGCCGTCGCAACATTATTGAGATAGTGCGAGAGCGTGGCAATAGCGATGTTCTTGGAGCGAATCATCCCCGCTAATCTTTCCTCCGCCAGGAGTTTGCCGGAAAGCTCCTGTCGCGCCTTGAAGAGCCCTTCAATCATCATGTAGGACTTGCACAATTCCCGATTGGCCCGACTCAACAACTCATTCTGATTTCCTATGTCAATGCCGATGTGCCCGGCTGCTGTGATCGTGTCATCGAGCAGTTCAAACGCCAGTCCGTCGAGAAATTCGCGTGTAAGCCCCAGTTTTGTCGCGAGTTCGTGGACATATTGCGCATTGCGTTCGATTACTTTGAGATTTGGAGTCTGGATGTTCCTGGCCAGGATATTGGCGAGTTTGATCACCGTCAAGAGCATATCTTCGCGGTTTTCCTGCTGCAGTTGATGATGACTCCGAATGACTCGCTGCAAATCTTCAGGCAAGTGCCAACGATTGGCAATGACGCTGCCGAGTTCGGCGTGATCGACGTCAAAAATCTTCCGTTCCGCCTCGAGAATGTCCTCACCGGCTTCCTCCGACTGCGCGACTCTGGCATAAAGTTCTGGATAGCCGTTCATTATGTACAGCTTGCCAATGTCATGGAGCAGTCCGGCTACAAAGGCTTCTTCCGGGTTCTTTTGTCCCAGCTCCTGGGCAATCCGTCGCGCCAATAATCCCACACCGATGCAGTGGAAATAGAAGTGCCGCAGCGTCTCCTCGCTTAACGCTGCGCCTTTCTTTGGTGGCGTAAAAACCGACACTGATAACGCAATGCATTTGATAGCATTGGCGCCCATGACTCTGATTCCCTGATGAACTGTCTTGATTGCCGCAGTGCGGCAGTAGTAGCTCGAATTCGCCATCTTTAAGACTTTCGCAGTCAATGACGGATCCTTTAAGATGATATTTGCGATCTGGTCGGGGGAAGTCTCTTCAGAAGATACGGCTTCCAGAACCTTGACGAGAGTGTCTGGAATGGAGAGTAAGTCTTTGGAAGAGTCTACACTATCGAGAAGGCGAATCTTGTCCATTGCACCACCATCAAGAGAAAGGCTGTTACACTGCTTTCTCTATTTATCGGCTGCGAAGCAACGAACTGAAGTGCAATCGTCAGGCCGTGATCATTTGGCAGGCGGCCCCGATAACCTTGCCCAATTGTTCCATTTTGAAGGGTTTCGTGAGTACAAAGTCGGCGTGTCCGGCATGAGCCTTTTCCAGATCGGCCATGTTATCCCAACCGGAAAGAATGATAACCGGAGTCCGTGGTGAGTGCTTTTTCACCTGTTCTGAGATCGACCAGCCGCTGATGTCGGGAAGTCCTGCTTCAGCGATCACCAGGTCGAAAGACTCCTGTCGAAACAACCGCAATGCTTCCTGACCCGTTTCGACTGTAGTTATCTTGTGTCCCATGCGCGAGATGATATTCGAGAGTAACTCGCGTATGACTTCTTGATCGTCAATGCCAAGTATACTTAAACTGCGCTGTTTTTCTCTCTTGCGATGATCACGCGGGACCCGCCAAACAATAGACTCTAAGCGCCCGTTCGGACTCGAAACGGAGTACTCCCCGACGACGTTACGGAAACTCTCGGGAAAATCCATTGCCAAACCGGTTGATTGCCAATTCTGCGGCTCTAAAATTCGGTCACGAAATCTGCGCATCTCAATTTCGCTTGTAGTGACTTGAAAATTTCGATGTTGCGAGTCTTCGAATGCGGATAAATACAGTCTTGCCTCGGGAGAACTTCCGAACAGGTGCTCGACAAGTGATTCAATTGCCCGAAGTGTCTCGGGAGTTTCGACGCCAAGCTTGGTGGTATCGACATTGCTCTCAATACGGTGCCACGTCAAGAAATCAATTGGCGAAGTCCCATTGCTGGGCACGATAACACTACTGCTTTCTGTTGACACATTGGGTGGGACGCTTGCTCCGGTGGACTCGGCAACCTTGCCGGGGTTCTCGCTGCGATTCAGAATGTCCAGTTTAAGTGCCGCCAGGTCGGCAACCCGTCGGTAAAGCTCAATGCCTTCGCGCGATCCACCAGCTTCGGTGCCGTTGTACAGTAAGACTGCCCCATACATCCGGTCGCCCGCACGAAGCGGCACCGTAATTTGGTGCAGTGATTCAGGAAGCTCAGAAATCGCCTTGAGCAGCTGGGGCTGTTGCTCGATCGGAGCGCGTTCGACGAGAAGTGTTTTGGTTACGAGACTCTCATGCTCCTCGCCGTGCATTGAGTTTGCCAACATTGTAACAATCAGGACTTGTTGACGGATCTTTGTCAGGTCCGACGGAAACTTGAATCCATTGCTTTCGGCCCTGTGGATATTACCGGACTTCGAAGCCATCTCAATCGAAATCAGCCGGGCTCTCTGTGCCGGGATCAGTTTAGTAGAAATCTCGGCCAAAGCATCAACGACATGGTCGGGCGTCGACGACTCAAGAATTCTTCGCAGGTGCGATTCCAACTGCTGGACCGAGTTACGATAATTGTCGCCATCCCGCTTAGCCATGAAAAGGAAATGAAGATCGGCAAGATATACCGATGCGACTCGGACAGCAGATAGCTTCTCTTCAGAGAATTCAAGTGATGCACTCTCGCTCTCAAGAAGTAAAACCAAATCCTCACGTTCGGGATAAGGAATAGGAACAAACAACGTCTGTCGTGGAACTGAGTCGAATCCCTTCCCTGCCGGTGTGGATTTTGGTGAGGTCAACAGCAACAATTTTCGTTCACTTACCGAACGGCTGATGCCGTCCAATTTACGGCGATCCAGTAGTAGACCGGTCTCTGCGCCACCGGATGAAGCCTGAATTCTGAACTCGCCATCTTGATCGCGCAACACCAGCTTGATACAATCGGCGTCGAAAAACTTTCGTACCCGCTCAAACTCTACCGCCTCGCGCAACTCCAGGTTGCTCCCCATACCCCGTCGGAAGAATAACTCCTCGGTGATGCGCTTAGCCTCCTCTGACGGTTTGAGTCTGTCTTTCAGACGGAGTATTTCTTTCTCGTTGCGAACCGACTCCAAGAGTGAAGCAAGGTGATTACTTGCTACATTGATGGCTGTGACCCGTCTTTGATTAAAGTGAAACGGCTTGGTAGAGAGCAGAGCAATTGATCCGAGAATGCGATCTCGCGCACGCAACGGGAATACCGAGATCGACAGGAATTCAGAACCGGAGAACAAACTGGCCGTAGCCTGGTCTGCATCCGAGAGGTTCACAACATTCTGAACCCGACCCAGCTTTTGCACACGCCCAAAGACGTCCCCGCCGACATTCAGCCGTTCAAGTCGCTTGGTGATTTCCGGCGCGATGTTTGAGAATGCTGCCAGAATCAGTTCTTCACTATTCTCCTTAAAAAGGACTACAGCTGTGCCCTCTGCTTCAGCTTTCTTCAGAAGTTGATTAATGCTCAAATTGAGAATCTCGACGAACGAGAAGGGTTGCTGCGAAAGATCCTGGATGTTGAGGTACAGGGATCGCCATTCCTCATCGTCGCTCTTCTGCACTTCGCTCTGATGCATCGAGGAAGCAATATTGCCCACCCCCCAAATCAGACAGAGTAGACCTGCGGCGATCAACAGCTGCGACACAGCGATCATCCAATAGCTTACCGAAGGAAGAAACTGATTCACGAAGGCCGGCACGCCAAGCAATAGCTGTATCAAGCCAGCAAACAGAAACAACAGAAGCCCGGTTGTTATCTTCTGCCAACCGCTGTCTGCCACTCCCTTCAGTCGCCTGCGAAAGCGTGGCACGAAGAACAGCAGCACCGCTGCCGATACGATTATAAAAATGCCGTAAAGATCAAACTTCATTGTAAACCCTCCCGCCAAGGGACACCCGACTGCATCATTCGATCGCAGACGACTCTGCTAAGGTAAGTATGTTGAAGCGTCTTACTGACGCTTCTTGAATAGTATCGAGATTCCGAGTGCGATCACTGCGATTGGCCACAGGAAGTCCCAGATGTCGCCGCTGACGACACCAAGATTTCGCAGTAGAAACAACACGCCCAACGCAAGAATAACAAACCCGAAAAACATTGCCCACTTCCCAGTTTTGCTCGCTTAGATTAAAGTGATTTTTTGTTGCCTGCAAGGTCTTTTTCCGCGAAAAGACGGCCAGACCGGCAACCTTCGCTAAACGATAAGAAAAAAAGGGTTACGGGAGGCAACTCCCATAACCCTTCAGAGGAATCAACGCTATGTCGCTAATATAGACAAGGTTCCGGACCACCCAGATAAATCCAGTTGATCAAGTAAACCACGTCGGCTACGTTAGTTTCGCGATCGCAATTGACGTCGCCCGTGATGAACAACGGCACCGGCGCCGGACCGCCCGCAAAGATGTAATTAATCAAGTAGGTTACGTCGGACACATTTACGATACCATTACCGTTGGCGTCGCCAAAGGTATAAATCCATACGACAACCGGCATAGTGAACGGCGTATTGGTGGCCGTCGAAGAGTTGATTACCAGGTTACCGGTGTGCCGGCCAAGGCTCAATCCAACCGGATCCGTCCGCACGGCAATGCTGTCAAGCGTGGTTCCCGAGGTTGGAATTGGCGTTAACCAGGCAACGTCGCCCGACGCCGTCCAATCTACGCAGCCTCCGAAAATATTGAAGATGGCCACTGACTGCAAGGCGCTGCCCAACTGTGTATATTTGTAGAGATAGAGCAGAGAATCCTGCGACAAGTAAAGCTCGGCAATACCGGGTGTCGGGCTTACGGTGAATGTTACCGGGATTCGACGCGGCGGATCAAGAGAAACATCCGACGACACCACAATCGTATCGCGATAGATGCCCGGTGACAACCCTTCAACCAATACTCGGACAGTCACGGTTGACGGATTCGCTGCAGCAGTGGGTGTCACAACCAGCCAGGGTTGGGTATAGGTTAGCGACCAGTTGAGCGGCGGGAATGACACCGCCTGATTCACGGTAAAGGTCTGCGCTGGAATACCTGGATAGCTGCCACACTCAACTTCGATGAATGAAAGCGATGACCTGCTGACCGTGAGATTCTGCGGAACTTCCATCTTCCAGAAAGTTACTGCGACTCTCCTCGGCGAATTGATGGCATTATTCGAACTAATGGTGATGGTGTCATAATTTTTGCCGAAATCCACCAAGTTGCGATTGAATGTCAAGGTCACTGGCGCCGGAGTTCCTTGTTCGGCCGTCCCGGAATTAGTGCTCAAAGTCAACCAACTCGTTTTCTTCGTGAGCGTCCAGTTCATCACACCGCCGCCGTTATTCTCGATGTACAGAATCCGACTTGCCGGATCCTGCGTGTCGGAACCAACAACGAAAATGGAGTCAGGCGAGAACTCAATCACCGGAAACGCCGAGAACAATTCAAAAACTACCTTCACACGGCGCGGACTGTTTGTTGCGGTTGGGTCGCTGATCAGAATTGAATCGACATAGACTCCGGCTGTCAATCCGGTGTTGTCAATGTTTACCGTAACATTTGAAGGTGCAGTTCCGTTATAGGCCGAAAGCGAGAACCAGCCCGCTGTTTCGGTTGCAGTCCAATTCAAGATCCCTTGACCAATATTATTGATCGCAAAGGCTTGGCCCGCTGGATTTGTACCGTTCTCCAGTCCCTGGAATCGCAGACTATCCGGCACAAGCTGAATTGTCGGCGGCGGAATTGTCATATTGAGAGTAACTACAAACTTCTGCGGGCTGTTACTCGCATTTCCGGCGGAAATGCTCACTGTATCGTAAAACGTGCCCGCTCCCAGAGATGCTGTATTTACAGAAACAACCATTGCCGTCGGTGCAGTCCCAGTCGACGGCGACAGCACCAACCAGGAACTCAACTTCGTTGACGTCCAGTTTAAAGTTTGGCCGCCAATATTCGTGATGTTCTGAATTTGTGATGGCGGATTTCCCTGGCCCACTTGCCCGTTAAAGGTAAACGAGGGCTGACTCAACTGGATAATCGCCGGCGGCTGCGGATTTCCAATCTTGATTTCACCGGCTTTGAATTGCGGCCTGAAGCCGTTCCCGACTTGAGGCGACATTTCAAAGTCTCCGGCTGGAGGTACAAAGGTACTATCAAAGATTACGAATTGATCGGCGGCGGCACCGCTAACCGTGTACCAGATGGTGTAAAGAAGACCATCACCTGGTGTAAGCGGATTTTCCGCACTGAAATCAGCAAATCCAACGAGAATTCGCCTGTTAATATTGTCGACGTTGGGATTGATTCGTGACCCGGGAGGTAGCCGTGTCCCGATATAAGACACCGAATCATAGGTTATTGCGCTTGAGTTCCAAGTCAGCCCAATTGAGTAGCCGGCAATCGGATTGTCGGTGTACGCCGTGACCGGTAATCCCACTTTCAAACCTGCATTTGTGGCGACTTTACCGGCCCGCACTGTATCCGGTATCCCGGCGTCCTGTCCCAGTGCAGTCCCTGCCAAGAGAAACAGAGCCAGCAGAATAGAGGATATTACTCCTGCTCGTCTCATAACGAACCTCCCTCATCCAATAAGGTTGTGTATCGAATTGTCTTAGTAAGCAGATTTAAACGCATTCTAACCTACGACTCGAAACGTCGAAGTAAAAAGATTTGACCTAGAGTGTTACTTTTGAATAGAAATAGTGTAACCCAACCACCCTTATCAATCAACGTATTAGAGTGCAAGCTGTCAAGAGTAAATTACTGCAAGAGAGGCTGTCAATGCAAGTTTGCTTTGCGCGTCGGACTTGAATCCCGAAACCAAACGAAAAAAGGGCGACTTGAGGTCGCCCCATATCTCTGAATCAAGTGGTAGTCGGGATTATTTCAAGAGTGTCATTTTCCGAGTCAATGACTCAGTTCCGACGGAGAGTCGGTAGAAGTAGATCCCTGATGCAGCAGAGTATTCGTTCGCGGTCGGATTCCAAATGACTTCATAATCTCCCGTTTGCTGGTATTCATCAACAAGCCGGCAAACCTCTTGCCCTAGAAGATTGTACAGCGTCAGTCGGACAAAGCCCGGGTTTTGCAGGGAGTAACTGATAGTTGTTTCAGGATTGAAAGGATTCGGGAAGTTCTGCTGTAACTCGAATCCTCTCGGAAGAACAACGTCGATTTCATCTTCTGAGTCTGTTCCAGTGTACTGCAATGAGTTGACAAATACGTCGAAACCCGCATTGGCGTTGCGATTATCGGCCCAAACAATAAAGTAGTAGCCGCCGATCATTGCGCCTACTGGCGAGCTCTCGACGCGATTTAGTGCACTCGCGCTGGTCGGCAGGTTGCCACCCAACGCAAACCCATCATTTCTCATCACTTGCATCTGGCCGCGATTGCCGGTCGTACTTGATTTCAGCCACGTAATCAGGATGCCGTCATCGACATCTGTCGTAATACGAACATCTGAATACGAGCCGGGCACATCGGTGACTGTCACGGCACCGGTAATCGGAACTCCAACTGCATCGTAGCCGTACATCTTGATATTTATCTGCCCATTCTCATTTTCAACGGTCGCCACGTAAAAACGGTGGTCGGCATAGTTCGCACAGATATCGACATCAAGAATCTGAACGTTTGCAGTATCGATTTCGATCATGTGTACCGTACCCGAAGGCACATTCGGGCTACTGTATCGCTGAAAGTAAGCCACTTTCCTACCGTCAATTATCGATAACCAAGTGACCACAAATGACCCATCGTTCCGAGCCGCAATGTGCGGTTCGAAATTCTCGGTCATCGCTGTAGCGTTTGTGACTCTGAAATTCGAGCCAAGTGTTGCACCATTAGAGGAGTATCCCTGTGCGTAGATTTGGCGCGAATTATCGCGCTCATCGATCCAGGCGCAGACTGCTCGCCCGTCAGGAATCACATCGAGATCGGGAAAGCTCTTTGGGCGCGATGTACCGTCGTCGTTGACCAATATGTTTGCACCCTGCGCCACGCCCGTTCCATTGAATTTCTGAGCCAAAATGTTCTGTCCCTGTAAACCGCCGCTGGTACGAGCATCTTCCCACACTGTCCAAATGACGCCGGAACCTGCGGCGCCAACTTGAGGGTTTTTCTGTATTGCCGTGCCGAGATCGTCATTCACTTTAGTGACAAAACCTAACGGAGTACCGGAGGAACTTAGAATCTGCAGCATGATGTCTCCCTGATCGGTACGTCGGTCCTGCCAGACCAGCGCCAAAGTGCTGGATGTAATCCCAGTGATACCGGGAGCCAATTGCTGCGCCCCATTTACGTCGTCATTGATAATGTAATTACTGTTCGTCTTTTCCAGGCTCGACGAGAGGCGTTGTGCGAAAAGATCGAGATTCCCGTTTCGTTGGTCGACCCAGACTGCCGTGAAACCGGTCGCACCTCTGGCAATAGCCGGAAACGCGCGCTCGCGCAGAAGCCCGCTGTCCTCGAGTTTGGAGTTTCCGCCAACCGTTGCCCCGTTCTTGTTTATCTTCTGGATTTCAATGGAGGCCGTCGTCGAATACTCCGCCCACACACAGACAGCTCCGGAATCAGCAGTGCCTTCGGTGTTTAGATCCCAACACACGTCGGTGTCTGAATCGTTGACACGAAACGTACTTCCGATGGGTGCTGAAGACGTTGAAATCAATTGCCCGTATACCGACTGCCCGCCGTTACGATCAGAAATCCAAACTGCGAGATACCCGGTGCCTTTCAGAAAAGTCAACTTAGGCATGAATTGGTAGTCCGAAGCAAAAGTGGCGTCAAGCAGCAATTCAGGAAAGAGTGGCGTACCAACGTCAGTGAAGATTCGAAAATACACGTCGCCATTTCCGGATCGACCATCTTCCCATACGACTCCGAAATCACCGGCGAGTGTTGAAACTACGGCAGGTGCAATGCGGTATGGCGAGTCGAGATCTGCATTTACTTGAAAATTCCCACCGGAGATGGCACCGTTGGAACTCAGTAGCTGTGCAAAGATGTTCGATCCGTCGCGCGAGTCTTCCCAAACGACTACGAAGCGATTTCCGGAGATCAGAGCAATCTCCGGTTGATTTATGAAGTTGCCGGGCGTAGCGTCGTCAATGCGAAATTCCGCTCCACCAGACCCTAAGCTGTAGTCGTAGGTTCTCCCGTACAGGCCATTGTCACTACCTTTCAAATAAATAATAACTACAATGCCGGCGGCATTAGCCGCAACGCGCGATTGTTGAAGCGTAACAGGCGGAACACCCCCATCAAGAAATCGATTTGCTCCGACCGCCGCCCCCGAGAGATTGATTGGTTGGGCAGCAATGCGCCAGATGCCATTGCGCTCGTCCTCCCAAACCACAACACCCTTACCATCGGCGAAGTGCGCAATATCGCAGTTACGTTGATCAAATGTTGATGATAAGTTGTCAGTATTGATCTTCAGGTCGCTAAAAAGCCCTTCGGCACGTCGCTGCAATGCCGACATTGAATAATCAGATTCAGCGAGCCCGCTTTCAAGTTGCGTGCTGACGACCTGATGGCGACGGCTCATTCGTTGCTGAAACAGGCTGCCATCGCGTGCGGACAATTCATCTGCGAACAAGAATGACGTCGACGCCAAAATCACGATGATAACACTAAGGTATCTCATCGACCCTCCAAATTCTATTCCAGCCTAAGCCCCGCAAGTAACGTGCCATTTAATCTATGGTGAATCCAGTTACTTGTAGTGATATTAATGCGACTGGCCCACGTTCCTGAGAGCGCCAAGATCGCGCTAAGCCGCCGAAACACATCAACTTATCTGTGCGTCAGCAATTCGGCAATCCCCGGACCAAATACATTTCAAAAGTCCGGCATATGATACGATGTTCGCCATTATCAGGATTAGCAATTTCTTGCAGTTTCTTGATTCCTGTTATTGAAAAAGACTGCGGTCAATACCAATCAGAAACTCGATCGGAATCTGAATCTCGCGGCAGATATCCTGATTTAGGTCCAGTCGCGATCACGTAATCCGAAGACGTTGGAACACCACTAGTTGCCAAATTAGATCAAGCTTTTTTATTGTCTTGCCTGTATTGTCCAGTAGTATAAGAATTAGCAATTGGGAGTGGAATGAATCAGACTCGGCTATACAAGTTCTATATGATTGTCATGTTAGCGCTGCTGACAGTCGGCGGTGTTGGGGTTGCACTTGCCTATAGTTATCAAGATGAACTTCCTTCAATTGAAGAGATTTACAACATCGAACCAGCCGTTGTAACCCGCATATTCGATATTCACGGGGACCTGCTCCAGAAATACCACTATGAAAATCGAACACTTGTACCCTACAGCAAGATTCCGGCGCATCTCGTCCAAGCGTTAGTCGCTACTGAGGACGACCACTTCTTCAAACATTGGGGAGTTGACTGGCGAGGTGTTTTGCGGGCAATCTTCCGAAATCTCTTCTCCGGCTTTGGATCCGGCGGCGGAGGATCGACGATTACGCAGCAACTCTCCCGCATGTTATTCTATGATCGCGAGATTTCGCTCGAGCGCAAGATCAAGGAGGCATTGACAGCCATTAAGATCGAACGCACCTATTCCAAGAACGAGATTCTTGAAATGTACTTGAATACCTACTACTATGGCCACGGCGCCTACGGAATAGAGACAGCATCTCGAACTTATTTTAACAAGAGTACGGAAGCTCTTCAAATCGAAGAGTCGGCACTACTGATTGCGATCGTCAATGCGCCTGCTAGATACTCACCGGTCAATCATGCTGATCGCGCATTAAACCGCCGAAACTATGTACTCTCCAGAATGAGAGATGAAGGCTACATCAACGCGGCGATGACCGACAGTTTGAAGAAACTGCCAATCAAGCTCGATTTCTCATTGGATAACTCCGGCGAAGCTCCCTACTTCACCGAAATGGTCCGTCAGTATCTGGTCGAGAAGTACGGTGAGGATGAGTTTTACGGCGGCGGGCTCGCCGTCTATACTACGCTTGATATCGGCCTACAAAAGACAGTCGAAACTTCGCTGGTGGCACAAGTCGATTCGCTTCAGACCCGAATGGAGCGACGTAAGCACTTAGGAAATCCCGAGTATAGTGTGGCTGAATATGATTCGGCTGGCAACATCACTGGATATCGGTTCAAGGACGTACAGGGAGCCTTTGTCGCCATCGACAACCGGACCGGCGACATACTGTCACTGGTCGGCGGCAAGGACTTCCGCAAATGGAAGTTCAACCGAGCAGTCCAGGCGAAGCGCCAGCCAGGTTCGACTTTCAAGCCGTTTGTTTACATGGCCGCTATTGGAAGTGGCATGCACGCCTGCGACATTCTCTATGACACACCGATTGCCCTGACAATCCCTGGATCAGATGTGTGGAGTCCACGCAATTACGACGACGAATACCTCGGCCCAATGACGATGCGCAAGGGACTTGCCATGTCACGAAACCTGATTGCGATTAAATTACTTCAACAAGTCGGGGTCGACCGAGTCATTGAAACTGCAAAGAAGCTGGGAATCACCAGCCCGCTCACTCCAAACGCCGCCCTGGCGATTGGAACATCGGAGACTTCTTTGTTGGAGATCGTGAGCGCCTACACCAGTTTTGCTAATCTCGGAATTCATGTCGAACCAAGATTCATCCTCAAGGTGGTCGACCGCTACGGCAACGTGCTGGAACAGAGCAATGCCGCGACCCGCAAATCAGTTGCAGACCCGGCAGAATCTTACATCGCAGTGAGTCTGATGCAATCTGTGATGGATGACGGCCAGGGCACCGCCGTCTCCGCTCGTTCGCGCGGATTTCAACGTCCTGCCGGCGGCAAGACAGGTACTTCCGATAACTTCTGTGATAACTGGTTTATTGGATTCACGCCGCAAATTACCGCTGGAGTATGGATCGGTTACGATGACAAAACTTCAATTGGATACAATCAGGCCGGATCGACGAATGCACTCCCGATTTGGACCGACTTCATGATAGCGGCGCACGAGGATCTGCCCGTTGAGAACTTCGTTGAGCCAGCCGGCATCGTGCACGAAACTATCTGTCTGGATTCAGGAAAGAAGGCGACTTCGGGATGTCCACATATTGCGGACGAGGTCTTCCTTCAAAATCAGCGATTGGAAGATTGGTGTTCAATTCACAAGGGGCGAAAAGGGATATGATCGCGGTGCTGAAAGTAGCGCCGGTCTGAATCAATTAACGCTTGAACCGTGCCAGCTTCTCCAGAAATTCGCGAGCTTCACCCTTTGATAAACCGGCCTCAACAAGCGCGTCTTCGCTCTGATCGAATTCCTTAAGATTCTTGAACAACAGCCCAAGCTCGACTGACGAGAATTGCTGTGCATTCAATTGATAGTCTTCAAATGCCTCCCAGGCAACGGGAACCACTTGTTTCACGAAGTGCGACATCGCTTTTGCATACTCGCGGATTTCGGCTTGCGCATGTTCGTCTAACCGCAGCTTCAGGAAATGGAAAAGATTATGAAGGTCAATTTTCCAATACCATTGGGTGTAAAGTGACAGCGGCAAGTTGATTCGCGCCAACTCTCGTGCTACCCCGGCGTCAATCGCTTTGAGATATTCATCATACAAGTGGCGATTGCTGGTGTTCAAAAACGCCAAAAACGATTCACGCACCGCCGGATCAACATCGGCTTCTTCTCTGCCCTGGCGATTGGTTGTTGATTGCGGCTTGATATCTTCCGGCTTTGGGACATAGAAATCGTCTTCCATCACCGAATAGCGACCGGAGTATTCATTAACGTTGGCCGTACGATGGCGAATCCACTGACGGGCGATGAAGATGGGAAGCTTGACATGAAACTTGAACTCGACCATCTCAAACGGTGTCGTATGCTGATGCCGCATCAGGTAACGAATCAGTCCTCGGTCCTCGCGACGCTTTTTCGTGCCGTGCCCATAGGACACCCGCGCCGCCTCAACGATCGAGTCATCCGAACCCATGAAGTCAACGAGTCGGACGAATCCGCGGTCGAGAACTTTTATCTCTTGATCGATCAGTCTCTTGTTGTCATCCATAACGTGGGGAGATATAAGGGATTTTCGCAGTCGAGTCAATCATTTCATTCGAGTTGAGGAACAGAGGATCGATTATTGGCAAGTTTCTGTCACAGTTTTGGACCGCGGGGCATCGCCAATGCTCGTGAAGTCAACACCCGCAGGTTTTCATGCCAGAATTCTATTGTATTGAGATCGTCATCCCTGCCAATCCACCGGAATGCCGTATGCTCATCACTGATTATCACATTGGCTTCACTGGTCCTGCAAAGAAAGTAGACACCGTACATCAATGCGCCGCGAAATTCCCAGTTGTCGACCATCGTAATCGACAGAATCTCGACATCAGCGATGCCCGTTTCTTCGCGAATCTCGCGCCGTAAACCGTCCTCCCACGACTCCCCCTCGTTGAGCCGTCCGCCCGGCAACTGCCATTTGCCCTCTGGAGTTCGAAGGATCAATACATTTCCGTCGGAATTGAGCAGAACGGCAGTTTGGACGATTTGTGAAACGAAGTATTTCGTCATTGAGTCTCATTGTCACTTTGAAGTCGTTGTGTCGATCGGCTGTCCACTACTCTCGTCCGGCTCGCGTACGCAGCGAAATCCGTGTCGAGGGTTTCCCCACCATTTATTCTGATGCGTCACCGCTCTGCCGTTGTAGCCGACGAAATATGCTTGCGCTGTGTCATACTCATTGGCAGTCCACATATAGATCGGCCAGTAATCCGTCGCCCAAAGCGGCGATTCCTTATCCGGAATCGTCTCGCAGGTAGCAAACGACGATTTTCCGTCCCAGGTGCATCCGGCGTGTTTTCCGTGACGAACCAACGATCGTACAACTTCGTCCGTCGTCGGCATCCGCCAGATGTTTTGCGGAGTATCCATCAAAGTCGAACCATCGGCTGAAAGGTAACGACAAAGACAGAACGTGTCCATTTCGGCCTGGCTCGCGTGCCGGAAAGCGTCCTTGGACTTCAAATCTGTCCCTGCCGGCGGCAAACCGTAAAGCGCGATCTGATTCCATGCCAGATTTGACCCGGCACCTTCTGCGCCTTTCGCCCAGCCGGGACCTTCCGGCGCCCAAATCAGTCTAACTCCGTTGCCTTCGATTAATCGCTCCGTGCGGATGCCATCATCTTGGCGAGACAAGAGAATTGGCGCATTTCCCACGGTTGCGCCAACCGCGATTCCAATCGGAATTCCGGTGGCAATCAGCCAGCGAAGATTACGCCTGAACCAATTGTGGTGGACCTGCGGCGCCGGCTCGATGTTCTTGCGCACTTTCCAATCAAACCAGAACATTCCTCCGATGACCGCTAAACCGGCGCTGAGGAAGAGCGTAAGTGCCAATCCGATCGGGTCTGTCTGACCGCGAGAGATTTGCAGTTGCATCCACCAGATTCCGAACCAAATGCCGACGACAATCAGAATCGATCCCCCGACTCTCGGCCAAATCAAACAAAGGACGGTCAAGGCAAAACAAATTGATGCGGGAAGCAGGTAGCGAATTGCCATGTGAAACGGTAATCCCCACGCTTCGTAGTAAAGCTCGCCGAAACTCCACATCATCCAAAACGATGTGATGATGGTCAATAGGATAATGGCTATCCAACCGGGCAGTAGTCTTTTATCGATTTTCACGAGTTAAAAATAAATGATGGGGATCGTAAACGCAAATAGGGAGTAAAGACTAGCTTCTCTTGATCGAGAACTTCTTGATCCGTTTTTCGTGCCGTCCGCCTTCAAAGGACGTATCCAGCCAGACTTTGACAATCTTCTCTGCCAAACCGCTGTCGACCCATTTCGAACCAAGTGTCAAGACATTGGAGTCGTTGTGTTGACGCGAGAGCATAGCCATCTCCTCGGTCATGGCGTACGCACCACGGATTTCCGGCAGCTTGTTAACGACCATGTTCATGCCGTTGCCGGTCCAACAAACTGTGATTCCGCGTTCGACTTCGCGATTGGCAACCGCATGAGCAACACGCATTCCGTAGTCTGGGTAATCCGTCGATTCCTCTGAATCCGTGCCAAAGTCAGTAACTGCGTGACCCAGGGACTGAAGATATCGCTTGAGATGCTCCTTCAGTTGAAATCCTTTATGATCGGCGCCGATAGCAATTCTCATCGCCATGATTATACCGCGTCCAAACTTTCCACGCAAGCGCAACGTTTCTGTGAATGAGTCTCGAGGTCACAAAAAAAAGGGCGGCCAAAATCGGCCGCCCGGATCAATCAGAATACGTAATTGTTTACGCGCCTACAGTCTGATGAGAATACACTCTTGTCAGCCAGCCGCGCTTGTCGTTACCGTTCTCAATGATGTCTGCAAAAGCCGCTTGCAGCTTCCTGGCAATCGGGCCGGCTTTCCCCGATCCGACGGTGATCTTGTCAACCGAACGAATTGGAGTAATCTCTGCAGCAGATCCGCTGAAGAAAACCTCGTCTGCCACATAAAGCAACTCACGCGGCAGGTTGCGCTCGATCACCTTGATGCCCAGCTCCTTCGCTAGTTGAATCACAGTGTGCCTTGTGATGCCGGGGAGAATAGAAGCGTTGTATGGCGGTGTAATCAAGTTGCCTTCATGATACACAAAGATGTTCTCGCCGGAACCTTCGGAAACGAGACCGTGAACGTCGAGAGCTATACCCTCAACATATCCGTGTTCCAAAGCTTCCATCTTGATAAGCTGGCTGTTCATATAGTTGGCGCCGCTCTTGGCAAAGGCCGGAAATGTATCCGGTGCCATTCTGCGCCAGGAAGATACACAAACATCAACGCCATTTTCCATGGCACCGCCGCCCAAATAGCTGCCCCAATCCCATACGGCGATTGCCACGTCAATCGGGCATCCGGCCGGATCCACACCAAGTTGCTTGTATCCGCGATACGCTACGGGACGGATATAACAGGATTCTTTCTTGTTCAAGCGAATCAATTCAATTTGCGCCTCATTCAATTGCGCTTCAGTGAAAGGAATCTTCATTCGGTAGATCTTGGCAGAATTGAATAAGCGTTTGGTATGGTCTTCCAGGCGGAATATGGCCGAACCCTTCTTCGTCTTGTAACAGCGCAGTCCTTCAAAGACGCTGCTGCCATAATGAACGACATGCGAGAGGACATGGATCTTGGCATCCTTCCAGTCGACAAACTCGCCGTTCATCCAAATCTTGCCGCCTTCATCAAATGCCATGCATCCTCCTCCGAACCTATTAATTCACTACTATCGATTTTAGAATGGCGCGGGAGATTACGATTCTTTGAATCTCCGATGTTCCCTCGCCAATTTCAGTCAATTTCATATCGCGCCACATCCGCTCCACCGGATACTTGGATGACGTGGCATCGGCACCTATAATACTTATAGCCTCAAAGGTGCAGAAGTTGCAGACCTCCGAAGCATACAACTTTGCCATTGCCGACTGCTGGGAATAGTTCTGGCCCTTGTCCTTCATAACGCTGGCGCCATATATCAACCCGCGAGCCGCCTCGATCCGGCAGGCCATGTCGGCAAGCTTAAACTGCACCCACTGCTGATCAGCCAACGGCTCATCAAACTGCGAATTTGCAGCGGCATACCTTGCAGCCGATTCAAACGCCCCAACCGCCAACCCCAACGCCATCGCGGCGATAGAGATTCGACCACCGTCAAGCGTCTTCATGAACTGCTTGAAACCGTCCCCCTCGCCGCCTATCAGATTCGCTTTCGGCACCTTGACATCATCAAAATGCAGAAATGCCGTGTCCGAACCGCGGCAACCCATCTTATTTTCTTTCTTGCCGACGGAAAAGCCTTCCAGGCCTTTCTCCAGCACAAATGACGAAATGCCCTTCACGCCGCCGCTACGGTCGGTGCGGGCAGTGACGATGGCGTATTTACAAAGGTTTGCTGAAGTGATCCAGCACTTGGTACCGTTCAGAATATAATGATCGCCATGAGGTTCGGCAACTGATTTGGTTGCTCCGGCATCAGATCCGGCCTGGGGCTCGGTCAGTCCGAATGCTATCAAATATGGCTCGCTGTCGCCGAAATGCAAGTATCGCTTCTGCTGCTCTTTCGTCCCGAAGTTATAGATCGGGCCCGCACCAAGAGAATTGTGTGCTGCTACGGTCAATCCAGTCGAACCGCACACGCGGCAGAGCTCTTCAACGATGATCGAATACTGTACCGTATTAGCACCCATCCCGCCGAATTCCTGTGGTATCTGAACCGCCCACCATCCCTGCTCATGGATCTTCTTGATTGCGGCGCTGGGGAAGACCTGGTTCTCGTCAGCCCCAATTGCCAACGGTGCAATCTCCCTTTCACAGAAGTCCCGGACCTGCTGGCGAAAGTCAATGTAGTCAGAATCTGCGAACATTACTGCCCTTCGTTGATAATAGCGCGTGAAATGACCATCTTTTGAGCCTCGGTCGTCCCTTCGTAGATTTCCGTAACGCGGGCATCTCGGAAATAGCGTTCAACCGGATACTCTTTGACGTAACCGTATCCGCCATGTATTTGCACCGCTTCATTAGCTACGAAGTTCGCCGTCTGCGAGGCGAACAACTTCGCCATCGAAATCTCTTTGAGACAAGAGACGCCGGAATCATACATCACCGCAGCACGATAGGTCAGTAGTCGCGCTGCATCGATGCGAGTCGCCATCTCGGCAATCTTAAACTGCGTGGCTTGGAAGTTAATCAGCGGCTGATTAAACTGCTTTCGTTCACGGGCATAGGAGACGGCTTCATCATAGGCAGCCTGCGCAATCCCCAACGCTTGCGCCGCTACTCCGATGCGGCCGGCGTCAAGAAGCGAAAACGCCACGCGAAGTCCGCGATTCTCTTCGCCAAGCAACTGCCCGACCGGAATTTTGCAGTCAATGAAGGACAATTCGCGCGTATCAGAGGCACGCAGTCCCATCTTCTTCTCCGACTGACCCAACGACATTCCCGGCGCACCCTTCTCGACAATCAAGCACGAGACTCCGTGCTTTCCTTGATCAGGATTGGTCAAAACGAAGACAATAAACACCGACGCATATCCCGCGGAACTGACCCAACTCTTGGTTCCGTTGAGTACATAGTAGTCTCCGCTTCGAATGGCGCGACATTGTAAAGAGCCGGCATCGGTTCCTGCGCCCGGTTCCGAGAGTGAATACGCACCGATAATCTCGCCTGCAGCGAGCTTGGGAAGATACTTCTTCTTCTGCTCTTCGGTGCCAAAACCTTTAATGGCTTTGATAACCAGAGAGTTGTGTACCGATAACGTAATCGCATGCGCGGCGCATGCCTTGGAGATTTCTTCAATCGTCAACGCATAGCTTAAGCTGTCGACTCCCAGTCCACCGTATTCTTCCGGCGCCAGCAAACCGAAATAGCCCAACTCCGCAGTTTCTTTCAGGAGTTCGGCAGGCATTTCTGCCCTTGCGTCGAGTTCTTCAGCTATCGGTTTTAACCGCTTCTCGGCAAAGTCGCGCGCCGTGTCGCGCATCATGATGTGGTCTTCGCTTAAATTAAAATCCATAAACCGGGAATCTCCTCATCCGACCATTTACTCATTCACGCACTAAATCGCTGCAGCACCATCTGCTCTAATTCGCGGCACTTCCATAAGAATAAAACCCACGACCACTCTTTCGACCCAACCAGCCCGCCTGAACCATCTTCTTCAACAGTGGGCAAGGACGGTACTTGGGGTCGCCCAGACCGCTATGCATAGTCTCTAAAATTGCCAGGCAAACATCCAGACCGATGAAGTCCGCTAGCGTGAGCGGTCCCATTGGATGGTTCATCCCAAGCTTCATCACTGTGTCGATCTCTTCTTTTCCGGAAACGCCCTCCATCAAGGCATATATCGACTCATTGATCATCGGCAGAAGAATTCGATTGGCGATGAATCCCGGATAGTCATTGACCTCAACAGGAGTCTTGTCCAGCTTCATCGCCAGGTCCTTTATGATCTCACAAGTCTCATTGCTCGTCGGGAAGCCGCGTATGATCTCCACCAGTTTCATCACTGGTACCGGGTTCATGAAATGCATACCAATGAACTGTTCCGGTCTTTGCGTCGTCGCCGCTAACTGCGTTATCGGCAGAGATGACGTGTTTGATGCAAAGATCGTGTCAGTCGGGCAAATTGCATCCATCTGTTTCCAGAACATGCTTTTGACCGCAAAATCCTCATAAATGGCTTCAACCACTAATTGTGCCGAAGCCGCTTCCTTTAGATTCCCGGTTGCGTTAACCCGACTCAATGTGGCGTCCGCTTCGGCTTTAGATATCAGTTCACGTTTGACTTGGCGCGCCAGATTGAGTTTGATCATTTCGACGCCCCGAATAAGAGAATCGGGAGTCGCATCCATCAGCGTAACACTATAGCCCTTTTGTGCAAAGACATGAGCGATACCATTTCCCATGGTGCCGGCGCCAGCCACCGCGACAGTCTTGATCTCAATCATATTTCCTCTTCCAGTCGCCTAGACTAATTCAATCGCCAGAGCAACGGCATTTCCGCCGCCCAAACAAAGGGTCGCCATTCCGGTCTTTTTGCCACGATCCTTCAATGCATAAATCAGCGTCGTCAAAATCCGCGCTCCCGAAGCGCCGATCGGATGACCCAGTGCAACCGCGCCGCCATTTACGTTAACCCGGTTCCAATCCCAGCCAAGGGCTTTGCCGTCGGCAAGCGCCTGAATACTGAACGCTTCGTTTGCCTCGATCAGGTCAAAGTAGTTGATATCGACGTTCATTTTCTTCATGAGTTTCTGAACAGCATAGATTGGGGCAAAGAATAAGTCTTGCGGAGGCGTACCGGCAACTGCATACCCTGTGACACGCGCGATCGGTTTTAATCCATTGGCGTCGGCATAGCCCGATGAACTTACAATCAGTGCGGAAGCACCATCATTCAACCCCGGAGCGTTTCCGGCCGTTACCGTCCCGTCCTTCTGAAACGCCGGCTTCAGCTTGGCAAGCATATCGACCGAAATATCCTGACGAGGGGACTCATCAACATTGAAGGCAATTGGGTCGCCCTTTCTCTGTGGAATCAGCACATCGAAGATTTCATCCTTGAATTTGCCGGAATCCATCGCAGCACAAGCTTTACGATGTGAGTTGTAGGCATATTCATCCTGCTCCTCGCGCGGAATACCCGTCTTCTGCTGGGTGTATTCGGCGGCGCCGCCCATATGGTAGTTGTTGAAAGAGTCCCAGAGGCCGTCCTTAATCATCAAGTCTTCCGCCTGCTGATTGCCCAGTCGAAAACCGGTGCGTGCATTCGGAAGAGCATATGGAGCGTTGGACATTGACTCCATGCCGCCTGCAACGATTAGGTCGGCGTCACCTGCCTTAATCGCCTGCGTCGCAAGCATGACTGATTTCAGCCCTGAACCGCATACCTTGTTGATCGTGATACACGCAACTTCCGGCGGTAATCCACTGTGGATGGCCGCTTGACGGGCAGGCGCCTGTCCGGCCCCCGCCTGAACGACATGACCCATTATGCACTCCTGAACATCCTTCGGGTCAACGCCAGAGCGCTTGATGGCCTCTTTGATCGCAAATGCGCCGATCTGCGGAGCCGTAAAACCGGCCAACGATCCCTGGAATTTGCCTATTGCTGTCCGGCAAGCGGACAAGATTACGGCGGAAGGTTGGTTGCTCATTCTATTCACTCTCCTATTTATCTAATAGCAAACAGTTTGCATCTACTTAGCAATATTCGGCTATCATCCAAATCCGAGAGCAAAGGTAAGAAAAGACTTGATACGAGGCAATGGAAATAT
>CAZQBX010000051.1:0-24704 GCA_964592145.1 uncultured Ignavibacteria bacterium
AGCGCGCCGTGGCGGCGGCGGAGTTGGCGACATTTGATGGTGCGGCCTTGCTGCAGTTTGTCAGCGAGAGCAATGAGCGCCTTCGGCGTTCACTGCGCAGAAACGTTGATCTGCGAAGCGAGCGATTGAGCCGCCTGAGGCAGTCGCGAGTATTCCTGCGGCCGGCAGTGATGATTGAGCCATATTCGCAGCGTCTGGATGAAGCGAATACCCGGATGAGCAATGCAATCGAGAAGAGTATCTTGCGGACCAGCGCCAGGCTGGATACGCTTGGTCACAAACTGGAGGCACTGTCACCCGACAAGGTGCTGAAACGCGGGTACGCGGTGATTCACCGGCGCACTGATCAGGCGATCGTCAAACAGGCGAGAGAACTTGTTGCCGGCGATAAGGTTGATATCCGGCTGGCGGACGGTTCCTGCGGTGCTGTGATCGAATAAATAACCGTCGATTTCGCCCACAAGAACGATTGCTTTGCGTATTTTATCCGTTATACTGCGCCCATCATCCGACTAATTCGAGGGTCAATTGGCTGAAAAAGTTGCTACATTTGAAGATAATCTGCGCCGGCTGGAAGATGTCGTCGGCAAGCTTGAGCAAGGGGAATTGCCGCTCGATGAAGCAATCAAGCTCTACCAAGAGGGCATGCGATTGAGCAAACTCTGCGCGGAGCGTCTAGCGACAGTTGAAGCGGAGATCAAGAAACTGGTCGTCGAAAACAACAATATCAAGCTTGAATCGCTGGAAAATCCTAATGCCTGAAACGTTAAGGCAGGGAGTTTCGCCCTTTAAAGCAGTTCGCGAGAAGGTCGATCTGCATTTGGATCGGCTTCTGCCGCCGGAATCACTCCCGCCGGAAGAACTTCATGCAGCGATGCGGTACTCGGTGTTTGCCGGGGGCAAGCGTTTGCGACCGGTGCTGGCGGTGTCATCGTTTTTTGCCTGCGGCGGAGTGGGCGACTCGATATATGACTCGGCGGGCGCGCTGGAATTGATCCACACCTATTCGTTGATACATGACGATCTCCCGTGCATGGATGATGATGATTTTCGCCGCGGACAGCCGACCTTGCATAAGAAGTTTTCGGAGTACATTGCAGTTCTCGCCGGAGATGCGCTTCATGCTCTGGCATTTGAAATACTTGCGGAGTCGGGCGATCCGCGAATTGTCACCGAGGTCAGTCGCGCTATCGGAACCAAGGGGATGATTGGCGGACAGGTTGCGGATGTTCAAGCCGAGGGTAGGGCAGTAACGCTTGCCGAGGTGGAGGGTATTCATCGCCGCAAGACGGCGGCATTGATTACGGCCTCGATCAAGATCGGCGCACTGTTGGCGCATGCGCCGGATAAGGTGGTCGAGCAGCTGGCGCAGTATGGCGAACGACTGGGATTGGCATTTCAGATTGTTGACGACATTCTCGATGTCGAAGGCGATTTCGAAACGTTGGGAAAGACGGTCGGTGCAGATTCGAGACTGGAAAAGGCGACTTATCCCAAGGTCGTGGGAGTAGAGAAGTCAAAACAGATTGCGGCGCAGTTGATTCGGGAGGCCAAGGATATGTTGACAGACTTCCCGGAAAAAGAGATATTCCTAAATCTGGCGGATTATATCATTGCCCGCGAACAATAACGAACAAATTATCCGATTGTGAGTATCACTCGTATATGACCGATTTTCTCAAGGGCATTAATTCCCCACAGGATCTCAAGAAGCTCTCTCCCGAGTCGCTACCCGATGTGGCAGTGGAGATTCGCGAGGAATTGTTGTCAATTCTGTCGCAGGTAGGTGGTCATCTTGGAGGCAATCTCGGAGTAGTGGAGTTGTCGATTGCGCTTCACTACGTGTATGACAGCCCGACCGACCGGTTGGTCTGGGATACAGGTCATCAGAGCTACGTCCATAAGATACTCACCGGGCGCCTTGACCAGATGCTGACCATAAGGCAATATGGCGGATTGTCGGGGTTTGCGAAGACGACCGAGTCGGAGCACGACATTTACGGCGCGGGACACGCTTCGACTTCGATTAGCGCAGCATTTGGAATGGCGGTGAGCCGAGACCTTTCTCAGCAGAAGCACCACGTAGTTGCGATTATCGGTGATGGCGCCATGACCGGCGGAATGGCTTTTGAGGCGCTGAACAATCTCGGTCACTCGGGCCGGAATATGCTTGTCGTTCTTAACGACAATTCGATGTCGATTGACAAGAATGTCGGCGCGATGTCGGAGTACCTCACCGGGCTACTGACGGACCAGACATACAACAAGATCAAAGATCATATCTGGGAGTTGACCGGCAAGATTCGCAAAGGTTCAAGAATCCGTGAAGTCGTCGGCCGAATTGATGAAGCAGTCAAGGGTGTCCTGGTTCCGGGCATCATTTTTGAGAAGCTCGGTTTCCGATATTTCGGGCCGATTGACGGACATGATGTCGAAGGATTGGTTAAGGTGCTGGCACAGATCAAGGCACTGCATGGACCGATTCTACTTCATGTGAGAACACAAAAGGGAAAGGGCTACAAGCCTGCTGAAGAAGATTCGTGCCGCTTGCATGGAGTAAGCAAATTCGACAAGATTACCGGCCGGTCGGACAAGGCGGCGGGTATGGCCTATACAAAGGTCTTCTCCAAGACGATGATCGAGCTGGGTAAGGAGCATCCCGAAGTGGTTGCGATTACGGCAGCAATGCCGACCGGAACCGGATTGACGGACTTCGCCAAAGAGTTCCCCGAGCGATTCTTCGATGTTGGAATTGCCGAACAGCACGGCGGCGTGTTTGCGGCCGGGCTTTCACGCGAAGGGAAGAAGCCGATCTTTGCCGTGTATTCGACATTTTTGCAGAGGGCATACGACGCTGTTATTCATGATATCGCGCTGCAAGATTTTCCGGTATTGCTGGGACTTGATCGCGCCGGTCTGGCGGGAAATGATGGTCCAACGCATCACGGGGCTTTTGATATTTCTTATCTGCGACCGATTCCCGGAATGGTAATTATTGCGCCGAAGGACGGAACGGAATTGCGGCAAAGTCTGCATCTGGCGATGAAGAATTTCACGGCGCCGATTGCGATTCGCTGGCCGCGTGCCGATATACCCGAAGTTGAGCTTCAGCTTGACCGAGCGATGTTCGATTGGGGCACGTGGGAACTGATCCGTAAGGGCAAGGATACCGCTATTTTGGCTGTGGGAACGATGGTTGACCAAGCGTGCAAGGCAGCGGAGCTATTAGCGGTGCGCGGGATCGAAGCTGCCGTTTACAACTGCCGGTTTGTCAAGCCGTTTGACGAGACGATGTTGACGGAAATCGCCAACCGATTTACGTCAATTGTGACAATCGAAGAGGGCGCACTAATCGGCGGATTCGGTTCGGGTATTAATGACTGGTTATCCGACAACGGACGAAAGAACATCCGCATTCTGCGTCTGGGAATTCCAGACGAATTTGTCGAGCATGGCAGTCGCGAGCAACTGCTCGAGTTGTTGCAATTGCATCCAGAAGGGATCGCCGACGCAGTCGAGCGGATCGTGGCAATCAATAATAATAGTGCAAGTCCAACTGTAAGCGCGGAGACACCGATCGCGACGAATCGGATTGCTGCGGTGAAGATCGCGGCCAAGGGCAAACCCTGATGTTATTCGGCATAATCGCCAATCGCCGGCGACAGGGGGCCGATGATGTTATTAAAAGGGTGATCCACTGGACGGAAAAGAACGGGCATGACTACCGACTCGCCGACGATTTGCGAGCTCTTTCGATAGATGACTCACGATTAAGTTTGCGCGGCCGAATGGCGGCCGAGTGCGATATTATAGTGTCGATGGGCGGCGACGGCACGCTGCTGGCAACCTCGCGGGAGGTTGGCTCTGCCGGAACACCGATCCTCGGAGTCAATCTCGGGTCACTGGGGTTCCTTACACAAGTTTCGGCCGACGAAGTCGAGCTGCGGCTGCGGGACATCGTCAACGGCAAGCACCGGATCGAACAGCGGATGCTGCTTGAAGCATCAATAGTTGATGACACCGAACAGAAGAAGTTCTTCGCACTGAATGATGTCGTGGTTGACCGCGGCAGTCTGGCACGGTTGATTCAGCTTGACCTGTTTGTCAATGACGAATTCATATCGACGTATCGCGCTGACGGGCTCGTGATTTCTACTCCGACTGGATCGACGGCGTATAATTCGGCTGTCGGAGGACCGCTGCTGAATCCCAACATGGAAGCGATCGTCGCTTCGCCAATTGCGCCGCAGTCACTGGCGGCGCGGCCGTTGTTGTTCCACGGGGATGATCGCATCCGGATCCGCGTGACCTCGACCGATCACGCTTGTTTGATGACCGTTGATGGGCAGACTTCGGTGGGGGTGAAGAATCAGACACAGATTGTGATTCGTAAAGCGGCACATAGCACCGGTCTCATAACGTTTCCGGACAATTCCTTCTATCAGATCCTGCGGACAAAGCTCCACTGGGCAGTTCTTCCAACGACCGAAAAGTAAGTCAGCATCAGTCAATCAGGCGCTTGCGACTTGCGTGACGCCTGCTATATTCATTGGATAATTGGCGATTCTTGCGCGTATTGTTGACGACGGGATGCAATGTTTCATACGACAATGGATGGTAGGCCGGGCGTGACCAAGAAATGCTATCTTGCGCTGGTAATATTCGTCTTAACGGCAATGCCCGCGTTAACACTTGCCGGCGGCTTTCATCCAACCAGGTTGATTGTTCGACTCGCGAGTCCTGCCTCACAAAGTTCACTCAATAAGATCAGCAGCGCCGCCGGTGCGGCAAAGTTCACACCGCTGGCTAATGTCTCTCGGAACTCACTTGCAGGCAGTGGACCATGGACATCGGTCTACGTTGCGGAGTTTGCGGACTCGATTGCCCGTGCGGATGCAGAAGTTTACTTTGCGAGTCAGCCAGATGTCGTGTATGTCGAACGTGACGCGTTGATGGAAATGTTCAGTGATCCGTTGTACACTTTTCAATGGGGAATGCAGAATGACGGACAAGAGTATCCGGGAATTGTTCGTATTCCGGGAACCGGGAACGACTCGCTGAAAATGCAGTCGGGAACAGCGGGTGCGGATGTTAGTCGGCGGACAGCGCTTGAACGGCCGACCGACCGCGAACGCGTGAAGGTGGCGATTATTGATACCGGTGTGGACTACGAACATCCGGATCTTGCGGCAAATATCTGGCGCAACGTCCGCGAGGAGGATGGACAACTCGGCAAGGACGACGACTTCAACGGGTATGTCGACGACATCTACGGCTACGATTTTTCCGGAGATGATGCGACCGGCTTTGCGATCTCGCCGGATTCCGATCCAATGGACACCATCGGACACGGTACTCACTGTGCGGGAATTGTCGGCGCAGTTACCGGCAACGGAATCGGTATCGAGGGTGTTGCGCCGCATGTGGAGATCATGTGCCTCAAGATATTTCCGAATGCGCTGGCTTCAGCGAGCGCGGAGGCGATAATCTATGCAGTCGAGAATGGTGCGAAGGTGATTAACGCTTCGTGGGGTTCGCCCTATTTCTCAACCACCTTATCTGAAGCGGTAGAGTATGCCGTTGACAACGGTGTGCTGTTCGTTGCTGCAGCTGGCAATTCGGGAAACTCGACGCCGTTTTATCCAGCGCGGCTTGAGGAAGCCTTGACCGTTGGAGCTACTAATTCCGACGACGAGGTGACCAAGTTTTCGACGTTTGGCAACTGGCTCGATGTCTGCGCGCCGGGGCAGGACATCCTATCGCTGCGGGCGCAAAACACTGATCTGTATGCAGAGGGAGGCGAACCGCTGTTGCGCATCATCGAGAACGACTACTACCTCGCGGACGGGACGAGTATGGCGGCGCCGCATGTGGTGGGATGCGCGGCGCTGATATTATCGATATCGCCAGGCCTGGCCGTGGACAGCGTTCGGAATCTGATAATCAATACGGTTGATCGAGTTGCCGATCCAAACGGCGTAGTTGCCACGAACTACAGCCCATATGGGGGATGGGGGAGAGTTAATGTGGGCCGAGCCGCGGGGCTATTGGAGGATGAATATGCGGAGATCGAGGAGCCGCACACAAATGCAATTGTTGGAGGAATAGTTGCCGTCAGCGGATCGGCGTTTTCGGCAAGCGGCGGGAGATTCTTGCTGGAAGCGAAGCCGGCTTCGACGGGAGTGTGGCAGACGATTGCATCGGGCAGCGCTACAATAGTAGGCGGAGAGTTGGGAGTATGGGATAGTTCACCCTATGACGGTGAGACGCAACTGCGGCTTTCCGTAGGTGGCGACGTCGCGTACACCACGGCGATCCGTCTGGCGAACTCCACCACTGTTGAGATTCTTCAGCCGCAAGAGAATGATACAGTGTTTTCGGCGGTAGAGGTGATCGGGTCGGCATCGGCGCCGCAGTTTTCACAATATGAACTGGCGTATTATTCGGACGTCGAACCGAAGCAGAGATTTCTCATCAAGCGCTCCAGCGACTTGCTCTACCGCCAAGCTCTGGCCGGGTGGACGGTAGGTCAGATAGTTCCGGGAAGCGGAACTTTGCAGCTGGACGTCTACAGTGGTTCGGAAACGGTCACGGTTAAGAGACGGGTGTTTATCAAATCGGTTTTGGCGGAAGGCTATCCACGCGATCCGGGGCTGCGCCCGCATTACTGTTCAGCCGCCGGTGATATTGACGGCGACGGCCGTGCCGAGATTGTCACCGGCTCGCGAAACGGCATCATCATCAGCGAGTTTATCAGCAACACGAGCCGACTAATCTCGATGCCGATTGCGACTTCAAGCGAATCGGCATTGGCGCTCGCCGATTTTGACGGCGACGGTGATGATGACATCGTATGTGTAACCGACAGCGGCGTGGCAGTGATCGACAAAGATGGAGAATTTCTGCCCGGCTGGCCCAAGCTGGTCAATACCGGCTACCAGTATAACGGTTATCCGACTCCGTTGGTGAGCGACATCGACGGCGATTCGCTAATGGAAGTATTGTTCATCAACGCCGCAGGGGAGATTTACTGCTGGCACGGTAATGGTTCGAGTTATTTCCGAACGCAAGGCGGGCTGTTCGCGCGCACCGGCAAAAACGGCCGGCCGCGGACATTTGGCGGATCGCAGGTGGCCTATCTATTTGCGTACGACTTCAACAAAGACGGATATCAGGATATCGGCACGCTTTACACGGCGGTGCGCGGTCAAGGGGGACTGTTCTTGTATTCCGGCAAGGACGGAAATGCACTGTTCCCGGACCTCGGGGATTTGGTGTTATCTTGCGACGACATGTTTGGCGGTGTCATGGCGGACTTTGACCATGATGGCGAACCGGAAATTGCATTTGCCCACTGGTACTCGGCGAACTTGGCAATGGCGGTGCGGATTGTTGAAGCCGATGGCACCGACCTGCCCGGTTGGCCGAAGTTCTTTCCGGAAAAGATTCAGTTTCTCACTCCATTCCAGGCGGCTGCTGATCTCGACAATGACTCACTGCCGGAGCTGGTCTGCGTTTTCAGTGCGCTCGATGGCGGCGAGGTATATGTGTGGCACGGCGACGGAACGCCGTTTTTGGCAAGTGAATTCGGACGCAAGGACGGATTCTTCGCAGGCACTACGAGCTCACTGAGCAATCCGCTGATTGTTGATGTTGACGATGACGGTGAGCTGGAAATCATTTCGCGCGGTGGTGCATTATTCATAGGAAAACCGGAGCGTCTGTTGGCGTGGAATCTGGACGCGACACCAGTGGTTGGCTGGCCAATTTATACATATGCCGCTCCGGGGGATGTGACCTATGCGACACACACGCCGGTGACGGGCGACTTTGATAATGATGGATTGCTCGAAATGTTCATGGGGTCTTCGGATGCGACTCTGTATATGTGGAATCTGCCTACCCCGGCAAGTGAAGAAGCGATCGCCTGGGGGAGTTTCATGCATGACAAACGCAACACCGGATCATTGGCAATCGCACCACGGCCGGCTCCACCGGCGCCACCGCTGCCGACATCATTTCGACTGGCGCAAAACTACCCCAACCCGTTCAACCAGGCGACGATCATTGAATTCGATCTGATTGCCAAGTCGCGGGTGAAGATTGAAGTGATCAATGTAATCGGACAAACCGTGGCGACGGTTACGGACGCAGAACTTGAGGCAGGCACCCATCGGATCGCCTGGGAGGGCAGGGATGATCGCGGGAATGATCTTGCTTCGGGAGTGTACTTCTACCGGCTGCAGATGGCCAATTTCAGCGAGACGCGGCGAATGGTGATGTTGAAATGAAGATTCTTCTGGGAATGTGTTGTTTGGCGCTGGCGTTTGGCTTCAGCGCAACGAGTATGGCTGCGGAAGCCGATCAGTATGAATTCAAAGCCGCACTTGCATTCGAAAAGGCGATAGACATTGCCTTGGCTGGTGATCGGATTCTGGTCTTGTCGCCGGGAACGATCTCGATCCTGGACGGCGCGACACCGGGGCCGATGCTCAACCGCGTGGGGTCGATCAGTATTGGCAAGGAGTATTCCAAACTTGCGGCTGACGGAGAAATTGTCGCAGTGGCGACGAGCGACGGAAGAGTTTCAATTTACGAACTGGATGGAAATGAACTTGCACACCGCGCGGAATACTCTTCTGGTGATTCGATCATTGCAATGAAGGTAGTCGGAGACGAGCTGTGTTTGGCGCAGGGGTATGACGGAGTTAGAATAGTTGATGTGTCGGATCCACTGCAACCGCGAGTAACACAGAATCTTCCTGAACCGGATTACAGTCAAGAGGTCGACTTGGCTGGTGAGTTTCTTTACGTACTCGATGCGCTCAATGGGGTGACGGTCTATGCGCAATCTGACGGCGAGTATCGGCATTTAGATGACATCTTGAGCGACATCGCTCCGACGGACATTAGCGCTCACCAGTACGGTGTGGCAATTTCATACGGTACGAGACAATGTGAAGTGTGGGACTGCAGCGTGGCGCATGGAGCGACGCTGGACTGGATTGTGGAAACGGAATATCCTGCCAGCCTGATTAGCGGCATACGTACTATCGACACCATGTTTTATCTGGCGTCGGAAATGGGAGAACTGGCAGTAGTTGGCCGTGTGACTTCGGAGACCGGCCTACCATTTCCCGCTGAAAAGATGATCGCATATGAGCATTCTGCCTTGTATTCGGTTCTCGTACTCGATCGAGCGGGAAACGTAACGGCATTTAATCGAGATCCGATTCTGGAAGGTGAAGTCAGATACAATGGCGCTGCACAGCCGAGCGCGATGGCAGCAGTCGGGGACGGGCTGGTAGTTTCTCTGCCGTCCGGAATTCAGATGCTGACGATTCTCGGCGACGACGTAGAACTGCGAACGATCCTGCCGGGGGCACCGATCACTGATGTTTTGGCCGAATCGGATAGGTACCTTGTGACTGGTTCAGCGCGGGACGGCGTGGTGCGGACATATATTCGTGAACGGGGAAGGTGGAGGGCAGGAGGAGAACTCGAGACTTCCCTGACTATTCGCCGGCTGTTCATTCGCGAGGGCAGTTCCGAGATAGCAGAGTTGGTGGTGGTCGGTGACGAAGGACTGCGGTGCTACACGATCGAAAGCGATGCGTCATGGGCAGCTTCCTGCTCGCTGTTGGTTGAAAAACGGATATGTTGCGCAGATTTTAGCAGCGATTGGCTGGTGACGGCGACAGAAGATGGTGATGTGAGTCTTTATGCATTTTTGCAGGGCGACATAATGCCGGTAGGCGAGACGCGATGCGCAAAGCGACCGCGCGACGTAATTGTGACTCCAGAAGGTATCGTCGTAGTTGCGCACAACGGAGGGATTGACATTTTTGAATATGTGTCGAGTAGCGGTGAGTTAGCCGCGCTCGCATCTCCGGCGGCAATTTCGTCAGCGTTCGATTTGAGTTACGACGCGGAACGGCGGGAGGTGCTGGTGGCTTCGGGATCAACGCCGGTGAAGTATCTCGACCTCTCCGACCCTACACAATTGGGAACGGTATTTTTGATTGCCGGGACGGAGGGAACGAGTGAGATCGCGATTCGCGATGAGAGACTTTATTGCTTGTCCGCAGACTGGATCCGGGTGTATGAGCGGCGTGAGAATCTGGCGGACCGACAGCGAATGGTCTGTGACATCCAGTCAGTCACGGCCTCGCCAAACCCCTTCAACTCGAATACGCAGATTGCCATTGAATTGGCGCCGAGTGCGCCCATGCCGCTGCCATTCGAGGTCTCACTCATAAATCTACTCGGGCAAACTTTGTCGCGGCAAGAGCTTGTTGCAGGTGACCAGTCGATTGTCATTGATTTGCCGCAAGTTATCGGCCGGGGAAACGAGCTGCCGTCGGGGGTATATTTCTTTGTCGTTCGCACAGCCAATGAAGTCGTGACGCGGAAACTCCTGCTCCTGAAGTAGTCCGATTTAAATGCTTGACTACGACCCTGTCAGGCGTATAATTAGAAACAAGCCGAGCAGGAAGCGAAAGGTGACCAACAAGTTAATGAAAAAGACAGCAGTATTGACATGGCTTCTGGTTTTTTCCGGACTCTTGGTTTGCGCGGTCGCGTTTGCCAAGAAGGAGAAAGTCGGGATCATTGAGAATGGCTGGTATAGTGACAGCCGTTTTGGATTTTCGATTGCCATTCCGGCCGAGTGGAAAGACGCGGGATTGAAGAACGAACCGACACCGGAACGGATCATGTTCGAGTGGCGGAAGCCGCGCATTCCTATTAAGCTCAAGAGCAATCCAGGCGAGGCACTGCGGCCATTTGTGCGGATATTTGCCGATTCGACCGGATTGTCGACTCGGGAGTTTTTTGATTCGTTAAATGTCGGGTCGACCAAAGATGCTTTCCGTGACAGAATTCTCTCCAAATCGATATTTTTCCAGCGTGGGATGTCAAATCCGCCCGAGATCGAGCCACCGACAATAGAGGAGATTGGCGGCTTCGATGCGACGCGCTGGCACATTCGCCGTGAGTACTCGGTTCAGGTTCAAAGAGATGAGATTACGCCGCCTGAACTGGTCCGTGATTATCGAGTGGGCTATGTCTATATAGTCGGATTTGACGGCTGGCTGTTGTATATGGAGATGGCGTGTGAGAACCAGTTCCGCGATGAACTGGAGGACCAGTTCAAGAAGGTCGCTTCGATGTTAACCTTCCGCGCTGCTCCCGCCAGCACTGATTCCACCAAGGCGGCCGAAGGAGGCGCCGAGAAATGATACAGGGCAGAGTAGAATCGTCAAAGTGTGTAGCCAAGGAGCGCGGCCATGTGGGCAATTAGGATGTTTCTGACCATCATCTTCCTGATACTCGCGATTGCGTTCTTCATATACAATGCGAATCAGCGCGTTGATGTCAATATTCTGCATACGCGGTATCTGGATGTGCCGTTGATGGTGGTATTATTGATTTCCTTTGGGGCCGGGATGATTGCCAGTTTCCTCCTGGCGGTCACCTACTTTTTCCGCATTTCATCGGAATCATCGGCCAATAAACGGCTAATCAAGCGGCTGGAAGCGGAAATCACGTCGTTGCGGAACCGCCAGATAGATCAAATTGATTCGGTGTAGAGTATGTTCGAATTAAGCATGTATTATTACGTCGGTGGAGTAGCGATCATCCTGTTGTTGATGGCGCTGTTGTCATACCAGATTCGCCGCCGCCGCCGTGCCCACGAGAAGGATGGCAGTCTCTACATTTCTGCGCTTCAGTCACTTTTGGAAGGCGACCAGGTAGCGGCGTTCCACAAGCTCAAGGATGTCGTTGCGCAGGACACACGCAACATTGATGCTTACCTGCGCCTGGGGCGGATTCTTGCCGACCGGGGCAAGCCGCGGCAGGCGATACAGATTCATTCGGACTTGCTGATGCGGGGTGAGTTGACTGCATTGCAGAAAATCGCAGTTAACCGCCATCTGATTGATGATTACATTGCTGATGGCCAGCACGACAAGGCGATTGCGCTGCTGAAGAAAGAATTTGAACGCGACCATTCCAATTTGCATGCCGGCGCACGCCTGCTTGATCTATTGATGAAGAGCGACAAATGGGAAGAGGCCGAAGATGTGGCGGAGAAGCTGTACCGGCGCGACTCGGAGAAGTTCAAGAGCCGTCTGGCTGAAGTGAAGATCCGTCTCGGCGATGTGATGGGTGAACGCGGCAAAGGACGCAAGGCACGCACGCTGTACAAAACCGGAATCCATCTCGATCCGACCAAGGTCGATGTCTGGGTCAAGGTCGGTGATTCGTACATTAGCGAAGAGCGTGTCGAGGACGCTGTCAAGGCATGGATGCATTTGGTGGAGAAGAGTCCGAATGATGCGCATTTGGTTTTCGACCGGCTGCGTCGTTCGCTGTTCGACATGGGCCAGTTCAATATGATCAGTTCCGTGTTCGAGAACATTCTCGAGCGCGATCCGAATAATATCAGTGCGGCGATGGCTCTGGCGGAACTATACGAAAAGAAAGGCGATCGGTCGCAGGCGCTTGATTTTTATCGCCAGATTGTCAATGCACATCCCAACTATGCGCCGGCACACATCGGACTGGCGCGCATCTATCGCGAGCAGGGAAGAACCAGTGAAGCCTTTGACATTCTTGAAAACCTATTCTTCCAACAAGAGGCAGCTCGCCAGCGTTCGTAAAATTCTCGCAGCCGTGGGTCTCATGGCTGCATCGCTTATTGTCACCTCTGCCAACGCTGCTAATCTTGATGAAGTCCGCACGCTCTTCAACGCCGGAGAAATTCGCGCGGCGCGGCAGCTATTGCTTGAATCACCCTGGGCAGGGACTCCACTTGAGTGGGAGACCTGGAATCTTCTGTTGATGCCCGCCGGCGATTCGCTGGAGAATCTCGGCAATGAACTTCTGGCCGGAGAACTACCAGCGGAATTTCGGGCACTTGTCGTCGCGACCATCGCAAAGCAACATCTTGCCACAAGGAACTTTGCAGCGGGGCTGGAAGTGATATCACGCTGGGAAACTGAGTGTCGCGAAGCAGTGAATTATCCAGAAGTGCTTTTCACTCGGGCGCAGATTCGCCAGGAGATGGGTGAAGGTAAGAAATCGAGAAACGAGCTCAAGCAAGTAATCCAAACCGCAACCGATGCTGGATTGCGACTCGAAGCGGCGCTTCTGCTGGGTGATGTCGAATTGAGCAGAGGTCGGCTAAACGATGCCGCAGCGTATTATTCACGCGTGGCGCAAGTTTCGGAACTGCAGTTGCGGCCGCTGGCGCTGGAGCGGCTACGGAATATTTATGAAGTGCAGAACGAGTTTGCCGAAGCACAGCTTGTTGAGTCGGTGCTGAACTCCTGCTGCCGCGGCTACGGAGTCAATTCGCCGACAGTCTTCGCCACCACTTCGTCTCCGAAGGAAATCTCAAGCGCACAACTGGAGACGACCGGCACTTTCCGCGGCGGGCAAGAGTTTGCGATTCGGGTCGGGGCTTTTGATGATGAAGCGACAGCACGCAAACTGCACAACCGTTTTATCGAGCAGGGGTATACTTCAAGGTTGCTCGCCGACAGCCGAACCGGTCAGACCGTCTACCTCGTCGACATCGGGCGCTTTGCGAGCATCTCCAGCGCCGCGCGATTTATGAACCGATTAGCGCGACAAAACAATGACACTTACTCCATCGTATCGCGTTAGATGACAGGAAAACAAACGCCGCTGCTTGAGCAGTATTTTGCCATCAAGAAGCAGCATCCGGACAAGTTGTTGTTCTTCCGCATGGGGGACTTTTATGAAATGTTCGGCCGCGATGCAGAGATCGCCGCGCCGATTCTCGGCATTGCGCTGACCTCGCGATCGCACGGGCAGTCAACGAAGATGCCGCTGGCCGGAGTGCCATATCATTCGGCAGAAAAATACCTGGCGCTGCTTATCAAGGCCGGACTGAAGGTGGCAATCTGCGAACAGGTGGAGGATCCTAAACTCGCCAAGGGGTTGGTGAAGCGCGAGGTGATTGAAATCATCACGCCGGGTACCGTGACAGTCGAGAGCGCCATGCCGCAAGGGCAGGAGAACATGCTGGTCTCGGTATGTATTGGCCAGGGAGATCGGTTGGGTATCGCCGGACTGGAGATGGCAACCGGACGGGTGGTTGTATTTGAAGGGACGTCGGATTCGGCAATCGACAAATTGGAATCGTTCAATCCGCAGGAAATCCTGGTGTCGGACAGCGCCGACGATCAGATTGAAAGGCGGGCACAGCGGTTGGGAGCAGAAATCACCAAGCTGGAGAGCTGGCGGTATCAAGACGATTTTGCGGCTGAACGGATTCGTTCTTACTACAAAGTGCATTCGCTGGAGGCATTCGAGTTGGCGGCTTTTCCGCTGGCGGTTTCAGCGTTGGGGAGCCTGCTGTCTTATGTCGAGGAGATGAAATTTGCCGCGCCGCTGCACTTAAGTCCGCCGCGATTTGCCGAGGATGCGGACCATGTATATCTCGATGCATCGTCAGTCCGTAACCTCGAGTTATTATCATCGAATTCCAGTGAGAAGAAAGAACACTCGTTGATCGGGCTGCTCGATTTCTGTCACACGGGAATGGGCCGGCGATGTTTGGCGCGATGGTTGGTTGCGCCGCTCAAGAACATTCAGCGGATTGAGTGCCGTCATGATGCAGTGGCAAAGTTTGTGCTCGATGCTGAACTGCGATCGGAGATCGAGGCTGCGTTGGCAAATATCGCGGACCTGGAACGGTTGGCGGGTAAACTTGGATATCGCAAGGCGAATCCACGCGATTTGATTCAATTGCGAAACAGCCTGCAGAAACTTCCGGTGATCAAGAAGCTGCTATACAACTGCGAAGTTGATCTATTTGTGGAGACCGCTAAACGCTTGCCCGATTTAACTGCGGTCGCCGAGAGGATCGAACGCGCATTGGTAGATGAGCCACCGATTCTGGTCAATTCGGGCGGAATGATTAGGCCGGGATTTGATCGCGAGCTGGACGGGCTTAAGGGTTCGATCAAAGAAGCAGTTGACTATGTGGCGACACTGCAAGAGAAGCTGCGCACCGAAACGGGAATTTCGACACTGAAAGTCGGCTACAATTCAGTATTTGGATATTACATCGAAGTCACCAAAGCCCAACAGGGGAGCGTACCGCAGAGTTTTGTGCGCAAACAGACTTTGGTTAATGCCGAGCGTTACATCACTGAAGAACTGAAGCAGAAAGAGGAACTGATTCTTGCCGCCGAGGACAAGATCAATCGGCTGGAAGAACGGGTGTTCCTGGAATTGCGCGAAGAGCTTTCCGCGCATATTGAGCAGATTGGCCTTGCCGGAAGACTACTGGGTGAACTCGACGTACTGCTCTCGTTCGCAATTGCAGCACGCAAGTACAATTACAGCCGCCCGCAACTAGTGGCTGAGTCGAGGCTGGACATAACGGAAGGGCGTCATCCGGTAATCGAGCAATTGCTGGCGCGCGGCGATTTTGTTGGTAATGACACACATCTAGATAATAATTCAGATCAAATTCAGCTGCTGACGGGGCCGAACATGGCGGGTAAGTCGACCTACCTGCGCCAAGTGGGACTGATTGTCATAATGGCGCAGGCGGGAGCATTTGTGCCGGCGCAAGCGGCAACAATCGGAGTGGTTGACCGCGTGTTTACGCGAGTGGGCGCATCGGATCGTCTAACGATGGGCGAGTCAACGTTTTTGGTAGAAATGAATGAGACCTCGCGGATACTGAATAATGCGACACCGCAAAGCCTGATACTGCTTGATGAGGTCGGACGCGGGACCTCGACCTACGATGGTCTGGCGATTGCGTGGGCGCTGTGCGAAATGTTGCACAATGACGAGCGGCTGCGTTCGCGAACGATTTTTGCGACGCATTTTCACGAACTGACGGAGTTACCGGCGCTGTGCCCGCGGATTCGGAATTATCAGGTGCAAGTCAGACGGCACAAGGATCGGATCATCTTCCTGCGGAAGGTTGTACCCGGTGGTTGCGACGACAGTTTCGGAATTGAAGTTGCGAAGCTAGCTGGTATTCCGGCTACGCTGACGAGGCGGGCAAAGGAAATTCTCGAAGAGCTGGAGACAGGGAAGTTTGAGCCTTTGAAGACGCGGTCGAAGTATCACTATGTTAATCCGAATCAATTGGGATTATTTGAGCAGCGCGAATCGGAGAGTCTCAAGCGGCTGCAAGGACTGGAGATCGATTCGTTGACACCGATTGAGGCGCTGAATATGCTGGCGGAGTTGAAAGAGCAGGCGGAGAAGGAACATGGCGTCAAGAATTAGACTTCTCCCCAATGTGCTGATTAACAAGATCGCCGCCGGCGAAGTGATAGAGCGACCAGCGTCGGTGGTCAAAGAGCTTGTCGAGAATTCGCTGGATGCGCAAGCGACCTCGGTACGAATCGACATCGCGGATGGCGGGCTGGGACGAATCGATGTCAATGATAACGGCATTGGGATGACGGCAGAAGATTTGAAGCTTGCGATCTGCCGGCACGCCACGAGCAAGCTTGCCAAGCCTGAAGACCTCTTCGCGATCAGTTCATTCGGATTTCGAGGAGAAGCGCTCCCTTCCATACTTTCAGTCTCGCAGAGTACGATTAAGTCGCGAGCACGCGGGAGTGATTCGGGATATCAGCTTGAGATTACAGGCGGGGAGTTGACCTCGGAGAGCGAAGTCGGCTGCGACTACGGGACAACAATTTCGGTTCGGAATATCTTCTTCAATACACCGGCACGGCGCAAATTCCTCAAGTCGCCTTCAGCGGAGGTGAGAAGACTGATTGAAGTGGTCGAGTCGCTGGCGATTGCCAATCCGCAGTGCGAGTTCATTCTCGACTCCGACGGGCAACGGTTGGTGGATTTGGCAGCTTCGTCAGACAAGTTCGAACGGGCGAAGCAGTTGTTTGGTTCAGCAAATTCCGAGAAGTTTGTGCGGGGAGAACGCAGCGGAGATTCGCTTCGAATTGAGGTGTTCGTTTCGAAACCGGAAGCGTGCCGGCGCAATCGCTCGCGAATTCTCCTGCTGGTTAACGGCCGGCGAATTGAGTCGCGTTCTTTGTTTGCAGCGGTAACATCGGCCTATGGCGAATTTCTCGCTGGTGGATTGTATCCGCAAGGGGCAATATTCATCACGATTGAGCCTTCGATGGTTGATGTTAACGTCCATCCGGCAAAATCAGAAGTGCGATTCGCAGATGAGCGAGTGATCTTCCACACGATTTATCACGTCGTCCGCGAATCGCTGCTCGAGGGCCGGGTCGTGCCGGGGCTGAATGCAGGAGGTTCGTCGGGGCGGCGAGAGGATTTTTCGGGCTATGCGCGCGAGGTCGATGCCCGGCGCGCAGTGCAATCGTTTTTTGAGCCACGCAGTCTCAATCCGGTGCAAGCGGAAGAATCGATGGCGGCAATTTTCGCTCAAGCGACTTCAGCCGCACCTCAACACGGTCTGGAGACGGCAACCGAGTCGCCGGTGGCCACGGGGACAGAGACCGTGCAGCCGGCGTCTGCGCGACATGAGTTGTCGACGGCCTTGCGCGGCGAGGTCAGGCTCCAACAGCTTGCATTGCTTTATATTGTGGCGGTGACTTCTGATTCGATTTTGATTATTGATCAACATGCGGCGCACGAACGGATCCTGTATGAACTGGCTCTGAAGTCGTTCGGACATCACACGATTTCGTCGCAAAGACTGCTTTTGCCGATGCCGGTGCATCTGGATCCGGACGTTCTGTTTACTTTCGTAAAGGAAAGAGAATCATTAGCGGCGCTGGGGTTTGTGGTCGAGAGCTTCGGACCGCGGCAGGTACAAATCGAAGCGGTGCCGGCAGTACTGGGACGGAAGAATCCGGAGAATGTCTTCCGGGAGTTGTTGGATGACTTCTCGGATGTCAAGGGGGATGAGCAGAAGCGATTTCAGAAGAAAGCGGCATCGTTCGCGTGCCGGGGCGCGATCATGGCGGGTGACCGGTTGACTGAGCCGGCGATGAGGGCGCTGTTTGAGAATTTGATGACAGCTGAAAATCCTTATGTCTGTCCGCACGGCCGACCAACCATGATTCGATTCTCCAAACATGAACTCGACATCAAATTCGGGCGCATTGGCTAAGCCGACTATCCCGGTGTTGGTAGGGCCAACCGCGGTCGGGAAGACGGCGGTAGCACTCGAACTTACGCGACGTTTCAATCTGGAAATCGTCTCGTGTGATTCGCGACAAATCTATAAGTACATGAATATCGGGACTGCCAAGCCAACAGCAGAGGAGCTTGGCGGGGTTCCGTACCGGCTGATTGACTATGTCGAGCCGAATCGGAGCTATTCGTCGGCACTTTATCGGTCGGATGCAGTTGTTGAAATTGAAAGAATTCTGGCGTCTGGCAAGAAACCGCTGATTGTTGGCGGCACAGGGCTTTATTTGAAGGCTCTGACGGCAGGGTTTTTCGTGACGCCCGACAGCGACGCGACCTATCGAAAAGAACTTGAATCGATAGCAACTGGACAATTGTATAAGATGCTGATGGAAATCGACTTACAAGCCGCAACAGCCATTCCGCCGAACAATCGAGTCCGGGTAATCAGGGCGCTGGAGATTCACAAATTGACCGGCCGTACCAAGACGGAACTATCGGTTGGGGGGGAGTATCCCGAGCAAAAGTATCACTTCGTGATATTTGAACTAAATCGTTCGCGGGAAAAACTTTATCAATTTATAAATTTTAGGGTCGATAAAATGATAGGGGATGGATTGATCGCCGAGGTGGAGCAATTGCTTGAGTGCGGTTACGGTCAATCGCCCGTTTTGAAGCAGACAGTCGGTTACCGAGAGGTAATCGAGTATTTGCAGGGTCAAACCAGCCTGGAGGAATGCACCAAGCTGATCAAGCAAAAGACCCGAAATTATGCCAAGCGACAGTTAACTTGGTTTCGCCCAGAACCTAACATCGTCAGAATCGACCTAGAAAGCGAAACCGGAAGGGAAAAACTCGTTGGAGAGCTTGACAAATTAAAACTTGACACGTAAATATGCTAAGTCATATCTTCCAACGGTTTACGTTCTATTTGATAATATGGGAGGGAACGGGATGTTGCTTCGATTAAGTTGTTTCTTTATTGCCGTCGTTCTCGCGGTAGCCGGATGCGCTTCGACAGTTCGTCAAGGCTCGACAATTGCGTCGGCCAACGAGCGCGTTGTTACGCACACAGATAATCGTGCCGGCTACAATTCCGTACCTTCCGATACCGCAGTTTCCCCGCTCCAAGACGAAATGTATCTTCAAGCTCTCGACGAACTCGCGTTAGCCGAGGAATACTATCAGTATGGTGCGCAAGCAAATGCGGCTGAACGCTGGAACGAAGCACAGTACAACTTTGAAAGATCGATTGCCATTCTTTCCGCTCTTGATATCGAACCGGACGTGACAACTGACTACGGACAGCATTACACGAAACTATTGGGGGACATTCGCTCCGAATACAAATTAACGTTATTGTATTTGGCGACGATTCCCGGAGAAACTTCGAGTTCGGCGTTTGTTGATCGGTTTGAAGAGATCGATGATTTCGCCAAGCTCCGTGAAGAACGGGTGATTACAGATATCGATAAGACAGAGACTTACGATATTCCGATCGTGGTGAATGACAAGGTAGAGAACTGCATCATCTACTTCCAGACGATCGCGCGCGACTTTTTCCAATCGGCCCTGACTCGTTCGGGAAAGTACACGCCAATTATGGCGCGGATACTTCAAGAGGAAGGACTTCCGACCGACCTCATATATCTCCCACTGATTGAGTCCGGTTATAAGACGAATGCCTACTCCTGGGCAAAGGCCACTGGACCATGGCAGTTTATTAGCAGTACCGGAAAACACTATGGATTGTATCGTAATTGGTGGTATGACGAGCGACGCGATTTTGAAAGATCAACGCGCGCTGCTGCCCGATATTTGTCCTTCTTGTACAACCGCTATGGCGACTGGTATTTGGCACTGTCGGCATACAATGCCGGCGAAGGTCGAATTGACCGCGCAACCAAGAAAGAAAACACGAAAGACTACTGGCGGCTCAAGACTATCGCCCGCGAAACTCGCGACTACGTGCCGTTGTTCCTTGCCGCGACGATTATCGCCAAGAACCCGGAAAAGTATGGCTTCACCGCCTATTACGATGAGTGCCTAGAGTATGAGACAGTCACGGTCGGCAAGTGTGTCGATTTGCGGCATGTCGCGAATGCAATCGGGACAACTCATGAGTACTTGCAGCATCTGAATCCCGAACTTCTGCGCAATATCACTCCTCCGGGAATTGAAGCTTACCGCCTGCGCATTCCCAAGAACACGGAAACGGCGTTTTGGGCATCATACGAGAGTTTCCAGGAACCGACCGTGGCGGGAGTCGAGAAGCACACGATCAAGCGTGGCGAATCGTGGGCGAGCATAGCCAAGAAGTACGGAATTTCGTCGAAGGTATTGGCAGACGCCAATGGCAGTTCAACCAAGAGCAAGCTGGTTGCAGGCAAGTCACTGATGATCCCGATCAAGAATTCCAGCCTGGCGAGCAAGGGCAGCTCCAGTCGCAAGTCCTCGACAGCTTCGTCGTCAAAATCAAAAGCCAGTTCAAATGGAATCTACACAGTCAAGAAGGGTGACAATCTCACCCAAATTGCCGAGGCGCATGGTACAACAGTCAACGATCTGCGGTCGTTGAACGGCATTGGACCGTATGCTGATCTGTATCCGGGACAGAAGCTCAAAGTCAATTCGAACGCCCAGCCCAAGTCGAGCAAGTCATCCGGCAACAAGATCATGACCTACAAGGTGAAGAAGGGCGATACATTAGCGAAGATTGCGCAGAAGTATAATACGAACACGCAAGAAATTGCCTCGATCAATGGAATTCACACGATTGATCATTTGCGCATCGGCCAGCTTATCAATGTACCAGCCAATCAGCCAGCGACGAAGAGCAAATCGACTAAGTCGAGCAAGAACGGGGGAATATTGGTATACGTTGTCAAAGCCGGCGACACGCTGTGGGATATTGCGAAGAGCTTTGGCACGACGGTCGAAGACATTGTGACGCTGAACAAGCTACCTTCACGCAAAGTAAAGATTGGCGATAAGATAAAAGTCAAGCGCGGTTAGAGAAGCGAGCAGGATGGCAAAGGCGCGGGACATAGTCATTGGAGTGATAATCGCAGGAAGCTTTCTCGTGTTCCTGGGCATGATCCTGTTGATGTTTTTCCTTGGCCGGAGCAGCGACGGCGGGGATTTTTCGTTTGGATCACTGGGCAGCAGCGTAGCGATTATCAATCTGTATGGCGTAATCGACTCACCGACGGAGATCGTCAGGCAATTGGATCGTTGGGGCGATGACGAAAGCGTTAAAGCGATTGTAATTCATATCAACTCGCCGGGCGGCGGCGTTGCGGCATCACAGGAGATTTATGAAAAGGTGCTCAAGGTCAAACGTGAGACCGACAAACCGATAATCGCTTCGATGGAATCGGTTTGTGCTTCGGGCGGATACTATGTTGCCGCGGCCTGCGATCAGATTGTTGCGGATCCGGGGACTGTCACCGGGTCGATCGGCGTGATTTTTCAGTACCCGATCGTGGAAGAGATGTTCAATAAGGTCGGTATCCAGTACCAGACGATTAAATCGGGCGGACGCAAGGATATCGGGTCCCCATTCCGCAAGCCGACCGAAGCGGACTCAGCGGTGTTTCAGGCGATAGTGGACGACACATATCACCAATTTGTCGATGTGATCGTCGCCAATCGTAATTTGCCGCGTGAAGAGGTTCTGAAAATTGCCGACGGCTCGATTTATTCCGGGCGACAAGCACAGCAGCTCGGATTGGTGGACTCGTTGGGGACATTTGAGGATGCGGTGGATTTGGCCGGAGAAATGAGCGGTTTAGGCGAGGATCCAGACCGGGTGCGGGAGATACCGCGCCGCAGCGGCAGCATTTTTGATTTGCTTGAAGGGTTGTTGCATTTAGATATCAGCGGATTGATAGATAAGAATCAAGGACTGATCTACCCGCAGCTAAGGTACATTTTCAACTGATCGGGTTGAGAGTCGGATAATCAGGGATTGGAAGTAAATGATAATGGATAATGACAAAAGGTGTAGAAACCTCTGGAGGAGAGTGACCCGACATGACCAAAGCTGATCTGGTGGAACGTGTCGCCGAACGGACCGGCCTGACCCGCACTGATGTCGCGGTGGTCGTAGATTCGTTTCTCGATACGATAAAGAAGTCGATGGAAGAGATGCAGAACATTGAGATTCGCGGCTTCGGAACCTTCAAAATCAAGCTCCGCAAGGCGCGCAAGGCGAGAAACCCGCGCACGGGAGACGAGGTTCCGGTTCCTGATCGCAAAGTTCCGGTCTTCAAGCCGTCGAATGAGTTCAAGGATCTTATCACAAAACTGCCTCTGGAAGGCCAATAAATTTACTTGCGCTGACAGACGGGATTGCTATATTGCCCGTCTGTTAGTTTCGTTGATTGGTTTACGGAGGTTTAATGCCGAGCGGCAAAAAGCGCAAACGCCAAAAGATTAAGACTCATAAGCGTAAGAAGAGAAGAAGACGCGATCGTCATAAAAAGAAGATCTAGTGCCTAAAAGGACACGCGTGAGCGTGTCCTTTTGAGCATCGGGGTAGCTCTTTCGAGTTAGATTTCCGATTTGTTGCGATTTGAATACCCTTCCGGCGGCACAGTTGCGTCAGCCGGCAAGCCGCGTATATGCTCAAATAGCATTGACAAATCTGGTCCATGTTATATATTCCCATTAATCACATAGGTTAATCACCCTCATTAGGAACTGAACTCAAGTTAGCGGGTTCGGGTTGCCATTTCCCCTGCATTAACGAGTCAATTGAGAACTGCTGACGACTTGAATTTTCAGATTCGAGAAGGAGGAGGCGTGCAAAGAGTCCTATTGGTACTGGTGGGGGTAATGGTCTTCGTATTCGCCGGCGGACAACAAAGTACTTCAGTCGCCCAAGAGATTGCCGAATCGAAGGAGATTGCGAGCGTGCAATCGCCGTTGATTGTCTGCGGCGATGTCGACGGTTCGGGCGAGGTCGATTTGGGGGACGCGATTTATCTGATCAATTATCTTTATGGGGAAGGGGCTTCGCCGAACCCGCGTCAGGCAGGCGACCAGAACTGTGACGGCAAGATCAATATTTCTGACTGTGCGTACCTGATCGCTTACATTTTTAACCTCGGCGGTGAAGCGCCTTGTTGTCCAAGCGGCGCCGATTTCTGCCCGCGCGAGTATGCGACTTCGTTCGATCTGGAGACAGCCAAGCAAATGGCTGACCTGGCGCACTGGGCCTATTTTCCAGCAGTTGACTTCAACAGCGGAAACATCATTGCCGGTTGTTGGGAAGCTATCACCTTCATCGATTCCGATCCTGATTTCGAGTGCGATGTAGTTATTACGGGACGGGAAGACACGCAGTTGTTTCTTGCCCGGGATCCTTGGACAGAAGATATCGTGGTCTCTTTTCGAGGTTCGGGTCCGCTGGCAGACTGGATAACGGACGCGCAAGCCGCCAATCCTTCTGACTGGGAATTCGAGGACGGCACGGTCGTCACTAATGCCGTCCACAAAGGATTTCTCTGCGCCTACCAGAGTGTAGAGTCGGAACTGAAAATGGAGCTTTCGAACTTCATCGACGGCGTAGGGGACTTATCCTCTGCGCGCGTCTATTTCACCGGACACAGCCTTGGCGGCGCACTGGCCACACTGGCCGCGCTTGATTTATCGTCCTGGCTGGTAGATAATTACGGCTATGACCTTGACAATGTCGTGTTGTACACATATGGCGCTCCGCGCTCGCTCAAGTCCAAGATACTTGCCGAATTCCGCAATCACGTTCCCAACGCTTATGCGGTAATGGAAAAGACGGATCCGGTTCCATATCTATTGGCGAGTTACACGCAGATCAACAATCTGATTGAGATCAACTCTAAAGTCAACGACGAGAAGATTCCAACAAAGACGCGGCTGGAGTTTATCAACGGGGAGTACCTAACCGACTGTGGTCCCGCCACCAAGCCCGTTCCCCCGAGTTTTGATTTTAGCGGTCACGACCACAAGGAGTATCGACGTCGTCTTGATCTTGCCGTCAGCCCGGGCCTTCCGAACATCTCACTGGTTGTCAATAACGGCTACTTCAGGTACCAGTGGAGCGGCGATGTGCAGGGTCCGTGCGACAGGGTGGTTCTTTGCGAAGACTGTCCCGATGTCTTCACCAATGCCGAGTTGGTTCTTCACAGTTGGGAATGGGTTGTCCAGGGCAGCTCGCAACAGACCGTTATTCCAAAGCGCGAGGGCATGCAGGTTGCGTATATCGATGATTACAACCGAGTCCTCAATACGACAACACCTTATGTGGCAAAGACGCCGACGACCTTGACGCTTCAGCGGAGACCGCTTGGCGTGATTGAAGCAAGCTGGAAAGTCTCGGATGAAGGACATCACGACTACGTTGCGTTATACAACAAGAATCCTAATACCCAAGGACCGTACGGCTATATGCCCGGCACGAAGCACCTGGTTTTGCCTGATCTCGACGATCGGCATGCATGGACAAGGATTGGCGGGACGTATTGGCTAGCCTATGTGACGGCGGACGCCGCGGTGGGAGGCAAGCGGCGGATATTGCGGGTTGTGGGGCC
>CAZQBX010000052.1:0-24500 GCA_964592145.1 uncultured Ignavibacteria bacterium
AGGCCACGGCTTTATGCATGCGCCGGCAGTTGGCATAGTGATGTCAGAATTGATCTGCGGCGAATCACCGACGATAGACCTCTCGCCACTTTCGCCGCACCGCTTTGCAGCGTCGACTCTGGTCGAAGAGAATACTGTCATTTAAGCTAGGGAGCATTTGGGAAACTGATATGATCAAGTACATTTCTGCCCGCCGTTCGCGAATATGGGTCTCTTTTTGCCTATTGTTCTTGTTTTCGTTCGTACTAAGCCCAGAAATTCACGGCGCCAAAATGGGAAAATTCGAGATTATTGAGATTGCATTCGACGCACCAGATACGAGCGTTGAATTGGTCGGTTACCTTTCGATTCCACCAGCAGAAAAACTGAAGTCTCGCCTCCCCGCTTTAGTAGTGCTGCTTCATCAGGCAAACGAATCGTCGGAGAGTTGGAATACCTTCAGGGACGAGTTGTTGCAGTCTGGCTACGCGGTGTTCGCCATGGACCTCCGCGGGTACGGGCTATCAACCTTTGATTTGAAAGCTAACCGACTCCGCCCGAAGAATACCTTCTATGTCGGCGAATCAATGAAGTTCCCGGATGACATCGCGTTCTTGCTTGGCAAGACCATTGAGATGCACGGCAGCAAATTCGACACTACGCGATTTGCGGTGGTAGGCGCATCGGTTGGAGGAAACGCGGGACTGATCTATGCGCAGAAAGATCCACGTGTGAAATACTTGGCGATGATTTCTCCGGGACTGGAATACCTCGGTTTGCGGATAGTTCCGGTCTTGAAGGAATTCGGAGATCGACCGGTCTTTTTGGCCTATGCCGACAAAGACGTTTACTCACGCGAATCCGTCAGTCTGATTTCGGACTTGGTACCTCGCGTGCTTGAAATTGAAGAAATTGATGCGATGTTTCACGGCAACCGGTTGGTAAACTCAAACATTCCTTTGCGTGTAAGGATACTTCAGGACTTGCGGAAGTACCTCGGCGAACAGGAAATCAATTCTAAGTGAAATCTTATCGGTCTTGAGGAGCGGCGTTTTCCTCAAGCGCAGTCGGTCGATCTACCAGGATAATCAGAGCCACACATAAGACAGTCGCCAATACTGCCAAAGCAATATAATTGAAAAAGGGGTTCGCGGTAAGTTGGGTAGCAACAATGTCCAGTCTTTCGACATTCCCCCCGGGCAGGCGATTAAGACTGTTTACCGGAGTGACCTCAAACAGCTGGCGCACAAACATAAAGACAGCAACGGCAAAGCCTGCGCTTACGACAAATACCCACGACAAGTGCCGAACCATCATCATTCCGGCTGCAGACACCGGATAACTTGAGAGCACACGTTTAGTAATGTCGGAGGTCCATTCAGGCGCAGGTTGTAGTGTGAGTTCCTCGACTCTACCATTGGAAACCAAGCGCAATGCGCAATCTGCGCAGCCATCCAGGTGATTGCGAATTAGATTATCTTGCGTCGGCGAAGTCTCGCCATTGAGGAATTCAGTGAGCTGCCATCTGACTTCGGAACACTTCGTCATAACAGCTCCTCCGGCTTAAACTTCCCCTCCACTATCTCGCGCAAGGCTCGTTTACCGCGATGCAGGTAAGTTTTCACAGTGCCAATCGGAATCTTCATCAATTCAGCTATCTCCACATAACCGATGCCGCGCAGATAGAACATTCGTAGTGCCGTCGCATAGTGTACCGGCAACTGCTTCAAGGCATCGTCCAGTACCCGACCACAGAAGAGGCTCTGGTAAACCTGATCCGGCTGCGCTGCCGGGTCGGCCGCCACGTGTTCAATCTCGGTCAAGGAAATCTGCTCCAATCGCTTCTTCGCTCGCTCGGCCAAGGCCACATTTAGAGCTATGCGGTAGAGCCAACTGGAAAACTTGGCGTCACCGCGAAAACTCTTGAGATTATTGTAAGCGCGAATGAAGGCTTCGTACGTCAGTTCCTCCGCCCGGGCGGGATCATTCAGCATTCGATTGATCAACACAAAGACCCTGTCTTTGTAGAGGTCAGTCAATCGCGTCAACGCGATGCGCTCGCCCTGTCGTGCTCTTTCGACCAGTTCACGGTCGTTATCTATGATCACTGCTTGCATAGATATAAAGACTCTATTTCGCGAAGAAAGTTGCACTTTTTGAAACCAATCTCAAAATAGTCGAGTCTTAATTTCAGAAAGGTCAAGTATATGTGGCGATTTGATGCTTCTGACATGTTTGGCATGTTTGCCGGGATTATTCTGGGGCTGGGTTTCTTTGCGCTGGTAGCTTATTTGGTCTATCTATTTGTTTATAAACGGATACAAATGAACCACGAGATGCGACTTGAACTGATCAAACAGGGCCGTGACCTTCCTGCTGAAACCGAACGGTTTGGCAGTCTAAAGGCCGGCATTGTATTGTGCGCAGTTGGACTCGGGTTGTTCTTCAGCCTTTTGCTGGAGGCTCATTCCAACGGCGATACACCAGGCGGCGAGACAGTAATTGCGTTCGTACCACTTTTGACCGGGCTGGGACTAATCGGATTTCATTTGGCAATTCGTAGAAATCTGGGCGGCAAGTAAGAGAAATTGCGAGTTTATTTCTCGGAATCCTCGGTTCCTTCCTTCTCCTGCAGATCGATCATTTGGGTGCCTTCGACATATGTTGTTGAACGCGCCTCGTTGAGACTCATCAATTGGCTCACTACATCCCTGATTCGCAAGCTGCTCTGTTCAATCAATCGCAGGCGCTTCACAACATCATCCGGAAGTTGATCGCTTCTCATTAGCAGCAACTGGCAGTTTCCCAATACAACCGTAAGCGGATTATTTATTTCGTGGTTGATCGTTGCCGTCGTTTCACGAAGTGCATCAAGTCGGGCGGAGCGAATCTGCCCGGCCTGCCCCATCGAATTGCGCAACGCAGCGGCCATCACTTCAATGAATTCCTGCTCTAATGCAATGTTCCGTGCGCCGTCGCAAATGCCTGAAACGGCACCAATCACGCGATCACCCGTCTTGATGATATAAGAAAAAATGGACTTAAGGCCGTTATGGTTCAATGTTGAGTAAATGGTCTCCAGACCGAATTTTGCCCGAAGCGATGCTATCATTCGGCTTTCCAGTTCTGACAGACCAATGATCAGCGCGGGATCGCCTTCTCGAATCTCAACAACCGCATTGCCCGAATCATCCACTACTGAAATTGATGCGGCAGCGATGCCCAGGGCACTGATCGCGTCCACCAGCGACTCCTTTAGGAATTGTTCAGCTCCTTTGGGCTCGGTTGGCGCTAAGAGTATCTTGCGCAACGACTGGTATTTCTTGCCTTCAGTACTGTCCATAATTCCTCGGAATTGTATCTCGCAAACAGTGTGCCGTCAAGTTGAATGAACAAAGAATCCGGCAATTGAAGTTTAAGCTCAACGCATCGTCATACCATATTCTCCCACAAGGCGTTACGCAACCTATCCCTGCCTTCAAGATTTTGGCCCGCCAGTCTCGTTCCACGGCGCGACCTGCTTCTGTGCAGTTTGCTTCACATATCGTGCATTGCGCTAATTTATTGTGTCGCAATGGACGGGAACGAGTGGCAGTCTAATTTGTTGTTGACAACAGGGAGGCCAAGTGTATTTTAAGCGTCTTTCGGAGCGGTAATGTCAGACGATCTTCGTTGCGAATGCGGAATCTTTGGAATCTTCGGGGCAAGTAATGCCGCCGATCTGACTTACTTTGGGCTCTATGCCCTGCAGCACCGCGGTCAAGAAGCGGCTGGTATTGTCAGTTTCGACTGCGACAACTGCAATGAAATTCGCGGTCAAGGGGAAGTTAATCAGGTTTTCAGTCAGCGCGATAAGCTGTCACAATTGAGGGGTGACCGCGCAATTGGCCATAATCGGTATTCTACTGCCGGTGCCTCGAACATGCGAAATGTTCAACCTCTGGTCATTACGTTTAAAGGGAAGAAACTTGCCGTCGGGCATAATGGCAATCTGACAAATGATGAGGTTCTAAAGCAAAAACTGGAGCAAGGCGGTTCGATCTTTCAAACCACCTCGGACACCGAAGTGATTCTTCACCTGATTGCCAAAAGCAAGAAGGCGAAAGTGGTTGATGCAATCGCGCACGCGTTAAAGAAAGTTCAAGGCGCATACTCGCTGGTATTCCTTCACAAGGATGCGCTCATTGCAGCGCGCGATCCTCACGGTTTCCGACCATTGGCGCTTGGACAACTCGGTGACAAATGGGTCATCGCTTCGGAAACTTGTTCGTTTGATATCATTGGCGCTAAGTACATTCGCGATGTCCTGCCGGGAGAGATTGTCGAGATAACAGAGGACGGGTTGAAATCGTATCTTCCGTTCCGAAAACACAAACACGCTTTCTGTATATTTGAATTCATTTATTTTGCCAGACCTGACTCAAAGATTTTCGGCGAGAATGTTGACAAAGTTCGCCGACGCTTGGGCCGCTATTTGGCGCTTCAACATCCGGCGGATGCGGATATCGTAATCTCGGTGCCCGACTCCTCAAATACCGCGACGCTCGGTTTTTCGGAGCAGTCGAAGATACCTTTTGAATTCGGCCTTATCCGCAATCATTACGTCGGACGAACCTTTATCGATCCGAAGCAGGAAATCCGGGATCTTGATGTCAAAGTCAAGTTCAATGCCGTGAAGGGCGTCCTAAAGGATAAGCGCGTCGTTGTCGTGGATGACTCAATCGTCCGCGGTACTACCATGAAGAAGTTAATCAAGATGATTCGTGAGGCCGGCGCTAAGGAGATCCACTTGAGAATCTCATCGCCACCGATCATCTCCCCGTGTTTCTATGGTATCGATATGCCGACTAAGAAGGAACTGGTTGCCTCTAACATGACCGTTGAAGAGATCGGTAAGTGGCTGGGAGTAGATTCGATCGGCTATCTCTCGATTGACGCGATGCTGTCGATGCATTCCCTACCCAAAGAGAATTTCTGCGTCGCCTGCTTCTCTGGAAAGTATCCGACCACGATTGCCAACAAGAACGGCAAGCTATTGTCTGCGCGTAACGGCAAATCCACCGAAAGCCCAAGGGCCGAATTCGTCAAACGTACTCGCAAAGCTAAGGTAACTGCTTAGTTTTTTCCCTGCCCCACACGAGAAATCAATTCAGAGGCGTGAAAATACCGGACAGCCTCCAGAACTGCCACAAGATCTGCACTAATTCAGAGAGAAGATCGTCAGCCCGTCAAACGGATACCAACGTTGCGGATATATGCCAATGGCGAAAACAGCAATCACGGCGACGAGCAGTGCGATGACGAGAAAGGCCGGCAGCGTCGGAACCAGAACCGGCTTGGCCTCCGGATCGGACATAAACATCTTCACGACCACACGTAGGTAGTAGTAAACCGAAACCAACGAATTCATCACTGCAATGACGACTATAGCATAGTGGCCATCGATAACCGCGGACTTGAACAAGACGAACTTGCCCATAAATCCTGCGGTCGGAGGAAATCCCGCGAGCGAAATCAAGAACACGGTCAGGAGTATTGCCAGAAGTGGTTTAGAACGTCCAAGCCCTGAATAATTGTCGATCTCAGCAACTTCCTCATGGGCATTGCTGGCATCAATCTGGCTGATGATCATAAAGGCGCCCAGATTCGTAACCGCGTAACACAGTAAGTAAAGTGCAGCTGCCGACGCCGATTCGGCCGAGCCCACGACCAGTGCGATCATGATATATCCGGCATGGGCTATCGACGAAAAAGCGAGCATACGCTTGATGTTATTCTGTCGAATCGCCATGATGTTTCCGACCGTCATTGTCAGCACAGCGAGAATCCAGAACAACGGTTCAAGCACGGCCTGCATGTCCTGAAAGCCAAAACTAAAAATGCGAAGTAATGCCGCAAATGCCGCGGCTTTTGGTCCAGCCGACATGAACCCAGTAACTGGCGCCGGAGCACCCTCATAGGCATCCGCCGCCCACATATGAAACGGAACGGCCGCAATCTTGAATCCAAGACCGACGATTAACAACGCGGCGCCGATCAGCAGGAACGAATCAACTCCCCCACCCTGCTGAAAATGCCTAATGACATCCATCGCTTCAAAGGAGCCGATTGTGCCGTAGATAAATGCAATGCCAAAAACCGTGAAACCCGTTGCAAACGCACCAAGAAGGAAATATTTAATCGATGCTTCCGTTGAACGCAGCTGCGTTCTGGCAAACCCAGCCAGGACATACAACGCCACCGACATGATCTCCAGACCGAGGAACATGACGAGTAAATTCGAAGTCGACGCCATTACCATCATGCCATAAGTCGAGAAGAGAATTAACGGGTAAAACTCGCCATGGTTGTTGTCCTTCTTCTTCAGATAGTCGATGGACATGAAAATCGTGAGTATTGCACCGAGGATGAAGATCAGGTTGAAGAACTGGCTGAAATCATCAGCGAGGAACATGCCGCCAAAAGTGCTCGACTTCACCCCTATCTGCTGAGAGGCGAAATAGAGGGCGACGATCAAGCCGATCCAACTGAAGTGTCCGACAATTTCCTGTTTTCTTTCGGAGAGAAACGGCTCAAGCAGCATCGCCAGCAGTGCTACAACGCACACGCTAAGCGAAGGAGCCAGCAGCCACCAATCTACATTTCCGAATTGCATTCTCTTCTACCGTTTTCTCTTATGACGGCAACTGCCGTCGATCAGTATCCTCAAGAACCGCCGAAACCGACTGTAATCTTGTCATTTTCCACGATCACCGGCACCCGTTTGGAACCACCCTGAATCCGCTGGGCTTCTTCCGCCGCTCCGGGTACGTTGTGAACGTCAATTTCCTCAAATGCTATGCCGCGTTTGCGAAAGTCTTCCTTCGCAGCAGCACAGTACGGACATCCGACTTTAGTATAAATCTTCACATTCATCGCGATTACTCCGCCGTCTTCATAGAAGTGTTAATCACCCATGCCGGAGTAGTTTTAGCCTCAAACTCGAGCGCCAGGCGTGTTTTGCGTAATTGTGCTTGTTCGATGAGATTAGTTACCGACGGTTCCATCATCTTCAGAAACGGCCGCGGGTACAATCCAATCCAGAAGATTAGTACAACAAGCGGGGTAAGCACAACCCACTCCCTGACATTTATATCAACGAGCTTTTGATTCTCCGGATTTTCAACCTTGCCCCAAACAACTCGCTGGAACATCCAGAGCATGTAGGCAGCCCCGAGGACGATACCAAAGGTGGCAATCACAGCGTACGTGACATTGAACTTGAAGGTACCGATGAGAATCAAGAACTCGCCGACGAAACCATTGGTCCCCGGCAAACCGATTGATGACAAAGTGACGATCATGAAGAAAGTCGCGTAGATTGGCATGACTTTGAATAAGCCACCGAAGTCCTCGATCATGCGCGTGTGCCTGCGTTCGTAGATCATTCCAACAATAAGGAACAACGCGCCGGTGGAGACACCGTGATTCAGCATCTGTAGAACCGAGCCTTGGACACCCTGGTGGTTCAGTGCTACCATCCCGATCATGACAAAGCCCATATGCGCCACTGACGAAAACGCTACGAGCGATTTTACGTCCTTTTGAACCATGGCGACCAGCGCCCCATAGATGATGCCGATCAGCGACAACACGGCAATAATCGGGACGTAGCTGTCAAAAGCGTTTGGAAACATCGGAATGCAATACCTCAAGAAACCGTAGGTGCCCATCTTCAGCAGCACACCGGCAAGAATCACTGAACCGGCGGTTGGCGCCTGAACGTGAGCGTCCGGAAGCCACGTGTGAAATGGGAAGACTGGGACCTTGATCAGGAATGCCAATGCAAAGGCTACGAACAACCATGATTGTGCCGCTGGCGAAATGGCAAGATTATAGTACTGCGCCAGATCGAATGAGTAGGTGCCGGTTGCTTGATAATTGAGAATCACCAGTGCAACAATGGCAACAAGCATCAGTAGTGAGCCAAACATTGTGAACAAGACAAACTTAATCGCCGCATAAATTCGATTGATTCCGCCCCAAATCCCGATTAGGAAGTACATCGGAATCAACATGACTTCCCAGAACAGGTAGAACAGAAAGAGGTCGAGCGATACAAACACTCCGAGCATTCCCGTTTCGAGCACCAGCAGCGATATCATGAATCCTTTGAGGCGGTTCTCCACCGAATTCCAGGAAGATAACACCGCGATTGGCGTCAATACAGTCGTCAGGAGAATCAAGAGCACGCTTATGCCGTCAACGCCGAGGTTATAGCTGATTCCCAATCCCGGAATCCAGGGTGTCTTCACGGCAAATTGCATTGCGGAACTTGCGCCATCAAAGTAAAACCACAGATGAAGCGACAAGACGAAGGTGATAACAGTCGTGGCGACCGTGATCAACTTGATTGCCTGCTTGTTCTCTTCCTTTAGGAAAAGCAGCAGCAAAGCGCCTACAAGCGGAAAGAAAGTCACCAATGTCAATATCATCTGGTCCATAATCATCGATTCAATAATAGGTACCCGACCACAAATATCACGCCGGTCAGAAATACAAAAGCATAACTGCGAATCATCCCGGTCTGCACCTTACGTACTGCTCCGGACAATTGACCCACCAACCACGCCGAACCATTCACAATCCCGTCAATAATGAGAACGTCGAATTTCTTCCAGAGCATCCCCGAGATCTTGACTGTCGGTGTGATGAACACCTTGTCGTACAATTCATCGACGTAATACTTATTGTATATCAAGCTATAAATGCCGCCCAAGCTCTTCTCCATCGCGTCGGCATTTTCCGAACGATTCAAGTAGAGGCGACGAGCCGTCAAAATGGCGACGATCACCAGTGCGATACTCAATGCAATCAACAGGTACTCGATGCTGTGTGAATGTTCGCCGGCATGCTGAATTCCGATCTCTTGCGCTTTGGCGAACACTGGATGCATAAAATGCTCAAGCCATGCGCCGCCGCCGAGCGCGGCCGGCCAACCGATCAGTCCGCCGATCACCGAAAGTACTCCGAGAATTATCAGGGGCGTTGTCATCGACGCGGGAGACTCGTGCAGATGCTCGGCCGTGTGTTTATCATAACGAGCGTTCCCGTAGAATGTCATGTAGACTAATCTGAACATGTAAAACGCCGTCAATCCAGCCGTGATGACTCCGACAACCCAGAAAAGCGGTGATCCGTACGGCGATGAGAAGGACATCCACAAGATTTCATCTTTGGAAACGAATCCGGCAAGCGGCGGAATACCAGCAATCGCCAAGGTTGCTACCATCATCGTCCAGAACGTTCTCGGTAGTTTATCTTTTAGTCCACCCATCTTGCGCATGTCTTGCTCCCCGCTCATCGCATGAATCACCGAACCAGCCCCGAGGAACAACAGTGCTTTGAAGAAGGCGTGGGTCATTAGATGGAATACACCGGCGCCAAACGCTGCAACACCGCAGGCGAGGAACATATATCCCAACTGGCTGACGGTTGAGTAGGCAAGTACGCGCTTGATATCATTTTGAAAGAGCCCGATTGTGGCCGCAAAGACAGCAGTGAACAAACCTACGATCGCCACGACCAGCAGAGTCGTCGGCGCCATAACGTACAAAACGTTGCAGCGCGCGACCATGTAAACACCGGCTGTGACCATAGTAGCGGCATGGATAAGTGCCGAGACCGGGGTAGGACCTTCCATCGCATCGGGCAACCAGACATAAAGTGGGACCTGTGCAGACTTGCCAGTCGCACCCAAGAACAACAACAAGGTTGCCGCCGTGACAACTCCGCCGCCCATCGCCAACTGCTCCGGGGCCAGGCGCATGACTTCCGCAAAATTGACAGTGCCCAGGTGCCAGAATAACAGCATAATACCGAGGGCAAAACCGAAGTCGCCGATCCGGTTGACGATGAATGCCTTCTTCCCGGCGTCTGTCGCTGACTTTCGTTCGTACCAGAATCCGATGAGCAGATAAGAACAAAGACCGACCCCCTCCCAGCCGACATACATCAACACAAAGTTGTTGGCGAGAACGAGAATCAACATCGAACCCGTGAACAGATTCAGATAAGTAAAGAAACGCGAGTAGTCTTTGTCATGCGACATATAGCCGATGGAGTAGACATGGATCAAGAATCCGACGCCACTGACCACCAGAATCATGATTGACGAAAGCGGATCGAGCAGGAATCCGATATCCGCATTGAAGCTGCCGGAGGGAATCCAAGAATAGAGAATGAATTCAAAGCTGCGGCTTTCAGCAGGCAAGCCGAGTAGCTGAATGACTGCATTCACAGAGAGAAGGAACGCCGCCAGTACCGACCCGCAGGCAACAGCATTGATAATCGGCTTGGAAAGTCGGCCGCCGAAGAGCCCATTGATCAGGAAACCGATCAACGGCATCATCGGAATAAGCCAAATTAAGTTCATTCCCTCTCTACCTCATCTACCACTTGAGAACATTCACTTCATCGATGTTGGCGGAATCGCGATTCCGGAACAACGCGATGATGATGGCCAGCCCAACCGCAGCTTCAGCTGCGGCTACGGTCATGATCACGAATACCATCACATGACCGTCCAGAATCCCAATCTCCCTGGAAAAAGCGACCATTGCCAGATTGGCTGCATTCAACATCAGTTCGATCGACATAAAGATGATCATGACGTTGCGAGCAATGATCACACCAATCATACCAATGACAAAAATGACGCCCGCGACAATCAAGAACCATTCAAGTGGTATCATCTCAAAGCCTTTTCTTTGCCATAACAACTGCGCCGAGCACTGCAACAATCAGCAGAATCGATGTCAGTTCGAATGGGTACAGGTACTTCGTGAATAGTTCCATTCCAACTGCTTGAACTGACCCGAAATCAGGCGGCAATTGCGCCTGCGCTCGCTCCAACATGGCTGAAGACGATATCGCGACAGTTGTCTCAAACAGCAGAACGACGGCGAAGGCGATCGCAAGCGGTTTGAACCGAAGGCGGATATCTTTGCCAAAGTCCTCACGCCGCAGATTAAGCAACATAATCACGAATAAGAATAGAACTAGGATAGCACCGGCATACACAATGATCTGGAGCATTGCCAGAAACGCTGCGTTCAGCATGATGAACAGGATCACTTGCGACACAAACGAGGTGAGCAAATACATAACCGAGGCAATTGGATTGCGCTGGATAATTACCAGTATCGAAGCCGCGATTGACAGCGCGGACGCCATTAGAAAGATTGCCAGTTCCATCTCTAGTGCTGTGGTCTGCCTTCCTCGGACTGCTGCCAAGCTACTCTACGCATCGGCCGCAAGAACTTGACCTCTGATGGTTTTGTGCGCGGCCACTTGACCAAGAGGTCGTCCTTGGTATAAATGAAGTTGTCGCGATGTCCGGACGCGAATTCGTACTCCTTACCCAGGAAGATTGCTTCCTCAGGGCAGGCTTCCTCGCAAAACCCGCAAAAAATGCAGCGAAGCTCGTTTATCTCATAGATCTTTGCATACCGTTCGCCACGTTCCGTTTCCGCGGGTTCCATATAGATAGCATCTGCTGGACACGATGCCGCGCACAGACCGCAGCAAACACACCGCTCGCTGCCATCATCGTAACGCTCAAGAAAATGCAGTCCGCGATAACGCGGCGCCATCGGCGGCTTGACAAAAGGATAATCTACCGTAACCGGCTTGTGGAACATCTGCTTGAATACAACAAACATGCCCTTTGGTATGGCGATGAAGACTTCTTTTAAAACGCGAAACATCGTCTACCTCCTAAAGCAGGACAAATAACGCGGTGATCAGGATATTGGCAAGCGCTATCGGGATCAACACAAACCAGCCGAATTTCATCAACTGATCATAACGGAAGCGCGGCAACGATCCCCGAACCCAGATATAGAAAAACATGAACGCAAAACATTTAATAACGAACCAAAGAACCGGCGGCAGGAATGGCCCCTGCCATCCGCCGAGAAACACCGTTGTCGCGACCGCTGCCACGGTAACCATGTTTGCGTACTCGCCGACGAAGAACAGACCAAATCGCATTGAAGAGTACTCGGTGTGATATCCGCCGACTAATTCGGACTCAGCTTCCGGAAGGTCAAATGGTGAGCGGTTGGTTTCGGCAAACGCGCAAATCAAATAAAGCACAAACCCAACCGGTTGCTTGACAATGTACCAGTCAAGGATTGAACTTTGCTGTTCGACGATGTCGACCAAATTGAGCGTTCCAGCCAGCATAATGACGCCGATCAGCGACATTCCAAGTCCAATCTCATACGAAATCATCTGTGCAGAAGATCGCAGTCCGCCGAGAAGAGAGAATTTGCTGTTCGGCGACCAGCCGGCCATGATGATTCCGTAAATCCCCAATGAGGTCATCGCCAGGATGAAAAGCAGACCAAGATTAAAATCGGAAACCACCAAATTGATGTCGCGGCCAAATAGGTTTATCGAACTGCCAAAAGGTATGACTGCCAATGGCAGCATTGCGGGAATGAACGCCATTAGCGGTGCAAGTAAGTAGAGTGGTTTATGTGCCGCAGCTGGTATGAAATCTTCCTTGAAAAGCAGCTTAACCAGATCAGCGATCGGCGTAAGCAGTCCTCGATAACCGGCCGTGTTGGGCCCGATGCGCGACTGCATTCGTGCCAGGAAACGACGTTCCAAGTAGGTCGTCCACGCGCACGTCAGCAATAGCACGTTAAGTACCATGAAGGCTTTGACACCGGCGATGACAGCAAATTCCAACATTTTACATCTTCGTCACTTTGACGAGATCAAACTTCTCTTTTAATCCCATCAATAAGTTTGGCCGTAGTTCACGAAAGTTCTCGGGAAGGAAGACGACCTTGCCGGGAAGTTCAGCAATGACTCGCGCTTTACCAACCACTTTTCCTGCCCGCGACTCAACCTTAACAAGATCACCATCCGAAAGCATTAGTTCCTTGGCATCGTTTTCATTCAAGCCGACAAACGGTTCTCCTGCAAACTTCAACAGACTATGATTACGTTCGGTGTTTGGACCGCGATGATGGTCTGCATTGCCGGTAATGAGGAAGAACGGGTAGTCCCGATCGCTCGGAATGGCGTTGTATGTAACCCTGTTGAATCCCGCCTTGGGCTGGTGCTTCAGGCGGTCAAAAATCGCACCTTGGCCCTTAAACATCTCGTAACGGGCTGGAAGCGAATCACCCAGTGCTTCACTCATCTCACTGTAGACTTCTCTCGGCTTTGACTGGCCAAAACTAACTCCGAGCCGGTCGGCCAGTAACTCGAGGATCTCGCAACCGGGCTTTGAATCGAACATCGGCTTAATTGCGGGCTGTGAATATTGTATGCGGCCTTCCCAGTTTGTGCGTGTTCCCTCGGTTTCAGCAAAAGTCGACAAGGGCAAAATCACGTCAGCTAATCTGGCCGTCTCGGTCATAAAACTGTCCACCACTACCAGCAACTTGAGTTTCTCGAGCACGGTATTGGCATAATTGCCGTCCGGAAAGCCGCGAACCGGGTCAGCGTTAAAGACAAAACCGCATTCGATTTCGTCCTCGTTGATCCCGTCCAAAATTCCGATTGTATCCTTGCCGGAAAACTCCGGTAGCGGCCCACGCCAAAGATCTTCAAACTTCGACTTCGCCTCGTTCCCCTTCTCGCCGGGATAGGTATTGGGGTAAGCGCCCAGCAACTGGGCGCCGACCGAATTGCTGCTTTCAGGGAGTACAACTAATTTGGCCGACTTGCAGGTTCGCCGGAGATTGTCTAACACCAGCAGTTCTTCATCGCGGTAAGGATAGCGATTGAAATCAGCGCCGCAGAAAATCACAACATTGGCGGACTTCACTAAGGTGTCAGCGACTTCGCGCAGTTGCGATTCGTCCACTCCTGACACAGATGCCGATTTGGGAAGCAGAAGTTCGGCATGTGCCTGCTTGAACTCGGCTATTTCTTGGTCAGTTATCCCTGCGCCGCTCTTGTCAAAGCTCCTGGAACTTACGATCGCATCGACAATTCCAGTCAACACAGCAAGACCGGTACCGGGCTTGTGGCGAATATTCGTAGCGTCAGTACGGACGCCCAGATGAGTGTGACGCGAGTTTATAATGACGATCTTGGCATCACGATAGCGAACGCCGCGCTTGATGCGCAATGCCGTAATCGGATTTTCTGAATGCAAGTCACTCGCATAAACAACAAAGGTGTCGGCATTGTCGATGTCTTGATAACTGACCTGGTCCGGGGCAATTCCGCGAGAGGTAACTTCTTCGCCAAATGAAAGCCGGCGTTTACGATTAATCCGGCTATCGATGTGGCTGGTTCCGACGACCCGGCGAAGGAATCGCTGGAACGAATAGATCTCCTCGTTCGTCGCAGTTTCGCCGATCAGTCCAAAGAAACCGTTGCCCGATAACTTGGATTTCAGTTCACTCACTTGCGACTTGATGAGGTTTAAAGCCTCGTCCCATGTCGCCTCGATCAATTCACCATTCTTCTTGATCATCGGCTGCTTCAGACGATCGCTGCTGGCAACCTGCTGATAGCCGTACCTTCCAATGTCGCAGATGAAGCCGCGATCGATGTCCTCGTTTGGACGTGCAGTAGCACGGAATATCTTATTGTGGAAAGTCCAATGGGTCAGATTACAGCCATCGGGGCAATGCGTGCAGACAGTCTTTGCCTGTTTCGTCAACCAGACGCGAACCTTGTACCGCCAATCGTCGTTCGTCAATGCACCGACCGGACAGTATTCGACAACGTTGCCAGAGTAAAGATTTCGAATTTCGCGGTGCGGCGGGGGTAAGATCTCGGTATGATATCCGCGTTGGTATGCGCCAAGATCGTCCTCAAAACAAGCCTCATCGACGATTCGCGTGCAGCGATAGCAGTGAATACAGCGGTTCTGATTGCGGATAATCTCGGGACCAATCTGTAAATCATCAAAGGTCGAATTCTCGTCAACGATATTCCGGTGCTTGGGCTCCTGAAGGCGGCTGTAGTCCAGGCCGTACTTGAATGTGATATTCTGCAAATCGCATTCGCCGCCTTTGTCGCACGTCGGGCAGTCAAGCGGATGATGCGCGAGAATAAACTCGAGTACACCCTGCCGCGCTTTCACAACCTTCGGCGATTCGGTCAGAACAACCATACCGTCAGCAGCCGGAGTTGCGCAGGCGACCTGCAATTTTGGAAACTTCTCAATTTCGACGAGACAAATGCGGCAGGCGCCGACCGGAACCAGTTGTGGGTGCCAACAAAAAACGGGAATGTCAATACCTGCTGCCAGAGCAGCCTGAAGGACGGTCTGCCCCTTGTTTGCAGGAACTGTTTTGCCGTTGACTGTTATTTTAAAGTCACCCATTATCTCAACCTAAAATCTGACTTGACCAGACACTTCTTGTGTTCGATGTGATACTCATACTCATTTCGGAACTGCTTGATAGTTGAAATCACCGGTGTCGCAGCGGCATCGCCAAGCGCGCAAATAGTATTGCCTTCGATGTTCTTTGCCAAGTCCAATAACGTGTCCAAATCTTGTATTTTACCCTGACCATGTTCGATGCGATGAATGATCTCATAGAGCCATCCAGTTCCCTGCCTGCAGGGAGTACACTTGCCGCAAGACTCATGCATATAGAAGTGAGCGAGAATCTCGGCAACCCACACCATACATGTATCTTCATGCATCACAATGACCGCTCCGGACCCCAGCATTGAACCGGCAGCTTGCACCGACTCGAAATCCAATGGCGTATCAAGCTGATCCGGCATCAGTACAGGAACCGATGAACCACCGGGTATGACACACTTCAACTTCTTGTCGTCGAGAATGCCGCCGGCGTAGTCGTAAATCAAAGTCCGCAGGGGCGTTCCCAGTTCTAACTCATAATTCCCGGGTTTCTTCACATGGCCAGATACCGAAAATATGCGTGTGCCTTTTGACTTCTCGGTTCCCATCGAAGCATACCACTGGCCGCCGTTCATGACGATGCGCGGCAAATTGGCAAGTGTTTCGACATTGTTGACGACAGTAGGACAGGCGTACAGTCCAGAGACGGCCGGGAACGGCGGTTTGATTCGCGAGAGGCCCTTCTCTCCTTCCAAAGATGAAAGAAGCGCAGTCTCTTCTCCACAAATGTAAGCACCGCCACCACGATGGAGAATCATCTCCAAGTCATAGCCGGTGCCAAAAATATTCTTCCCGAGGAAACCCTTTCGGTACGCCTCATCAATTGCCTTTTCAATCCTGCGCATCGAAAGATCGTACTCGCCTCTGATATAGAAGAACGAGGTGTGGCAGTCGATTGCGAACGCTGCAATCATTACGCCTTCAATGACACTGTGAGGGTCGCATTCCATCAGGACACGGTCCTTGCAGGTGCCCGGTTCGGATTCGTCGGCATTGCAGCACAAGTATTTTGGTTTTGGCGAAGCGACCGGAACAAAGCTCCATTTCAAACCGGTCGGGAATCCAGCACCACCGCGCCCGCGAAGGCCCGAATCCTTGACCATTTGTACGAGTTCTTCGCGCTTGATGCTCTTGAGAACCTTCTCCCAAGCCTTGTATGCGCCCAACTCAATTGCCCGATCGATATTGTGCAACTCGGGATCGTTGATATTCTCGAATAGAACGTGCTTCTGCATAATACCTATTTCGCCGCCCGCCACTCGTCAATCAGCTGATCAATCTTGGCCTGCGTCAAGTTCTCGTAGTACTTGTCGTTGACTTGCATCATTGGTGCAGTACAGCAACTTCCCAAACACTCAACCTCGACGACGGTGAACAGATTGTCTTTGGTGGTCTCACCCAGCTTGGTGCCGAACTTCTGAAGCAGATACTGGGTCAAGTGATGCGAACCCATTAACGCGCATGAAATGTTCCGACAGACCTGAATGTAGTACTTGCCGCGCTTCTGTTTTGGAAACATGGTGTAGAACGAAGCCGCTTCAGCAACTTCGATGAATTTCACACCCAACACTTGAGCAATCTCTTCATACATCGGATCGTCAAGGTAGCCCTGTTCTTCGTAGGCATAGTGGAGCGCCGGCAGAATTGCCGATTTCACTTTCGGATACTTCTTCGCGTATTCGGCGATTTTTGACTTGGTATCATTAGACAGGATCATCGATCCACCTCGCCCAACACAATGTCAATTGATCCGATGCAGGCGATCACATCCGCCAGCAACCCGCCGACAACCAACTTCGGCAATGCGGCAATGTTAACAAAACTGGGAGGACGAACCCGCATGCGATACGGTTTTGGCGTACCATCCGATACGAAGTAGAATCCCAGCTCGCCTTTGGGCGACTCAATCGTTTGATATACCTCGCCGACCGGCGGGCTGAACCCTTCGGTAATCAGCTTGAAGTGATAGATCAGCGCTTCCATTGAATAGAGTGTTTCTTCCTTGGTAGGCAAGACGATGCCGGGCGCGCGTGCACGGAATCGGCCCTCCGGCAATCCGTCAAGCGCTTGCTGAATAATGCGCAAGCTCTGGCGCATTTCTTCAAGACGAACTTCATATCTCCCGAAGCAATCACAACGATCAGAAGTCGGCACTTTAAAATCGAATCTTTCATAGCTCGAATACGGGCGCGCTTTGCGCAAGTCATAGTTGACTCCGGAAGCGCGCAGCAATGGGCCGGTGACGCCGGCATCGATTGCATCTTCAGCAGAGAGTTTACCAACTCCGATAGTTCTGTTTCGCCAAATCCGATTGTTGGTGAGAATATTTTCGTACTCCTGCAATCGGACCGTCATGTTTTTGAGAAGCGTCCGCACAAGCGAGTCGAAATTCTCCGGTAAGTCTTCGGCCAACCCGCCGATTCTGAAGTAGGTCGACATCATTCGCTGCCCTGACACTGCCTCATAGATGCTCAAGACATCCTCGCGTTCGCGGAAAGCATAAAGGACCATGCTCAACGCGCCAATATCGAGCGCATGCGTTCCCAGCCAAACAAGATGCGAATTGATGCGAGTGACTTCTGCAAGCAGCACTCTTACCCATTGCGCCTTCTCAGGAACCTCGACGCCAAGTAGCTTTTCGACGCCAAGGCAGTAGCCGAGATTATTCGACATCGGCGCAAGGTAATCCATGCGATCGGTCATTGGCAACGCTTTGTAATAGAGCTTTGACTCGGCTGTCTTCTCGATTCCGGTATGAAGATATCCGACTTCAGGTTGACAACGGACGACCGTCTCACCATCGATTTCGAGGATAACTCTTAATACACCGTGGGTCGCCGGATGCTGCGGTCCCATGTTAATGGTCATCGTTTTCGTCTGCACTACTTGATGACCTCCGGCGGTTCGTCCTTGTTGAAAGTGAACTGAGGCATTTCGTAGGTGAGCGGATAATCTTTGCGCAGCGGGTGGCCTTCAAAATCGTCCCACATCAGGATTCGGCGCATATCCGGATGACCCGAGAACGTCACTCCGAACATGTCATAAACTTCTCGCTCCAACCAGTTTGCGGTTTTCCAATCGCTGCACATCGTCGGCACTGGTTCGTTTTCACCGATGCGGACTTTGACGCGAACATAATCGCGCAGGTCAAATGAGTATAGGTGATAGATTATTTCAAAACGTTTCGGGCGATCAAGCCAATCGGTGGCGGTAATGTCAGAAAGATGACGGTAATTTAAGCCAAGTTCGTCGCGAAGATGCCGCACTATTGCATGCAAGTCAGATTTATCAACAAGAAACGTGAGTTCATCAAACTGTGTTGATGTCTCGAGAACCTTGCTGCCAAATCGAGCGATGACTTTTTCTTTGGTATTGATATCCATCAACTGTCAATTCGACGATTAATCCTTGGACGGGATTCGCGCTCGACTCTAAGCGGTCTTCCGTGTATCTTCCTTCAACCTTGACTGCTTGACCAATTCATGCAGCTTGACGATGCCGTCAATCAGCTGTTCCGGGCGCGGCGGACAACCTGGAACATAGATGTCTACTGGAATAATCTTGTCAACTCCCTGCAGAATTGCATAATTATTGAATACCCCACCGCACGACGCACAAGCTCCCATTGAGATCACCCACTTGGGGTTCGGCATCTGATCATATAGCCGCTTCACAACCGGTGCCATTTTGTTGGATACGCGGCCGGCAACAATCATGAGGTCCGCTTGACGCGGCGAAGCCCTCATGACTTCCATGCCAAAACGCGATAAGTCATACTTGGGGCTCACAGTTGAAATCATCTCGATAGCGCAACAAGCTAATCCGAAGCCAAATGGCCACATTGATTTTGTCCGCCCCCAATTTATTATCTTCTCTGCAGTCGTCAGGATGATACCGTCAGGTAATTTCTCTTCTAATCCCACTTGAGTGCTCCTTTCTTCACGATGTATACGTAGCCCACAAGCAGAATCAGGATGAAAACGCCCATCTCTACAAATCCGAAGAGGCCGAGCTTTTTAAAATTGACTGCCCATGGAAAAAGGAACACTGTCTCGAGGTCAAAGATGATGAAAAGTATAGCAACCATGTAAAATTTTATGGGAAAGCGTTGGCGGCTATCAGATTCCGCCTCGATGCCACATTCGTAAGCCTGCTCTTTAACGCGGCTGTAGGTCTTCTTGCCAAAAAGCGACGAGCCAAAAAACATCGCGAGACCGATGCAGACTGCGATGAAGATCTGGATCGCTAGTGGAAAATATACTTCAAAATTACTCAACAATACCTCGCTGAATGTCGGGCAAAGGTAGAGAGATTTTTCACAAAGTCAAGAAAATTTATCGCCTTGGGTGAGTCTTGTAACTAATTACAAACAAACATCTTACGGCAAAAGATTCTTGACAACCCTGTCGATAAATATTTTGTTGATTGCAACATCACATCGGAGGAACTATGGAACACCAGGTCACGACTCTTGACTTCATCCTGTCAATTGGCACGGGATTACTATGCGGATACACGTTTACCAGGATTCTCAAAATCCGCTCCAGCGCAACATCGTTGTTCATCATGACCTTGCTCGCGGTCTGCTCTACTTGGCTGGGAGAAAGCTGTCGCATCCTAAGTATTGACGGTGTTTTCGCGATTTTTTGCAGTCCGTTCCTGCAGTCAATGTTTTTTGCCAGTGCTTTGTGGCTAGTATTCCAGCTTAACAAGACTACGCACACAACCGCACACCAATCGCATTAGGCGTTCGTCTTTCGCTCCAGTTCTTCGAGCTCGATCAGCACGCCATTGGTCGACTGGGGATGTACAAACGCAACACGGTGACCTTCAGCGCCAATCCGGGGAGTCTCATCGATTAACCGGATGCCGTTGGCACGATAGTCAGCAAGTGCCGCTTCAATATCATCGACACCAAGACAGATATGATGGATTCCTGCCCCGCGCTTATCAAGGAACTTCGTGACGCCGACATTGCCGGCAGTAGGCTGCAGCAACTCGATTTTTGTCTCGCCCGTCTCGACGAAGCACACGCGCACTTTTTGGTCAGGCACCTCGATTACTTCGGAGAGTTTCGCTTTCCCGATAAGTGTGAACAGCGAGCGTGCTTGCTCAAGATCCCTTACTGCAATTGCTATATGATTGATGCGACGCGTCACAATACAATGTTCTCCCGATATTCTCCCCAAACATTCCTTAACGTATTGGCAATTTCCCCGACGGTTGCGTAGACTTCCACGCAATTCAGAATTATCGGTATGAGGTTCTCATCCGTCGCAGCGGCAGCGCTTAGACGTTGAAGGCTTTTCGCGACTGCAACATTGTTCCGATCCGACTTGATCTTCTGCAGCCGCGCAACCTGTTCGTCGCGCGATTTCTCGGAGACCTTTTGCAGTGCAGGTGAAACTGAACTTTCGGACTGGAATTGGTTCACGCCGACAATGATTCGCTGCTTTGATTCAACCTGTAGCTGAAATTCGTAAGCGGATTTCTGAATCTCTGCCTGAAAATAGCCCTCTTCAATTGCCCGCATCGAACCACCAAGTTCATCAACACGTGCGAGGTAGTCTACTACCTGGGCCTCGATATCATCGGTCAGGGCCTCCAAAAAGTAACTGCCGGCCAATGGATCAACCGTGTCATCAATTCCTATCTCGTAACTCAGTACTTGCTGGATCCGAAGTGCTAATTGAGCGGATGCCGCCGTCGGAAGTGCCAGCGCTTCATCGTGCGCATTCGTGTGAAGTGATTGCGTGCCGCCGAGCACGGCAGCGAGGGCTTCCAAGGTTGTCCGGACTGTATTGACCTCCGGTTGCTGTGCAGTGAGCGAGACTCCGGCAGTTTGGGTGTGGAATCGCAGCATCATCGATTTGGGATCTTTTGCGCTAAACCTGTCACGCATGACGGTTGCCCAGATGCGCCGAGCGGCACGAAACTTGGCAACCTCTTCCAAAAAGTTCTGCTGCGCGCAGAAAAAGAACGAGAGCTGCGGGGCAAAATCGTCGACCTTCAGTCCAGCCTTCAACGCCTGCGTCACATACTCGATGGCATTTGCGATCGTGAAGGCTATCTCCTGGACGGCGGTTGCTCCAGCTTCGCGAATGTGATAACCGGATATCGAGATCGTATTATATCTCGGAAGATGGTCCTTGGCATAAGCGAAAATATCAGTGATCAATCGCATCGACGGCTTCGGCGGATAGATATATGTTCCGCGGGCAATGAATTCCTTAAGGATATCGTTCTGCACGGTACCCGTAATCTTCTCCGCGGCAACCCCCTGTTTTCTCGCTACAGCGATATACATGCACAGAAGTATTGCAGCAGTCGCATTGATCGTCATCGAAGTCGAAACCTTGTCCAACGGAATCCCGGCAAAGAGGGATTCAAAATCGGCGAGTGTGTCGATCGCGACTCCCGTCTTCCCGACTTCTCCAGCTGCCATCGAATCGTCCGAATCGTAGCCTATTTGGGTCGGTAGATCGAATGCTACCGACAATCCGGTTTGACCCTGCGACAACAGGTATCGATACCGTTCATTCGATTCCTTGGCCGTGGCGTATCCGGCGTATTGCCTCATTGTCCAGAGGCGCTCCGTGTACATCGCGGGATATACACCGCGCGTAAAGGGAAAAGCACCGGGATCACCAAGTTTGGCGTTGTAGTCGAAATCTCCGAGGTCGGAGGGCTTGCAGATTCGTCGTTTCATCTCCGATATTGTCCGCCTGATTCGAGTTTACGCATCAAAGGCGATGAGTACGGCGCCTTTGTCTACCGGCTTCCCGACTGCGACATGAATCTCGCGAATCGTGCCGTCGGTCGGCGCCTTCAATTCGTTCTCCATCTTCATGGCCTCGACGACCAGAAGTGGATCGCCTTTGCGCACTTTGTCACCTACTGATTTCAAAATACGCATGACCAGTCCCGGCATGGGCGCGTGCAATTCCTTCTTTCCCGCATCGAGCTTGATTCCAGCCGCTTTGCGTATCGCCACGAGGCGCTGGTCTTCCACCACACAATCGAACTCTCGACCATGAAGGAAAACTGAAATGGCGCCATTGTTCCGGAAGACCTCCGTATCATAGGACTTCTTGTCAAGCAGCATCAGAAACTGATGCCGATTGTCGCCGCTGACGACACTGGTTGAAAGTTCGCCACCGTCAACCGAAATTGCGAGTTCGTCCCCAATGTCGCGAATATCTATATCGTACTCTCGCTCATTGATCGTCACAATATACTTCATCCCGCACCCCTTGTACTGCGTCGCAGTCCCTCTTGACGGGAGGTTGATTGCCACTTTGAGGACGTGTTGCTGTTACCCGATACTACTTGAACTCGTTGTGACTCGCGATAGTAATGGAGTGCCGCAGCCACGGCAGCGGCACGAGTCAATTCTTCATCTGGTTCCGTGTTGTTGATTCCGTCAGGGAAGTTATCTGATATGAATCCTGTTGAAAGTCTTCCTTCAACGAAGGACTGCATTCCCATAATTGTTTCGTGGAAACCGGTGTTGGTCACTACTCCGGCGATGCGATACTCGGCCAGTGCTTGACGCATACGCTTGATCGCCTCGGAACGAGTCGCCCCATAAGTAATCAGCTTGGCAACTAACGAATCGTAGTAAGGTGTGATTTCGGAACCGTCGCGAATGCCGGAATCAACTCGCACCCCGGGCCCAGATGGCTGCCGATAGCTGACGACCTTGCCGGTGCTTGGGATAAATCCGTTGACGGCGTCTTCCGCACAAATTCGGCACTCGATCGCGTGCCCAGAAATCTTGATGCTATTCTGGCTGAAAGAGAGTTTCTCGCCAGCCGAGATTCGTATCTGTTCATCCACCAAATCAATGCCGAAAACGAGTTCGGTCACCGGGTGTTCGACTTGAAGGCGTGTATTTACTTCAAGGAAGTAGAAGTTCTTGTCTTTGTCGACGAGGAACTCGACGGTCCCAATGTTCGCGTAGCCGGCCGCTTTAACCGCCTTCAGAGCGATTTCACCCATTCGAGTCCGCAACTCGACATCGACGAATGGAGACGGAGCTTCCTCAATCAGCTTCTGGTGACGGCGTTGGATAGAGCACTCGCGCTCGCCAAGATAGACGGCATTGCCGTGGTGATCGCACGCGACTTGTATTTCAATATGCCGTGGTCGCACGATATACTTTTCGATAAAGACACGATCATCGCCAAATGCCGAGCGTGCTTCATTGCCGGCCGCGATGAGTGCCTTTTCAAGTTCATCAGGGGCGCCGACTATTCGCATCCCCTTGCCTCCGCCGCCAGCTACCGCCTTGACAAGGACCGGATAACCACATCTATCAGCGAGTTTATTGGCCTGTGATAACTTCGAGGCGCTGACCGGACCTCCAGGCACCGTCGGGACACCATTTTGTTCAGCAAGCGCTCGGGCTTCGAGCTTGTCTCCGAGAAGACGAATCGCTTCTGGTGGCGGTCCGATGAAGGTCAATCCGCTGTCCTCAACAAGTTTGGCAAACTGCCAATTCTCCGCCAAAAAACCATACCCCGGATGGATGGCATCGGCGCCGGACGTCTTGGCGACTTCGATCAGCCTTTCCATCACAAGATAGCTTTGTGATGCCGGCGAAGGTCCAATGTGGTAGGCTTCATCTGCAAAGCGAACATGAAGCGCACCGCGGTCGGCGTCGGAGAAAACAGCGACCGTCTTGATGTCAAGGAGCCGGCAGGCGCGAAAGATGCGGATGGCGATCTCGCCGCGATTTGCGATCACAACTTTCTTAAACATTATTTCATACTTCCGGTGCGCATAATACAGAATTGACCTAAAATGTCAATTAATTAGGCTATAATGCCTTAGTCCATCGTCGTATAGGAGAAGAGCCATGAACTTCTATTATTTCATTTTCGTGACGCTAACGATCGCAATATTAGTGCGGGTTGTTCTTGCCTTTGCCCGGAGGCAATCCACTCGCCAGATTGTGGTAGCAGCGTCGACAGCACTCTTGGTTTGCAGCGCCGCGATTGGCTACTTCGCATTTGCCCATTTGTCACAATTGCGCGCAATGAGAGCGTGGCCCACAGTTACCGGCACCGTGATCGAGTCGCGAATCGTGGGCGAAAAAGCAATCGTTCCCTATGTCGTGTACTCTTAC
>CAZQBX010000053.1:0-15050 GCA_964592145.1 uncultured Ignavibacteria bacterium
GTACTACTAATCTCGGGTTCTGTCTTCACCCTGACAGCTTCCGCGGCTCTGGAAGCGACGACTCAAATGAAAGATAAAATCGTATTTGCTACTTACGCCGAGGACGGCGAAGAACTTAAGCACTGTCTGACTTTTGCCGCTAGTGTTCGCAAGTTCGCCGGATCTTTTTCAGAAGTACCGATCCGAATCTACTTTCCACACACGTCACTGGCGACGCTTAATCGAGCCCAATGGTCGTTGGCTGAATCTCTTCGCGTAACATTGATCCCGGCGAGTATGCCCGCTACTGCGGCGGCAATACCCTATGCAGGAAAGACATTCGCCGCGGCACAAGCAGAAGGCGAGCTCGTTAACAGTTCCGAAGTGCTCGCCTGGTTTGACGAGGATACTATTGTGCTGTCAGATCCGGCAGAATTGCTGTTGTCGGACACAATTGCGTTCGCCTACCGACCAGTGATGCATCTACTAATCGGCTCGCTCTACTCTCAGCCGCCTGACGAGTTCTGGCGGCGGGTTTTTCACGTCGCACGCGTTCCGGATTCCAGCTTGTTTCCTATGAAGACGGTTGTCGATGAACAGACGATTCTGCCCTATTTCAATGCTGGATTAATCGTGGTCAGGCCAGAACGCGGCATCTTACGATGCTGGGCAAGGTGTTTTCAAGACCTTTACAGCGACTCTAACATTGTTCGTCTTTGTGCCGCTGACCAAAGACGACGAACTTTCCTGCATCAAGTGGCATTGGCGTGTGCCGTGCTAAATGGCGTAAGGAGAGCAGAGATGCGCGAGTTGTCGCATCGCTATAATTATCCGCTGTTTTTCAAAGAAATGTTCGGAGCAAAGAGTGAGTTCGACAATCTGACTGATGTCGTCACTTTGCGCTACGATGCTTACTTTCGCAATCCGTCCCTCGATTGGTCCGAGCGGCTTACCGGCACGTCTGAAAAGGTAAGCTGGCTGCGCGACCAATTAACACGAGAACTGCCAAGTCGTTAGCAGTTGAAGCCTCGAACCCCGCAACTCAGTGTTCACTGCAAAATCCCTTTACTTTTGCCGCCATTCGTGTTACCTAAAATCCCATTCGGGGCGTATTGATATGGAATTATGAGTCGGTTCATTCAAAGGATCTGCAATGGCTGAAAAATATGATATAGCGGTACTGGGCGGCGGGCCGGGCGGTTATGTCGCCGCAATTCGCGCCGCGCAAATGGGCGCAAAAGTCGCCTGCATTGAAGAAGACAAGCTCGGTGGAATCTGTCTGAACTGGGGATGTATCCCGACAAAGACTTTTATCGCGACAGCGCATCTCTATCGCAAAATTCAGGATGCAGCAGAGTTCGGTATCGATATCGCCGGCACACCGCAGATCAACCTCGCCAAGATGGTTGAGCGCAAGAACAAGGTCGTCAACGAACTGGTGTCAGGCATTGGATTCTTGTTCAAATCTTATGGCGTGACCACCTACAATGGCTTCGGTTACTTTGACGGCAAAAATAAGCTCGCAGTCGACATGCAGGACGGCACGACCAAAGTCGTCGAAGCAGACAAGATCATTGTCGCCACCGGCAGCCGGCCATTTAATGTTCCGGCGTTTCCGTTTAATGGCAATACCATCATTTCATCAGACGAAATGATCTATCCGAAGTCGATTCCGGCCTCAATGACAATCATTGGCGGCGGTGTTATTGGATGCGAGTTTGCGTGCCTGCTTGCACAACTTGGCACAAAGGTCAATGTGGTGGAAATGCTGCCGAGTCTACTTCCGCTCGAAGATATTGACTCTTCCAAGACAATTGAGCGTGAGTTGAAAAAGCATGGCGCCGAGATCTTCACCGGCGAGAAAGTGCTCTCGGTCGAAGATACGGCGGCGGGCGTAGTTTGTAAACTTCAGTCAGGCAAATCGCTGACTTCAGAGAGAGTTATGGTCGCCATCGGGCGTTCATTTAATACTGACGACATCAATGTCGATGCGGTTAAGCTCGAGATGAACAAGAACGGATCAATAAAGGTCAACAACAAGATGGAGACCTCGGTTAAGAACATCTACGCTATCGGCGACTGCGCCGGTGTCTACTTGCTGGCTTATACGGCTTCTTACGAGGGTCAAGTCGCAGTCGCGAATGCTCTTGGTAAGAACCGACAGGTCGACTATAACGCAGTGCCGATTACTATTTTCACCGACCCGGAAGTCGGGTCAATCGGCCTATCGCAGCAGAAGGCCGAGGCAGAAGGCAGCGAGATTCGCATCGGTCAGTTCCAATTCCGCGTGCTGGGTAAATCGAAAGCCGAGCGCGAAATTGCCGGCGGGGTGAAGATCATAGCCGATAAGAAAACCGACAAGATTCTCGGAGCGCATATCGTCGGCGCCCATGCCACGGACCTGATTCACGAGGTCGCAGTTGCCATGAGTCAGAAGATGACTGCCGAACAGCTGGGTGATGTGTTCCACGCCCATCCGGTACTTGCCGAAGCGGTCATGGAAGCCGCTCACGACGTGCACGGGCTCTCGGTCCACACGCCGAAGAAAACCAAGTAAGAAACTCCGCGAGTCGAGCCAGTCGTAAGGCGACTGGCTCGGCATTATCCTCTGATCTGAATTCCATTCAAAACAATCCCTGTCCGGTCCATTCTCTGCTTGCCAAACATTTTAACACCAGGCAAATTTCTGATTCAAGACAATCAACGCTGACAGTGGGAGCTCGAACAAAGGCGCAACGGAGACCACTTCCATTCGCAGCAAATCCAGGCCTCTAACCTTGTGGCACGAAAGGAATCGCATGTCACTCTCAAAGAAACTTGGAGCTGAGTTCATCGGCACATTGTGGCTGGTGCTGGGCGGTTGTGGGAGCGCGGTATTAGCTGCGGCATTTCCGAATCTCGGAATCGGCTTTGTAGGCGTCGCTCTCGCATTCGGCCTGACAGTATTGACAATGGCGTTTGCCATCGGGCACATATCAGGATGCCATTTGAATCCAGCGGTGTCGTTTGGCCTTTGGGCAGGCGGCAGGTTTGATGGCAAAGAGCTGGCACCCTACATCATTGCCCAGGTGCTCGGCGCAATTGCCGGCGCGGGAATTCTCTATCTAATTGCCGGTGGACAAGCCGGATTCTCCACGGCGGGTGGTTTTGCATCGAACGGATCCGCCGAACACTCTCCCGGCGGTTACTCGCTGATGGCGGTCATGGTCTGCGAAATCGTTATGACGTTTATGTTCCTGATGGTCATTCTCGGCTCGACTGACAAACGCGCACCCGCTGGATTTGCGCCGATCGCCATCGGCCTGATGCTGACCCTGATCCATCTGATTAGCATTCCTGTTTCGAACACTTCTGTGAATCCAGCCCGCAGCACCGGTCCGGCGATTTTTGTTGGTGACTGGGCGATTTCGCAACTTTGGGTATTCTGGCTGGCTCCGATCATCGGCGGTATATTGGCTGGATTCGTTCACAAAGCACTGTTTGCTGACAATAAGTAAACAGCCGACCTCTATCAACTTCATTGGACCGTCCTGATTTGAACTCAGGGCGGTCTTTTTGCGCAGAGTTTGCGGCTGCGCAAGATTTTCTGCATCAATAGCTTACGACATAACAAACAGTGAAGTGGAGGACCCCTCGTCGCACATTCTGCGAGCCACCGGCAGCTGCAGCCTGACTCGCGTCCTCCGCTTTGCTGCCTAATCTGTTGTTAATCAAAGAGTAACACAGGATGCGAATTTCGAAGGCTGTCCGGCACAGGGATTGCAAATAGAAGTCTCGAAGTCAGTTACTCTTGAGAAACACTTTGGCGGTGAAGGGTACTGAAGAGGAGGGGATAGAGGAGCTCCTTTGTGAGGGAGGAGCTCCTTTTGTTTTGATTTGCCGTACTTGGCGGCAGCTAATGGATAGAAACATCCACAAACCTTCCTAAATTTGGTCAATTAATGTACGAACAATTTGTGACGATACTCTGTTTAAGGAGGGGACGAAAGAATTCGTCTCGTCATTCTACATCGGTGCATGGGACCTTCTGGCGCAAGCCTAAGGCCCCTGCTTTTTTTAGGGGCAAAAATCCTCTATTTGATGCGATCAGGTTGTAGCGAAGCCTGACTGCCTATCGGGTGCTTTAGATACCGAACAAAAATAACCCAAATCAGAAGAGCCGAAAACCAGGGGAAGTACCACCACAAAAATCGTGCAAGGTCAGGCACCGGCAATGGTGTCCATTTCGTAAGTGCGAGTATCATGAACAGATAGATGAATGCCTCCGGTTTCACGCACTTGCGTATGACGTAGTATGTCGGCGGAATTAGCAGAATAAACGAATAGGTCTTCATGCGAGGCATCGTCAGGGCATACACCAGACAGACGAAATACACCGCTTCGAGAGTAAAATCCTCATCAACTGAAACGGAGCGATTCCGTAACGCCCGCCAACTCACTATTAAGATGACGATGACTACGGCAATGTATATCGCAATCGGGACGATCGCCGGGACGCCGCTAAGATACCTGGCAGCTTCTGATTTATCGAAGAAGTCTCTGATCATCGCCAGAATGGAATGGTTGTAGGCCTCACCACGTTCGTCGATGACTCCGATTATAGATAAGAACTCCTTGAAACCACGTTCCGCCAAAAGGTAGTTAGCGAGCAAATAACCGCCAAATACGGCAAAGCCGTATGCAGCATACTTCACTGCGTCCTTCTGCCGCCAAAGTAACGGCAGGGCCAGGAAGACTATAAAAGTCAATTTGAAAAACGAGATCGCCACAATCGCGACTGTGAACAGCAACATTTGCCGCCGCAGTAATGTGACTACCGCGATCCAGAATAGAATCTGCTCAATGATTCCGATGTTTCCAGCTACGAAGTCCCAATAGACGGTCGATGCATAAACTACAGTAATGAACCAGAGGAACAGGAGGTCGTCCTCCCCCTGGAACAGGTACCTGCGCCATAAGATCAAGAGGGCAACCAAGAGGACCAATTTGAGAATCAGAAAAATAAAGTACGCTGTGTTAAATTCGACCAATGTAAATGGACGGAAGAACCATAGCGTCAACGGCGGGTAGACATAAGAGAGTTTAATCGGGCTTCCAGCGATCTGTTCCATAACATTGGTGTCATAGGCATCAAGCCCCCGCTGATGCGCAACAGCAGCGTAGTAATAGGTCTTGAAGTCCCATTGTTTTTCGCCCTGTGCAAGATCGTAGACGCCGTAGATCCACAGGACTGCCAGCAGTCCAAACAGCACATAGCGCAATGTCGAGTTGCTTTTTGCAGCCACCGATTACTTCCAACTATCTGGTATTGTAACCACAACAGCAAATGGCGGGTCTGAAGGTTCGCCGTCGTACACTAGCACCAAGCTCTGCCCGCGGACAAACCAGTCGAGACCTTCCCAGTTGACATTTTCCCAGTTCTTTGCGTCCAGGAGCGCTTTAACATTCTTGAACTGCTCGCGCATTCGGCCTGACCATTTTGCCGTCTGCGTCGGCAATACTGAATCGAATAACGGTTTGACCAAAGCGTTGATCTCGATAGAACTGCCGACGGGTTTGCCCTGGAGATCATAGCGTTGAAGGTCCTTGTACTTATACTCTCGCTTGGCGCCGGATCCTCTAAGAGGTGCGTTTTCCGAGCTAAGTATGACGATCAAACCTGTATCGACGTCCTTGCCTTCGGACCAGATGTGCCAAACGAGGTCCGGCGCACGGTAACGCTGTGCAAACGGCGGCGCGGTTTGCGGCGACGGCTCTGCTGATTTAGGCAGCTCCGAATCTACGATAATTGGTGCGACACTTGCATTGCCGGCATCCTTGACTCTTGGTGTCTGAAGTACGCGATAACTTGCCGAATCGTCGATGAACAACTCCGAGGCGTTGCGCGGGACATCCGCGATAACAAGAATCGGCTGAAGCGGTCCGTGTCCAAGCGCATTCTGAATCTGCTCCGGTAACGAGGCCACTGCAGGATATCCCCCCTCCCAGACAACTGCTATTCGCGATGCACTGTTTGGCAATGCCAAAGTCGCCGCCCCTTCGAGACCACGATTTCCGAATTCCGTAACCGTCTGATTGAATTTTGCTAGAACTCCCCAAGATTTGCTGCCCACCGAAGTCTGCGAATAAAGTGCGTGAAGATCTTCGGAGAGTACTGCAACCCGCCCGTCGGCCAGGACGACGATGCTTTCGAAGTCGCTCGCAGCTTCGCAGCCCTTCATCGGAACCCGCTTGACTTTAGCCGGATCAATCGGAATAACCGACGCGGCAGCGTCCTCGATTTTGAGTTCGAAGTAACACCCCGGCTCGTCATCACTGACAAAGATTAATCGGCCACCTTGTCGCGCAACGCCGGAGATTTCCGTTATTGGACTTCCCTGCGAGTCGGCAATTGCGGGATGAGCGAAGGTCATATGCAGTGACAATGTTATCAGTAAGCAGATTGTGATCAGAGAATTGTTCTTCATGATTGCGGCCATTTCATCTAAGTTTCCGGGAAACTGGCAGTTGCCAATGATCGGGGATCATTCTAATCAATCGCAAACCGTCTTGGCAACCCCTAAGTAGCTTGCTTTCCGGGGACAAAAGTATACATATTACGTAGTGACATCGGGACGGACAGATGCTGGATAGCTTGAACAGAACATATTGGCTGTGGATACTTGCGATCGTAATCACCCTTGCATCGGTAGTCTATCAGCGCACCACCGGTCCGTCTTATCCGGTTCGGACCACTTCGCAGTTGCCGACCGGAGAGTATATCAAGGCGAAGTTTCTTACGACACATGAGTCGATCGCCGACGCTCCAATTCGCATAGTTGTTGAAAATCAGGGTTATTCGGGACGAGCCGAATGGCGCCGCGTGAACAGTCGCGATGATTGGCAGACGATTCCGTTGAATCGAAGCGGTGACACTCTTTGGGCATTTCTCCCGAAACAGCCGCCTGCGGGCAAAATCGCCTATAACGTAGTCATCACTTCAGCGGCAAGGGGCGATATCAAGTTGACCTCCGATCAGGTCGTGATGCGATTCAAGGGACCGGTGCCGCTCACAGTCTTGGCACCGCACGTCTTGTTCATGTTTATTGCCATGCTCCTGGCGACACGTACGGGACTTCAAGCCCTGGCTCGCCCCGGCAAGGAGAAACGCTTGGCAGTTCTGACAGCGATACTGCTTTTCGCCGGAGGTTTAATTCTCGGACCGATTGTGCAGAAGTACGCTTTCGGAGCTTATTGGACTGGGTGGCCGTTTGGACACGATCTAACCGACAATAAAACCGCCCTGGCAATGTTAATGTGGTTAATCGCAATCTGGCGGGACTCAAGGACAAGCAACGGTCGCTGGTGGTATATCAGCGCAGCGCTGGTACATCTACTGATTTACTTGATTCCCCATAGTGTTCTGGGTTCTGAGCTGAACTACACTGGTCCGAATTCCAATTAGCGAATTCTGCTAATCATTCTTTTTGTCGAGCACCCAACTTAGTATCATTGACACCAAACTAATCACGATGCTCCCCAGTAGTGCAGGCATAAAGCCATCTACGCGCAGAATTGGCGTCATCGCGGCAGTCAGCATCAACATCAGGGCATTGATCACCAGAGTCAACAACCCAAGCGTGAGAATGATAAATGGGAAGGCAAAAAACTTGATGATCGGCTTGATGATTGCATTGACGACGCCGAAGATGAATGCTACCAGAACCATCTGCCATGGCGTTCCTTCGAAGTGAATTCCTTCGATCCAGGATGCAGCCGCCCAGAGAGCGATTGCATTGATAATCAAGCGAATGACTATAAATCTAAGCATCGTCGCATACCTCATCCCAATAATTGTCGGGAAGATAGTGTGGTCGAAGTCTGCCGCCAATCACTATTTTGCCGGCAACGTTTTGAAATCTTCAGTGGCGCGAACCAATTCCTGCGCTATTGCCGGCTCCATCGGCGAGTGAGCGCCCTCTGCAACAATTCGCAATTCCGACTTTGGCAGCGCCCGATGCAGGTTCCACGCCGCACGCACCGGACAGATGATGTCATAGCGACCTTGCACAATCCGGCACGGAATATCCTGAATGACCTTGCAGTTCTCCAGAAGCTGATCGGGAGATCGAAGAAAGAACTTGTTGAAAGTGTAGTGACACTCAATACGGCCAATCGAAAGCGCCGAAGCCGATTCGGTCATTTCAGCAATAGCAGTCTGATCCTGCACCAGACACATCGTGGAAGACTCCCACATCGCCCAGTTGCGGGCTGCAGATCGCTGCAATTCCGGGTCGTCCGAGGTAAGTCGGCGATAGTACGCCGCAACCAGATCGATCCTCTCCTCAGTGGGAATGTATCCTCTGAATCGCTCCCAAGCGTCGGGCCAAATCTCTGAAGCTCCGAACCTATGCAGCCAGTCAATCTCAGCGGGATGACCGAGAAAGACGCCCCGGACAATCAAGCCGGCGATACTCTGCGGATATGTTTGCGCATAGGCGAGAGCGAGAGTGCTGCCCCAACTTCCGCCAAACACAATCCAACGATCGATCTTGCAATGGGAACGTACTTTCTCCAAGTCGTCGACCAAATCCCACGTGGTATTCTGGTTCAGTTCAGCATGGGGCGTACTTCGGCCGGCGCCGCGCTGGTCAAGTAGGACGACTCGATAGAAGGTTGGATCGAAGAACCTGCGGTAGCCGGGAAGAATCCCGACACCCGGTCCGCCGTGCAGGAATACAACCGGCACACCGTCTGGGCGGCCGACTTCCTCATACACAATAGTATGCACGTTCGAGACTTTGAGACTCGATACCTTGAAAGGTTCAATTTCAGGAAAAAGTCCGCGAACCGTCACAATCGACCTCCGCAATTTCGATGTTTGGATAAAGTCAAATTGCAGAAATTCAGGCCGGTTGACAAGAACTTTATTGGCTATTGTGGAGTGATATTTGGCGAATTGACCTTAACGAATGTTCATTGAACTTTTTCGACTGCCGCTGACTTGTGCTGCAAAACCCGGTGGACCGACTGTGACAGATCGAATGCACTGAACGGTTTGCTCAAGAAGGCGTCAATTCCGCTCCGTTTTATGATATCATCCGAAAGACCGATACCATCTCCGGTCAGGAGGATAATTGGAGACTTGAAGCCGCTGTCACGCAGCTCGATGGCAAGCTGTAGTCCGCTCTTGTCCGGCATTACTTGATCGGTAATCAGGACGTCAAAGATAGAGCCACCTTCAATTTTGGCGATGGCTTTGCCATAGTCGGTAGCCGTCTCCACCTCATAGCCCAGGCGCCGCAGCATCTGCTCGGCAAGATCAGCGATCTCGCGCTCATCGTCGACGAAGAGAATTCGTCCTTGTCCGCGTTCCAAGCCCTTCTGTTTGCCTTCAACCGACGAGGCTTCAAGATTTGCTAAGGGCAACATCACGGTAAAGACGGTACCTTCGCCAAGTCGGCTCGCGACGGTGATTGTTCCCTTGTGACTGAGAACGATCTGGCGTGACACAGAAAGCCCGAGCCCGGTACCTTCGCCGGCAGGTTTCGTTGTGAAGAACGGCTCGAATACTCTTAGTCGAGTCGCTTCATCCATGCCGGTGCCGGTGTCAATCACCCTCAGGCGAACGTACGTCCCGGGCTGAACATTGACGTTTTCACCCGGCTCCCCGGCATCGACTTGATGCAAGTCGAGCTTAAGAGTCAGGCGGCCACCGGCTTCGCGCATAGCGTGGCAGGCATTGACGCACAGATTCATGATGACCTGATGCATTTGCACCGGATCGGCAATCACCGCATCGATCCCGGCCTCACCCTCGTGGACAATCTCGATGGTCGGTGAGACGCTGGCACGCAGGAGCTTGATGACTTCTTTTACGATATGGTGCAGCAGGAGCGGTTTGCGCTCCTGCTCGATTTGGCGGCTGAAAGCCAGGATTTGCTTGACAAGTTCCTTACCGCGAGTCGCGGCTTTCATGACGTGGCTAAGGTCTTCGTAGGTTTGACTTTTTTCATCGAGATCCTGCATTACGAGCTCGGTGTAACCGTAAAGCGGAGTCAGAATATTGTTGAAGTCGTGGGCGATGCCTCCTGCCAGAGCACCAAGCGACTCCAATTTCTGCGCCTGACGGAGCTGCATCTCCAACTGCTGTCTCTCGATTTCGTCGCGCCGGCGGTCTGTGATATCTTGGGCCAGTCCAATCATACCGACCGCATGCCCGGATTTGTCGAGGACTTTTTCACCACGATTAAGTATGTATCGCACTTCACCGTCAGGACGAACAATTCGATACGGTACATCCTTATAAATTTCGATTTCGCCTTGAGCCCTGAGTCGATCGCGCACAAACTGCCGGTCGTCCGGATGAACAATTGCCAGAAAATCCTCGACCGTCAACTCGGACGATCGCGGATTCAGCCCGGCGATTTTGAATAGTTGTTCTGATACGATCAGATTGTTTGTAGCGAAGTTCCATTCCCAGCTTCCGGACTGTCCGATTCGCTGGGCTTCCATAAGTTGACGACGATTTCTCTCGATCAGGTCAGTTGCCCGTTTCTGATCGCTGATATCGAGCATCATTAAATGAACTTCTTTCCAGGTGTCTTCACTGCCCGGGGCAAACGATATGGAAAGCAAAACTGTCAGCTCTTTACCCAAAAGTGAACAAATCGGCAATTCCCAGACGCTGCGATGACCGCCAGTACTCAATTCTGCCAAAATGTTTGCGGCGACAACACACGATTCGTCGGTGAACAGCGCAGCGATTCCTTGATCCAATTGCTCGCGGCTGTCCGCTTCAAATAGATCTAGTGTTGCCAGATTGACGTCTGTAATGTGCGATTGACTGATGACCGTGCGCAAGAGATCCGGTTTGGTTAACCACTCGATCTCGGAAGCGGCTTTACCCGATGAGTTTTGTTCAAGAAACCCCTCACGGATATTCGAAAAATCAACTAGCCAAATCGGTACTGGCGCATTCTGAAAGAGACTCAAATACCGGTCCTTCTGGAGCTGAACATCTTCCTGCGACCGATGCATCGCCAAAAAGTGGCGATGGATCAGATAATAGAGGATTGAAGCAGTGACGATGATGAACAGCCAGCCCTTGATCGTCTGAATGACGGTAATCGATTCAGCTTCTTCTGATTTTACCAGCATTTCGGAGACTATCTGATCAGAGAAGAGAATGTAGAGCGAACCGACAAACAAGTATCCGAGAGCAATACGCAGGGCGAGCGATTTCGACTTCTGTTGGTTCTTCACTTTACCGCCAAAGTTATACAGGTGTAGCCCCACCGAGCCGGTCAAAGAGAAAAGTCCAAGCAGGAAAGGCGACCGGGGCCGGTTCGATTGTCTGTAACTGTATCGGCAGACATCCGCAATGAATGAGAATGACAACAACTGGTAGATTTGTCAGGTGTTTCAAATCAGAACAAGCGAGGAGATCTATGACGAATCAAAAAAAACGGCCGGTGCTGATAAGCACTGGCCGGAATCCTTCAAGGCAGAAGACTGCTAAGGCTTAATTGAAGCTTCAAGTGAACGGGGCGCCTTGCCCATGTCAATGAACTTGTACTCCCACGTAGCTTCGGAACCATCGATCTTGGTGGCGTTGGATTCGGCGATTTTTCCCGGGAATTTGACCGTCAATTTTACCGTCCGATTGGCGAACGCCTGCATCAACATCGCATGCATCATCTTGGCCATTCCGGAAAATGGATCTTCGCCAGATAATGAATCGGATTCTCCACCGGAAGGAGTTTCGTCAGCAGCCGGCTCGGCCGGCGGATTGAGGAAGTTCTCCATTGAAGAGTCCCCGAAATCGCGAACGAATTTCCAGTTGCCTGACGCTTGCTTCTCGAAAAGCGCGCCCTTCTTCGGAACCATTCCTTCCATCATCTCATCGCCGCCCATATTGGCGGTGACGCTCATCATCTCTTCAAGATTCGTGAACGAGTACTTGATGTCGTAAGTGGCGGTCGAGTCGCTCTGCAATTCCTTGAAATCGACCAATTTCACACCCTTAACATTCTCAAGCTTCTTCTCGATGTCAGCTCGCTTTATGAACGAGAACATTGAGCTGTCCTGAACACTGTCGGGTACCATCTCGCCCATCATCTCCATTAGCCCCGTGAAACCGCCTTTGTACATCACCATGTGCTGATGCAGTGTGCCTGAGCCGTCGGCGTTGAACTCCATTCGCTCGGCGTAATCGAAACAACCGGCGGCCGCAATGGCCATAGCAAAGACCAACAGGAGTCGAAATACTTTTCCCATAAGCCAATCCCTCCACAGATTAGATCAAATCGATGTTCGTTTGAACCACTCGGAACGATATAGCGAATTCAAATCTGCGGCAAGGGGAAATTACGGATCGTCGAGTATCAAAGCTCGATTCAGAAACTACTCTGGAGCGACCAGTTCGATCTTGATGCGATCGGGGTCTTCGAAGAATACGCCATAACTCCCTCCGGCACGCGGGTGCTTGTCCAGATAGAGTATCTCGACCTCGCGTTCCTTGAGTTTCCGGGTTAATTCGTCTACATGATTCCGCGAACGAGCATGAAAGGCGAGATGATTGAGGCCGGTGCGGCAACGATTGTATGATACATCAAGAAACCGCTTCTCGGTTTGAACCAACACGATATAGGTTTCGCCCAGAATCCAACTGCGGCCTTTATCCCAAGACTGATAGACACTGTACCCCAGTTCCTCGAGAAGCCAGCCCCAAAACTCGACAGATCTGGCAAGATCCGAGACATAGATTTCGACATGGTGAAGCGAGCAGGTCGTCATTGGGAAAAAGTATGGATTTGGTATTAGTTCCGCAATGACTTCGCGTAATGAACAAAATGGAGAAAAGAAGTGACTTCTGACAGATTCTTAGGAACTGGAAGTGAGAATGCGCGTATAGTCTTAAGTTATTTATCGAGCTATTCGGAAAAGAGTCGGCGGCTGCCGATAACAATCCTATCAAACCACTTGCAACTCTTGAGGTATTTATGGTGATGCAAAAGACAGCTGTTGGTTTCCTACTTTTGCTGTTCATCGTAGTTTTATCCTTGGATGGTTTTCTTTACGCAAAGGAGAAACCAGAGTCTATTGATGCGCTTAAGTCAGTGGTTAAGGATGCAGCTCAGTTGAAAGGTAAAGTTGTGTATGTCGACTTCTGGGCTTCGTGGTGCGGCCCCTGCCGCAAATCTTTTCCTTGGCTCAAGGACGTCGATGCTCGCTATGGAGCGAAAGGTCTAAAAGTCGTCACGATCAATCTTGATCGCGACCGGGCAGCTGCGAAGAAGTTCCTTGAAGAGTTGAAGATTCCATTTGAGGTAATCTATGATTCCACCGGCGCGCTGGCCGATAAATTCGGTGTCGAGGCGCTTCCTTCATCGTACCTTTACGGGCGAGACGGAAAACTACGAAGCGAGCATCGAGGATTTATTCCCGCGAATGCGCCCAAGATGGATCAGTTGATTAACAAGCTCCTGATAGAAGAGGCGGGCAAGTAATGGAAATAAAGCGACCAACAAGATGCTTCTCGTGCCTGCTGTTGCTGTTTGCAGCGGCTTCGACTAGCGGTTGCGCCTCGATGGGCGTAAAGGTTTGGGAACGTGATATCCTGGCAAAGCCGCAGATGCAAATGGACGCGCAAGCCATTGACCGCTCGATGGATGATCATATATACTTCAGCAAGGAAGCCTCAAGCGGTGGCCGCGGATTTGGCGGCGGCGGGTGCGGCTGCAATTGAAAAAACGTGAATCGATAAAGTTCGCGGTTACCGCGCTAACCGCAGCGCTGATAGGCAGCGGCGCAGCCAATGCCGCCGAACAGGATCAAGTTGAATCGTCGCTTCTGATCTATACAGAGAAAGACCGCGTCAGCGCTGCTGAAGGAATTGTCGGAATCAGCAAACACCTGCGCGGTGACTTCCTGTTGGGATTGCGCCTCACTTATGACGGGCTGACCGGACCATCGCCCAATGGGGCGACACCCTCCAGCAAAATTCAGACGTTCACGCGGCCGTCGGGAAGCGGTTCTTACGATACGCAACCAGGAAGAACACCGCTCGACGACACATTCAAAGACACTCGCTTTGCTGTGGATGCCAGCGTCGGTCGTCCAATCGGTAGGATGACGCAGGTTTCGACAGGATTTCACTTCTCGACCGAACACGACTATTCATCTTTTGGATTTAACGCTGGTCTCACCCACGACCTTTTCCAACGAAACACAACCATCGGCGTGTCGGGCGCCTACTCGCGCGATGCCGTCAAGCCCGAGGGTGGCGTTCCGGTTTCACTATCGACGATGCTGCCGCCAAGTGGTGATGGTGATGAGCACGAAGGAGAAGATGACGATGGCGAAAGTGGCGAAAGTCGGAATAAGGACGTTTTCGATGCGGTCGTGAGCGTCAATCAGGTCATCGATCGCAGCACGATTGTACGTCTAAACTTTTCCTACAGCCATTCGTCCGGGTACCTGACCGATCCCTACAAAATTCTAAGTGTCGTTCAAGATGCGAATTCGCTTAACCCTGGAGCGCCGGATTCCTATATTTTTGAGAAGCGCCCGACCGGTCGCAATAAGCAGGCAGTTTATGGTGAAGTCAGACGCTATCTCGGCGGACATACTATTGACCTGGCATATCGTTACTTTTGGGATGATTGGGGCGTAACGTCACACACAGCTGATGTCTTCTTCGCCTGGCAGTTCAAAAGCGGTCATGCGATTCAACCGCACATACGCTGGTACAGCCAGTCGGCGGCGGACTTTCATCGTTTCTTTATAGTTAAGGGCGCACAACTCCCGGAGAACGCTACAGCCGACAGCCGCTTAGCCAAGTTTGATGCGCTTACACTCGGGTTGGAATATTCACTGCCCTTCAATTCAGTATCGCGTTTTCGACTCACCGGAGAATACTATACGCAAATGGGCGACACCAGCCCACCGGAAGCCTTTGGCGAATTGCGCCAATACGACCTGTTTCCGAAGCTGGAGGCATTCATGATTAGGGTAGGGTTTGTGCGTGACTTTTAGTGTGGAGCAGCCATTCAGTCTCGAGAGACGCGGACAACATTGGGTCGTCGGCT
>CAZQBX010000053.1:15060-24431 GCA_964592145.1 uncultured Ignavibacteria bacterium
CGCACTGGCAAGTCCGTGCGAAATCCTGATCGAATGCGAACTTGAAAGCGAAGCCAGAGAACTGGCTTCGCTTGCTTTTTCAGAGGCGATGCGGATTGAACACAAGTTCAGTCGATACCGTGATGACAACATTGTCTTCAGGATAAACAATGCACAGGGCGAACCGGTCAGTGTCGATGAGGAAACATCCAAACTGCTCAATTATGCTGCCGAATCTTTTCACTTGAGCGAAGGGTTGTTCGATATCACATCGGGGTTACTGCGAAAAGCGTGGAGATTTGACGGCCAGCCAGCTAACCCGGATAAAGAACTGATCAAGAAACTACTCAACAGAGTCGGCTGGGAAAAGGTTCGGTTCGACGGCCAGCAAATTCGACTTCGCCACGGAATGGAAATCGATTTGGGCGGACTCGGGAAAGAGTACGCCGTCGACAAAGTCGCTGACCTGCTCTTTCGACATAAGCCGGTTCCGGTGATGGTTAATTTTGGCGGCGATTTGCGCACGATTGGCCATCGACCTGACACACCGCCCTGGGTGGTAGGCATTGAGAAACCGGACGAGGATCATTATTCTGTTGGCGAGATCCAGCTTACCAATGGCGCTATCGCCACCAGCGGTGATTCCAGACGATTTTGTCTTTACAAGGGGAAACGCCTGGGGCACATTCTCAATCCGCGTACCGGTTGGCCGGTGACAAACATGCCGCGAAGCGTGACAGTGATAGCAGAATACTGCATGGCCGCAGGATTTCTGGCCACACTGGCGATGTTGTCGGGCAAGGGTGCGGAACGATTTCTTGACGAACAAGAGGTGAAGTATCACTGCGTGCGGTGAGCCGGCGGGTACGCCGGCTCGTTCCACACTCAACTACGACTAGAAGCGCTTCTGATAGAAGTGGCAGTAAGGTTCCTTGCCGTTCGATTCATAATAATCCTGATGATACTTCTCGGCAGGATAGAAAGTATCAGCTCTGGCGATCTCAGTAACGACCTTGTAGCCTTTGTCCTTCAGTAATCCAACCAACTTCTCCGTAGTCAATTTCTGTTCATCGTCGACATAAAACACGGCAGAGCGGTACTGGTTGCCGACGTCGGGACCCTGACGATTGTATTGGGTCGGGTCGTGAATCTCGAAGAACAGGCGCGCCAAAGTCTCGTAGTCAGTTTTGGACGGATCGTATACAACTTCTACGGTCTCTGCATGACCGGTATTGCCGTCACAAACCTCTCGATATGTCGGATTCTTGGTGTGCCCGCCCATGTAACCGGACTGGACAGAAATGACCCCCGCCGCTTGCTGCAATAAATGCTCGGTTCCCCAGAAACAACCACCGGCAAAGTAGGCTTTTGCCGTCGCTACACTCTGCTCAGCCGGCACGAATTTCATCGAGATTGAGTTTACGCAGTGGCGGACGTTTTTCTCGGTGAAGCCTTCGCCTTCGAATACATGCCCAAGGTGGCCGCCACAGCGCGCGCAAGTGATTTCCGTGCGACGTCCATCAGCATCAACGGTTCGCTTTATCGCGCCATCGATTTCGTCGTCAAAACTCGGCCAGCCGCAGCCGGAATCGAATTTATCCGTCGAGCGATACAGCGGTGCATCGCATTGTCTGCAGATATAGGTGCCTGCAGCAGTGTTTTTGTAGAGTTCGCCGGTGAAAGGCATCTCTGTGCCTTTGAACTTAATGACCTGCTCTTCATCAGGTGTGAGTTTATTTAATGTCACATTAGTCTCCTTGCCTTTGTCTTTGTCTGTGTCTTTGGACATCATTGATGGTGGTAGGAATGCCAACAATATTGCCACCAGTACTGCACTACCGACCAGTATACGCCAGAAGTTTCCAAAGATTGCTTTCATACGACGTATCTCCTCGCAGATGAATTCGTACATTTCTACAACGCCCGCCGCTAACAAAGAAACCGGACGCAGTAGCTCGCTGTTCCCTTGAGCGCCATCAAATCAGCAAAAGCGGCTTGCGAAAGACGGAAATCGGTGTTAATATTTGTTAATGATGGATTCACATTGTCTTCAAATGAACAAATCGGCGAATGGCCGCACAACAGGACCAGCGAGATGAGCCGTCCGCTAAAGTTGATGTGTGTTCTGGCACATCCCGATGACGAGTCACTGGGTGTTGGCGGAACGCTGGCGCGCTATGCCGCCGATGGGGTCGAGACTTTCGTAGTCTGCGCAACCCGCGGAGAACGGGGACGATTCGGAGATGCGGTTGACCGTCCTGCGCCGGAGATTGTTGGAGCAGCTCGGGAAAAGGAGTTACGGGCGGCAGCCAAAGTGCTCGGTGTGCGCGAAGTCCATTTTTTGGATTACCTCGATGCCGATTTGGACAGGGCTGATGCGCGCGAAGCAATCGGCAAGATTGTCGCACACATCCGCGCACTGCAGCCGCAGGTAATAGTCACTTTTGGACCGGACGGCGGTTATGGACATCCTGATCATATCGCTATTTCACAGTTTACCGGTGCAGCAATCACCTGCGCAGCTGACCCCGATTACCAGTCCGCAGGAGAAGGGACGATACATCATCGCGTTGACAAACTCTATTATCTTGCCTGGACATATGGTAAATGGAAAGCGTATACCGAAGCGTTTCGTGATCTGAAGATCACTGTGGACGGTGTGGATCGGCGTGCGATACCCTATCCAGAGTTGGAGATTACGACGGTCATAGATACCGAGAAGTATTGGAACATCGTTTGGAATGCGGTTCTCTGCCATCAGACGCAATTGACCATTTATGAGAAGCTTTCGCATTTATCGGAGGCAGGTCACCGCGAACTATGGGGGGCACAGGAATTTTACCGGGCGTTCAGCGCTGTCAACGGAGGACGCACAAGAGAGACCGATCTTTTTGCAGGCATTCGCTGAAATGTCCGAGCTTAGAAATACTCCACCACCGATTCACCGTAGTGCTGAAATAATAATTCTGCCTGAATAGCCGAGGACGAGAATGACATTGAAACGATCCGCCCCTATTGACATGTCCGCCGAAGAATTTCGAAAGCTCGGATACCGACTTGTTGATCAGATTGCTGAATTCCTGGTGGCATTGCCGGACAAGCCGGTAACACCCTCGGAGGATCCGGCGCATGTAAAATCACTCCTGAGTGCGGACAATGGAATCCCCAGAAACGGTACAGAACCGGGCAGATTACTTGAGCGCTCTGCCGAACTCATCTTTGGTCACTCCTTGTTCAATGGACATCCAAGATTTTGGGGGTACATTACTGCTTCCCCGACACCCATTGGCATGCTGGGCGATTTTCTGGCGGCGGCCGCAAATCCAAATGTCGGATCATGGAAACTTGGTCCCGTGGCGACAGAAATTGAATCGCAGACCATACGTTGGATCGCGGAGTTGATCGGTTACCCTACCGACTGTGGCGGTGTTCTGGTTAGCGGCGGTAACATGGCAAATTTTGTCGGATTTCTAGCGGCGAGACGAGCCAAAGCTGACTGGAATATTCGAGAGTCGGGCCTGTCTGCGGATGGTGCGAAGAAGCTGATCGTGTATACATCGGCAGAGACGCATACTTGGGTCCAGAAGGCGGCCGACCTATTTGGTCTTGGGACTGCCAGTGTACGTTGGATCTCGACCGACGAGCAGAAGCGGATGGACATAAACGCCTTGCAGTCACAAATTGATGCTGACCTGTCTGCTGGTTTACACCCAATTATGGTCATCGGCACTGCCGGAACTGTGAGTACGGGTGCCGTCGATCCATTGTACGATCTTGCTCGTATCAGTCGGAAATATGGACTATGGTTTCACGTCGATGGAGCCTACGGTGGATTCGCCGCCAAGGTGCCGGGAGTACCGACGGATTTGGCCGGGCTTGAGCTTGCCGATTCGGTAGCCGTGGACCCCCATAAGTGGCTGTATGCACCCCTGGAAGTTGGATGCGCACTGGTGCGAAATTCGGCACATATGACCGATGCCTTTTCCTATCACCCGCCTTACTATCACTTCGACGCTTCTGTAACGAACTTTGTCGACTTTGGGATGCAGAATTCTCGCGGATTCCGGGCACTGAAGGTCTGGTTAGCAATTCAGCAGGTCGGGATGGATGGTTACATTCAGATGATTGGCGAGGATATTCGCTTGGCAAAATTACTTCACGAGTGTGTGCATGAACAACCAGAGTTAGAGACATTCACCCAGGGATTGAGCATCACGACTTTTCGATTTGTTCCTTCTGAATTGCGGTCGATGATTGGTCAATCGGAAACGGACCAGTATCTGAATAAGCTTAACGAAGAGACAATGCTGGCATTGGAACGAACTGGCAAGGCGTTTGTCTCGCACGCGATCATCGAAGGAGCGTTTGTCCTGCGAGTTTGTATTGTGAACTTCCGTACGAGCGAAGAAGATATTAGGACATTCCCTGCCTTGATTTGTCGAATAGGCTCGGGTGTCGATCGCGAGTTGCGCCAGAGTCTCCTGAACCCGAAATAGCATTCGATACTCTCCGCCAGAGCATACCCAAAATCTCCGACCATTCTCCCATCAGTAATCACGGCGAGAATCGCACAGAAACTGGTGCCTGATTGCATTTCTTACTTGGATAAAAGACTCTAATTAATATATTGCATACGGTCTATTAATACTGCATTTACCGAGTAGATGATGGAGACAGCTTTCGTTAACCTTTTCGGGAATCCTCAACACAGAATCCCCGCAACTCTCTGGAGGTACCTTTGAGAAAACTCGTTATCAGAGTCAGTCTGTTGCTGCTCGTCTTTGGGATGGCAACAGTAATGGCAGCCACGACAATCAAGGTCAGTGACGCCGAAAATGGGGTGACGATCCTGGGGCAGGATCCGGGTGGAATCACATTGAGAATCAATGTCGGTGAACTGGAAGCGGTTCCAGTCACGACCAAGGCGGGAGCATTTACGATGCTTTCCGCCAAGGGGTTGTCTTTGTCGTCGCGAGTTGGTGAACCGGCACTGCCAGTGGCCACACAGTTGATCGCGGTACCGGAAGCTGCCGATTTGAGGGTCGAAGTACTCGCGACGCAGTCCAGCGAATACGATTTGTCGCAGTTCGGGATCTCCTCCCCACTGATGCCGGCACAGCCATCGTTATCCAAGTCAGACGATCCGGCAAAAGTCCCGTTCGAATACAATGTGGACCTCTATAAGAACGCGGGATATTACTCCCTTCCGGTGGCAAACTCGGAGATATCCGGAACGATGCGCGGACTGCGTGTCGGAATGATTTCCGTCGCGCCGGTGGAATATGATCCAATAGCTAATAAGGTTCGGGTACAGAGCGAGATGACGATTCGCGTCAATTTCGACAACCCCGACTGGTTGACAACGCAGAAGAATTTCGACAACACCTACTCGCCGGTATTCGAGCAGGCATACGCGCAACTTAGCAACTACGATCTGATGAACCTTCATGACAAGGCGGATCTGGTCAAGTATCCGATCAAGTACGTCATCATTTCGGCTCGCATGTTTGAAGCGCAATTGCAGCCGTTTATCGCCTGGAAGGTTAAGAAGGGATTTAAGGTCATCGTGGCCTATACCGATGTCATCGGAACCACCAACACTGCTATCAAGGCGTATATTCAAGGCTTGTATAATGCGGGTACTCCGGAAGATCCACCTCCTTCATTTGTGTTGTTGGTTGGTGACACGCCGCAGATTCCCCCGTTTACCGGCTCGTCGGGTTCACACGTAACCGACTTGCGGTTCTGCGAATTCACCGGCGACAACCTCCCGGAGATTTACTTTGGACGTTTTTCTGCGCAAACGACAGCACAGTTGCAGCCGCAGATTGATAAGACGCTGGAATATGAGCAGTACCTGATGCCGAATCCGGCCTACCTGAATGAAGTGACGCTTATTGCCGGTGTCGATGCCGGTTACGCGGCGACGTACGGCAACGGCCAGATTAACTACGGCACAAACCTCTACTTCAACGCCGCCCATGGAATCACTCCGCATGTGTGGCTGTATCCGGCCTCTGACGGCGCCGGTGCGGCGGCAGCAATCATTCAGACGGTAAACAATGGTATCGGTTTCGCCAATTACACTGCGCATGGCAGCCATGATGCCTGGGCTGATCCGGCGTTTACGGTTTCGGACATCAATGGACTGACCAACATTCATGAGTATGGTTTTGCGGTCGGAAACTGCTGCGTAACGAACACCTTTGCCGAGAGCACGCCGTGTTTCGGTGAAGCTTGGATGCAGGCAGCCAACAAGGGCGGTATCGGATACATCGGTGCGAGCAACAACTCGTATTGGGATGAAGATTATTGGTGGGGAGTCGGCGGCGGCAAGGCTATCGTTGCGGCCGGTCCGCCTTATGATGCCACCAAGCTCGGCGCCTATGATGGCATGTTCCATGATCACGGCGAAGCTGTAACGAATCATTACGTCACTGCCTACGGAATCAATATGGCCGGCCTCCTTGCCGTCCAGCAGTCGACGAGCAGTCGCAAACAATACTATTGGGAAATGTATCAGCTTATGGGTGACCCGTCGGTAACTGTTTATCTCAAAGTTCCGACAATGAACGCGGTGAGTCATTCGGCATCAGTTCTGATGACGGCCTCCACTTTTAACGTTTCTGCAGATCCCGGTTCGTATGTCGGTATTTCAGTTAACGGCGTGCTGCATGGCGCTGGCTATGTGGATGCCACCGGCAGCGTGCAAATAGCGCTTGTTCCTTTCGCACAGCCGGTGACGGCTGATGTCGTTGTGACTGCGCAGAACAAGATACCGTACAGCGCGACTGTTCAGGTCATTGCACCGAACGGACCGTACGTGATTTATCAGAGCCACACCATCAACGATGCGGCCGGCAACAATAATGGCCAGGTCGATTTTGGCGAGGCAATTGTTCTGGGAATGCAGCTTCAGAATGTCGGACCCGATGTTGCAAACAATGTTGTCGCAACCTTGAGTGCCGATGATGAGTTCATCACAATTACCGACGCTACGGAGAACTACGGCACCATCGCGGGGAATTTCGGCAACGTAACGGTCGCCAATGCTTTTGCGATCAGTGTAAGTCCGTTGATTCCTGACGGCCACAGAGTGACATTCACCGTCACTGTGAACGGCGACGCCAAAGAGACCTGGGTGAGCACGTTTAATGTAACGGCGCATGCCCCGACGGTGGCTTATGTATCGTTCACGGTAAATGACGCTTCCGGTAACAACAATGGTATGATCGATCCGGGCGAGACGGCAAACATCACCGTGACGCTGCAGAACAGCGGAACCGGTACGGCATACAACGTCGCCGCTCTTTTGAGTGAACTTGACACCTATCTTGATATTTCTGACGCCGACGGTACCTACGGCAATATCGCCGGCGGTGGCGGAACGGCAACTAATGCTGCCAATACTTACACTGTGACTGCATCAGCCTCAACGCCGATGGGACATGGCGTGAATTGCAAGCTTGCCATCACCGGTGACGGTGGTTACGCTGCTACGCAATACTTCACGTTGACGGTCGGCGATCGAGTCGTGTTCTTCTTAGAAGACTTCTCTGCCGAACAGGGCTGGACCGGCCTGGGTGGAGCTTCCGAATGGCAGATTGGCGCGGCGGTTGGCGCCGGCGGTGACCCGGCGGATGATCACTCTCCAAGTGCCGACAAATTCGTATTGGGCAATGATCTGACATCGGTCGGTACCTATGCGAACAACATCGGATCAACTGGCTGGGTGGTTTCGCCAATCATCGATTGCAGCAACGCGACCAGCATTTTCATGACTTACTATCATCAGTTGGGTGTTGAATCATCCTCTTATGATCACGCCTATCTTGAGGTTTACGATGGCACCGCTTGGGTGCAATTGTATGCGAATTCGGCGACGCTGAATGAAACCTCCTGGACGGAATCCGTATACGATCTATCAGCAGCGGCTGACAATAATCCGGAATTCCAGATTCGTTTCGGCCTTGGACCGACCGACGGTTCGCAGGTCTACGGCGGCTGGAATATTGATGATATTTCATTGAAGGGATATGTCTCGAGCTCCGGAGGTTCATCATACGCCGATTTTGTAACGACTTCGGTGGTTGACAGCCTCGTTGAGGGCGAGCAGTCTGTACAAAATGTGGTGGTGCGCAATACCGGTGAAGCGACGCTCCGCATTCGCTTCATTCCCACTGTCACGTGGCTGGCATGCTCCGGCGTGATGAACTATGTCCAGATTGGCGACAGCCTGATGCTGCCGGTAACAATTAAGGGCACCGGTTTGAATCCAGGTAACTACACGGGACTTTTGGGATATACCTCGAATGATCCCGCACATGCCACTGGAAATCTCAATGCCAGCTTGCACATTTATGCTCCGCAGATGGTGGTGTCACCGGCATCGATCACCAAAGGGCTTCCGATCGGCGGACGTGATTCTGTTTCGGTGTTGATCAGCAACAATGGCGACGGCAAGTTGAACTACACGATCGACTGCGATACGTACGGCAAGTTCGTTTTTGCCAAAGCCGACGCGCTGATGACTAATGAACCGATCGGTTTCGTTATCGGCGATCCTGACAAGAATGGCGTCAGCGAGCCGTACTTTGCCGACGTCACCAAAGGCTCAGGCGGACCGGATACTTTCGGTAACGTCTGGATCGACTCTGACGATCCGAATGGACCGGAGTTCTTATGGGTTGATATTGCGGCAACAGGTACGCAAATCAGCGGCTTGAGTGACGACAACTTCGTCGGACCGTTCCCCATTGGCTTTGGATTCCCGCATTATGGGACGGTATACACCGAGTTCTATGTCGGTTCGAATGGTCTGATTGGATTTGGTCCAACTACTGATCTTAGCAGTCTTAGCAACGTTGCCATGCCGGCTTCGGGAACACCGAATAACGTCATTGCCTGGTGCTGGGATGACCTGAATATCAATGACATCGATAGCCCGGGCGGCAGGGTAGTTTACCAGGTTGTGGGTGGCGCGCTGGTGATTTCGTATCTGGCTTATCCGGAGTACGAATCCGCAACCAATCCTGGCGACGTAATCACGGCACAAGTCATCCTGTCGCCAGACGGCAGCGTGAAAATCCAATACCTGACGATCGCAGCTGGATTTGACATCCTTGGTTGCACCGTTGGTATGGAGAATGCAACCGGCACAGTCGGACTCACAGCCACCTACAACGCCAACTATCTCCACAACAATCTGGCTATTTATATGGGACCGCCGGAGCCAACGTGGATGGAGATCAGCACAGCCGGCGGAAGCATCGCACCGCACAGCAGCAGTTCATTCTGGGTTTATCTTGATGCGTTGGATATGCTGGACAGTACTTGCACCGGTTCAATCGGGATCAGCTGCAACGATCCGAGCTTCCCGATGTGTGGTATAC
>CAZQBX010000054.1:0-23698 GCA_964592145.1 uncultured Ignavibacteria bacterium
GCGAAGCTTTGTCCGTGACCGCGCAAGTCGTAGGTCAGAACCGCATACTTTGAAGCGAGTAGTTCGGGAATTTCCATCCAGTAGCGGCTGTCAACGCCGATGCCGTGAACGAGGACAGCCAAGTCGCCCTGGCCGATGATATTGTAATACAGCTTGCGATCATCTTTTTCGAAGAACGACATCGGGTATCCTCAGGTAACAACTTTCCGTTTGAGGTGCATGCCCAGACGGGCGAGCACCTCGTAATTGATGGTATTGGTCCATCCGGCAATGTCTTCGGCGCGGATGGTTTCATCTCCGGAGCGGCCAATGAGGACGACTTCCGTTTCGAGACTGACATTAGGTATATCGGTAACATCGACCATAAACATATCCATGCAGATTCTGCCGCGCACGGGTGCGCGCATGCCGTTGACAAGGACGTAGCCGGTGTTGGAGATTTGGCGGTCGTAACCGTCAAAGTAGCCGATCGGCAGTACGGCAATCTTGAGATTGGCGGTTGCGCGATAGGTTGTGCCGTAGCCGATGTATTCGCCTTTGCGAACATCTTTGATTTGGCCAATGAGCGTCTTCCAGGATAGTACCGGGCGCAACATGTGGTTCTGCTTGCCGGCGAGACGATACGAGAGATAGGTCTCTTTTGACGGCCAGTGTCCGTAGAGAGCAATGCCGACACGAGCGAGATTAAAGTGCGTGTGCGGAAACAGCAGCGAGGCAGCCGACGAGGCGAGATGAGCGTACTTGACGACAAAGCCGGCGTCCTCGATGACGGCCTTGAGTTCAATGTAACGCTTGAACTGGAGGTCGGCGTAGCTGTGGTCAGTGGTGTCTTCAATGTTGGCGAAGTGAGTGGAGACACCGACGAGTTTCAGATGCGCGCTGGACTTGAAGCTGTCAATTACCGCGGGCAAATCTTCGCGGTTGATTCCCTGCCGATTCGTGCCGGTTTCCAATTTGAGGTGACACTTGGCAGGATACTTGGGCGTAGCGTGTTCTGCGAGTTTGCGCAAGGTGTCCAAATTGGCTACCACGAAGTCGAAGCCCGATTCGACGGTCGATTTCAGATCCGCGAAAGGGATGTAGCCCATGATCAGGAGATTGGAAGTGATTCCGCCGGCACGCAGGAGTTGGGCTTCCTCGAGGTTATGCACTGCCAGAAAGGTGAATTGCCGAGGGTCGAGCAGTCGCGCGATTTCGAGATAGCCGTGGCCGTAGGCGTTGGCTTTGACGACCGGCACCATATTGCAGCCTTTAGCGAGGTTGCTTTGGATGGAGGCGATGTTGTGTTCCAGCGCGGCGGCGTCGATCTCGATCCAGCTTAGAGCAGAAGCGTTCATTTCGAGGGAATGGTATTGCGGGGAGTTGGTGAAGTCAACAATAAAGGGGTAGTAGCGAACAAGTCGCCGCTTCCCTGCTTTTGGTTGACAGTGGTTATTCAATTCAATACTCTCTCGGCATGGATATCGCGCCCGAGTACTTAATTGACATAGCCGACCGTGCGCTTCAGGAGGATGTCGATACCGGTGATTTGACGACACAGGCGACGGTAAGTCCGATTTCCAAGGGGCGGGCGGTGATTCGTGCCAAAGCTGATGGAATCATCTCCGGCCTTGATGTGGCGGCGCTGGTGTTTTACCAGTTGGATCAGGAGTCGGAGTTTCTCACCGATTTGGTCGAAGGTTCACCGGTCAAACGCGGTCAAGAACTGATCATGTTGCAGGGGAAACTGGCGGCGTTGTTGACGGGAGAGCGGACAGCGCTGAATTTTCTGATGCATCTTTCGGGAATTGCGACTTTGACAGCGAAGTTCGTCGAGCAAGTAAGGCAGACTTCATGCAAGATTATCGATACACGTAAAACTACGCCCGGGCTTCGATTATTGGAGAAGCGAGCGGTGTTTTCCGGAGGCGGTACCAACCACCGGATGGGGCTGTTTGATATGATTCTGATTAAGGAGAACCATATCACTGCCGCCGGATCGGTAACGAAAGCTGTCGAAAAAGCGAACGAATACAATCAAACGACCGCGATCCAGCGGGTGGCGATTGAGGTCGAGACCCGGACGCTTGATGAAGTGCGTGAAGCGGCGAAGCTGAATATTCAGCGGCTGATGCTCGATAATTTCGATGTCGAAACGGCGCGCGAAGGGGTAAAGATCGTGAGAAGTATCAATCCCGATATTGAAATTGAGGCCTCGGGAAACATGACGCTGGAGACAGTCAAGTCATATGCCGAGACCGGTGTGGATTTCATATCGGCGGGAGCGTTAACGCACTCGGCGCACTGGCTTGACCTGTCAATGAAGATTGTCTGATACTGCAACTACAATCGACTTTCCCGCGTATTTACAGCATAATGATCATGCAAACCAAATGGATTGACCGGCGATTCAATTTTGATTTTCCGGTGGGGATGATGCCGGTAATCATTGAGCGCTTACGGGGAACACACTCCCGCATCGAAGCCTGTTCGGCCGGATTATCTCGGGAGATTCTGATTGCCCGGGTAGCCGAAAAGTGGTCGATCCAGGAACAGATCGGGCATTTAATCGATGTGGATGAACTTCACGACGGGCGGATTGATGATTTTCTTGCCCGCAAACTCGAATTGCGGGCGGCGGACATGGCTAACGTCAAAACCAGTACCGCCGGCCACAATGGCCGCGACATCCGGGAGCTAATCAATGAGTTTCGCAGGAACAGACTGAAGTTCATTTCACGGGTCGAGGCGCTGGATGACGGCGAGGCCGAGCGGATTTCGCTTCACCCACGCCTCCGACAATCGATGCGGCTGGTGGATATGCTGTACTTCGTGGCTGAACATGATGACCACCATTTGGCGATGATCAGGAATAACATCAGACTACTTTCACAACCATAGGAATCGAGTTGAGGATGATCAAAGGCGGTAATGCCACGATTTTCGTTTCAAACATGGACCGGGCAGTTCGATTTTATACGGATGTGCTGGGTCTTATACTGGAGTATCGCGCCGGCGATCACTGGGCGAGCATTGACGCCGGCGACGGACTCAAGCTCGGTCTCCATCCGAAAAGCGGGAGCGCCGCTCCGCCGGGGACGCGCGGGTCGATTCAGATCGGTCTGACAGTAACGGGCCGACTGGAGATTGAAATGGAGTCGATAACGGGTCGCGGTGGAGTCTTTAAAGGTGCAATCCACGAGGACGAAGCGGTGCGGATTGTGTTCATCGACGATCCGGACGGCAACGAACTCTATCTGTGCGAGTTGAAGAAGTAGCCTACAGTTTCTTGCCGACAAAATCGACCACGCCGTGCCAATGAGCGGGTCCGTGGGTGGTATCGTAATAATCAAATTCGGAGTAATAGATTGGTCGGAGTTTAGTATCCGACGTGTCGTTTGGTTGTTCGCCGCACGCCATCTTGAGGATTTCGCCATAGCCGTATAGCGAGTAAATGTTGCCGGAGGCATCACGAAATGTGCCGGGCGCTATTTCGTGGGATTTCTTCTTGTGTGCCTTGAAGTGGGGGTCGTCAATTGTAAAGGATTCGCAAAGCAACAGGCCGCCACGTTTCAAACCTGCCACTGCCCTATCGATTATCTGTTGCGCATCGGATTTGGCGAAAAATTGGAAGAGATTCATCGCGATAATCAGCGCATAACGGTTTTTCGGAATCGGAAAGGACCTGGCATCGGCAGCGATTGCCTTGATTGACAGGTTCTTCTTTGACGCTATTCCAAGGCATTTTGCGACTCCGGATTGCGCCGATTCGACGCCGGTGACGGAAAACCCCAAGCCGGCAAGATAGAGCGCATCACGTCCCTCCCCCATGCCGAGGTCAAGGGCAGCTCCAGTCGGCGCCAGTTCGGCGAAGCGTCTGACGAGGTCGGACGGTTTGGCACCCCAATAAAGTTCAGACTTCCGATAGATTTCTTCGTAGTTCTTAACCATCAGAGCAATCTATGCCAATGATGCTCCTGGGGCAATCACAGATTTGGCGATTGAAGTGTGATAGTAGTTGACTTGAAGGACTTTATGCCGATGATTAAACATCGAACCGAAGACCAGGGGCGTTCATGAGAGTGGCGGGAACGGATTTCTGCCGATAAAGAAATGGAAGATAATCGGGGCAGGATTAGACGACAGCATGCGCAAACGAATTTTGTTTCACTTTCATACGAGCCACTCGGTGGATTCCAATCTGATGCCGCAGGAGATTGTTGAATTCGCGGTTGAGAATCAGATCCAGGTGCTGGCACCCACAGATCACAACACGATTCGCGGGTCGCGTGAAGTGCGCGAATTGGCGGAAGGACACGGCATCGAGACGATCATCGGCGCGGAGTATTCGTCGGACCATGGCGACATCATTGGATTGTTCCTGCAGGATGATGCCTATTCACGGAAGGCATCGGAGATTGTTCAGGAAATTCATACGCAAGGCGGGCTGGCGATTCTGCCTCACCCCTATCGTTCGCATCACCTCACCGATGATTTTCTGCATTCGTTCGACGGCATCGAGGTGTTCAATGCGCGACTGCCGGAGCAACTGAACCGATTGGCGTGGGAGCTGTCGGTGATGTTGAAGAAGCCGGCTTTTTTTGGGGCGGATGCGCATTTGAGCGAAGAGTTGGGCTTGGTGGTTGCCGAGATAGAGATTAATAAAGGGGAAAAGTTGATTGACGCGGCGCGCAAGGGGTTCCATCCGGTGACGCTGACGCAGACGACTCCGGCGATGATTTACCGAAGCAAGATGATCGCATCAGCGAAAAGTGGGACACCGATCAGGTATTTGCAGTCGATGGCCAAGATGTTGAAAGCGCGCATCAAGGGCGCCGCTCTTTAAGTCGGTTGCGAAACTGAAATATCGCTCCTGCCAACAGGATTCCGGCAATACTTAGACCGATCAACGCGGCTGTATACCAAAGCGGCTGATCAGCCCGACTGGTGACGGTGGTCATAATGCCCAGGATCAAGGCAACTGCCGACAGGGCAATGGTATGTTTGATGGGCGAGCGTTTAGCAATGAGACAAGCGACGATTCCGCCGACAACGGCGGCAAGAAACGAACCGGCAAGGATCACAACGGTGTGACCGGCAGGTGGAGTAACAGTCGCAGCGCCGGCGGGTTCGGGCGAAGTCACAGCCAGAACGGTCAGTACGGTTTTCATGACAATATACATAGTTCCATAGCCGCCGAGAATTGCCAAGATTCCGTCGAAGAGGTTGACTTGCCTGTTTTCCACGGATGCAATGTATCCGACGAGGGCGATTCGACAAGCGACAATCGCGGGTTTGCGATTAAACTTTTTCGTTGACTTGCCGTAATGGTCAGAGTAAGTTTGAGATAAGCGTGGCTCCCCGTGGAGCATTCGGAAAGGAGAATGTGTGATGAAGGACATTGTTGTGAAAGAGAGGGTCAGGGGCGAAGTGTAGCCTAAATGCGCGAATTGGCGCGGAGAAACATCACGCAGATTTCTTTCCGCAGGCATTTAGGTGTCTGCGGTTTTTCATTTTTAGGGAGTATTAGCCATGCCAGGCGGTTTATCTAAACATCAATTAGCTGGAATTAAGAAGACACTTGGACACGATTACCTTGCCGAGAAAGAGCGCAAGAAGCAGAAGCGTCGGGAGCGTGCGGCACAAAGCAAAGCCAAAGGAGAGAAGCATAAGACGAGGAAGCAGGAAATCGAAGAGCTTGTCGAGTTGGAGCTTGAACTTGAAGAAGGAGGCGCTGATGAATAGGCGCCTCCGCAAAACTGATGATCGGGGTTGGCGATCATGAACGGCCGCGTGATTCGCGCGTACGGCAAGTCGTTCATCGTCTTGAGTGACGGGCGGGAGTACAACTGCGCGGTAATGTCCAAAGCCAAACAGGTGCAGAAGGAGACGCCGGTTGCTGTGGGTGATGTCGTTGAGTTTGATTCCGCCGGCGACGGATCGGGTTTTATTGAGTCGGTTCATCCGCGCAAGACGAAGTTCTCGCGCCCCAAAGTCGGAGACGAATCGATCGAACAAGTGATTATTGCCAATGTAGATCAGATGGTGATAGTGGTCAGTGTCGCGCAACCGATGTTTAAGCAGCACTTGATTGACCGCTTCACTGTGTCGGCATACAAGGGCGGACTGCAGCCGGTGGTGGTGATTAACAAAGTTGATTTGAAACACAAGGTTGATCTGACTCGTATGAAAACAATCTACGAGTCGATTGGAGTTCCGGTGGTGGCGACCTCGTGTGAGCAAAAAGTCGGTGTAAGTGAGTTGCGCGAGTTACTGGCAAACCATGAGTCGATATTTGTCGGGCATTCCGGTACCGGCAAGAGCTCGTTGGTGAACATGCTTCAGCCGGGGCTACGGTTAAGGACCGGTGATGTATCGATGGCGACCGACAAGGGAACGCACACGACTACAGCGGTTGAGGTGTATCCTCTTGATGGTGGGGGCTTTGTGGCGGATACACCGGGTTTGAAGATTCTGGGTTTGTGGGATCTTGAAAGAGATGAATTGGGATACTTGTTTCCGGAGTTTGAACGGTTTCGCGGTGAGTGTCGGTTCAGCCGGTGCTCCCACCTGCATGAGCCACAGTGTGCAGTGAGACAGGCAGTTAACGAAGGTATCATTTTTCCAGAGCGTTTTGCGAGCTACGAGAAGATATATTCAACGCTTTAGGTTCTGAAAAACTGTTTGAATAATTCATTAAAGCTAAAGCGGATATAAATTTCGCAAACTTTTCTAAAGTTTTTGTTGATTCAATTTGACTCTGCTCTCAAACTGTTTACGTCCGCTGCGGTGGACAGAATGCTTTTGGAAATTTGCGGAGGAAAGTGAAAATCTACTATCAAGTTAGCCGGTCTCGGCTAGGCCGGGGAGCCATCCCCACGCCGGCCTTTTTGCATTCGCCGCTAAACTTTTGGAATCAGGCAGCCGATGATGTGGGCTGTACTTCGAATAGTAGTCTTAATCGTCACAGTACGCAGATCGAGACAAACCTGGAGTCGCTGCAAGGTGAGCGTTGCACTGACTCGGTTGGATATTTCGGAGTTGCAGGGTTTCGAGGCGGACAAGTAGCAGAACAAACTGTGACCAGCATGTCGGGCAGTCTGGTTATCCGGACAATGTTTCATTTGTTAAAGATTTCACGAAAAATTGTTCAGCGCTGTGAAATTCTGAAACAAGTTGCCGATAGAAACAAGTACGATTTTGTTGCAAGTAACATGCGAGGAGCAAGGCAAACTTTGAACACAAATTCGCACGATTTGTGCGAGGCCGAAGTTGAGTTAAGTGAAAGAGAAGCAAAGTTTTTTCTTGACAGGATTAGCGGAAGAGAGAATATTGACCGCAAATTTTTTGGCGATTATTTCGAACGTGCAAAATTTCACTTGCAGGCGTTTGGAAATTTGCTTAATTGGCGGTCTTATGTTTTGGGCTGGGCAGGGGTGTCCCGGTACGTCCACGAGAACGCACGGTTGAGAAAGGCAGTAAGCCCTAAACAAGGTCTATCGACTTTAACGAATCACCAACACCAAGCCTCAGGGAATAAGAGACTGTTGGGTTTTTTCCTATTCCCGGCTGACATGGAAGAAAGCGAACTTAAGTATGAATTGGAATCAGAAGAACGAGGGCGGAAAGGGGTATGGTCATATTGCGTGATCATTTAACGATGGAATTGAGATTTAAGATAAACTGTGAGTTTTTTAAAGTAAGGAGTGTATTCATGGAAGATCTGAACCTTTGTGGAACAGATTGGAAAGGAGGGTATTGGATCTAATGAGAATCAATGCCGAAAACGAACTGAAACGGAAAACAGATAAACAACGAGTAACAAGGGATTGTCGAATGAAATTTGTTCGAAATCTGTTTGTGCTGACGCTTGTTCTGGCCTGTGCGTTGTCTCTGGCCGCTACGTCTGTATTCGCCCAGACATTCGATGTCGAAGATGCACCGACGGTAGTGGTCGGATCGACTTCGACAAACGTTACCCTGTTACGGGGAACGCTGGTTGCTGGCGGTACGGCCTTAGTAGACAATGATACTCTTGTCGCCATTCGGCTCAAGAGCTGCATTGTTTCAGAATTTGCTGTCAGCAGCCTGACCGTCATTAAGAAGACGGGAGCTACTTCGACCACGGTTACGACCGTGCCGATTTCCAGCTCATTTGAGGAAGACAGTCTGCTGTACATTACCGGTCTTACAGTTCCTGTAGCCGCTAATGATTCACTGATCTTCCAGGTTAATGTGAATACGGCTTCAGCGTTAGCGAACGCTGAGGACTATCACGGAACGTATCTTGATCTGGTAATTTTGCCGGACGGTATTGACTTGAGAGACGAGAATGGTCTCTATACTTTGGCCAATACCCACAGCAATGGTACCGCGGGTCAGGCCGGTTACGGTCACAACCCGGGCTACGATCCGTTGAATTGCACTGGCGCATTCACGGGCGTATTTGATCTTGAGATCGATTTCAATTTCACCGCGACGCATATCGATAACTACGATTGCGGCGCTGAAGAGAATTTCAACGTTGGCGACCTTCTTGTTTTAAGAGTCTACAGTCCGGGTGAGGATGTTGACTCGAATAGTGTGAGAGTCGATCTTACTGCGTTTGGTCTTTCAAACAGCCATCCGCTGCCGTTTGTCGCCGCGACAAACGACTGGCGTGATACAGTTGAGATTGAAGCCGGCGCGGTTGAAGTTGTTCCACCGTTCGGTCTTACCGCGGTGATGGACGACATCTATGATAATTCGGATCAGGATACCGTAGTATTTAACTCTACCGGTATTGACAACATTGAGCCGGTTATCGATTCAGTTAAGTTCTTCATTTCGCAGAACAATGTCGGCCCAGAAGACAATGCTGCACTGGGTGACGAACTGACCCTCTGGGTGTATACCGGTTCCAACGGATTCTTTGAGATCGAAGATGTCTCTGCAGATATCTCGAACTTCTCGTCGGCCGGTACGGTTTCTCTTGACGACGTAACCAACGGTAACGGTGTCTGGAGATATGTATTCATCCTCGAAGACGCGAACGGAAACGATTTGCCGTCGGGAGATGATGTTCTTAAGCACATTTATTTGACTGTCACTGATAATGCCTGCAACTCAATCAGCGATTCGACGAACTTCGACGACGCGGTTGATTTGGCGCCTCCGGCCGTTGCTGCCGGCGATATTACTTATCGCACGGTTCTCGACGCGGATGCTTCCGGCTGCACCAACCTTGGGGATTCGCTCCGCGTTACGGTTGACGTTGCCGGTAATGACGACCTTGTTACCGTTTGGGCCGACTTCTTTAATGGCGGCCTTGGCGGTGCTTCGAATCAGGCATTGACCGATGAAGGTTCGGACATTTGGGAAATCCGTTGGAAGGTCGGTGTGGCCGACGATCCGACGTTTGACCCGGCGACGCTGACGGCGAAAGACGCCAACAGCAGCCCGGCGGACGGTATTTACAGCGTTATGCTCTTCTTTGAAGACGACGCTGGAAACGTCGACAGCACCCTTTCCAATGTTATCCTGAATACCACGGGAACCGCGAATGCGACTCTCGACACTCGCCGCCCGACGGCGATTGTTCAGGATTCCGTCCACATCATTCAGTTGCCGGAAGGCAGATTGAGACTGGAGTGGGATCAGGATGGTCAAGCCGGTGACGCGACGTACTTCTACATTTATGTAGATTCGACGGGCACCGGATTCGATTACGACAACGTATTCGGAACGACGTTTGATAACGAAGTCAGTTCCAGCATCAACCGCTGGACCTCAGAAGAACTCACGGACGGCCAGACCTACCGGTTTGCGATCCGTACCGAGGACGACTGCGGCAACTTCGAATTCAATACCAATCTTTATGAAGGTATCGCGGATGCCCAGGCTCCGTTTGCCTGCGTTGTGTTCCCGGCCTCCGGCCTCAATTTTGGTCCGGCCAACGTGCTCAACGTTACCGCGACGACGACCTTCAGCGATCTGGATGATGCTTATCTGATCTATCGCCTGCGCGACAGAGGTGATGGCACTCCGGGTCCGTGGGTTGGTCCGAACGTCTATCCGTCGCTTAGCAGCGATATGGACCAGGACGGCCAGACACTTTTCGAGAGCGTCAATCTTGGTTCAGATCCGTCGACTGCCGGGCTCTATGAAGCCTTGATTATCGGAGTCGATGAGATTGGCAATGAACTGACGTTAGCTGAAGCCGAAGCGGCTTGCGGTTACTTCACGTTCATTTGGAATCCAGTTGCTCCGGATTGCGATATTCTGACGATCAACGGCGCCTTCTCGCCACAGACCGCTTGCGGGTTCGAGGTCTACAGAGACCAGCTGAACACGGCGAGTGTGACTGTTGGCGGTGCTGATGCCGGCGAGTTCTATACGATTGATGCGCGCGTTATCTACAATGATGAAGAAACCCGCATCGATTTCGCCGACAATGCGTCGCTGCCGTACAGCTTTGAATTCTCGACCTCCGATTGGCCGGCGACCACCACTGGTGCATTGCCGACGCAGTTGTGGGTTCGCATCACTGATACCCGTAATGGCAATAGCTGCACTGATGTAGTCACGGTTTGCGTGCCGGATCAGATTGCGCCGATGGCCTGGATCACCTATCCGAACGAATATCAGTGCGTTCCGATTGCCCAGAGTTCATTGAACTCCGTGGAAATCGACGTCGAAATTGATGAAAATGCCTACGATGGTTCTGATGCCGTTCGTGCCGAATTCTTCTATTCGCTCGACGGTACGCTTCCGGGCACGTCAATCGGCGTCGCCGCCTTTGACGGCTACGACAATACCAGCATTGATTGGTTCAATGCGGGACTTGAAGAAGGTTATGTGTGGTTGTACGCCGTCGTTTATGACGATGTCAACAACGCCTATACCACCCCGTTCGTCAGAGTATGTCTTGACGGCACGCTGCCGGAGATGACCCTCTCGATGGATAAGGGCGCCTATTATGCCGGTTGTGCTGATGAGCCATACTGGAGAATCGGCGACGAGTCCGGTGAGTATGTTACTTTGTCAGCCGAGCTTGTGAACCTCACGGGCATTGACATTACTAATGTTTATTTCTACTACCAGGATGCGAACGATGATGAAGTCATCGATGTATTCTACTTCTGGAATCAAATCGGTCAGGGTCAACCGGCGAACAACAATTCCATCTGGACCTACCAGTGGGATTTCGGCGATGACCTTGATTGCGGACACACCTATCGCATTCGTGTTGCGGTTCAGGATCAGGCAGGCAATTGGATGCTTGATATGGACGGCGACGGCATGTTCGATGATTACACCTTCGACGATGCCGAAGCGAACGGCGCCGGCTTCCTGTTGACCTACGACTGTGAAGCTCCGCAGCCGGTGTTTACCTTGTTTGAGACCGATGGTGTTGAAGACCTCTCCTGGCAGAATCCGTCGACCTACCTTAGTGGTTCGGGAAGCGTATTCGCCAAGCTGGGTGACATGCTTTCGTTCGAAGTCGGAACGAATCCGTCCGACGATTCCTGCGAAGTTTCCAGAGTAGATTATTACTTGTGCGAAACCTTCGTCGGTACCTCGAACAGCATGCCGAACAACTGGAGAGTGTCATTCGATCCGTTGGCGGCCGGACTCATTTCGGTTGAAGACATTGCCGACGGTTACGAATCATGTACCCTTGAAGCGCGGGCCTTTGACAATCTCGGGCAGTCGTCTTCAGACTATATCACAGTGTTCTTCCTCGACGACATTCCGCCGAGCGCCTTGATTCTCAATCCGGGTGACGGCGAGTATGTCTGCGGTGATGTTCGTGTCGGACTTGCTCCGATTCACGAAGAAGACCTGGCAAAGGTCGTCTGGTACTACTGGCCCGCTGCTGGTGGTCCGGCCACGATGATTGCTGAAGTCTTCGCTGATGATATTGAATTTAAGATTGGCAGTTACTTTGACTGGGGCGCGTGGTGGCATACGCTGAACGCGGTTCCGGATGGTGACTACTATGTTGGCGCATCACTGGTTGATGAAGCCGGCAACTCAACCGACATGGAAGAGACGCGGGTATTGGTGCATGTGCGGAATGCAATTCCGACCGTGACGATCACCGAACCGACCAGCGGATTCTTCTGCGGCGGCGAGTACTTCTGTGCTGATGTTAACGTTAACGGCGGCGCGCCGATTGACTACGTCCAGTTCCAGTGGAAGAATGCGCTTGACGACAACGGCGAGTGGCAGAACTTCGAAAACGGACCGGATCGTGAAGCTCCGTGGTGCGCGACGTTTGATGACGGCGACTTCTTTGATTATGCCAACGAGGGATTCTATCAGTTCCGTGCCCTCGTCGTGAGCGAGTGTGAACGCTCCTCATATAGCCCGATTGTAACGCTGTTCTACGACAATACCGCTCCGCAAGCGCGTGGCGTTAGCGTGACTGATGGCGTCACAGTCTGGGATATCGAAAACCAAAACGACCCGACTCCGGCGTTCGCGCAGGGTACTCCGAAGATTACCTGGACCTTCCGTGCCCAGGACAATCAGTCGGAATGGGGTCCGTCACCGATTTACAATTCGGGTATTAGTTCGATCTGTGCCGAGAACGTCTGCACCGATATCGTTCCCGATGCGAACGGTTACTTCACAGTTGACTGGGATATGAGCGGCATGCCGGCCGGCGAATATGCATGGTACTTCACCGTATATGATGCCGTTGGCTGCAACTGGACCCAATTCCAGGTCTACTTTGAAATCTACGAAGGCGAGCCGACGATCGGTCTCGTAGCCGGTTGCTGGAGAGGTGAACTCTTCGGTATCGCCGAGTACGGCGCCACCACCATGTTCCAGCAGCGCCAAAACGGCGGTTCGTGGGTTTCCATCGGTGGTTCGAGTGCTCAGGATGCTTCCTGGCTCCTCCAGGATGACTGGAGCTACACTCCGCAGTATTGGGGTGTCTTCTCGACTCCGTGGTCACCGGCCAACGGTACCTACGAAGTTCGTCTCCTTTCGAACAATGGCTATGGATGGGAAGAGGAACTGGCTCCGATCACAACTATCGTTGTAAGCGATGAAGGTTGTACGGTAACCGGTGCTCCGGCCAACTATGGTCCGGGTTCGATCGAGCGCAACCTTGAAAACGGCTGCGACAATCTGGAAGGTATTGCCACGATCAGTTCGACGTTCGGCATGCCGTACGGACTTGCGGCCGCTTACAATGTTGCCGACGATTATTGGAGCTTTGACCTGATCGCGTTTACCGCGCTGAATCAGCAGGGTGGAATCAACAGATACTCTGGTGCTTTCCACTTTGATGCGCTGGTAGACGATGGATTCGGTGAAGGCCGTGTGTTCTTTGTCGACTTTGCGGATCAGACCGCATGGTCGATCGTTCATGATTATCAGACCTTCTGGGTAACCCGCGACTACGGTACCGGCGGTCCGGTCACGTTTATGGATGTGACTGTTGACATTCCGGCCGAATTCACGGACAACACCGGTCATGATGAAACCGCACTGGCGATTTGGAAATCCAAGATTGCCCGTCCGAGCGTCTGGCAGGATTGGTTGCTGACCCCGGTTGGTGACAATAACAACATGATGACTTACTTGACCGATCCGTCCTGCCTCGACATTTGCGGCGACGACGATCAGTATGCCACCGTGAAAATGCAGTACAACAATACCGTCAACATCCCGGCCGAATCACTGATGGTGGCTTGGTGGGATGGTGAAGGTACCTGGCGTACGAGCAATGTATTCTTCCCGTCAACTGTGCGCGGCTTCTACAGAGAAGGCGGCCAGAACTGGGTTGAATTCGCGGTCACTTGCTTTGGTGACGGCGACTATGACGACGCCTGGTATTCAGTTGTGAAGCGTACGGTTTACGACGGTTCGCAACTTACCAGAGTCAATCTGTATCCGTACTGCGGTATCTATACCAATGGATATCCGGAGTTCACGTATCAGGCGACCGAAGCGTTCCAGAACACCATGGATTGGAGCACTCTTGAAGTGTACCTTGATGGTGTGCGTATCCAAGACAGAGACGGCTACGTAGCGCCGGATTCGCAGAATGTCGGCAAGCACCTTCCAGGTGCGAAGACCGCGGCCGGCGAAGCCGACAATGTCGATATCTGGTACGATCCGGTTTCCGCGCAGATCTTTGTATGGTTCTATGAGTACTATTACTACGATGAAGACGACAACTACTACTCGTACTCACCGCTTGCTTGCGGTGCGCACCAGTTGTACGTCCGCGTAGAAGATAACCAGAAGCGTCCGCAGTCGATCCGTGACAACTTCACAGTAGATTGTGCCGCTCCGGATGTCGACTTCGACAACTCGTACGTATCCAAGAACCCGACCTTGACCTTCACAATCGACGATGCCGATGCCGGTGTCGATTGGGGTAGTGTCCACGTTGATATCTTCTTCGTAACGAAGGGTGATACCACGGCGGGCGGCCCGGACAACGGCAATCCGAAGGAAAAGGCCGTGTTCATGCAGACCTTCTTCCCGGCCCAAATTGAGGATTACCTCCAGGAGGACGGCAGAACGGTCGTTATTCCGACCACTTACGATCTGGACGACGAACGTGGCTTGATTGCAGTTATCTATGATGGTAACTACAGAAGCTTCTACGAGGAAGATTACAATTACTGCTACTATGGTGATTGTTCTGATCCGTCGGCGTACGATAATTACGACCGGTACTACAGCACCAGCGGTGGTGTTCATGACTGTGTCGGAAATAACACGACGCCGCACGTCCAGTACTTTACCGTCGATTACGATGGTGCGACGATCACGATGACTTCGAATCCGAATGCCTGCCCGTTGACCTTCACGGTTGATGAGGACGGTTCCGGAATCGACAACATCGAAATCCGTGAAAACGGTGTTCTTCTTGGCGCGGCGGAGACCTCAAGTGCCGGCGTCGATGAAGAGGGTGAATGGTACTTTGCGGCCTCCAGCAATGGTGGAACTCTGTACTACTGCCCGAGCAACGGAGCATCATACGTAATTACCGTGACTGACAATATGGGCGGCAGCTCGACGTTCACTGGAACGAAGGGTGGAACGCTGTCTGATAACGATGTCACCGGTTGGGCCGGTCCGAATCCGTTCGATCCGGCTGTCGACGACGCGTTCAATATCAACGTCGGTCTTGAAAGCGCTGCCAATGTCATGGTGAGAATCTATGACTACACGGGCAGAATTGTTAAGACCATCAACGCTGGTAGTCTGGGTGCCGGAGAGACTGCGATTGCCTGGGACGGTAGAACCGACGAAGGCACTCAAGTCGCCGACGGCGCATACATGGCGCGTATCGAAGCTTCCGGTATTAACGGAAGCACTGCTTCGGCTGTGGTTTGGATCGCAGTTGTTGAGAAGTAAGAAGGAAGACACACAGAGGGGTCCCGCGACAAGCGGGACTCCTTTGGATAACTTGAAACTAATGTTTAGTTATAGGAGGGGAGATCTCGACATGAGAAATCACCTGAAGAAATTTGTGGTCTTCGCCGGTTTACTTTCGACTCTCCTGTTAGGAGTGAGCGGCTCTGCCATAGCTGACGACAATCATGCCTTCCCGATTTTTCGGACGGGTGTGAGCGCTCGTGCTCTGGCGATGGGCACCGCGTATACTGCGGTTGCCGATGACGCTTCCGCCGGATATTGGAATCCGGCCGGGTTGACTGGCGTAGAGAAATTCAGCCTTACGACCATGTTGTCCGACAACATGCGCTATGATCGGCAGTATATGTATGCCGCTCTGGCGTATAATTTCGGCACAGCGGGTTGGGGCGCGTTTTCCTGGATCAATGCAGGAATCGACGACATTGAAGGCGCGACCGTGGGCGGTCCTGATGGTAGATTGTTCAGTGCTGATGACCATGGCTTCTTGTTCAGCTATGGCAACAAGATGAATAATCTTCATGTTGGCGCCACCTTCAAGGTTGCCTACCAGAAGATCGACAACTACTCCAGCACCGGTGTTGGTTTTGATGCCGGTTTGAAGTATCTGTTGAGCGAGAACGTTTATCTTGGTTTGACTGCTCGTGATCTGGGCACCAAGGTCGGCCGCAACTCCGTGCCGGTAACCTGGCGCGTCGGTATGGCCGCGATGGCTTTCGGCGGATTCACTTTTGCCACCGATATCCAGAAGGTTCAGCATGCTGACAACATCACGCTGTTCCTTGGTACAGAGTACGATTATGAATTTGCTGATGACTACTTCGGCGCGATTCGCGGCGGCGTGTCTGACGGCGACTTCTCAATCGGCGCGGGCCTGACCGTGATGAAGAGATACTCGATTGATTATGCCTACGTGACGGAAACCGAGAACTTCCTCGGCGAAAATCACCGCGTGTCATTGTCAATTGCCTTCTAATCTAACGATTAGAAGATCATAAATCGGACGCCCTGGTCGTTAACTCGACCGGGGCGTTTTGATTTGGGGGGCGCGAGGGGCGGCTGTTCTTTCTCCTTGCTTCTTCGAGCGTATAATGATTATGCTTCAAATGTACATTCCAAGAGGGTATTGACGCATGAAAGAGTACCACGACATTATTGGCGCGGAGATTCCCGAGAATCTGCCGCTCCTGCCGCTCATCTCGGCTGCAGTGTTTCCTTCGGCCGTTGTTTCGATCCAAGTGCGGATCGCCCGTTCGCTGGCCCTGCTGGACACCGAGGTCGAGGAGAATGAGATAATTGCCACGGCGATCACCAAGAAAGGCATCACCGTAGCGGAGAAGCTGGAGGATATCCACAACATCGGCGTGGCGGTCAGGATCATATCCAAGGTCAGAATACCCAATAATACTTATCAGTTGGTTATCCAGGGGCTGCGTCGAATTAAGATCAACAAGCTGACGCAGATGGAGCCGTTCATCCGGGCGCAGATAACGACGCTTCCGGCTGATCCGTCGGGAATAGATGAGAAGCTGTTAAAGCAGCAGGAAGAGTCGCTGACGCTGTTTCAGCAGTTAACGATGCTCGACAACCGCTATCCGCGCGAGATGGTGCAGATTATGCGCGCTAATGCCGAGGAGCCCGGGCGGTTTGCGGATTTGTTGTCAAGTTATCTGGCGTTTGGATTGGGTGAAAAGCAATATCTGGTGTCGGCAATTGAACTCAATGAACGCTACGACCGCCTCATCAAACTGATGACGGCGGAACTGCAGAAGATTCAAGTTGCGGCCGACGTGGAAAAGCAGGTCAAGGTAGATGTCGACCGCTCGCAACGTGAGTATTACCTGCGCCAGCAAATGGTGGCTATCAAGAAGGCGCTGGGAGAAAATGGCGACACCGATACGCAGGTTGTCGAATTGCGCAAGAAGATCGAAGCGGCGGGACTGCCGGACTATGCAAAAGTGACCGCGGAGAGAGAGCTGAAGCGACTGGCCGAAGTCTCGGCGATGTCGCCGGAGTACAACGTCATACACAGCTATCTGGATTGGATAACGGAACTGCCGTGGTCGAAGTCTTCGACTGACAATATCAATATCAAAGAAGCGCGGGCAATCCTTGAGGAAGACCATTATGGGCTGGAGAAGGTCAAGGAGCGAATCCTCGAATTTCTGGCGACGCGTCAGCGCCGGGAAAATCCGCACGGTCCGATATTGTGTTTGGCGGGTCCTCCCGGGGTTGGCAAGACTTCGCTGGGCAAGTCGATCGCTCGTGCGCTTGGCCGTTGTTTTGTTCGCATCTCGGTCGGGGGTATGCGTGATGAGGCGGAAATCCGCGGACACCGGCGGACATATATCGGCGCGTTGCCGGGCAAGATCATTCAGGAGATGCGCAACTGCGGCGTGAACAATCCGCTATTCATGATTGACGAGATTGACAAGATGGGGAGCGATTTTCGCGGTGATCCGTCCTCGGCGATGCTGGAAGTTCTGGATCCGGAACAGAATGATACTTTCCGCGATCTCTATCTTGATCTGCCGTTCGATTTGAGCAGTGTGTTTTTCATTACCACTGCGAATCTGCTGGAGACGATACCAGATCCGCTAAAGGACCGGATGGAAGTGATTGAGCTCTCGGGATACACGGTGATGGAGAAAGTCCAGATCGCCAAGAAGTATCTGGTTCAGCGACAAATGGGCGCGACGGGACTTAAGGAGAACGAGTTCACCATCACCGACGAGGCGCTGAAGGCGATCATTTCTGGATACACGTATGAAGCGGGGGTGCGGAACCTGGAGCGCAATATCGGCAGTATCTGCCGGAAGTGCGTGGTGCGCATTCTGGAAGGCGCGGCGACCAAGATCGAGGTCGACCCGGCTATGGTGGAGGCGCTGTTGGGGCCGGCGAAGATCACCTACGATGTGGCGAACCGGCAACCGGAAGTGGGTGTTGTGACCGGATTGGCGTGGACGCCGTTTGGCGGGGATATTCTGTTCATCGAGACAATTCGGATGAAGGGGAACGGCAAGGTGCTGGTAACGGGTCGGCTCGGCGATGTGATGCAGGAGTCGGTCGAGGCGGCGTACTCGTTTGTGCGTTCGCGTGCGACCGAGCTGGGGCTTGACCCGGTGATATTCGAGCAGACCGATGTGCACATACACTTTCCCGAGGGCGCGATTGCCAAGGATGGTCCTTCGGCGGGTGTGGCGGTGACGGTGGCTTTGATTTCGCTGTTCACCGAACAGCCGGTTTATCATACGGTGGCGATGACGGGCGAGGTGAGCTTGCAGGGCAAGGTGCTGCCGATCGGCGGACTCAAAGAGAAATCGCTGGCGGCGTTTCGCGCGGGAATCAAGAAGGTGCTCTATCCCATCGGCAATACCAAGGACTTGATCGAGATTCCGCAAGAGGTTCGCAGCGGTCTGGAGTTTGTGCCGATTGAGACGATCGATGATGCGCTCGACCAGTCGTTGGCGCGGATTATATTGCCTTCGACGGATGCGGTGATTGCGATTGAGAATTTGAAGAATCAGCGGGGGCAGTAGGGGGGGTGAGCCCAACCCCTGTGGTTCGGATACTTTGTTGCGTTCTTTTCGGGCAGGTTCATTGGCATTCAGCCGCGGCAGGCGTGGACGACTGCCGCGCACGAGAGTTTGGTTCACACCTTCGGTGTGATGTCAGGAGCACGGGGCTCCTGACCTACTTTGCTGGAAATAGGGGATTCGAGCGACTTGACTTCACCACATTAAGTGTTTACTTGCAGTTCAACGGAATGTGTATGCGGTAGATCATGATGGGTATTAATAGAGCAAAAGAGTGCGATCATGTTTTCAAAGTATTCGCATTTCCTCCGCCCTGGGCTGACATGAAGATTCGATTCTTCTGGACACTGCCAATTTGCGCTGGGTTCATGGCGTTTACGAGATTCCAGTTTAACGAAGTTGGCGCTGGAATAGTCTGGGTAGTCATAACATTCTGTTCTGTTCTAATTGTATACGGCTTGTACCGCCGAGTACTCCTTGGTAGCGGTGGAGATGTATCATTGGCCATCCATGTGATCGGCCCGTATTTTCTCGCAGTGAGACGTTATCCATTTGCGAAAATCGCCAGACTTTCTTTTCCAAGAAGCTTCAATAGAACTGCATTGAAACTACACTTGGTAAATGGAGTTACAAGTCAACGCTATTGGATCATTGGCGATGACGAACTGACAAGAATAGTTGAATTGATCAAGATGCAGAACGTCAATGTAGTGATTGAAACAAGTGGTTTGTAGGTCAAAACCCCTTATGGCAGACTCACAATGATAGAACTCCCTCTGCGGGGTTTTGACATTTTTCTTCCATCCCGCAGACGCGCGCCGGGATTGTCGAAACCCCTCGAAATGTTTTGTATGAATTGGGTAGCTGCAATTAGGGGTTGCGACCTACTTAACTTGTTCGCACGGGTATATGTGGATCACGCCTCCGGCGTGCCTTCGGCAGGAGCGCGGTGCTCCTGACCTACGAGGCTCGAAGAAAGGGCACGGCGAGCCGTGCCCCTACGCGACTAACCAAGCGCACTGCGCCAATCGCAAAGAGTAAGTCCGAACCACAGGGGTTCGGACCTACGATCTGTTCAAAGGGTGCAGTAAATATTAGAAGGTAATTGTCAAAAAGTGAATGTCGTGCGGATGATGCCGGTCATAAAGGCATCAGCGTCTTCGCCGGCCCAGTCTTCGCTGGGTTTCAGGTAGTTGAACTCGAATGACCAATGGGTCCGCTGATGCATGTTGTAACGCAGATAGAAATCGAATTCAGTGCCGATGGAGCTGCTTTCTTCATCGCCGTTACCGGTGAGGTAATCGACGTTGGTGCGTAACAAGTGCAGGTCCAATCCGGTAGTGACCTTGTCGGACGGATAGTAAGCGATACGGCCGACGAAGTCATTGAGACCATAGATCAAGCCATCGCTTAGCAAGTCGGTGCGTCCCTGAAACTGATGAGGGGAATTGGTCCAGTTAGTCCATGCCTTGAACTTGTCGGCATCTTCGCCATCGTCACCGGAAGCCATGTCGATACCGACGCCGAAGGCAATCGGCCGTTCATAGTTGCCGGCGTAGTAGAAGAGGTCAGCCTGGACCAAGTAGGCGCCGATGTCCTGCTTGTCGTCATCATTAGGACCGAAGCGGAACTTGCCCATCTGATAGGCAAAGTTGCCTTCGAGGAGCATGTTCTCGCCGATATCAAACTTGCCGTAGCTGCCGATGGTGTACTGATGTTCGCGGCGGTGACCGCCGATCATTTCGTTGTCACGATCGTAGTAGGCAAACGGCATGATGCCGATTTTGGGGACGAACAGATTTATGCCCATGAATTCCTGGTCATCATCATCAACCGGATCATTTTCGGCGCGCTTGAAGAGCAGTAATTCGCCGCCGAGGCTGGTGCCGTAGGTCGCACCGGGAGTGGTCTTCAGGACTTGAATGCGCTCCATCCAGGTGGGCTCGGTGTGATTGCGGACTTCGTTGTAGTGAGTGAAGATATTCTTGTCACCAAGATAGAAGACGCCGCCATCGTAGCTCTGGCTGCTGCTCCAACTATCGTCGCCGATAATGCGCTCGTTAGCGACTTGATAGCGCATGCGGCCGATCTTGCCGCCGATGTTGTTGCCAAGGCAATCATCGACAGAAATGAACATCTGCGAGAAGTTGATAGTGCCGTCGTCGGAACCCTGGCCGAAGTAGTCGCCGCCGAGAAGTTTCCACGATTGGAATTCGACGACGCCCTGCTCTTTTTCATTGGGGAAGAAATTGAGCGTGAGGCGCGTGCGGAAGTCGTGGGCCGATGCGGCAGGGTCTTCGCTGAAGTCGTTGAGATAATTAAAGCCGTAGCGCAGATTACCATTGACCCTAATGAGGTCATCAAGCTTTACAGACGAGACTGACGTGGGGATGTCTCGCGTATCCGCCGCCGCCATAGAGAATAGCGCCATCAGTATCATCGTTGCGATGAATGTGAACACGCGATAGCATGGGTGCATGATTCCTCCTTGAGTGATTGAATCGTTTACTTGCCTTAATGTTGTTTTCAGACGAAAACGAACAAGCCGAACGGTTGTCTTGATTGTTGTTCTCATTAATATGATAAAAGAGGAGCAGATTCGTCAACAAAAACATATCGAGTTGTTGCGGCACAACGACTTGGGGCAGCGCTTGGCTGAAGTTGACTTGCGGCGAGCGCGAGGGTATCTTTTGATTAGTGAATGATTTGACTTACAGGAGATAACCAAGCATGACACAGACACTCGTTGAAAAGATAGCCCAGAAATTCGCATTCGGACTTGAGCCGGGACAGGTTGTTCGCGCCGGAGATTACATATCAATCCGGCCGGGATACGTGATGACGCACGACAATACCGGCGCGGTAATTCCCAAGTTCAAATCTATCGGTGCGAGCAAGGTATTCAATCGGCGGCAGATCGTGTTTACGCTCGATCACAATGTGCAGGACACGGGCGCGGACAACATGAAGAAGTACGGAAAGATCGAGGCGTTCGCGAAAGAGCACGGGATCGATTTCTATCCGGCGGGTCGCGGCATTGGGCACCAGATCATGTGTGAGGAGGGGTATGCCTGGCCCGGTGCGATGGCGGTGGCATCGGACTCGCATTCGAACATGTATGGCGGACTCGGATGTTTGGGAACGCCGATTGTCCGAACTGACGCGGCGGCGATCTGGGCGACTGGACGCACCTGGTGGCAGGTGCCGCCAGTGGCGAAGGTTGAACTGCGCGGCAAGATGCGCAAGGGGGTGACGGGCAAGGATGTGATTGTCACGTTGTGCGGGATGTTCAACAAGGACGAAGTGCTCAATCATGCGGTGGAGTTTGGCGGAGACGGCGTGAGGGCGTTGTCAATTGACGAACGACTGACGATTGCGAACATGACGACTGAATGGGGAACGCTGGTGGGGATGTTCCCGATCGACGAGGTGACCATTGCGTGGCTGCGGTCGCGTGCTGATTATGTTGCCAAGCGGGGAGCGCAGGGTGTGCCATCGGATGAAGACGGCAAGGGTGGACATCCGCGGATGAATCATCAACGCATCGATGAGCTTGAGAAGAATATTCCGACTGCTGATAAAGATGCCGTGTATGCGAAGGTGTTGTATCTTGATCTCGATTCAGTGCAACCGTATGTGTCGGGACCGAACACGGTGAAGGTGATGAACTCGGTGGCGGCGATGCGCGACAAGGGGGTCAAGATTCACAAGGCATACTTGATGTCGTGTGTGAACGGCCGCATCGAGGATATCGCGCAGGCGGCGGCGATTACGCGCGGCAAGAAATTTTCGAAGGATGTCAAATTTTATCTGGCGGCGGCTTCATCGGAAGTGCAGACAGAATCGGAACGGCGCGGCGACTGGCAGGTGCTGGTGGATGCGGGAGCGATAGTGCTTCCGGCCGGATGCGGAGCGTGCATCGGACTCGGAACGGGGACACTGGAGGATGGAGAAGTAGGAATCTCGGCGACGAACCGCAATTTCAAGGGAAGAATGGGAAGCCGCGAAGCACAGGCGTATCTGGCTTCGCCGGCAGTGGTGGCGGCTTCGGCGATTGCGGGGCAGATCGATCTGCCGGGAATTGACGGGGACAGCAAACCGGTGGGTGGTGTGATTTCGCAGGGTGCAACGGCGGCGAAACCGGCGGCGGTGAAAATCATTGAGGGATTTCCGGCGCAGATCAAGGGCGAGCTGATTTTCTGTCATCAGGACAATCTCAACACCGACGGAATCTATCCGGGCAAGCATACATATAATGACGACTTCACGCCCGAACAGCAGGCGGGTGTCGTGATGGAAAATTACGACGCCGAATTCGGCAAGATGGTGGAGATGGGGAATGTGCTGGTGGGCGGATTCAACTTCGGCACCGGGTCCTCGCGCGAGCAGGCAGCGACAGCGCTGAAATATCGCGGGATTGCGCTGGTGGTGGCGGGATCGTTTTCGGAGACGTACAAGCGCAACGCGCTGAATAACGGATTCTTGGCGATTGAAGCGCCGGAATTGGTGAATGATCTCAAGGCGCAATTTGGTGTGGAGAAGTTGACCGTCAAGACCGGTATTGCGGCGGTAGTAGATTTTGCGCATTCGAAGATATTGGCTTCGGGGAAGGAATATCCAATTGGTCCGGTTGGTGTGGCGGCGCAGGAGTTGATTTTGGAAGGCGGGTTAGAGGAGTGGGTGAAGGGGAGGCTGTAGGGGGGGCGCGGGGAAGTGGAGCCTCAGGTCACTCGCCGAGGCTCGCTGCGCGCGGGTAGGCTCCACGCCACACCAGGTGCAACAACCAAAATGGTGGG
>CAZQBX010000055.1:0-23373 GCA_964592145.1 uncultured Ignavibacteria bacterium
CGACCGGAAATCACCTGCACAAGCTGCGGAAACTTCACACGAACGTGACGAATGCTCCGCAACATCCAGCAGCGGACTTATCCTCGCAATCACTTCGCGAACTCACTACTTGCCTCGATTTCTTGTTGAAACCGTGGCCGCCAAGTTACCGGCTTAACGCGAAAGCAAAACTCGGCTGACAGACTCATTTTACCCAATTGTGCGACTTGCACAAGAAGATAAAAACTCTGCAGAGATGTTCTTCCTGCAGTAATAGACAAGTGCCGCTTTCACCGGAGGGAATTCTCCGGGTACTTTAGAAACCTCATGAAGATTAAGGGCTTACGTAAGGTGCAGGTTCCGCCGGCAGCATGGGAGCAAACCAACAGATGAACCCAAAACAAAGGGCGGCGGCTACGCCGTCGCCCTTCATAAAGGTCAAATCGTAAACTAGATTTATTCGGTCAATGATCGGCTCGGATTCTCGTTAGCAACTTGATAATTAGGCATGCTGGCAAACTGCAATTTGCGCCTGCGGATAAACGACACAAATGTCCCGCCGCAGACCATTACCAATCCCAGCCAAACCAAGTTGATCAGTGGTTTTGTCGAAACTTCCAGAACGAGCAAGTCGACGACATCCATGCCAGGGACACCGGCAAACTGAAGAGAGACCATTCCTGCATCAGCCTGAATGTCACTTAGCACAACCGAACCCTTACCCTCCGGCATATCTGCTTTCAAGAACTGCTTTCCGGACTGCGTGAAAGCCATGACCGGAGTAATGACCTGTGTCTGACCATTATGCGTCACTTCGATGTTGGCGCCCACCTGCATCGTGTTCGGATCGCTGTGGCTGCCCATGTCGAAACTGGTGAACTTTACGTCAAAGTCGCCGATACGCTTGGCTTCGCCGCGCGTCAAAACCAGCTTGTCGCCGTCACCAACTGTCTGTTGCTGCTGCGGTGACAAGTACAAGTCATGGAAGAAGTACTTCCGAATAAACGGCTTGCGCATCATCCCCTGATTTTCTTTGGCGATGAACATCTTCGGATCAGCAAGATATTCAGTATGACCATCCTGCACCTTTAGGTGAACGGCATTTTCCTTATTGGTGATATCACCTTCCATACCGGTGTAGGCGATGTCATAACCAAGCGACTTAACCGGCGCTTGTCCTGAGTACAGATTCACCATCTCGGTCTGTGAAAAAGCAGAAGATATCACAATCCCCACCATCATCACGCCGAATCCCATGTGTGTAACAAACCCGCCGACACGCAGACCGATCTTGCCCGGTTGAAGGAAGATTACGAAGATGTTGCCGAACAGCGCAAACAACGCCATGAAGATCATCAGCAGATACATAAACTGCGTAACGCCGAAGAAAATCGAAACGGCGGTACCAACCAACGCTAATGCCAGCGCGGGGAAGAGGCGTTTGATTAACGTTCCCCACGAGCGGTCTTTTGACACCAGGAACGGAGAAATACCGGCAAGCAACGCCAGGATCACCGCCATCGGCAGGGCAGTCTTGTTGTAAAAATCCATCGACACATTCGCCGGCTCACCGAAGATGCGAGTTATCAGTGGCGCCGATGTACCAACCAGAGTGAGTATCGAAAGAAGCGTCAGGAAGAAGATTCCGACGGCAATTGCAAAATCAACTGAATACGGGTCCTTAATGCCAACCCCCGTCTTAGCTGATCGGGCTCTTACGACCAAGAGCACTGTACTCAAAATAAGGAAGAACAGCATGAAGAATACGAGATATCCGGAAATCCCCAGATCGGTGAACGAATGCACAGAGAAGTCGGCCAACACGCCGGATCTCGTCAGGAATGTGCCGTAGACAACGAGCAGGAAAGCGAAAATCGCCATCACCAGATTCGATCTGCGGAACACGCCCTTGTTGCGCTCGATGAGCAACCCGTGCATCAAAGCTAGATTGATCATCCACGGAATCAACGAAGTGTTCTCAACCGGATCCCAGGCCCAGTAACCGCCCCAACCAAGAGTCTCATAAGCCCAGTAGCCGCCCAGGAAAATTCCAAGTCCCAGGAAAAATGACGCAATCGCCGTCCACGGGAAGGAATTCTTCACCCAATCGCGGAAATTGTTCTTTGCCAATGCGCCGAGCGCATAAGCAAACGGCACTGCCAGTAGGGAGAATCCGATAAACACGATCGGCGGATGGATAACCATCCAGTAATTTTGCAAAAGTGGATTCAGTCCCTGTCCGTCCGGCGGCATGCCACCAGGGAACTGTGCCAGGAATTGTGCCGGAATCAACGTAAATGGCGAACGCGCTACCAACAGCGTCAGGAAGAATGTGATGACGAGCATGTAGAAAAACATGACTGCCGAGTGATTCTCGGTCTCGCGACGAATCAGGAAGACGCCGATAATCGTGATGAATAACAGCCACAGCGTGAATGAACCAACTTGTCCCGCCCAGAAAGTCGAAATCAAGAATCCCAGCCCAAGATCGCGTGAAGAATAATCATGGACATATTCCAGTGCGAAATTGTGATTGAGAATCTGCATCAGAAAATAAGCACACATCAAAACGATCGCTGCTGCACAGACATAGTAAGATTTGCGTGCCAACGTTACCATCGAATCGCGGTTGAATAAGGTCATGCCGTATCCAACCAGCGATACCAGGCAGGTAGCGCAGGCGATGGCGAGAAAAGTATTTCCTATCGGCATATTAACTCTCTTCTCCTTGATATTTGGAAGGACACTTAATGAGAAGCTGCTCAGCCTCAAATTTGGTCCCATTATAACGGCCGACACACACAGCATGAGTTGCCTGGCTGAAATTGCCCGGCATCGTTCCGCTATAGCGGACGGTCATGGTTACCCCGCCCTCATCGGTAATCGGAAACTCAAGCACCTGTTTGTCGACATCATAAACCACATGGTCATGATCGACCGCGCCCATCACCTGAACGCGTGAGGCGCGCTTCTGCGCTTCGCCGAAGTCAACATACGATGTCATCGACTTCGTGAAGGAACTAAATCCCCACGCCGCCACTGACACGACGATGACCGCCGCCAGGATCAGTTTCACTTTCATTTTGTCTTCTCCATATCTTTAACTTTTTTATCCAGCCTGAATAGAAACAGGAATATCCCTGCCCATATAATCAGATTTGCGAACAAAACCGTGTAATTCGATGTCTCCATATATCTCTTACTCCGAATGGGAAATTTTTATCTTATGAAGTCTGATACCGAGGCCATACAGCCAGAAGAACAATGCCGTAAACGCTGCCAATGAAATAAAGAATATCCAGCCAACGGAGCCGGCCATCTGAAATTTCAAGTTTGCGTCGACGACCGAATCTGCCGGGTGCAGCGATGCCATCATGCGCGGCATGATGAATATGAAAAACGGCACCGTCGGGAAAGCAAATATCGAATACACCGCTGCCATGGTTCCGCGACGTTCCGGGCTCGAGGTCGCACCCCGCAATGCCAGGTAGGCGCCGTAAATCATCAACAAAACAAATATCGATAACATCCGCGGTTCGCTCCAGTTCCAGTAAATGCCCCATGTGACCTTGGCAAACAATGACCCGCTGATCGTTGCCAGCACGCAAAACATCGTGCCGATTTCTGCCGACCAGAGCGCCCGGTAATCGTCGATCTCCGCCTTCGTCTTCAGATATCGAATCGAATAAATCAAATTGATCGCGTAAGCAACCACCGTCAGCCAAGCAACCGGAATGTGATAATAGAAAATGCGTGAGGCTTCGCCGATCTGCTGCTGCGGCGCCGGTGTTGCGAAACTGAACCAGATAACCCCGGTCAGTACCAAAAACAATGCGAGCTGTGAGACCTGTCTAACCATTCCAAACAAAATCAAATAGGACCGTCGATGCCGTAATCATTATAACCGCATAGGCAGTCAATAGTTTAATGTCATTTTCCGCGCCAGACCAACCTTCATTGCTCAAGGCGGCGTTAGTCCCGGATATGGCAGCCACCAGAAGCGGCAACAATACCGGGAATGAAAGTACCGCAAACAACGCACCGCGGACATTCGCCTTCGCGACGATCGCGCCAATGATGGTTGTTGCACCTGCAAGTCCGATCGCGCCCAACGCCACGATCACCCCGAATAGTACGGGATCAGGAACCGCTATATGCATAAAAATTATGTAGAGCGGCGTAATCAGCAAACAAAGGATGAAAAGTAGAACGATGTTGTAGATCAGCTTACCGGTATAAATTATCGACGGCCGCGCATACAACCTTAAGGTCTGGGCTGTCTTAGTGTCTTCTTCCTTGATGAACACCCCCGCCAAAGCCGACATCGCCGAGAAGAATATCACGATCCAATACAACGCCGCATGAACGGAAATCGACAGCGCAATCTGCCCCAATGAGAAACTAATGACCACCAATGTCGTAAATGCGAACATAAACAGCGCATTTAGCGCATACCGCGTCCGCAATTCCGTGCGCATGTCCTTGACCAGGACCGCGAGCGCCTTAGCTGTCCAATTTGATGACGCTTGCGACACGGTTTAGGTCCTCATGTTCATTGGTAGCTATTATCAAGATCCGGTCATTCTGCTGCTGTTTCATGATGTTGATTACAATCTGTTTCCCCTCGTCATCGAGATTCGAAGTTGGCTCGTCGAGCAACAAGATTTCAGGTTCCGCCAGCAAAGCTACCGCGTATTTCAGTCGCTGCTTCATACCCGACGAATAGGCACCAACCAAATCGTCGCCACGATCAGCCAAGCCAACTAACTCCAACAGTCGACCTTGTTCAGCTTTTGGCAGTGGCACCGACGCCAGCGTTGCGAAGAACCGCAGGTTTTCGTACGCTGTCAACATCTCGTATAGCGCCATCTCCGGCGCTACCATCTTGATGACTTCCAGGTGGCGTTCAGCGGGCAATTCATTGCCATCACACTTTATTGTGACTTTTCCTTTGGTTGGCGCGATGATTTGTGCCAGGATTTTCATCAGGGTGGACTTCCCGGAACCGTTGTGACCGGTAATTCCGATTGAATTAGGCGTTTCGATAGTGAAGTTTATATCCTTAAGTACTTTGCGGTTACCGAAACTCTTCTGAATCCCGCTTACTTCAACCTTCGTCTTCACACCAGCTCCGAGATTACCCATATCTTGTCGACAATCTTATTGATATATAAGAGAAAGTCAACCCTTTTTTGCGAAATTTTTCACAAGAACAGGAGAATTATGATTCGAAAAGGTAGATTTAGTTTTGACTTCGAAGCCAAAGAGCCAGACTACTAAGACGCATTAAGTCTGGTTATTCCCTCGGTGTCAATAAGTTGTATTGGGTTCGATTCCTAACTTAGTGTCTGTCCCAGACGCTCCCAACGAACACGTTCGTGGAAGTGAATCAGATTGTACCAGAACCCGCCCGGCCACGTAAGAGGTTTGGTCCAATCGAACTTCGGAGCGTCAGGGTCGGGAGCGCTACCCCAGGACCAATGAACAACCAGTGCTTTTCCAAGTATGAATCTTTGCGGAACCGGTCCCCAATATCGCGAGTCATACGAATCATCCCGATTGTCACCGAGCATGAAGAAATGTCCGGCAGGGACACGATAGGGTCCGAACGAATCACGGCGGCGGTCAATGCCTGAATCGGTGTGTTTCTGGTGTTCAAACTGCGGGACCAACTCGCCATCGACGTACAGGAGCTTCTCACGCATTTCTACCACCTGGCCACCGACCGCTATACACCGTTTGACATAATTAGTGGTCGAATCACCGGGGAATTTGAATACGACAATATCGCCCGGACGGGGATCGCGTATTCCCTGAACCGTAATCCCGGTCAGCGGGATGTGAATTCCGTAAATGAACTTGTTGGCAAGCAGAAAGTCACCGACCAGAATCGTATCTTCCATCGAGCTCGTCGGAACATTGTAAGCTTCAATCACAGAATGCTTGATGACCAGCGCCATAATGAACGCAAAGGCAAGCGACTTGAACGTGCCAAAAGTAGATGCCAACGCCGACGGGCGCGGCTTGTGCGATCCACTTCTGCGTGTCCTGATTGTATCCGACATTTGGTCTCCTAATTAATTGAATGAAAAAGCCGGCTCCAACGGACGCGCTCCGGCAAGTGATATATATTATACGCGGCAGCGCCCAAAATGGAAATGGGATTCCACCATGTTACTCGTGGAGCGTTGCTGTCCGGTTTCCAGGACCAGTGCACCATCAGCGCTTTTCCCGAAATCATGTTTCGCGGAACCGTCCCCCAGAACCGCGAATCAGAGGAATTGTCTCGGTTATCGCCGAGGACAAAATAGTGGCCGTAGGGAATTCTGATCGGTCCAAAGTTGTCCCGTGGTTGTGTCGTTCCCGCCGGAATTATCGTCGAATCGGAATGGACTGCAAATCGCGATTCATCGACCGCCTTTCCATTGATGTAGAGCACCTTGTCCAGTACATGCACTTCATCGCCGCCGCGCGCCACAACACGCTTGATGAAATTCTTCTGGGGATTGTCCGGAAAACGAAATACCACAACGTCCCCGACTTGAGGGTCTCTTAAGGACGGCAACCGGATGTCCGTAAACGGAATGCGCGGTCCATAGGTCAGTTTGTCTGCTAACAGGAAGTCTCCGACCAACAACGTATTCTGCATTGATTCCGACGGAATGTTGTAGGCTTCCACCAAAACTGCCTTGATCAGCAGGGCGAGGATAACAGCGACAACGACGAGCCTCAAATAACGAAGTCCGCGACGCATCCTCGACTGAATTGCGTCTCCCCGAGCTGTGACAGATTCCGCGCGCAAATTGGTGTCGTCAATCTTCATCGTGGCCGTGACACTAACACAATCAAAATTCTCCTGCAACCAGCATTTATAACGACACATCCGGAAGCAAGTTTCAGCTGATTGAATTTCGCGGGGAATTTGCCAACCGCCAGTTCCATTTTAGTGGAGTATCTGCGTCCCCATTCTGCCTCCTTGCCAAAATAGTTGACCGTTTCGGCTCCCTATCTCCTTGACAAAAATGGAGATGTGACTTAAGATGGAACGAACAAATCCTCTGGAAGCTCCGGGTAGAGTGTAATTGACCCTTGTCAAAGAGGCTTGAATTAAGGAAAAACATGGATCGCGTAATGAACGCCGTTATTCGAATAAAAAGCAGGCACTTTTGTCCAGTGCACAGTGCTAACGGCTCCCGTGCTACGCTCTGGTACAAGCGACTCGGGACTCCCCGCAGTTTATGAGGTTAACCCCGATTTCCAACAAAGCGGATTATGTGAGATGCGTTGCTCCCTTGGCGGGAGTGGCGTCGGGCTTGCGGCGTGATCATGGAACTAATGCGGACATTCTGTTGTTTGCGATTGAGGACGAATAACGGCCTGATACTGAAATTCTTGCCCCTGGCAATCGACTATTCGGAAGTTTAGATGATTGATACTACCATATATCTAGAGAGATTCCTGCAGAACTATCGGTTCAGAATGGCTCGGCCATATCTCATCGGGGATGTTCTCGACTTTGGGGCTAACGATGGCGAACTGGGCAAACTCGTCAAGGGAAAGTACATTATTGTGAATTACGACCACTCTCCCCTGGATGGTGCAGAAGTCGATTCGATTGTCTCTTTGGCAACAATCGAACACCTTTACCCGAAGGATGTTTACGAGGTATTTGGGAAATTCAGGAAGTGCCTTAAAGTCGGCGGTCGGATCTTTCTCACAACACCAACAAAGATGGCCAAGCCGATTCTTGAGACTCTTGCGTTTTTAGGAGTTGTCGGCAAGGACAATATCGCAGAACACAAACATTACTGGTCAAAGGCCGACATCTTTGCTTTGGCTGAGAAGACCGGATTCAACGTCACCAGGTACCGCAAGTTTCAATTAGGCGTAAATCAGCTTGCAGTGTTCGAACATCGTCGGGAAAACGCATGAAGCCCGGTAGCCTTGAATTTTCATTGTTTTGGCAGCTTAATCAATTCGAGTCGCAAAGATGAAGCTCTCCATCGTCATACCCTGTTACAACGAGATCGACACGATATCCAAGATTCTCAAACGCGTCGAGGAAGTGGATATCGGTCCCGTTGAAAAAGAAATTGTCATTGTCGATGACTTCTCGAGTGATGGAACTCGCGAATTGCTGCGGAGTAACGGTATTCCTCACAAAGTCATCTTCCATGAGAAAAACATGGGCAAGGGTTTTGCCTTGCGCACCGGCTTTGCTCATGTGACAGGCGATGTAGTCATTGTTCAGGACGCCGACTTGGAGTATGATCCCAACGATTATAAACAACTGATAGAGCCGATTTTTCGCGGCGAGTGTCAGGTGATGTACGGTTCGCGCAACCGCAAGGGGAATCAACTTCACTCTGGTCCGTTGTTCTATGCCGGCGGCAAAGTCGTGACGTGGGTGACCAACATCCTCTACGGATCGCGATTGACCGATGAGCCGACTTGTTACAAAGTGTTCTCACGCGAGCTGCTTCAAAGCATTCCGCTCGAATGCAAACGCTTTGAATTCTGTCCGGAGATCACTGCCAAGGTCCTTAAACGCGGTATCAAGATTAGGGAACTGCCAATATCTTATTACCCGCGCAAAGTCAGCGAGGGCAAGAAAATAAATTGGAAAGACGGCGTCGAAGCAATCTGGACACTCATCAAATACCGGTTCAAGAATTGAATCGTGCGACAAGGTGGCCGATCACGAGCCGCCCCACCGCCGGGACGAGATAGATGCGGGATAAACAGCTAAATGCGTAGAAACAACTTTTCTGATGTGCTGAACAAGGTTCCTGGGCTCTTGGAAGGGAAGAAGTTCCTCTTTGCTCTCGGCCTGGTGCTCTTGCTCGGTCTGATTCTTCGAGTTGCCTACCTTGACGCCGATCCGCCGCTTGGAATAACACGATCGCAGGACTTCTCAACTGACCCCTTTTCATATAATATGTTCGCCGAAAACAAAGTCGATTACGGCAACGCGAATCCATTGAATGACCAGCGTTGGATTCTCTATGAACGGTCAACGCAGACCCTTGCGGCGTTGGCAGTCTATACAGTTGCCGGTACCGGTCGCGCAGCGGGAAACTTTGTCGCAGTTCTGTTAAACCTCTTGGCGATCACTCTCATTGCGCTTGGAATCAAAAACTTCGGCTCGCGCATCGGTGCAGTCGCATTTGCGTTGATAGCTGCGGTCAGCTACATCGTCGTATTTTTTGGTCGAACTCCATTTCTGGAAGCGTCCCAGAATTTCTGGCTGTCGGCCGCGTTTTTCTTCTTCTCGCTCGGCAACAAGAAGACCCTGTACTACGCATTGGCCGGAGTCGCTGGCGCCGCCGCTGCGTTTTTTGGGAAGATGCTTGCTTTGGGTATTGCTGGTGTCTACATCGCAGCATTCTTGGTTCTCTTCTTTGTCAGTGCCGAGGAGCGCAAGAACACCATCCGCGCGGGGCTGATTTTCTGCGCTGGTTACCTTGCTGTAGCACTTTTCTGGCTGTTTTTCAGCTATCTACCGTTCACGGAACAGGTCAAGTATTATCTCCAAGAGCAGGGACTGGGACTCTACGGTGCGCCGCGGGGCTTTCAGGATCTCCAATATTTCTTGTGGAATCTGATAAGTCTGCTCTGGGAAAGCGAATTCGTGCAGAAGCTGCCGTTCGTGGTGCTGCTTGGAGCCGTTTCTGGAACCTTTGTGCTCTTCTCCGTCTTGAGAAGCTTGCGCGAACGGAAAATGCTTCAGTCATTCAACGTCGGCTGGCTGATACTTTTCCTTTGGTTCGTGTTTGGATACCTGACGTTGTTCCCTTGGAATTACCGCCCCCTGCGTTACCAAACGACGCTGATGTTTCCGCTCATCGCGATGGCGGGATTTCTGATTGCCATTCCGTGGGACTGGGTGAAGAGCAGCGAAAAGCGCGACAAGAAATCACGCACTTCGTCGAATGTCATCTACTTCGTGCTGATTTGCGGACTTTTCTTGATGCCGTTACTTGGCGCCGGATTCCTGCAGCTCACCGCGTCAGGCGGTACCGGTAGTACCCGCGACACGGTTTTGAATTCGGTCATTACCTATTCATTGCTGTTCTTTGGTATCGGTGTAGCCTTGGTGTACCTAACTCGCTGGTTGGGTACTCTGGACATCAACTGGAGAAAAGCCGGCCAATTCGCGTCTGCGGTACTCCTGGTGACGATCGTCATCGTTGGTCTCGTTCAATTCGCGAACTGGGCCAAATCACCTCAATATAGCTTGATCACTGCCGACCGTGATCTCGCTGCCATCTTGAACAAGGACGCAGTCCTCTCTGGATCGTACGCTGTCGCCCTTACGCTCGAAAACCAGCTCAAGAATGTTCACCATATGTTTAGTCTGAAGTACGATCCCAACTTCTTTGCGGCCTATCCAATAACTCACCTGATTATGGATGAGGGCAACGAAAAGGCCGCCCGCGAGCAGTACCCCGATGTGATGAATCGCGCAGAAATCGTCGCACGCTATTTTGTCCGCGGGTTTCCCGTTAAGCTCTTCCGCGTTACTGCCGCCTCTCCCAATGCCGAGGCACGCAACTATCAACCCAGCGACTTCGAACGGGCGCAAGTGTTCACAGTCGCTCAACAGGCTGATTCAGCGGAATTCTACATGAGGAAGTACCTCGATCGCAATGTGCCGAATTATTCGGCGAATTTACTGGTCGGCGACGCATTGTATGCCGCCAACCAGTACGAGCGCGCAATCGAGAGTTACCATAAGGTGCAGGCATTCTCGCCCGGTGATGGCCTCAGCGCCGTTAACATGGGCAACTGCTTCCTCAATCTAGGCAGCGAAAAAACCAATGCCGCCTACTTCGACTCTGCGCTCGTATACCTGGAAATTGCCGGCCGGTCCTTCCCTAATGACCAGCGTCTGGCAGACATGATCAACCAACTCGAAAGACGAAAACAATGAACGGAAGACATAGTAATTATACCAAAGTCTCAATCGTCATCCCGGCCCATAACGAAGAGGGCAACATCGATCTCCTCACCGAGGAATTGGCCAAAGTCATCAGCTTGATGAAGTACGGCGTCGAAGTCGTTCTCGTCAATGACGGCTCGACTGATCGCACTGAACAAAAAATGGTCGAAGCAGTTCGTCGCTATCGCTGGGCGCGAATCGTCAAAAATCGCGTGCGACTTGGTCTCACAACGGCTCTGACCAAAGGATTTGCCCAGGCGAAGGGTGACATCCTGGTTTTCTATCCGGCAGACCTGCAGTTTCACCCTCGCGATATTCCCAAGATGGTTGAGGCGATTGACAATGGCGCAGACATGGTTTGCGGCAAGAAGCAGGGCCACTACGGCAAATGGATCGTCTCCGGAATCTATAATCTGATGACGCGCTTGTTGTTTCCGAAGCTGAAAGTCAGCGATATGAATTCGGTCAAAGCCTTTACCCGCGAAGTCTACGGCGAGTTTCCGACCATGCGCGAGGGATGGCATCGCTACCTCGCCGCCTTTGCCGCCACCAAGGACTTCGTAGTCCGCGAAGTTCCGGTTACATTGCAGAAACGTCACTCTGGCAAGAGCAAGTTTGCGGGTAAATCGCGCATACTCAAAGGACTGACCGATCTGATTGCCGTCAAATTCCAAGTGTCGGTTTTCGGCGATCCAATGCACCTCTTTGGCAGACTGGCACTCTGGTTCTTTTTCATCGGATTGCTGATTGCCGCCGGCGCTGTCTTCCTGAGATTCTCGCCGATCCCGGGTGTAATCTCTCCGCGGCCGTTGTTGTACGCGGTCATTCTCTTTGAACTCGCCGCACTTGTGACTTTTGTCATGGGCATCATTACCGAGGCGTTAGTCTACTTGCGCGATTCTCTCGGTGAAATGAAAGTCCAAAATCAACGACTTCTCGACGAACTTGCCCGTCGCTCCGGTGTGCGCTTGAGTCAAATTCCCGATGATTCGGAGACTCGCCACTACGAGCGCAGCGACGACCGGGTCGATGAACGGTCACCGGAAATGCGCCAGGATAGCCGCCGCCCCGAACGTCGTGATTCTCGTCCCGATCCCCGTCGCCGCGATACGCGTGACTCCCGTGAATCGCGCGACAACCGCGGCCAGCGTCGAGAAGAACCCAGCGAATTCAAACGCGAAGAACCGCGCGAAACTGCCGCCGCCGAGCAGCCTCGCGAACAAAGGACACAACGCGACCAGCGCCGCGAAGGTCGCCCCGACGGACGCCGTGGCCGTGATGACCGCCGACCGCAGCGCGGCGATCGCAACCGTCGTCCCGATCGCGAATCACGGCCGGATAATCGCCAGATCGTGCCCACAACAGGAAACGTCGAACCGCCAAGGATCGCCGGCGAGCCTGAAGTCCGGGAGACACCATCTTACACTCCCGAGCCTCGAGTCGAGCGCGAAGCACCAGTCTCGGAAAGCCCTGTGATGGAAGAGCGTTCTGTTCCTGAAGTAGCCTACAACGAATCGCAAGAGCTGGATTTTGGCGACATGTCTTCGCAGGACGAACGACCGGCAACCGACGATCGTTCCCAACGGTTCCAGCACCGTAGCGGACGCCGCGCTCGCCGGGTGCGACCCTTGAGCACGCCTCCCGCATCAAATGAACAGCCCGGTGCCACGGAAACCAACGCACCTCGACAGAACGGTGCCGAAATTCCGGAACGGCCAACGACAATCAAAGTTCGCGAATTACCGGTTGATAACGAAAATAAAGGTGAGGATGCTTAGTGAGATTGAGGGTGGTGGGTAGCTACTCACGTCCATTAAACGAAGCCGGGTTCCAGGCAATTGCCGGAACCCGACTTTTCTTTGGGGGCTAACCTTCGAAGCTGATTTCGCCGCCGAGAATCGTGTACTTCACTTTTCCCTGAAGCTTCCAGCCATCGTAAGGAGAATTGCGTGATTTGGAGTAGAACTTGTCGACCTTGACAGTCCACGCGGCTTTCGGGTTGACGATAGTGATATCCGCAATCGCGCCGGCGCGCAGATCGCCGCCCGGTGCCCGCAGTATCTTCGCCGGTGCCGCTGACATCTTGCGTGCAACCTCATTCCAGGTCAGATGACCCGGTTTGACCAAATAAGTCGCGACCAATCCGAGCGAGGTTTCCAGTCCGATGATGCCATTGGGTGCCTGATCAAACTCGACCTCCTTTTCCTCCGGTGCATGCGGAGCATGATCGGAGGCAATTGCATCAATCGTGCCGTCTTTCAATCCTTCGATGATCGCATCTACGTCTTCCTGCGTTCGCAGCGGCGGGTTCATTTTGAGATTAGTGCTGAATTCCTTGCCAATTTCGGCATCGGTCAATGTGAAATGATGTGGCGTTGCTTCGGCTGTTACGTTGACGCCCGCTGCCTTTGCTTGACGAATCAACTCGACAGAGCCCTTTGTTGATACATGAGCAATGTGCAGTGGCGTTCCGATATACTTGCACAAAATAATATCGCGCGAAATGCAGACTTCTTCCGAAAACGGCGGAATCCCGTGCATTCCCAATCGCGTCGATTCATATCCTTCGTTCATCACGCCCTTGCCGCTAAGCGACATATCTTCGGCATGGCTGATCACCGCAATCCCGAACATGCCGGCGTATTCCAGTGCGCGCCGCATCATGCCGGCATCGTGAACTGGTGAGCCGTCATCAGTGACCGCCACTGCTCCGGTCTGAACCATTTCCCCGATATCTGCCATTTCTTTGCCGGCGCGGCCGCGGCTGACGGCTCCAATCGGGTAAACCCGCGCCTTGCAGCCGGACGCTCGCTGCTTGACAAACAACACTGATTCCTGGTTGTCGAGCGGTGGCAAAGTGTTGGGCATGCACGCTACCGCGGTGAATCCGCCCGCGGCGGCTGCCATTGTTCCGGATTCAATTGTTTCCGTGTCCTCGCGACCCGGTTCACGCAGATGCACGTGCATGTCGATCAGACCGGGAAAAACAAGCATTCCCGTGGCGTCAATGACTTCATCCTTCTTGAAACTCGTCTTGACCGCCTTCTTGCCCTTGCCGCCTTTCAGTTCAATCCGCTTGATCTTTTCACCTTCAAGGAATATGTCTCCGTGCAGCGGTGCGGATTTTTCCGGGAAGACGATCATTCCATTTTTGATAAGCTTAATCTTCATCGGTTTTTCTCCCCTCACCACCGGCAAGCAAGTACAGCACAGCCATGCGTACGGCGACTCCGTTGGTTACTTGTTCCAAAATGACCGACTGGTCGCAGTCGGCAATATCGTCCGCCATTTCCAAACCGCGGTTGATTGGACCCGGGTGCATGATCGTATAGTTCTTGTTGAGACGTTTAAGTCTGTCCTTGGTGATCCCGAATAGGGAAGTATACTCGCGAAGCGATGGCAGAAGCCCGGCCTGTTGCCGCTCCAATTGAATCCGCATGACATTGACCACGTCGGCGCCGTCCAGTGCCTTGTCGATATCCGTGTAAACTTCAACACCCATATTCTCCAAACCAACCGGCAGAAGCGTCGAAGGGCCGCACACAGCGACCGAGGCGCCGAGTTTTGTCAATCCCCAGACATTCGAGCGCAAGACCCGCGAATGTTTAGCATCGCCCATGAGCACGACCCGCAGGCCTTTGATCTTCTTGTACTTCATCCAGATTGTATACATGTCCAGCAAACCTTGCGTCGGATGCTCATGCTGACCGTCGCCGGCGTTGATAACCGACGAACTGCAAAACCGGGTCAGGAAGTACGGCACGCCTGAAGACGAGTGCCGAATAACCACCATGTCAATCTTCATCGCCTCAAGATTTCGAACAGTGTCCTTGAGTGTCTCACCCTTCTTCACCGAAGATGTTGCGGCTGTAAACGTGACTGTGTCGGCTGATAAGCGCTTCTCTGCCAACTCGAACGAGACGCGGGTTCTGGTTGAAGGCTCAAAAAAGAGATTTGCCACCGTCAAGCCCCGTAATGGCGCGACCTTCTTGATCGGACGATCAAGCACTTCTCGGAAGACCTTGGAAGTCTCAAGGATCTTCATCATTTCGGCGGCGTCCAGCTCTTCCAGGCTTAGTAAATGACGACGTTTAAATGTCATTTCTTCCTCCCTTTTCCGGCAGCCGGTTTGGCGGCCTTGGCGGTAGTAGTCTTGGCTCCGCGGCTCAGTAGCACTTCATCACTTCCGCCACGCTCAACCAGCGAGACTCTGACATCGTCTCTGGAGCTGCTGGGAATGTTCTTGCCGACAAAGTCAGCTCGGATCGGCAGTTCACGTCCGCCGCGGTCGATCAGCACAGCCAGCCGCACCGCTCGCGGGCGGCCGTAATCAGGAATCTGATTGAGCGCCGCACGGATAGTGCGGCCGGTAAACAGGACATCGTCCACTAAGACGATGATCTTGTTGTCGACGGGGAACAGAATCTCGGTCGCCTTGATCTCCGGATGCTCGGGGTTGGTTAACAGGTCATCGCGATAAAGCGTGATGTCCATGTATCCAACCTCGACTTTGCGGCCGTCAATCTTCCGGATCTCTTTCACCAGCCGGTCGGCGAGGAAGTCGCCGTTGGAACGAATACCAATCACAGCAAGCTTGGCGTCGTCATCGAGCGACTCAAGTATTTCATGAGCCATTCGAGAAACAGCATGCGAGATTTGCTTCGCGTCCATCAGAACTGCGAATTCTTTGTCAGGCAAGGGATCTCCTATCAGTATAATAATGGATGTAAGTAACTATATTAGGTGCAGGTGTGGATTTGCTCATTGGAATGGTCATAGTCGATTTCAGCCATCCTTTCGGTCTCGCAGGACCAGATTAAAGGCGGTTGTTGACCGCTAATGTAGAAATTGGGCTGAAAGTGTCAAGCCCTTTTGCTGTTTGCCGGTCAATCGACTCATGTTATGTTGGTTGGAAACGGGAAACTCAGGTGATCTTGATTCTAGAACATTGCCAGCTTGTCCATCAGCTCGCGCCGATGGGCGAGTTTGACGGTCAGGATACGATTGACGAGCTTGCGTGTCTCGTCATCATTCGAAAGGTGACGGAGTGATTGTTTGTAAACTTCTACCAACTCGGTTTCAAACTCCAGTACCTGGCGAAGCAACTCGTCGCGATCTTTCCGCCCGGCGCGCAAATTGAGGATCCCTTCGCCGACTTTCTCGAGGATACTCGGGTCGATGTCGTCGTTGCCGTATCGGCGGTTGATTTCGTGAAGAACCTGCAGGTCGCCGCTTTGGTCTTCACGGGCTTTGTGAAAAAACGAGTCAACCTCAGGACAGGCGTCCTCTTGTTCAATCAGTCCAGCGTAAAGCAAATTCAATTTCCGCTCACGCAAAAACGCATCTTTGAGAATGACCTTAAGTTCCTCTCGCACGCCAGGAGAATCGCAAACATCATTACTGTTCGCAATTAAAACTTTCTGATCCCGGCGTCCCATCGGGCAAACTCCCGGACCCTGTCTTGCGTCTTGATTAACTGGAAGAACTATTCTCGAAAGGAGACACTATGTTAGAAGTTGGAGATAAAGTACCATCCTTCAAACTTGTCCAAACCGACGGTACTGCAGTGAAGCCTTCCGATTGGAAAGGGAAGACGGTCGTCCTTTATTTCTACCCCAAAGACGACACTCCCGGGTGCACCAAGCAAGCCTGTTCATTGCGCGATGGCTTCGCCGCCTTCAAGAAGCAAGGTGTGCTTGTTTACGGTATCTCGCCAGACGACGTCGACAGTCATCGGAAGTTCACTGCGAAATTCGACCTGCCATTTCCGTTGCTGGCCGACGTTGGCCACGCCGTTGCCGATAAGTTTGGCGTCTGGGTCGAAAAGAATATGTACGGCAAAAAATCAATGGGCATCGCGCGAACGACATTCGTAATTGGTCCGGACGGCAAGATCGCCGAGATTATCAAGAAGGTCAATACTGACGAGCACGCCGGACAACTTCTTGATATCCTCTGAGCGCCATTTCAGACTTGTTTTCCTCGGTAGGACGATCTTTGATCGGCCTGCCATTTTCTTCTATTCTTGAATCAAAAATGGATTACATTGCTATAAGTGAAAATGTATCCATCGGGAGTGGAAATCGCAGAATTCATGGATAGAATTTGCTTCGTAGGGAAGCTGGCCAATGCTCTCTCGCCGGGGAAGTCAGGAAAGTTGGAAAATGCAGTAACGAGACTGGTGCCGGATCCCGTCCCTGTCGCTGTCGCTTATGAAATCGTGTTGCAGAGCTACCTCTTTTTTGGTTATGCACAGGCTATCGAATCTGCGAAAGTTTTCACCAACAATCTCACGACCAGGGGAATCGTGATCCCTCACATTCCCGATGTCACCTCCGACCTCAAACAACGAGGTGAGGCGCTCTGCCGGGAAATCTATGCACCGAACTTTGAGCGCTTAGTCGCCAACATGACCTCTGTTTCGCCCGAACTGTCCAAGTGGATGGTTGAAGAAGGATACGGCAAGGTGCTCTCGCGACCGGGACCAACGGGTTTGGAGCGCGAAATTGCCAGCATCGTCTTCCTTGCTGTTTCCGGTCATCCGGTACAGCTTTTTTCTCATGTTCGCGGCGCACGGAATCTCGGCGCGACACGCGAGCTGTTGGTATCAGTAATAGAAGAAGCCGGGCTCGACGAGATGCAGGCATTGTTGATTCAAGGGATTATTGGCAAGGTATTCACAGCTTGAAGTATTTCTTTCACATACCAATCGCCCTCATTTTGGTGTTTATCGCGGCTGTCGCGCTAACCTTCTATCTGATTACCGAGACCAATATCCCGCACAAGTTGATCAACTTCGCTCTCGCCCGTTACATTGAAGCTAAGTATGATGTCCGCATTCAGTTTGCCCATATCGGTGGCTCATTGAGCGATAACATTGTCATCGACAACGTCCGCATCGATACCAAAACCCCGGGGCGGCAGTATCGCATCGCCAGTATCGAGCGGCTGGCCATCTATTACGATTATCGGACGCTGCTCAAGCGCCAGTGGGTGCTCGACAGCCTGTTTATCTCGTCACCAACCATTATCTTGCGCACCGATTCCGCCGGCGCGCTGATGCTGCCGAAGCTATCGAAAGATACTCCTGATGCCGCGGAACCGAAACCGCTGCCTAATATTGAAATCAAGAACTTCGTTCTCCAGGACGGACGCTTCCAGCTGAACAAGATCCAGAAATCGCTCCTGATCGATAGCATCTATGTCGGACTTCACGGGACATTGCGCGATGGCATCCTTGCCGCCAGCATTGATTCGTTAGCCCTTGACTATCCGCTCAAAGGCATCCGGCTGCGCAAACTTCACGCCGGAATTGCGCTCTCCAATTCTGCGATCGGAGTTGATTCCATTTACGTTGAGACCGATTCATCACGCATCGTCGGCGGCGGGCTGTACCCCCTCGACAAGATCACCCCGTTCCAATTCAGTCTCCGGAACAGCCACATTTCGCTGACCGAGATCGGACATATCATCGGCTCGAAAATCTATGGCGAATTCGATGTGAACGCCGACCTGACCGGCGAACTCAAAAAGTTTTCCGGTCAGACCGAGGGCACCGGCATCCTCTTTGAGCGTGAACTCGGCCCCTTCAAATCTGATTACCAATTCGACAACGGAGTTCTGACCCTGACAAACTTCGATGGCGAAATGTTCGGCGGTACAATGCGCGGCGCTCTCGAAATCAACTTCCTGGCTCGCCCCGAGACCTACAGCGCCGAACTTGCTGTCAGGGGATTCGACCTCGACAGAGTCCTGCCGGAAACATTCGAGTCTCGCCTCAATGGGAACCTGATTCTCAACGGTTCCGGGCTCGGCGAAGAGACTTTCAATATGGACCTGCACGGCGAACTTGGTCCCGGGCAGTTCGACTTTGTCCGCTTTGACTCCATAATGGGAGATATCAGTCTTAACGTCAAAGACATGTATTTCCATCCGGGATTCACACTCTGGTACGAGAACTCCCGTTTTACGACCGAGGGTGTGGTGAACTACGACGGCGAAATGTCGCTCGCCGGCAACTTCATTACCACCCAACTTGCCGATTTTTGGGGCGATCTCTTCATCGAAGAACTCTCGGGCGGCGGGTTCGCCAACTATGAGGTCAGCGGCCCGGTGCTCGACCCCGACTTGCGCGGAACCTTCTTCGGCGACTCCTGCAGCTTCTACGGCTTCTCCACCGACAGCCTGTTTGCCTACTTTGACATCGCCAGCTTCCTTTACGGCCAACGCGGTAGCGTGGATGTCTTTGCATGGAAGAGCAATGTCTGGAATCTTCCCGCTGACAGCGTCAGAATGGCCGTCGAGATCGATTCCAACGAAGTTGAAATCACGCGCGCAACGCAATACCAGCAGCGCATGCTCCTTGATGCCAAGGCTCACGCGACACTCGTCGACAGCACAGCTTTCGTAACGGTCAATGACTTCCTCTTCCAGTTCGATTCGCTTAGGTATCTCAACGAACAACCCGCTTCGGTCGATTTTCTCGCCGACAAGATCGTTGTCCGTGATTTGCGACTGCGTGGCAATGAAGGCGCAATTGACTTCGACGTTGATTATGGTTACGACACGACCATCGACCTTCACGTTGTCACCGAGGACTTTAACTTCGCAACTTGGCTTCGCGACCTCAAAATGGATTCATCGTTCACAGGCAGCCTAAGCCTCGATGGCCGGATGACCGGCAAGCTCGTCAATCCTTCAATCGTCGTTACCGGCAGTATCAACGACTTGATGTTTGGTCCCGATACCCTCGGCAATCTCACAACCGAGTTGCGTTTTGCTGATTCACTTCTGACCTTCAATAACTTGGTTCTTGGCTTTCGTGGATACGAGATCTTCGCCGATGGAAACTATCCTTTGGTAATGAATCTCGATTCCGGCATCGTCTATGTCCCGGAAAAGCCGATGTTGTTCAATCTCCGCTCTTCAGGCACCAACCTTGGAATTGTGTCGTCATTCAATTCCAGTGTTGAAGATCTGCAAGGCGACTTCCAACTTGACTTGCAGGTTTATGGCACACCCGAACAACCGCAGTCGAAAGGAACTTTCATACTGAAGAACGGCACACTGAAAGTCGATCAAATGGCTAATCCCATCGAGAACATCGAGGCGAAAGTCTCTTCGAACGACAAGCAGGTAATCGTTGAGTGGGTCGAAGGCCGGGTCAACCACAAACGCAAGAAATTCTTCGGCAGCAGCTTTCGTTCCGGTACCGTGCGCGCCGCCGGCGAAATCAATATCGTCAGCAAAGACATCTTCGATTACTCGATGGCGCTTGTCGGGGACGACGTTCCGTTCCAATACGATCTTGGCGACGTCTATGGACGCGCTGATTTCGATCTAGCCATCACCGGCGCCAATCCGCCGTTGATCAGCGGTGACGTGACGGTCTTTGAAGCGGAATACCTCGAAGAGTTTGACGATGAATTGACCGCGGCCGCAATTGCCGCCGCCGATACTATCGCTCTTTGGGATTGGGACATCAATGTTGATATGCTCCCGGCTTCGGTCAGCGTGAAAAACTCTGATATGAATATGGTGCTCGATGGCAGACTTCGCGTTCTGCGGGAGAACGCTCTCGACAACTACATCGGTACCCTCAACATCGTGCGCGGCACAATGTACGTCGGCGATATGAACTTCCGCATTCAGCCGGGTAGTTACTTGTTGTTCGACAATATCGAAGAGCCCGATCCCCAGCTCTTCATCGACGCCTCTTGGCGGGTGCGCAATATGTCCGGTGATATCTCAAATTCTTCCATCACCGAAGTTCCGCTGCAAATCCGCGGGACGATTACCCAACCGTCATTGGGTGCAGAATCAGGTTCGGGATTCTCTGATGAGGACATCGCCACATTGGTGGTCATGAATCAGTCCGCCTCGGGCCAGACTGATTCACAGTTTGGATCCGATTTCCAGAACCGCCTCACCGGCGGAGCCGCCGGTTATCTCTCCGGTCGCGCCGGCCAGGCAGTGACTCGGACTCTCGGACTCGAGACCTTCGAAATTGTTCCGGCCTATGACGAGAAGAATGCTATTGCTGGAGCGACAATCTCAGTCGGACTCTACACGCTGCCAAATGTCTATACCTATGTGTCATCGCTTTCAAGTGACGGACGCGCCGATTATGGCGCCGAATATCGTCTCGGTCGCCACTTCACGGTTGGAGGACAATACGACCGCGATCGCCTCTGGCGATTGAATCTCATCCTCGATTGGGAATTTCGATGAGCCGTCTGCTAACGCTATCTTGCGCAGTTATAGTGTTTCTTGTCCTCGGAGGGACTCTTGATGCCCAAGATGTGGCATTGCGCAAACAACTCACCAAGCGTTTGCCGATTGAAGAAATCGTTATTGAAGGCAACAATTCCTTCAGCGAGAAGACCATCAAGAGCAAGCTCTATTCCAACGAAGACGGCTTCTGGCAGGGACTCAAGTTGATGCGTGTCAATCGGTATACAAAGGCCAGCTATGCCCGCGACCGGCTCCTGCTCGAATACTTCTACAAGAGCGAGGGATTCGATGATGCGACCGTCACAATTGACTTGCGAACTGGGAAGAAAGCTGACAAGACTGTCGTTCATATCCAGATCAATGAAGGCACCCGCTATCGCATCGGCAAACTTGCAGTTGCCGGTGACCTCGGATCGGAAGGTTATGCGGTATCGGTAGCAGCGCATCCGCTGCGCGAAGGGACATATCTGAATACCTTTGCGATCAACGATGCCAAAAACAACATCAAGACCATCTTTGCTAACAAAGGTTACCCTTACGCAAAGATCGACATCGACGTTGCCAAAAATGCGAGCCTTGGCACCGCAGAATTGACCATCAATATCATTCGAAACCAGCTTGTTCTCTTCGGCGATGTCATCGTTGATACGAATCTCATGACCCAGCCCCGGGTTTTTCGTCGCGAAATCACCTTCAAGCGTGACGACGTTTACAAACGCGACAAGTACATTGAATCACAACAACGATTGATTCGCACGGGCTTGTTCAACTTTGTTACCCTGGATCTCCCCGATTCAATGAGCAGCCTTGACAGCCTCCAGCCCAACTTCTATGTCCGGGCAGTCGAACGTCCGCCTCGTTACGCCGGATTTGGCGTCGGCGCCGGACAGGACAAGGATGCCGGCATAGCGTTGAATGCTCTCGGCCGGTTCGGGGATCGCAATATCAACGGAAGCGCTCGAAAACTCGGCCTGTCGGTAACGACATCGTTCACGATGAAGGACTCGCTGATCATCCGTCCCAATTTCCAGTTTTCTTATACCGAGCCTTATTTCTTCAGGATTCGCATGCCGCTGATTCTTACTTTCGAGTATGAGCCGCGAGCCGCCTCGAATCTTGCCAACTATCGGGTACGCTCGTTTAGCTTTGATGCAACCGCAATTCGTGAATTCTCCCTTAAGACGAAACTCTCCACCTCCCTGAATTATGAAGAAGTTAACCTCGACACGGCCGGTCAAAAAGTCGATGACCAAACCAGGCAGAGCGCCGGAATCAGCATTAATCGTCGCATCATCCTCTTGCTCGAACGCGATGGGCGGCCAATCCAAAGCCGCTTTAATCCGCCCAGCGGATCGTACACCAGTTATCGCTTTGAATACGTTGGTGGAATTCTCGGTGGCGACAACGACTTCATCAAGTTCGTCTGGAACTGGTCCAAATACAATCAATGGGGCAACAACACGATCTTCGCATCGCGGTTACGATTTGGTCACGTCAACGAGTTCGGCACGTCCAGCGACGTCCCAATTCTCGAACGATTCTATCTCGGCGGCGCATATACCATCCGCGGCTTTCCGGAAAATGAATTTGGCCCGCAGGCAGTCGTCGTGGACACATCTGGAGATACTTCGATGGTCTTCGTCGGCGGCGAAGCGATCGCCATGATGAATCTCGAAATCCGCAAACAACTCGTCGGTAAGATTTGGGGATCGTATTTCATCGATACCGGTATTATTGCTCCTAAGCTGCGCTATATGGACCTTCACCGCCTTGCGGTAACCACCGGCGTCGGAATCCAGTTCATGTCGCCGGTCGGGCCGATTCGCCTCGACTATGGACAGCGCATCGGTATCAACGACATCGACGCCGGCGGACAGTTTCACATTGGAATACTTTATGCCTTCTGACGGGAGCAGTCTGACATGAGCAAGCCAGTCATCGGCGTGGTCCTGGCCCTTACACCGGAGGACCACGACTTCAAAGCTCTACCGGCTTATCGCTTTGAGTTCTTGAAACAGCATTACTATGAAGCAATCGAAGCCGCCGGAGCTATCACGATAGCCATCCCGCTATCTGAACACCTCGCATTCGTTGATCGCTACTGCGAAATGGTCGACGGGCTCTTTTTCGTCGGCGGAGATGATGTCCATCCCGACCTCTACGGCGAAAAACTCGATCCTTTGTGTCATCCGCAGATGCCTCGCCGCGATCACTTTGAG
>CAZQBX010000056.1:0-22554 GCA_964592145.1 uncultured Ignavibacteria bacterium
GGTAATGCCCTCTGTCGAACCGGGTGGCGCCGGAATTTCCTTTGCCGGCGGTGAATACCTTGTCGTCAACAAGTCCTCACAGAATCCCGAAGCTGCCCTGGCGCTGCTTCGGCACCTGACCCTACCGGAAAATGACCAGCTATTCACGACTGCGACCGGAAGTTATACACCGGTGAATCGATTTACCGCATTCTCAACCGACTCGGCGCTTGCCGCCACGGCCGCGGTGTTCCAACATCAGTTAGGTAACTCTCGCACAACTCCGGTCCATCCAGCCTGGGTTGCTATCGAGGAAATCCTTGAGCGCGGAATTGAAATGGCGTTATACAAGAAGATGTCTTCGCAAGAAGCCCTCGATATGATTGACCGCGAAACTGCGCCGATCCTGCAGAAGTATGCGAGACGTTAGCGTCGGTCGGTTGCGCAGCAGCGATCTGCTGATGCTTTCACCTTGGCTGGTGACGTTGCTGCTCTTCTGGCTCTTTCCGATCCTTGCCTCCTTTGTCCTTAGTTTCACCGATTATCAATTACTCTCCGGCCACAAGAGCTTCGTTGGCATTGACAATTTCGTAGATCTCTTTTCTGACCCGACATTCCTGCGCGCAATCCTGAACACCCTCATCTTCACAGTCGGCACGCTTCCGTTTACGATAGCCCTTGCGATAGTTCTGGCGATCTTCGTGAATCGCAACCTGCCTTTTAAGACGTTTTTCCAATCGGTCTACTTCTTCCCCTCCATCGTCTCGCTCGTGGTCGTTTCATTGATTTACTCGACGCTCTATGCCCGCGGGGGCTACATTCAGATGCTCTTTGGAGCAGCCGGACTCGCCTATCCGCCTGAAGGGTTTCTCTTCTCCGAGAGCACCGCACTTCCCGCCATCATGGCAATGGACGTCTGGATGTCGACCGGATATTACATGCTCTTGTTTGTCGCCGCTCTGCAATCGATCCCGCAGGAACTGTATGATGCCGCGTCGCTCGAAGGCGCCGGTGCCTGGCACCGCCTGAAAGCGATCACCCTTCCGCACTTGAAACCAATGTTGTTGTTTGTTCTGGTCTTGAACACGATCAAGTCTTTTCAGATTTTTGTCGAAGTGTTTGTCATGACAAAGGGCGGACCGCTCAACTCAACTATGACAATCGTCTACTTTGTGTATGAGGAAGGCCTGCACAAATTCAACATCGGCTATGGCGCAGCGGCCGCGAATATTCTGTTCCTGCTGATCGCGCTCATTGCCTGGATGGAAATGAAACTGGTGCAGGAGCGGCAAGTATGAACTACGCCTCAAAGTCCACAACAAGGATTCTGCGACTGCTGATCGCCGCTGGAGTTGCCTTCGTTTTTCTGGCGCCATTCATATACCTCCTGCTTGGATCGCTGGCGCGAACTTTCAATCTCGCTGGTACTCTTGACCTGGCAAACTACAGCCTCACTTTCGCTAATTACACCAGCCTCTTTTCGCAAGCCGGACTCTATCGGCCCGTCGTGAACTCAATCGTAGTCGCGCTAATCGTCACGGTTGGCAACGTTGTCTTCTGCACCCTCTGCGGATATGTCTTGGCCCGGCGCCGTTTTCGCGGCAAGAACCTTGTGATGTTGAGCGTCGTTATGGTACTGATGATTCCGACACACGTGGTCATTATTCCAATGTATTTACTCACGAATTGGCTGGGAATCTTTGACTCTTACCTTGCCTTGATTTTGCCGTTTCTCGTGACTCCGCTTGGAGTATTCCTCATGCGCCAATATATCTCAACACTGCCTGCCGATATGGAGGAATCCGCCCGCCTTGAAGGCGCTAATGAGTGGACTATCGTGTGGAACATTGTTATGCCCCTCTGCAAACCGGCAATTGCAGTCTTGAGTGTCCAGGTCTTTCTCGTTAACTGGAACTCTTTTATCTACCCCTTTATATTGACCTCATCCGAATCGATGCGTACCCTGCCGGTCGCGCTCGCCCTACTGCAGGGCTATCAGAGTATCAACATCCCCCAACTGTTTGCCGCATCGATGATTTCTGCCTTGCCGACGACAATCCTCTTCGTCGTTTTCTCGCGCCGAATCACCGAGGGCATCATCTCCGGTGCGCTCAAAGGGTAATCCCGTTCAGCGGCCGTCGTCCGCACGCTTCTTCTCTCTCTCGACAAAATCCAGCACGCCGTCGCAAATTGCCCGCGCTATCTTATTGCGAAATTCTTCGGTCTGCAATGCCATCTCTTGTTCAGGAACCATCATAAACGCACACTCAACGAGTATGGACAAAAACCCCGTCGGACGAATCACCGCGAAATTACCGTGATAAAGTCCATAATCATTGAGCGCCGTCGCCGGCACCATTCGCCGGTGCACCAGGGCCGCCAATTCCTGCGATTGCGGATGATAGTAAAATGTCGAAGTCCCATTGTTCACCAGCGGATTTACTCCATCAGGAACCGCATTGTTGTGGACGGAGATGAAAATGTCCGCATCAAATCCCTGCGCCAAAACGGGACGTTCGTACAATGGCAACGGAGTATCTCCCGACCTCGTCATGAAGACAATTGCGTCTTCTTTTTCGAGTTGCTCCTTTAACTGCAATGAAATCGCCAAATTGGCATCCTTCTCCTTGAATCCGGTCGGCCCGCTCGCGCCCGGATCAGGAGAATGCCCAGGGTCGACAACGATTTTAATCCCGCGCAGCTTGTGTGAGAGTTCCGGTCGGCGGACGAGTTTCAGCACGAACTGATTCTTGTCATACTTGCAGTCATAACCCCACAGCGTCTCGTTGAGATCAATCTTCAGCCGCACGACTCCAACCTCTGCCTGCTCAAAGTCGATCGCCGCAATCATGCTGTCCGACGTGTCATAGCGAATCCAATCAATCGAGGAAGTGCAGTTGAAAATATCCAGCAACAACTGCTTGCGAAGCGGATCATAGTCGACATCAAAGGGCAGCTGCGCGCCGGGATTGAAGGTAACCTGCACGCCATCATCCACACGCCCTGTGCGAATCAATGCGAATTCGCCGCTCGGAATTCGCGATCCTTCAGGCAGGAGCGTGACGCTGCTGTCAGCAATCCAAACGTCGTGATTCGCAACCAGGCGCGCACGATAGTGATTGTTGGCAAACCCCGTAATCCGCATGCGGAGACCGCGCGGCTGGAAAACCGAGAAGTATCCCTTCCGCGGACCGACGCGCAGAGTCTGGGTTGAGTCCGACAACTCGCCAACCACAATCTTGCTCGAAGGCCACACCGTGATTCGAGAATCACTTTCGCGCACCGTACATTTGCAGCTGTCGAGCTGCCGCTTGAAGTGGCGATCGCGAGAGTCCCATAGACGCAGCGGTTTCCGGCACAAGTAGTATGTTATCCTTGCTGTATCGCCAACGTGGCTATCATCGAGCAGGAGATTACCGTTATAGCTGCCTTTGACCAAGAGCGAATCGGGAAGATCGCCGCCGCCAAAGACGGCCTGCGCCCAGTAACTTTGCGGCACTGGCGGCGATTCAGCCATCGGAACCAAAGTTTGATTCGTCGAAAGAAGAAAATAGCCGTTGAGTCGCGGCGTGCCGCGAAATGAGGTCGACCACATATCGCCTTCCATCATTGTGACATCAGTTGAAGGCGTCATGTAACCCTTGACAATCGCCAGCGACTCCGGCACGATGTATGGCTCCGGCACCTCGAGCGGAATCTCTTTTGACGCCTTTTGACTCTTGAGTGTTGCCTCCAAGACAAAGCTGAACTTGCCTGACCTGATTGGAAGAAACGCCAAGAATGCGCCATTAGGATACACTTTCACCGGTGTCTTGTTGATTGCAAGCTCCGCACCGGGCGTAACATTGCCGAAGATAAATGTCGAATCAACTGCGGTGATGCGCTGATTCGGCGTCGGATAGATCACCTCTATCGTGGGTTTCTCCTGTGCCTGAGCAAAACTAAATGCAGCGAATACGCAAAGCAGAAGACCGGCAATAGCTCTAAACAAAAGTCGCCTCCTCCGATGTGATACCGATTCCGGAGCCTCCCGGCAGCACCAGCAGATCGGCATCAAACTGTGCACCCCAATAGGGATCATTCTCAGTCAGCATAATGGCGTCGAGATCGAAATAATCAAACAGTGAAGACAGATGCAGCGCTGCCGTAATTCCGATCGCCGATTCAATCATACATCCCAGCATTAGGTTCAATTTCAATTCTCGTGCCGACTGCGCCAACGCCATTACACTATTGATCCCGCCGCACTTGGATAATTTCAGATTGACCCCATCGATGACCTTATGGAAGCGCTCGATATCCTTGCCGGCTTTGATTGACTCGTCCAGAAACAGCCGGCATTCGACCTTCGTCTTGATACGATCAAGTTCACGCACTGTTGGATTGGCGAGCGGTTGCTCATAAAACTCAATTGGATACCCGGCCAATGCTTTGATTCGCTCAATTGCTTCATCACACCCCCAACCGCCATTTGCATCAAGGTACAGCCGCTTCTCCCCTTGTTTGAGTACGAAATCGATGAGTTTTAAGTCACCGTCGAATCCGACCTTGATCTTCAGATTACGAAATACCGCGGCGGTTTCAAGTTGCCGCTTGATGTCATCCTCACTCGCTTGCGTGATCGTAAATGCGCTCGCGACCGGCTTGGGAGGATTCAATCGCAGATAAATGTGCAACGGCAATTCCACTTCCTTCGCCAGGTGATCAAGCAGGGCCATCTCGATCGCGCATTTCGCCACATTAAGCGAAGGCGGGAGAGATTCGGCAAACTCCCTTACCGATACAACATTCCAGTCATCGTGGAATTTTCGCAGACGCAGATTTGCCAATACAAGACATTCCTCCGAAGATGCGCCATAATGGATTGAAGATGACCCTTCGCCAATGCCACGTTTGTATCGGGCTATCAACGTCTGTTTGCGCTCGGCGCTCGCTTGCGACAGATTAAAGGCACGCTTAAGCCGCAATTCGACCAGTTTCAGCTTTATCAACGATTCAGCCAACTGTCACCTCCTGCAGGAGCGTCAACGACCGCGACTCCGTATCCAGACGCGCCCTTGCACCGACAGGAATCGTTATTGACTTGTCACAATGCCCATAGCGCACACCGGTAATAACCGGAATCTCGCGCCGGAAAATCGATTTGATCCGTTCGCGAAACAACGCGTCGTGTCTCTTGCTCGAAGTCAATGGTGATGACTCCCGCCAGTCCGTGTCGCCGATCACGACTCCAAGTACACCGTACAGCTGGCCCGCCAGTTTGAGATGATTCAGAAAACTGTCGAGGTGATCGACAGTTTCGTTGACATCCTCGAAAAAGAGAATCGCATTCTCGAACCGGGGCATGAATCCGGTCGCAAAGAGCTGCACCAGAGAGAACAGGTTCCCCCCCAGAAGTACACCTTCGGCCGTTCCGGGATTAATTACTTCTAACTCGTCCTTGTTGCTTCTTGGAATCAGTTCGCGCCCGGTCGTATCGCCACATAGCAGCGGCAGAAGTGCGTCCCGACCGCCGGCATCCATTGTCGCTAACATCGGTCCGGAAAAACTCACCAGCCCGGTCTTGGCATATATCGCAGTTTGCAGAATTGTCAAATCCGAAAACCCGATCACTACCTTCGGGTGCTTCTTGATCAACTCGAAATCAAGTAAATTCAGTAACCGCAAACATCCATAACCACCGCGACCGGCAATCAATCCGTGTATCGCCCCGTCGCGAAACGCCTCGTTGATTTCTTGTGCCCGCGCTTCGTCCTTACCGGCAAACCCGGTGAAGTCTTTATCAACAAGTCGCGAACCTTCGAGTTGAAAATGCTTCTCCAGCAGCGACACTCCATGGTTGTACCACCGAGTCATCCCTTTACCGCTCTTAAGTGAACTGGCCGGAAAAACGATCTTGAGACAGCTCTCTCGCTTGAGACGTTTAGCCAACTGCATCAGATTACTCTCCTGATCGTCGTGATTTTCCCGTCGAGATCGTCACGGTAATGTCGATGACCAGATTCAAGCGATTCAATCGCCACCATTCCGCGCCGTCGCGACGAATGCAGAATCGAGCGCTGCCCCAAATGGATCGCCACATGACCGGGAAAGAAGACCAGATCGCCGGGTAGCGAATCAACAAGTGCTACTTCCCTGCCGGTCTGCGCTTGGTCCTTGCTGTCTCGCGGGAGCATTACGCCGGCGCGCCGATAGACCGCCTGCGTAAATCCGGAGCAATCATAACCGAATGTCGATGACCCTCCCCACAGATACGGTACCGACACGAGTGCATGAGCTTCTTCGAGAGCAGTACTCAAGGAAACTGGCTCATCAATACTCAAGCGGCCAAAAATCAGCGTAATCTCCGCCCCGTCCAAATCGAAGAATAGTTCCCCCCCGCCAGATACCAACCGCGCGCCATAGGGAAGTGTCAACCGGCCGCCGGTATTCTCGCGACCTAACACGGCAAATAGCGAAGTAACCACTGCTACGTTGCCTGAAATCGCCAGTCCGCTACTAAGGTATGACCGGCCGATCCAGCCGCGATAACCCTCGCCGCTCTCGCAAAGCACAAAATCGCCCTGAACGTCAAGGCTTTTTACCACATGCCCATACAACGCCTGTGATACGCGTTCAGAGCGATGATCTGCAGCGGTGCGCATGTCGGCAACCGGAACATTGACTGTCAAACTACTCATCGAGAGAATCTCATTGATTTATCAACTAGATTCAACAAAAAGTGGCATCGAAGAATGGCAACAAAAAGCCGGCGGAACATCGCTCCGCCGGCTTGAATAAACGATGCTGAATCGTTTAGAACGCGAACTTCACCGTGAAGTACTGGTTATCGTCGAAGCCGGTGACATCCACCTGCTGCCACGAATAATCAAAACTCACATGCGATCCGCCCCAATGAAGCTTCACGCCTGCACCGAATGACGCACCATACGAGAAGTCATCCTGGCTTGAGCCGACAAAGCCGCCACGCAGGAACAACAGATCATTATAGGCATATTCGGCGCCGCCCTTGAACTCGTCCTGTGAGAAGTTGTTGCTCTGGAACGTACCGGAGAACTCGAGATTGTTCATCTCATTGTTCTGCAGGGCATTCCAGGCCACGCCAAACTGAATCGAGGACGGAAGGTCGAAGCCTTCGCTTTCAGTACGAACGGTCTTGTTGGCGGAGTTCGGATCGTTCGTCGTCGGAATGACCTTAATGTCAAATCCGGAGCCAGTGAACTGCATCTGCGGTCCAATGTGCTTAACCACGACGCCGAACTTAAGTCCGCGCCAATTCGGAACGTAGGTGAAACCAAAGTCGAACGCTACGCCACGGGCTGACACTTGCTCAACGCGCTCATTCACAAAATAAGTGGTTGCGCCAAACGATACGCGGTCAGTAAACTGACGTGCGTAGGTCAAACCAAGAACGGAAAAGGTCGGATTGAAGGTTTCGCCACTGACGCCCTGCTGGTCGTCCCACGTCGTCTTGAGAATGTCGCCAATTGACAACACCTTGACCGACGCACCAAGGGTTCCAAAACCCTCGAGTTGGGTAGTGATACCTACATATTCAAGATTCATATCAGCAAAGTACTCGAGGTGCGAAAACATCGCTTCAGTACCTGTCTGATTGGCTGCTCCAGCCGGATTCCAGAACAAGGCTTCAGCGCCATAGGAATTGGCGATCATTGCACCGCCCAGCGCCGATCCACGAGAACCGACCGGGATACGCAATTCCTGCGCGCCCGCGGTTCCGATTTTGATCTCATTGCCGGCGAGGAGCATCGCGCTCATGAGAACCACCAGCGCCGACGAAAGTAATAGTAGCTTTTTCATCGTATTCACTCCTCTCCTTAGAATGTATCCAACTGTTCGACTTCAGGGAAGATCGCCATTTTGCCGAACGTAGTTCCCAAGCCATCCGCTTCGATGACCCAAACGTAAATTCCTGATGCAACCCAGAGCCCGGCGGCAGTCTTCAGATCCCAGGTAAACTCCGGATCTGTCGTGTTGCCCGGACGCTCCAGCGTGCGCAGAAGATCTCCGGCGATGTTGTAGATCTTGATCTTCATCGCCTTGTTCGGAGGTAGATTGATGAATTTGACGATGCGGTCAAACTGATCCTTCTCTTCCGGATAGAAAGCATAATATGGATTCGGGACCGTCTTCACCTGATCAAGCCCGCTGGTGCTGATGACATCGTCACCAGTGGCAGCTTCCGGCTTGGTGGTGGAGAACGTGTATTTCACACCCGGATTATTCGGATTATTCTTGGTGATAATCAGCTTCTGACCATCAGCAAGTTCATCCGCGGGGACGTGTCCCGGACGAACACGCGGCCACAGCGCATACAGCACATCCATGTCACCGGCATCATTGAGCATATTCTGCGAAGCATAACCCGCATTTTCGGTCCCGGTGTACGTGCTGTTCGTGATGAACAGGTATTCGCGGCCTGTGCCGGCTTCATCACAAGGCAACCACGTCGAGTCGAAGCACACATTGCCGAATTGCTCTGCAATCAACACGTTTAGCTGCCGTTCAGGACTCGTGCTGACATCCCAGGCCGTAAACGGCACATCAAAGAACCCATTGTAGCAGTAACTGCTTCCGCAAACGGACGTGCCGGTTCGGATATAGAAATGTCCCTTCTGTGTTGTCGTGAAACTCCAGCGAATTTCTACGTTTTTGTAATCCAGCGGACCAACGTTGGAACCGAAGAAGTCGGCGGCATTACCAAGTGCACCAAAGAACAACGGCAGACCGGCATCAACACCGCTTATCCAGCGAGTGCCGACCCATTCATATTCCTTTGCTCCCGGCGCAGGACCAACAACGCGGACCTGGATGCCTTCGGCAACCGGGTAGCCATAGTCATCCGCCTGGGTAACTACACTGTCGAGCACCTTGTCGCCAGTTTCGAGATTCTTCAGGTACCAACTCAAGTCTTCGTAGAATCCGACTTCGTAATCATCACCCGTGACTTGATCCGGATAGATGTACTCGACATAGGTCACGCCATCGCTGCCTCCGGCAGGAACCTGTGTGGCTACTTCCTGAACTGATCCGGCAAATGTATACGGCTTGACAGAATATGGCACAATCGGGCTTTCCAGGGTTTCAGTGATGTAACCAAGGAAGTTGCCGCCCGGATCATTGAATTGTTCGATATTCAGATAGTCGTACGAATAAGCAGTAACCGCGAAATAATAAGGCTGGTTATTCTTAAGCGGTACACCAGTAAGCTGGCTGTTCGTAATCGTCTGATTGTAAGTCAGTCCCGAATTCGAACCGCTCTGCAAAATGATACGCTGCTTGCCACCAAGGGCCGGATCAAGGACGTCGCCATAAATCAGTGATACTGGCTCGTCTTGATCATCGTGATCCAGATCGTATGTGGCAAACTTTCTCCAAGGTCCATTCTCGGATTCACCCTGATAAAGGTTAAATCCTTCAAAATGGAACTCTTGTCCCAGTTTCTCATTCGCTTCAACATTGCCTACCGGCTCGGTGCCCCAAATGATATCCACGGCGCCGTCGAGTCCGCGCAGAAATACTGACGGTGATGGCGGCGGATCGGGAATATCGAAATTCAGGTCAAATACTGCCTGCGCAGCAACGTCTGACAGCTTCAGAGCGTCAATCGACGACAAAGGATTGGAACCCTGCGCCACAATTACTGCAGCAACTACTTCTTGCGTGTCGCCCGGAGCCATTGTAAACGGTCCGGCGGACATCATGTAGCGTCGGTCTGCGGCGGCCGCGTCAATCCAACCTTCTTGAGTTACCGGATTTCCGGAAACTGAATAGGTGGTCACTTCATTGGTCACCGGATTGATCGCCGGAATCATGTCGCCCGAAATCGGATCTTTTGTAAGCCCCTTCATGTAACCATAGGTTTCAATCTTGCTGGCCGGGTCAGTACCATTGATGTACTTGTTGAACGAAGCCATCGGCAGGTTTCTGAATCCGTGGCGCCACTGGCCATTCACCAGCGCTGAATCGGTCTCCTCACCTGGAACAATCGGTCCCTGGAAGAAGTCAAAACCAACTGCCGGCGGTGCCGCGCCATAGGTCGCATCACTGCCTTCATTGTAGCAGTAACCCAAAGACAGCGTCGTATCGCAACCGACAAGGTCGTCAGAGGCGTCGCCAAGATCAGGGTCCGCCCACAACGAGACAAATGTCGAGTCGAGCGTATTGCTGCCCTTGTTGATGATGACATACTTAAAGAACACAGTGTTGCCGAGTGCGCCTTGACGGGCATATCCAAACGCGGACATTTGCACTTCAAGCCCCAGCGGCGCAGTGCTCGCCGCATCATTGATGTGACCGGTCGGGTCGGCATCGTTGAATACGGACCACGCCATCTGATTACCGAGAATCAGCGGTGCTCCTGTCGAATCGAGGGGTGCACCCTGATCAACCGGCCAATTAGCATAATCTGCACTTGAAGCTGGAGTATCGCCCTTCCGTATCTTGTAGACTCGGAAAGCGGCGTTATCCTGCTGGAAAGTACCATCTTTCATCGGCCCGGGACCGAATTCGGATGAATACTCCGCAATCGCGAGTCGAATGTCGTTATTGACTTTCGCACCGATCCAAAGACCGGCGGAATAGATGACCGTCTTCTTCGTCCCGATTGGGAAGTAAAGACCGTCTGTTTTGCCCAGCACGTTGGCATTATCATAGGCAAAGTTACCATCATTATAGACGAACATTTCCAGATTGTTGACATCTATACGGGTATCAGTGTCGAGGATTAGTGCCGTCTGCGAGCCATGCCACTTCCCTGTAACATTACTGAGACCCCACGCTACCGTGGTCATCATCAGAAACATCAGCAGGGAATAGAATAATCTCGTTTTCTTCATCAGCTTCCTCCTGAAGCGTTCAGGTTCATTCACCTTAGAACATTAACCGCAGGCCGAGACGGACCTGACGCGGGGTATCATAACTCGACGGGTTGGCTTGCTTGAAGTTGTACTTCGCCACACCATCGGCGCCGTATCTGTCAGCAAAAGCCTCACCATCGGGAGTCGACAGCCAACCGGTATTGTCGGCGCGACCTGTACCCTCGTAAACATCCAATGCGTTTTCTGTATCAAAGATGTTGATAACCCAAAGGTAAACGTCCCAATTGAGTCGCGCGATCTGGAAGGTCTTGTTGGCCTTCATATCGAGCCTGTAAGTCCACGGGCCCGTGCGCGAATTGACCTTGCCGATCGGGTTCGGAGTGACCGAAGCAAGCGAAATCTCGTTGTATACGGTCATCGGCGTGTACGGCGTACCTGAACCGGCACGGAACACGAAATTGATGCCCGCATTTTCCAACGGATGAATGTTGCCCATCTTCGGACCCTGACCGGCGGCTGCACGAAGGTCAACAATCGCCGTGATCTTATGACGCTGGTCATAATCGAGCGGAGATACACGAATCGGACGCTCGGTGTTGGTCCAGGCGATATTACCCTGCGACGTTGCATACGAACCGGTTCCCGCCGCATACGACAGCGAGTAGTTCAATTCGGCAGCGACAGTGCGAGTACGGCGCATCTTCAGCGAGAAGTCAAGACCCTTGATCGTGCCAAAGTCGTGGTTACGATAAGTCGCAAACGCATTCGGCGACGATGGCTGGTTGATGACTTCTGTCAAGCCGTTCACGTCTTTGTAGTAGGCCGTGACGTTGAAGCTGGTGAAGTCACCAAGCTGGTGCGCTAAACCGACTTCATAAGCCGTTGTCTCTTCCGGCTCAAGATTCGGATTGCCGATCGGCGAGTAATATGGTGCATCCTTCACCATTCTCTCGAGGAAGCGAGTACCAACATACAGGTACTGCAGTTCGGGACGCTGGAAGAACTTGCCATAGTTGACATGGAACACCGTACGATCGGAAACTGGGAAACCGACGCCAAGACGCGGTGAAATCTTCTGCTCGGCTTTGGCCGGCTCGAAGTCGCCGTCATCAAGTAACGTGGCATTCAAGATCTCCTCGTCCGTGTGATTGTCCGGATCCGCAAGCACATTCGTCGGATCAAGCGGACGTTCCTCGTTTTTCAGACGATCAGTATTCGCGTTGAGATAGTCGTAGCGAAGACCGGCGTTTACAACCAATCCTTCGAATTCGAACTTATCTTGAAGATAGAGCGCGAACATATACGGCTTCTTGGCGCCGTCGGGACCGTCATCGACGGTGCTTTCTCCGGTCTTGTCATAGCCGAAGAAGTTGGCATCAGCCCAGGCACCCTGATCAAACAGGACCGGGTCATGAACCGTGGTGTCGATCTTAGTCGGGTCAAGATGATTGTAATAACGCAGTGCGTGGCGTTCAAATTCGGCGCCGAACTGCACTTCGTTGTATTCGTTCACTTGGCTCGTCATGTCAAAATTCAAGCCGATATAGGAAGAACTGCGTCTGAGAATGTCCTCCCAAACGTGCCCTTCATCTTCCGGCGTGCTAAGATCATCACCGATCCAGAACAAGTTTGTGGGATCAAAAGTCGGATTACCATCCGGACGACCATACGCGAATACGTCATCCCAATGGGTCTCGTCACCACGAAGTCTCTTGGTGAGATAATAGGTTCCGCCGAGTTCAAAGAAAGTCTTCGGGGAAAGGTTACTCGTCCACTTGGCGTAGTATGAGTAGTTCTCATCCAAATAACGCGGAGCGTGTGTTCCGTTGAAGTAATAGTTCATGCGGAACTCGCGCCACTCTTCGTAGCTGCCCAACGTTCCCAGACGAAGCACGTTCTTCTCATTGAGGTCGTAGCGCAACTTACCCTGCCAGCTCCAGCCGGATAGATCGTTGTGCGGAAGTCTGCCGTCGGCAGTGGCACGCGGGGTGCGATCACCAAGGCGACGACGCTCCATCGAAGCAAAGAAGCTCATGTTATCGTTGTTCGGGACAATCGGACCGTCAAGATTGAAGGCCAAAACGTTGTAGTTAAAGCGGCTGTCCGAACCCATGAATTCGTCGGTCGACGCTTCGATGGCACCAGAGTATTCTTTGGCGCCTTCTTTTGTCGTAACGTTGATCGCGCCGGAAGAAATCCAGCCGTATTCAGCGCTAAAACCGCCGGTCGAGATCGAGATTTCTTCGATCGCGTTGTTATTGATGGCGGTCGTCGACATGTTCGTCAACGGATCCTGCTGTGAGAAACCATCGACAAAATACGCGACATCGCCCTGCCGGCCGCCGCGAATGTTAAGAGCCGGCTGGTTGCTTTGTTCGCGACCACCTCGGGTTCCGACTGCAGAAGCTTCGACGTTTTCCGAATAAGCAACAACGCCGGCGCTAAGACCGACAACATCGGTGTAACCGCGAGTCGGCAATTGCTGAATCTCGTCGCCCGAAACGATTTTCAACGACTTGGTCTGATCGAGGATGATCAGCGGCCGTTCAGCGATCACGACCTGCAATTCGCCGGTAAGTGTCTTGGAAGACATTTGGAAATCCGCAAGACTCGTCAAGTCAACAGAGACCCCAAGCCCCTGTAATTCGACCGGTGCGTATCCAATTAATTCTGCCTTCAGTGTATAACTACCGACCGGGACGTTAAGTATGAAATACTTGCCTTCCATGTCGGTTAATGCGCCCATCGAGGTGCCGGCGATACTGACCGCAACACCTGGAAGTGCGGAACCCGTTTCTTTGTCTGTCACCTTGCCAGAGATTTTGCCGACGGTCGCCGCCTGGGCAAAGGCAAATAGTGCCAAGACAAGAATCAGGATCAGAGCAACTTTTGGTTTAAGATTCAAAACCAAACCTCCTGTTAATGAATTGAAATCGTACGCAAAAGTGCGAATTTGTTAGCATTCTGTTTCAGTTTCCTACCTCCTGTAAGAGTTGTGGGTTGCATACTTCAAAAGAAAATTACCTCCAATACCCATAGACGTACTAAGCACAACTTCGTGTATCCCCTTATCCAGGCAATGTGGTTGGAGTCAATTAAACCGCGGTGATTCGCATTCCCTGTCGGTCGATTCCGGTACCGCGCACTTGGTGGATTGACTCCGACGATCCTTGCCGGAGTTGGAATAGAGCCCTGCTTGTGTCTTAAAATGAAAATCCGTCCGTCCTTACATAATGTCAACATAAAACTTTTAGCTAACTACAAGCCACATCAAGGCTTCAGTCAATTTGTCGACGCTTGAGGAGATTTGCTTTAGTAGGAATCGGACAGTTCTGTCACTTTTTTGAACACAACTGCTCGGTTAAATCACTGGGAGTTCAATAAAAGGCTGTTCGAGAAGGGCGTTACAGGACAATCTGCGCATCAAATACTTGTTCAAGCGCATTGGATAACTGGAAGAATACCTTGGCCTTAGCGGTTGACTTGCCTGTGATTTGTTCCAGGCTGGTCACAGAATCAGGAGCAAATCCGCATGGATTAATCAGTTGAAAGAAATCGAGGTCGGTATCGAGGTTCAGGGCCAGCCCATGATAACTTACCCACCGTTTCACTGCGATACCGATGGCGCAAATCTTCTTGTCACCCACCCAGACCCCGGTCTTTCCTGTGGCGCGTTCGCCAGTGATGTCGTAGTTCTTGAGAAACACGATAACCACTTCTTCGAGATCGCGCAGAAACTTGTGCAGGTCTCTTCCTCGCTGTTCGAGATCAACTACCGGATAGATTACCTGTTGACCTGGACCGTGGAACGTCACGTCGCCGCCGCGTTCGACTTCATACTTCTTGACGCCCCTTTGCAAAAGAATCTCATCCGAAACCAGAACGTTATCGCTGCCTCCGCCTCGCCCGATTGTAATTGTCGGTGGGTGCGTGGTGAAAATGAAAGTATCCGGCGCTTCCCCGGCAATACGCTTCTCGACCATCTGCAATTGAAGCTGGTGAGCCTTGTCGTAATCCGACAACCCAAGGTCAAAAATGCGGGCTTTGGTAATGGTACTGGTCATGGAAAGCAGGTGCCTTCACTCTTACGCCTCTCCTGTTGGGAGAGGCGCAAGCGTTTTCAGCTTAGTCCGTACTTACATCAACAACAATTCCGGCTCTTCGATATAACCGATCAATGTCCGCAGGAACTGTACGGCGTAATGCCCATCAATCAACCGATGGTCAAACGACAACCCCATATTCATCATATCGCGAATGACAATCTGGTTATCGCGCACGACCGGACGCTTCTGAATCGCGTGGATTCCCAAAATCGCTACCTGCGGCTGACTGATAATCGGCGTTGAATTCAACGCACCATAACCGCCGGCATTCGTCAATGAGAACGTCCCGTCCTCGATATCCGCAGGCATCAGACGCTCGCTGCGTGCTTTGTCGCCGAGATCTTTGAGATCCTTCATGATCTGAACGATCCCCTTCTGATCAGCAGCTTTGATGACCGGAACGATCAATCCCGACTCGCGTGCAACTGCAATCCCGATATTGTAATAGTGCTTCACGATGACCTTGTCGTTGGTCATCGAGGCATTCATGAGCGGAAATTCCTTCAACGCCTTTACGGCCGCCACCACAATGAACGGCATAAACGTCACACGGATGCCTTTTTCTTTCTCAATGCGGTCGGCATGCTTGGCGCGGAATTCGACAAGGCGCGTGAAATCGCACTCGTCAAAAGTAGTCACATGCGGCGAGGTCTGCTTTGACTTCACCATGTGATCGGCAATCAGCTTCCGAACCCGCGTCAGCGGAAATTCTTCGACTCGTTTCGTTGTGTCGTAAACCTGATGGGGAACTGCAGCCGGACTTGGAGCGGTTGTCGTCGTCGCCGCAGTGGGTGCTCCACCGGACTTGGAAGCGAGGTAATCCTCCACGTCCTTTTGCGTGACTCTTCCACCACCACCAGTGCCACGGAGTAGGCTCACATCGATCCCATGCTCCTTGATCAGCCGCCTTACAACCGGTGACAGCTTAACTGGGCCGGCGGGTGCCGCAGGAGCGCTTACAGGTGCCGGTGTACTCGGAGCAGCCTTTGCTGCTGCTGGCGCCGAGGCCGCTCTGGCCGGAGCCGCAGCCGGAGCAGGTGAGCCGCCGGTTTTCTCGCCGGGCGCGCCGATCACAGCTATCTCCTTGCCGACCGGTACAACATCGCCGACCTTGGCTTTGATCTCGAGCAATACACCATCTGCTTCAGCCGGAACGGAGACGTTCACTTTGTCCGTGAGCAATTCAACCAACGGCTGATCTTTCTTGATCGTATCGCCGACTTTGACGAACCACTGGTTGATCGTTCCTTCGACAACTGATTCTCCCATTACCGGGACCTTCATGACATAGGCCATTATCCAAACTCCTTAAAAGCGGAAACTATTCTCACACCTAAAATCGAGGCACTACCCCATTGACTTTGCCTGTAACCCCAACACAAAATTCGATAATAACATCATTAACCAGTGATGGCAAGCATTCTTTCCAACGCAATGCGCGCGTGTGCCTTAACATCATCGGGCACCGACATCGGCTTGAGGGTCTGGAGATTATCGAGCGTGTAAGCAAGGTCATTCAAAGTTGTTCGGTACATATTCACGCACATTGCACATGTGTTTCCCGCCAATTCCAGAATCGTCTTGTCGGGATGCATGTGCGCAAGCCGATCTATTAGATTCAGTTCCGTGCCGATTGCGATCACGCTGCCTGCCGGTTGTTCGGCAACATACTTAACAATGTGGCTGGTCGACCCGACTGAATCAGCTATCGCAACCAGTTCTTCCGTGCATTCCGGATGCACGACAATCTTCACTCCCGGATGCTCCTTACGCATCTGTTGGATGTGATGCGGTTGAAACACTGAGTGAACGTGACAATAGCCTTTCCACAAGATGACTTTCGCGCGCTTCAGCGCCTCAAGATCACGCTTTGCCGGATTCAAATTGAAGTCCCAGACAAAGAGCTCGTCCTTCGGAATTCCGTAAGCATTGGCTGTATTGCGACCCAAATGTTCATCTGGAAAGAAGAAGATTCGTTCGCCTTGCCCAAAAGCCCAGTCGAATGTCTTGCGCGCATTTGACGAAGTACAAATCACACCGCCGTTCCTGCCGCAAAACGCCTTGAGATCGGCAGCAGAATTCATGTAGGATATTGGAACAATCCTCGCGCCCGGCAGATGCTGTTGCAGTTCATCCCAGGCGGCAAACACACTGTCAATCGCCGCCATATCTGCCATCGGGCAGCCCGCCAGAGGATTCGGCAAGAATACCTTTTGATCTGGTCGAGCAAGAATGACTGCACTTTCCGCCATGAAGTGAACGCCGCAGAACGCAATGTGTTCTGCCTCCAGCTGTGCTCCGATCTTGCACAACCCATACGAATCACCTTGGTAATCGCCAAATTCAACCACAGCTCGCCGCTGGTAGTGATGCGTCATTACTACCAGGTTTTTGCCGTGCTCCTGTTTCTTGGAGCGAATGCGTTCCCGCAATTCTTCATCGCTCATGGCACGGTAGCTGTCGGGTGTTCTGGTATATGCGGAAGGCATCATCTGTCAGTCAACTCGCAATGCGCTTGTGGGCGGTACAATCTTCATCACAACACGTACGGTGAGGGGTAGAATCATCTTTGAAAAATCGCAGTCGCTATTTTTCATCGCCGCCGTTCGGCTTCTCGATGCCGTATTCCTTCATTTTTTGGCGCAACGTATTGCGGTGAATCCCCAGGATATCGGCGCTCTTCTGTAGACTGAACTCATTGACCTTCAGCACATTCTCAATGTGCTCCTTTTCGAGATCGCGCAACGGCATATTCAGCGGAGCCTGTGACGTGCCAGCCGCGGCATTCTCTCCGCGCAGTTGCACAAAATCAACTGCGTCAAGTGTGTCTGTGCGGCTCAATACTGTCGCCCGCTCGATGACATTTGCCAACTCTCGAACATTGCCCGGCCAATCATAGGCAATCAACAAATCCTTGGCCGCCGGAGTAATACTGCGTCGCGGGCGATTGGTCTTGGCCGCCGATAGCTTCAGGAAATGGTCCACCAACGGCATAATATCTTCCCGCCGTTCCCGCAATGGAGGAATATGCAGATGAACGACGTTGATTCGAAAATAGAGGTCCTCGCGGAATCTCCCTGCCTTCACCTCGTCGAGCAGATTTCTGTTCGTTGCGGCAATCAACCGTACGTCGGCGACAATTTCTTCCTCGCCGCCCAGTCGCTCAAAACGTCTTTCCTCCAGCAGACGAAGAAGTTTCACCTGAATCGACAGCGGCAATTCGCCGATCTCGTCCAGAAGAATTGTACCACCCTTCGCCAGCTCAAACCGGCCCAGCCGCCGTTTTTCAGCTCCCGTGAATGCGCCGCGTTCGTGGCCAAGCAACTCCGATTCAATCAACGTTTCCGGAATCGCCGCGCAACTGACTGCGACAAATCGGTTGGCATTTCGCGGTGATAGTTGATGTATACTGCGCGCCAATAGTTCCTTACCTGTTCCCGATTCCCCCGTAATCAATACTGTCGCATCCGTTGGGGCTACTCTGGCAACCTCCGAAAGGACCGACTTGATTCGATTCGATATGCCGACGATTTCGTCAACCTCGAGCTGCTCAAGTCTTTCCCGCAGTTGACGGTTCTCCGACAACAGGAAGTGCCGCTCTCCCGCCTTGGTAATCAGTTCCTGCAATTCTCCGAGATTAACCGGCTTGCTGATGTAGTGATATACACCGGCTCGCATCGCCTCGACCGCCGACTCGACATTACCGAATGCCGTAATCAAAATGACCTGCATTTCCGGGTCGCGAACATGAACCTTTTGGAACAGTTCGAATCCGGACAAACCCGACATTTTCATGTCAAACAGGCCGATCTCAAATGAGTGGGTTTTCAGGACTTCCTCTGCCGCTTCTGCCGATTCGCAAGTCGTGACCAAATGCCCGATTTTTCGCAAGAAGCCGGCCAACATTTCCCGCTGGTTGCTCTCGTCGTCAACTATGAGGATGCGCAGTTGAATCATCGATGTGATGGTATCGCCTTAAGCCTTTAAACGCAATAGATTTTGACCGTACTCGATTCCGTTTGCAGTCACTAATGTTAAGCACTCCTATCCGCATTCCGTGTCATTCCGGACCCGGAACCGGACAAAATCCTCATTTTTATAGAGAAGTCGCCCTTCTCCGCAAAAAATGAATTGACAGTAATGAGGTATGGGTTTACATTAAATGAGTAACGCTAAATCGATTGATTTGTCTACCGCGCGAGTGACCTTGGGTGAGTGATCGACATCGCGCTTCATTGTTACAAGGCTTGAACAGCACTACTAACCCGGTCGACTAAAAGCCTTTGCACCAGCCTCGATCACGCTCCATCCTCTTCGTTGCGATAAGAATCGACATAATCGAATCCTACTTGCCATTGTCTGCTTAAGCAGCAACGTGCCGGGCATTCTGTGCGGTTTGGCCGGTACATTGTTTGAGGGAGGTGATTGTACACCAGAGAGTCTTCTCAAGCCTTTGATTCTTCACTAAGCTAATTGCAACGTCTATTGTCCACACTCTGGAAGGAGCAACGGAATATGAAAAAACTCACATTAATGGTCGTGAGTTTAGCATACGTGATCTTCCTCTTCTCGGTTTCAGCTTTTGCAGCAAAAGCTACAAGAGCAAGCGAGACAGGAATTGATCCAAGAGATATCGTGTCAGAAAGCTCGAAAAACCCGCTGACTGATATTCAATTGGAACAGCTTAACCGCAACCTGCCTAAGTCTGCAGGCACCGCGCAAAGTGCCCTCGGATTCCTGGCCTCGCCCGGAATTAACGTCGGCAACACCGGCTATGACATTCAGCACAACAGCCGCATGGGACGCCAGATTGTACAGGGCCCAAATGGTCGCGTACACATGATCTGGACCCATAAACTTGCGGGCGCGGCCGCTACCGAACGCGATATTCGTTACGGATCTTACGTCCCGAACGTCGGTCTCTTTGATCTTCCGGGCGGATTGGTGATCTCTGACGGCCGCGAAGGTCATATGTGCTCGATCGACCACTACAATAACGCCGCCCTTGCGGCATGGCGCTACGGCGCATCATTCGCAGCCTATCGCACGACGACCGCCCTCGATTTTGCCTCGGGCGCAGCCAGCTTCACCATCGTCGATGCACCGTCAGCGGCGCAAACCTGCGAAGGTATCTTCAGCGGATCGGTTTCAGAACCCTACATCTGGCCGGTCATCTGCGCCGACACCGACGGAGGAGCCAATCCGGTCATCCATGTCGTCGGTATGGAAGGCAATTCCGGTTCCGACTACTCGGCAATGGCTTACTATCGCGGTACCGGAGGTTTCACCAACTACGGAACTTGCGGTAGATTCATCGACTCGACCACGGCAATCAGCTACACAGTTGCCCAGGACCCGAATTCCAATAAGGTCGCAATCGCTTACAGCAAGGCGCGTACTGCTGCGACCAGTCGCGAAAATAACGACCTCGTCTACCGTATGTCCAACGACGTCGGCGTCACTTGGGGACCGGTCGTAAACGTCACGAATTATGCCTCGTCAACCAAGGAGCGCGTTTCCCAGGAAACGTCATCCTTGTTCGATGCGGATGGATGTTACCACATCCTTTACGTGGCTGCCTTCTATGATTCCGCGGCCGCACAGCTTGCCGATCAAGAAGCCAAGCTCTACCATTGGGACGACTGCAACAATTGTAAGTCCCTGGTGTTAGATGCAAACAACTTCCACGCCAACTGCAATATGAAGGCGTTCGAACACAACGTCTCTCGCATCAGCATCACCGAGTGTACAGTCGGCGCTAATAAGACCATCTACGCTGTCTACACCCGTTACGTCGGCGATACCAACCCCGCCACTCCAGCACTGCCCGACTGCTCATTTGGACAAGTGCCGAACGGCGAAATTTTCGCGTCAGCATCGTCAACCGGCGGCGAAACCTGGGGTCCTCCGGTCAACCTGACAAACTCCCGTACCGACAACTGCGCTTCGGGTGCTTGCGACGACGACAACTTCTCAAGCTCCGCGATCTACGTGACCGATTCGCTGCGCATTGAATATCTCAACGACAAGGACGCCGGCTCAGGCGTCGGCAACGACGGTACGGCCGAAACCTACAGCCCCGTCATGTTCTTGAGCCATCCCTGCTTTGCGATGGATACCTACCGCAGTATCACATCAACACCGGCTGGAATTCTCTATCCGTTCCATGCCGCCACGAATCAGGTGGCTAATACCTCATTGACGCTGACCAACGCTGGTAATACTACTGCCAACTGGACACGCACCATTGCCTACAATGTCGGTTCGGGCTGGTTGACAGTACCGGCATCCGGCGCCGTCACTGCGGGTTGCACAAACTCACAGGTCCTTGCGGTTAGCGCCGGTCCGCTTGCAACCGAAGGTCTGTACACCGCAACCATCACCTTCACCTACGAGGGACCGACTGTATTCCAGGTTCCGGTGGAATTCTATGTGTTCAACAGCTTCTTCCTGCCGGAAGACCAGGCTATTCGTACGGCGTTGGTTCGCATGAATGTCAACCAGGCTGGACGTAACTCGCACCAGGAAACTGGTAAGATGTTCTATTCGTTCGCCGATCAGCAAGAACCATTCTACGATGGTTCGCTGGTGCTTGGTAATTCCGCGACGAACTTAAGCTGGTTGGTATTCGAGGGCGGCGGTAACCTGCCGACCGTCAGCAACCCCTTTGGCTACCTCTATGCCAAGACCGCCACAAGCCACGACTCGACCTCGAACGCCGCTTATCGCTTTGCCAGCGGTAAGGGCGCCAACCGCGACTCGACGCTTGGCTTTGATGTAACCTACTATGCTCCGAAGCATCCCGATTCGTCCACGTTCATTATTGCGTCATACTCGCTCTACAAGGGCACCAAGAACCCGGCAGGCAGCGTAACCGGCTTGACGGTCGCTTATGTCGCAGATATTGACGTCGTGGACGACAGCTCTGATAACGTTGGCGGTGTCGACGCTTCCCGTGAAGCTATCTATCAACGCGGCCGTTATGCACCCAATGACCTTCGTTTTGCCGGTCTTCGCGGCGTGCTGAAGGACGGTGGTAACATTGTTGGCGGCTTCAACTGGGAAAACGATGTCACAGTTTATCCGCTGGGTGGTTTCGAAAATGACACCCTTTGGAACAAGTTGCAGGCTGTCACTGGCTATCTTGCCACTGACTCGCTTGAGGACTTGAACTCGGTGCTCACACTTGCACGCAACGCAACAATCAATGGCGCCAATAATGACACGCTGCACTTTGCAGTGTTGTTCGTCGGTACTAACGGCGTGCAAAACTTGACCAACTTCCAGAACCAACTCGATAGAGCCAAAGCCTGGTTGTGCGGTCACGTTTATGCCGGCTCCGATGCTTGCTCCGCCTGCTTGTGCGGTGATGCCAACAACACCGGTTCGATCAACATTTCGGACGCGGTGTTCATCATCAACTACATCTTCGCCGGTGGTGCTGCGCCAGCCCAGCCGTGCCTTGGTGATGCCAACGGTACCGGAAGTATCAATATTTCCGACGCTGTGTACATCATCAACTTCATCTTCGGCGGCGGACCGGCTCCGTTCTGCCCGTAATCGCGATGACCTTCTGATGTGACCTGTCACGTCAGATGAATCATACACAGAGCCGCACCTGACTTCGG
>CAZQBX010000057.1:0-22336 GCA_964592145.1 uncultured Ignavibacteria bacterium
GCGACCGGTTTGAGCCGGCGTCTGGTAGACCATCGCTACATAACCGGATGGGATCTCGCGCGCAAACGTACCTACACAGTCGGCGTTACTATCGACGTGACGACACGACCGTACCAACTGGTCAGGATCGAACGCTTCCAAAAACGCGACTGGCCTTGCGTATACGAAACGATTCGCCAGCGCAAACGCGATTATGGCGGCGATACGATCATCGATTCGACCGGACTTGGCGACGTCGTAGTTTCGGAACTGGTGGATATTGCGCCAATCGGGTTTGTCTTCACGACGCGCTCAAAAGCGGAACTGCTGACACACCTGCAATCAGAGTTTGAGGCAGGTCATATTGCTGTGCCATCTTATGAAACCGGAATAGGGGAGAGTGGCTACTGGAGTCTGATTGATGAATTACGGGAAGTCAACTGGGTACAAAATGAACATTGCGATGCCGTGATGGCTATCGCATTGGCTCTTTGGGCGGCGAAGTCAGCGGCCTCGAAAACGCCGATACCGGGTTTTCGAATCGGTGAGGTCTAACTCCGCCGTCTGGTATATCGAGCGAGGCCGAGCAGTCCCGACCCAAGCAGAATCAACGTTCCCGGTTCAGGTACTGTCGATGGCGGCAGTCCGTTATCCGAGTTGTCGGCATTCGACACGTAAGTGTCACGGTCCCAGTTATGACCCAGATGATCAATACCGGTGTTGATTCCGTTGCCGGTATTACCGGTCACTACCGAGTCGGCCGGCTTGCCGATTCCAACAGCCGCACTGTATCCATACGCGTGCGTGTAGCTGATGCACAGCAGCGCAATCACTACGAGAGCCACGAGCGAGATAAGCTTGACAATGTTGAAAGCTCTTTCCATTCAAAGATCTCCTTCTTTCAACTTCACATATAAGCACTAACTGTGCCACTTTACGAGATTCCGAATTGCAGTCGATAAGCTATTGAAAATCAATAGTATGCTCGCATTAGTTAAGTTTATACTTCATTGGCTTAAGTTCCGGTGCTGCATAATCTTGCACATAATTCACAGGTCTGTCATCCCGTCGACGTCTTGAGCCGATTCTCCCAACCCAATCTTGTAGCTCTCCTGTAGAAAATAATCTCCGGTCCAATGGGTAGAAGACTTTCAACTCATCTGGAGGAGATGTGAACAATCTCACCGGCCGACTCGCCGTTACCGCCCTTGGTGAATGCGAGTACGACAAAGCACAGCTTATCGCGGAAATCAATCGCACCATCAAACCCGCCCAGCCGGCGACTGCTGAATCAGTCTATGTGGGCGTCTTGATGGCGGCATCGAATCAAGTCAACACGCAGGGTGGATGTTTCGCCCGCGAAGAACTCGCGCAACTTGCGGAACTGGTAGTCGATTCCCCGGTCTTGATCGGTCATAAGAAAAACGAACTGCCGATCGGGCGCGTGTTTCGAGGCGAGATTATCAACCGCGCCGGTGTCCCCTGGCTGCGGGCGCTGTTTTACTGGCATCGCTGCCAAGCTAACGCCGAAGAAATCAGAACCGGTATCGATGCCGGGATCTACAAAGAGTGCTCACTCGGATTCCTCTATGCCAAACCGGAATGTGGCATCTGTCGCGGTGACATGCGTAATTGCCGTCACCGCGTCAACGAAGTTGTCCGCCTCGGCGGCCGCGAGATCAAGGCTTTCTACTACTACAAGCAGATCGAGCGCGTACTCGAAATCTCATTGGTCTATCGCGGCGCCGTCGCGGGCACATCAGTTTCCACACTCGTTATGTACGCAGGGGAACCATCACGCCAATCGCTCGGACATTATGAACTCCGCCGCGAGAACAGGTTCACAGCCCTGCTGACGATCACGCTCGCCGATGAAACCACGCGACTGCGCCTGCTCAACTTTGAGTGCACCGGCCGGGGTAGCAAACAGCTTCTGTGTGAAGACGCCGGTTGCGTCCACTCCCGCGATTCCGACCTGATTCTCGAACGCGGCAGGGTAAAACGCGTCAAATCGCACGGCGATGAACTTGAATTCTTCGGCGAGTTACTTCGCGGCAAGTACCGCATCAAGAGAAAGGAAGGAGGAGTATGAACTTGAACATCGACGCCTTCACACGCAAGGAGAGCAAGAGCCGCGACAGTTTGTTGCGCTTCCTGCTCGCGGTGGTCGTCACCACTGCCGGTGTGATCACCGCCTATCACGCCACCATCTATGGTCTCAAGGAACAAGTTGCAACCAAGGCCAGTCAGGAAAATGTGACGGCTATCGACAGCCGTCTGATTCGCATCGAAACCATTCTCACCGATCGCGTCGCCACCAAAACCGAACTGCTGGCGGTGCGCGATGAGCTCAACCAGAAACTGATCAGCATCGAAGCCAAATTGCAGATGCTGCCCTAAGGAGACTCCAATGAACCACCCAATCATCGAACAACTGCAGGATCTTGCTCGTCGCCTTGCGGAAACTACGCCGGGTGAGATCAATCTCGAAGAATTCTGCCGCCATCTCAAAGAGACTGCCGACGTGGTTGAGTCGCTGGCCGCCAAAGCGACACTTGCTGACTCACTGTTGCAGCTGTTTCGCGATGACCTGCTCGCCCGTGCACGTGCCGTCGCGCGATTGACCGGCAGCAGCTCGCGATTGATCGAACGACTTATCAGCAGTGAAACTCTGACACTCGAAGAACTGCTTACCCTCAAGCGCGACATCGAATCGGCATTCGACACCGCGTTCAACAGCCGATTGCAGGATGTCGTTACTTCGCAGCCTGAAGATCACGACAATCTCGCGCAATTCAAAATCGGCTGATCCACCAAGCCAAATGCGTCAACACACGCAAATCCAACGAAAGGAACCCAATGGGAATTCGTGACCAGAACCTCGAAGCCGCCGGCGCAGTCTATCTGACGTTTGCCGTCAATCAGACTGCCGGTGTTGATGATCTCAAAGATGCCGATCTCGGCAAGGCCGTGAAATTGGCGGATAATTTCAAAGTTACCGCCGGAACGGACGGAGCGCTGATCATCGGCAAGCTCGTTGCCCTCACCCTGACTGACGCCGACTCCGGCAAGCGCAAAGCCACTGTCCAGGTGGCGGGCGTAATGAAACTGCCGGTTGCGGCCACCTATCCTGTCCTCGGCAACCGCATTGTCGGCGCCGTTGCCGGCAAAGTGAAACAGGCTCCGGCGCTTGCGGCCAATGATCCTGCCGGTGGAAACGTCGCCCGTGGGACTGTCATCGCCGTCAATGGCACCACCGATTGTACACTGATTCTGAATTAACAGGAGACCACATGGAAGCCGATAATTTGACCCAGATTCCGAAATCATTTTGGACACTTTCCGAGGTCGAGCCCGACAAGAAGCTCACCGGCGTGGATCTGTCGCGCGCCACGTCGGTCAAGGTCACACGCGAGACCTATCTCGAAGCCCAGACGCGGGGCATGAGCTTGACCGAATTGCTCGAATCAGACGACTACGACCCATCTCCGGCTGGTTGCCCGCTCGATGCCTTCGAGCGTCAACTTGCCGCTGCCGGAATTCGCGTGAACGGCAAGTCGCCTGATACTGTCGAACTGTTCTTACGCCAGGCGCCGTCGTTGCTGCCGGAGTTTGTCACGCGCGAAATTCGCCGCGGTATGGAGATGCGGCCAATGTACAACCAGCTCACCGCATCGCAGACCGTGATTGGCGCGAACCGTTATTCGCCTTTGTACATCGGCGTCAATCCCACCGACCAGCGCCTGGCCCTTCGTCCGATTGGCGAAGGAGCTGAAATTCCGCAAATCACCGTATCGGAACAAGTGAACACGATCACCGTACCCGATTACGGCGTAGCGCTCAAGACCTCTTACAAAACTCTTCGCCACAAGACTACCGCGCAATTCAAGGTGCTTTTGTGGTACATCGGCTTTCGCCTGCAATCGGACAAAGTTGCGCTGCTCACCGACGTGCTGATCAACGGCGACGGCAACAACAATGCCGCCGGGGTGGTCAATACCGATGTCAGCGGAACAATCGACTATGATGACCTCGTCAAGTTCTGGTCGGAATTCTCGCCCTTCGAATTGAATACTCTGATCTGCCACAAGACCAAGATGCGCCAATTACTGACACTGGCCGAATTCAAAGATCCGCTCGCCGGATTCAAATTCCAGTCGACCGGAGAGTTGATATCACCGCTTGGCGCCAAGCTCGTTCGTTGCGATGACATCGCAACCGACCTGGTCGTTGGTTTCGATTCCCGCTTCGCCATCGAGGAGGTCATCAGCCAGCCGCTAATGGTCGAGTTCGACAAGATCATCGAGCAGAAGTTCGAAGAGGCCGTCATCTCGGAATCGATCGCCTTCGCCAAGGTGGTTCCGCAAGCTGCCCTGGTACTTGACGACAACTTCTAAGCAAAGGCGGGCAAATTCGCTCTCGGCCGCCAATGTCTCCGTCCGCTCATCTGAGAAGGACGGAGACCACCAACGAAATCCGGCAGGGAGTTGACACGAAAGGAAATCATGCAATCACTTATCGATAGCTCAAGTGCGTTCTTCGGCGCCGGCAGCGCGGCGGCCCGGCGTCAATTCAAATTGCGCGCTGGTCCCTATAATGGCCGCAAGCTGGTGGTGTATCAATCCGATGCTGCAACCATTAAGTGTTGTTATGCCGATGCGCCATACAAGAACTGGCTGGAACCGCAGAACATCGCAAACAACTCCGCCGACTACCCCTGCAGCGGCTGTATCGATTCCGATGGCAACGTCTATGTCGTTTACACCGTGCAGGGCACACTCAATCTTGCCTTTCGGAAACTGACCTTCAACAGCGGGAATTGGACGATCGGCGCCGAAGTTATCGTCTACAATGACAAAGCCAATTACTCCGCAACGATCGCCAGAGACTCGACTGGACGCCTCCACATCTGTTGGACCTGCTTTGATTCCGCGACCGGCGTCTATACAATTCGCCATAAGCGCTCTACCAGTGACGGCGATTCGTGGGGATCGGGTCCCGGCGATCCCGGAACTGCGCTCGGCGAAAGTTCATCAGCTGCGTACAGTGTTACCGCCTACGCTGCTCCTTATCTCTATTGCCATTATAACTTAAACGGCACGCAGCTAATCGCCCGGCGGATGATCGATGGCGCATCGATCTGGGAAGACGCCGTCGCGATTCACACCGGCGTCTACTTGAACGACCGACTTTGTTCGTGTGTCTCGGAATCGCAGTCGTTAGTCGGCGTTGCCTTCGAGGCGAACTACAAGCTCTGGTACGCTGAATGCGATGGCGCAAACTGGGGAGGCGTGTTTGACATCGCTTCACTCTCCGCCACCGCACCGCTCCTGCAATTCAACGGCGAAGTGCCCTATGTCACCTACGGAGTCGAGGTGGGCGCCGGACAAGTTGAACTCCGTTATCGCTGCAAAACCGGTGTCGGCTTCGCGCCAGAGGCCATCCTTGCTCCCGAGATCAGTCGCTTTGCAGCGGTCTATCTCTACGATCATGACGGCGATCCGCAATTCCACAATCGCACGCTCGAAGCCGCAAGCACGGTCGCCGCAGATGTTCTTGCCACCGACTCCCACGCTCTGGTGGAGGCAGTTGACGATGCCCTCTATCTCGGAGCCGAGGCGCCGTATGGGAATGTGAATCTGCAGTTGTCGACTGCCGGCGCCGGTGGCTCTGTGGCTTGGGAATACTATTCAGACTTTGGCTGGAAATCGTTCTTGCCTGAGTCAGGCGCCTGTCACCTTGAGCAGGCAACACAGCTCTTGCGGTTGTGGCCGGATTCCGCCCACGCTCCCGTCGATTGGCAGAAATGCAAGATCGAATCGCGCTCTTATTTCTGGATTCGTGCCCGCGTCACGACAGCATTCACGACGGCTCCGGTCGGATCACAGATTACGCCATGCGGCGAGATCGCGTACATCAACAATTAGAGCAGGGGACTTCATGCCGTTTACCAATTCCGAAATCGTGCGCCATCATTTGATTGAGACGACTTCGTTGCGCGACAGTTTTCGCGACATTCCAGTAGAGCTGACCGGACTTTCAACAATTGCATTGATGCATACGCAACTCAAGGAAGGCACGGTCATCGTCAAAGGCAAAGAGCTTGGCGCTCCACAGACTACACTTGTATCTCTTGGTGACATGCCTGCTCCGCTGGGAACTACCAACATCATTCCGGATAGCGTCGTTGTTGCTTCCGACTCATCGCTCGGTCGAATCTACACCGAGCACATTGATTATCATATCGACTACCTGCACGGTACCATAAGGAGACTGGACGGCGAAATCGCAGCCGGCGCAACGGTCTGCGTGTGGTTTTTCGCTTATCGCACGTACCAGCGCGGCAGCGATTACAGCGTCGATCATCTGCGCGGAACGTTGCGGCGCATCAGCGGCAGCCAAATCGAAGATGGCCAGACGGTCTTTGTCGACTATGAAACGACATCGCTGACCCTCAACGAAAGCCAGCTTGACAATGCCGTCGCCGAAGCCGACGACCTCTTGCTAAGCTTGATTGATGAGGCCTACCACGATTCGTCAGCACAAAGCTTAGTAACAGCCGAGACCTACCTCGCACTGGCAGTGCTGTGCCGGGTGAAGGCACTCTCTGCGTTGCAGCAACCTGATGGCAACGCCACTGCCCGCCATTGGCAGGAACTGGGCGCGAACTATCACGCGGACGGACTCGAGATTGCATCACGCTTCGCACCGGCACCCGGTCAACTCAACGCACCGGTGCGCGTGACAGGAGGCGAAGTTTGATGAACCAGACATTGACTTATCTACTTGCCCGCAGGATGTGGCTCGTCCCCGGAGTTGCTGTCTGGGGTGATCTCGCCAACTTCGAAGCCGAGTTCATCATCTCCGAGAATGATGGCGACACGAAACGCATTCTCCACTGCCAGTGCCTGCTTGGCGGATTCGCGCAGACAGTGACCTTTGCCGACTTGACCGATCACCGCGGCAACAAGCTGCCGCCGACAATCTTGAACGCAAGCGTGGTCGCGATACCGCGCGGGAACGCCGGCGTCATTGTGCAAGGTAACGTCGCACCCGACTCTTTTCGATTGGCTCGAGTTGCACCAACACCGCAGGCTGTCACGGCGGACTTGCTCATAATCGAGATGGGATAGCCTCCGATGGGCGAATCGGCTCGGATCCCTGTGGCAAAAACTCGCGGGCATAAGAAGCGCCAATCGCCGTCTGGTGATCTGGATATTCTTGAGGAAATCCAGGCAAAGATCGTGGAAGAGCTGCGCAGCAAAGAAATCAATCCGCGCATCGCTGATCTGCTCAAGGCCCTCGAACTCAAAATCAAACTCAAGCTATCACAAAACGACAAGGAGATGATTTGGCAGCTTATCAATCAACTGCGCGGCGAGGAATTGCCGGCCGACGACGACAAAGAGTCCGACTCGGAGTCGTAGTCTTCGCTGCAGCCACGCTGATGCTGTTCCTTCCCGGGCGTGGGAGTAGTGTCACCCGCGTCGCGCTGATCATCGAGAATCTCAACAACAAAGGCATCGACACATTGTTGGCGAACGCGCTGACAAAGGATCTCGGCTACGACTTGTATTGGCTCTCGCCCGATAGTGTTGCCGCACGCAACTCCGCCTACTTCGACACCGCATTCAACGCGGTAGTCTGGTGCGGTAGTGAGGTCGTTGCACCGTTACCGACGTCTGTTGCCGACACCCTCGCCAATTCAGGCGTCGGATTCGTTAGCCTTCACAGCGACACCTGGGACGAGATCAATCTGGGCGTCAATTCCAACGGCACCAATGGCCGCACTGTCGAAGCTTCAGGGTATGTCCGCGCGATCAACCGCAATCATTGGATCACCAGCGTGCTTCAAGACACACTCTACCTTTGGACTGCGACTTCGCTCGGCATCTACGGCCTGGCGTTTCCCGACACGATGCACGATATCTCGCCGCTGATCATCGACAAGGATGATGCCGACGACACCTCGCACGTTCACCTCTGTGTCGCCGACTCGGGTCAGAGGATCATCAACACCGGTGACGGGCGGGACATTGCCAAAGGTCGACGCGTCTTTCTGGGTTTGTATTCCGTAACTTCGACGCCGCGCGATTCCTGTCAGTTCTTCACGATCTTCACCCGCGCTGTCGCGTGGGCTGCTCGCGATACGACCAACAGCTACATTGCCAGCAATGCCTGCTTCACAGGCAAGATCGAAGTCGAAGACGCTTGGGCAGAGTCATCCTCCGGAACCGACTCACTGGAAAGCTACGGCGGTTGGGGAAGTCTCTATACCGGCCACGATTATGACGACAAGGTCACGTTCATGAAAGTCAACAATGACGCACTGCAGCGCAAAATTGCGAACGCTCCTGCCGTCGTTGAGCGCTTTACCATTCACACCAGAGTCCTGAGTGTTACTAACGGCGTCGAGGACTCGCTCTGGGAATCAACCAACGGCATCAGGTTGCTTAAACAGAAGTGGATCTGTGGCAATGCGACCGGCCAAACGAACACCGGCTTCGTCAACTGGGTACATCGCTACATCGAAGCTGCTGACACCTTCCGCTGGAATCTCGGGGGTGCCTTTGGCGCCAACAGCGATGTCGTTGACACGGTGCTCGATTCGATCAGACAAAACCGCAGTAACGCGAGCGGGGGCAGGATCATCACCTGGGCCATTCCGCCGCAGTTCGCGAATCGCATGACCTCCGACACGACAGCAAACAGCGGCTGGGTGTGGCACAATTATTGGAATAATCAAGTTGGGCAAATCAACGACGCCGAAATCGTTTATCACTCATCCGAAGCCGACGCCGTTAACGACCGCCCGCTGATTACCATCAGACTCGCACCACAAGCTGAAACACAGAATCACCGCCGGATTGCGGTCGTCGGAGGCGGCTTAATTGGAGGAATGAAGTGAGAAGTCTCTTGTTGTTCATTGCAGTCAGTTTCGGCTCGGCGCACGCGCAGTTGTCAATCGCGCCGGCAATTGCCGGAAACGCAGTCACTGACTCGATCATCGTTACATTTTGCACCTTTGACACCACCCTCTATCCGGTAATCGCCGACGCCGATAGCATCGTCGCACTGCGATTCGGTCCCGGAGGGGCACTAATCGATTCACTAACGCAGTCATCATCCTCATTAAGACATCCACGCCTTGGCTGGTATCAAATACTCTACCGCGCTGCAAACAATGATGCACAACTTGGATTATATCGTGTTTATGTGCGCGCCAAAATTGGCGGCGCCTGGCGAGGTGCAGCTTCGGGCAGCTATCAGGTTATCGGCGACGATGTTGGAGCTTACTTCGCCGGCATTGAAGCGGCAGTTACATCGACAGGGTCCGGTGCCTTCGCTTGCACGCTCTTTGTAATTGATGTCGGTACGGCGTCAGCCGTTTCGGGCGCATTTGTGCGCCTACTCAACTCGGATGAATCAGCAGTAGCCGCAATGGGAAGCAGCGATCCAAACGGACGTTTGCTGTTTGCCCTCGACAATCATGATTACCACGCCTTCGTCTATCAGAACGGCTACGGTCAAGCGGAAATTCCCACGTCTGTCGAGGTCAGCCCGGATGGCACAAACGACACAATCTGGGTAACGCGCTTTGATCCCGGCAGCGCACCGCAGGCAAATCTCTGTCGCGTCTACGGCTATGTCGAGTCGCTCGACGGTCGGGGAATCGATGGCGTCACTGTCACGGCGCGCATTGCGAAGTCACCGCTGCTGCTGGATGGCGTCGTCATCTCACCATTTGCCTTGACGACGACCACCGATTCGATCGGTTACTGGTATCTGGATCTGATTCCCAGCGTCGAACTTGATCCTGACGATACGAAGTACGACATTACGTTGCATTATCCGTCCGGGACCATCTTGCGCAAGCAAGTGAGCATCCCGGTCGAGACAAGCTTCTGGATGCGATGGTAAACACAAGAAAGAGCGTCGCTGCGATATCAGCGACGTTTTCTTAAGTAGAGCAGGAAAGAAATCGGAACCATTGCGACCGCCAGCCAAAGCAGAATTTGCTGCACAATCACAAACGGTGTCAAGTAGCTGATGACTAACAAGACCCAGGTCAATGCGGTCAGCTTACCGAAGAGATTGGAAGTGGGAATCTCGGTCGTCTTCGACAGGGTCGCAAGACTGCCGACTAGCAACAACAAATCGCGCGCGATAATAACGGCAGCCGCCCACCAGGGAAAATCGCGAAAGACTGCCAGCGCAACGACTAACGCGGCAACACCGATTTTGTCCGCCAGCGGGTCGAGGATCTTGCCCAATTCCGATACTTGATTCAACCTGCGGGCGAAGTATCCATCGAGAACATCCGTGGCGATCGCAACTCCCAACAGCGCCAGCGCGGCGTTATCTTTGCCATAGGCGATACAAATCACCGGCAGGGGAAGGAAGAACAGCCGAAAGAGTGTCAGCAGGTTCGGAACATACAACAATTCGCGCGAATTGAATTTGATCATGAGTCATTATTAGTTGCGCGGTGTCGTTAGTCAAGATAAAGGCAGAATACCGGCGAAGTCGAACTCTCAAGCGAGGAATGAAGGTTTCGAAGGATCCTTACTGCTGCAGCCGCTTTTTGCCCTTAGCCGGCTTCTTTTTGCGGGTGGACTTCCGCGGTTTGACACTTCCGCGAGCGACCCGGCGGGTCGAAGTGCGTTTGGGCGGCTTGGGTTCTTTAGCGCGGCGACGCATTTCCAGCATAACCAGATCCTGCAGTGTCGCCGCAGCTGGATCGTAGTCTAGCAAGGCGATTTCAAATAACTGATCAGTCCGGTCGATGAAGATGAACTCCATCTGATCGCGCAACTCCCGAGTAATATCTTTGATATCTTTGCGATTCTGCGACGGTAGCACCATCTTGAAAATGCCCGCCCGGTGCGCTGCTGCGACCTTTTCCCGGATTCCCGATACCGGCAAAACTTTTCCGCGCAAGCTGACCTCGCCGGTCATGGCGATGTCGTTGCGGATCGGGCGATCACTCAAGACCGATGCAATCACCAGAGAGATCGTCACACCGGCAGAGGGCCCATCCTTGGGAATCGCGCCCTGCGGGAAATGCACATGGATGTCATAATTCGAAAAATCATCGTGCGGTATTGCCAGCATCTCCGCCTTGGAGCGCACGAAGCTGTGCGCCGCCTGAACGGATTCGCGCATCACTTCGCCAAGCGAACCGGTGCAAGCGACATTGCCGGAACCGCGCATCTTCAATCCCTCGATCATCATGATATCGCCGCCGGAACCGGTCCAGGCTACGCCCGCCGCAACTCCGATTTCCGGATGGCTTTCGGCGGTTTCCGGAATATATACCGGCGTGCCGAAGTACTGCTCGAGATTGTCCTCGGAGACAACCCACTTGACCTTCTTTTCAGAGGTCGCTTTGGCTTTGGAAAACTTGCGGCAGACGGTTTCGAGCCGCTGTTTAACTTGGCTCAATCCGGCTTCCATGGTGTAGTTGCGGATAACAGTTTTGATTGCGCCGGTCGTAAATACCAGCTCATTCTTGTGAATTCCGTTTGCCGCCAACAGGGAAGGGATCAGATGCCTTTCGGCGATTGTTACTTTTTCCCGATCGACATAACCGGAAAACTCGATGACATCCATGCGTTCGAGCAGCGGTTCGGCCAGCATTTCGGTGCCGCGCACGCTGAACATAAAAATCACTCGCGACAGATCAATCGGCAAGGCGAGGTAGTCGTCGATGTATTTGCGATTCTGGCGGGCGTCGATGACGTCAAGAAACGCCAGGGCAATCGAGACGCGCGATTCGTCATAAGAAAGCTTGTCGAGGTCTTCAATCAAGAATACCGGGTCGACGCAGTTGGTCTCAATCAACGCGCGAATGATCTTGCCGGGCATAGCGCCTTCGAGCGTGTGCGGCTCACCGCGCAATTCGGCGGTGGAACTGAAACCTGCAACGCTAAACCTGATCAGCTTGCGGTGCAGCGCCGTCGCTACTGCCGAAGCGAGCGAGGCTTTTCCCGTACCCGCCGGACCGGTAAGGCAAATGACGGGGGCAGAAACATTATTGGTCAGTTGGCGCGTCGCCAAGTACTCCGTGATCCGATCCTTGATATCCTTGGCGCCATAGAAATTGGAGTCGATGACCTTCTCCACCTGTGCCAGATTGGTCTCATCAGTGGAGGTTTTGCCCCATGGTACCGCCATCAGCCAATCCAGATAGCGCTTGATCGAGCCGAATTCCGCCGAAGCCGGGGAGAGCATCTTCAGGCGTTCGGTCTCCAGGAACAACTGCTCGCGCACTTCCACCGGCAGGTCGTGGATCAAATTGATACGGCGGCGATAGGTCGAGGCGACATTGTCGTCATCATAGTCCTCGCCGAGTTCACGCTTGATTTCTTTCAGCTTCGCGCGCAGGAAGAACTCGCGCTGCGATTTATTGATTGAGTCTTCGACCTTGACCTTGAGTTCATCCTCCAGCTCGATGCGCTGGCATTCTTCGCTAAGCAGGTCAAGCAGGTGAAAGATCCGCTCTTTAAGCGAGGTTGCCGACAGCAGCGATCGCTTCTCGCTGAACGGGAAGTGCAGATGATGCGACACGACGTCGACGAAGCGGTCAATGTCACTGCGGTTAGCTTTGAAAATCTCGTAAATCTCGGGCGAATAGTGCGTGTCGGTGGTAAGCACACGGACGGCATAGGAGAATACCTTTTCCAGTGTGCGCTCCAATGAATCAGTGTCGGTTTCTTCCGGCAATTCAGAGAAATCGCCGACAAGATATGGCTCGGTACTGGTTAGACGGTCGAGCTTGATGCGGCGCACTGCCTCGAACGTCACACTGCAGGTATTATCGCGCGAGGTCTGCGTTACCAGCGGACGTGCCAGCACGCCGATAACTTCCAGATCGCCGGCGGCAGTGATTTCGCCGCGGCCGTCACGGACCGGCATCATCACAATCGGCTGCTGGCTATCGCGCAGTTCACGCAAAAGCAACAGGTTGCGCGGTAGGCTGATCTGAATGGTCTCCACGCAGCCGGGAAAGATAATCGTCGAACGCAGGGGGATGATCGGTATCTGGCGGTTAGTTCCGCTCATGGAATGGCTGATCTCCTATTCTCCGGCAGGGTACAGCTTACCCGGCAGGCGACGATTAGTCGATTCGTCCGTGAATGTCTCCGCCATTGGTACCGCAGACGGGAACAATATCTTTGTATAATTATCGACCAATCGCGCCAATCCCTGTTGCGGTTATTTCGACTGATTTTCCGGTGTTGCAAGATGAAACAAAACAATAGGTTACGTGAGGTTGTGAAAGTGATAGTTTGATGTGGATTCGTAGTCCAGTGTTGGGAAACGCCCTCACCCTTAATCCCTCTTCCGTCGGGAGATGGAAACGTAGTTGTAGGGCAGGTCTCATTGCCAAAACCCGTGACGTTCGAAGCATGTTGCTGTGAGACCTGCCATTGGTTGCCTTCTTCGCCACGATGATTGGCAGGTCTCCAATAAGATGCTCCTAATTCTGGTCAGCTTCCAGTAAGGAGACCTGCCCTACAAAGAACGCTCGTGAGTAGGGGCGCAGCATGCTGCGCCCAGTCGCGCCAAAGGCGCGATAGTTGAGTCCGTAGGGCAGGTCTCTTTGCCGAAATCTCGTGATGTCTGAAGCGCCTTGCTAAGAGACCTGCCATTGTTTGCCGTCTACTCCACAATGATTGGCAGGTCTCCTATAAGATGCTCCTAATTTTGGTCAGCTTCCAGTAAGGAGACCTGCCCTACAAGGTTCTCTCACGATCGCCCTAACTCACCGTCGCGTTAGCGAGGCGCTTGGTAAGTTCGGCCAGTTCGAAATCGGAATAAGCCTCCATCGATTCAACATCGATCTTGATTTGCTCCGGACGAAGGTTGAGCCGGTAGAATCCAGACTTGTTGTTCTCGATCATATTCTCGAGCCCGGTCGCGAAACGCTTGAGTTCCTGCTTGACCCGGTAGATATTCTTCGCCTGGTTGAATCCCGGCTCGATCTCTTCCTTGCTCATCCAGCCCTCCGGCTTCAGGAATCGCGCCGCGCCGAGCTTGTAGAGATAGTTGAAGCTCTTCGGTGTCAAATCGATTTCCGCTTCGTTGAAGCAGATCCGCACGCGCTCGCCTTTGAGCAGGCCGCGCAACTTCAATAATGGCATGGTTTCCTCCTCGCTGTTTGATTCAGCGCTATTTCTCTTTCGTAGTTCTCCAAATTTCGTAATCAGATACCCGGCGGCGGCATCGCCAACCAGCGCCGCCAGTTTTGCCCGCTTTTCCGGCGTAAAGTGCCCCGTTGTCAAATAGCCGGCATTGAACAATCGCCACACCAGATCGCGGTTTTCGGCGTCGAAACCGGCCGTATCGAAAATCGACCCGGGCAGGTCGAAACCTCTGCCGGTGACGTGCGCCAGCGTTCGCAACTGCGCGACTTGCCCCTTTGGTTGATGAAGCAGTTCCGCCAGTTCAGCGAGCGAATCAACCAGCCACGCCGCCGTCTCCGACATTTGTAGCATCGCACCGCAATGCGTTTTGTAGCGCAGTTCCAAATCGGCAGTTTCGATTGCCGTCGTCCATTCGCAGAGCAGGAACGCAGCCTTCAATCCCAGCAACTCACGTTCGGTCAAGAGATACTCGTCATCGACCAGACGCATCAACCACGCTGCCGTCTGCGAATGTTCACTTAGATATCGCGACAACCGGTTGCGATACGATTTGCCGTAGTCGTCGGAGGCATCGAGGTAGAGCCCGGAAATCTCAAAGTCCGTAAGCATCGCGATAGAGTAGAGCCAGCTCAAGCGGTCGCCGCCATCGTACTCGCGCAACTGCGACGCTAGTCGAAACAGCGATGCCGAACCGACACCGCGAAGGCTGGCGAGCTGTCCCATCGGCGAGGCGGAGATATCGTTCCTCTTGACAAAGACCATCCGCTGTGACTTCAACCGCTCGACCGATTCGCTTATCCACTCATCGTCGATAGCGCCTTCGACCGACGCGAAGAATGTCGAATGCAAAGTCGGTGCGATCTCCGATACTTTGCCGATCACCCGTGCCGAGATCAGATCAAGAATCACATCCGCCATCGCCAGCGACTGCAGGGAAGACCCTACACTGTCGGCACAGCCTTCGACATAGAGCTTCCACAAGGTTTCGGCTTCGATATCCGAATTGGCAATCAGCACCGAACGGCCAAATTGTGCGCCCCGGCCGTAACGTCCCGCGCGCCCAGACATCGCCTCGTATTCGCTCCAGCCCAGCGGCGCGACAATGGCGCGCTGACCGTGCCGTCCCGGTTGATACTTGTAGCAATCGATGAACACCGTCTGTGCGGGGAGATTTACTCCCATCGCAAGTGTGGTGGTCGAAACGAGCACCTTGATCTCGCCATTTAGGTAGCCGCGTTCCAAGGTCCGCCGTTGCCGGTGTGAAAGATCGGCGTGATGAAACGCCACACCCGATTGAAGAGTCTCCGCCAGACGCCGTCCCAGAATCGTCGTGGTCTCGCGCTGAAGCTGTTCGATCGTCGATTGCGCTTCTGGCCAGAAATTCCGTTCCGATAATCGCGATGCCAGAATCTCGCAAGCGCGTTTGGCTTTGAGAAAGACCAGCACCTGTTCGCCGTTGTTGACCAGCGTTTCGATATTCGTGAGCAGTATCTCCTCGGGGTCATCGGAGCTGCAATCGGACAGAGTCTCTTCGCCGGTGGTGTGGCCATCAGCGCAACGATACCGATAGCGCCCCTGATACAGCACGCCGTGGCGCAATTCGATCGGACGGAAATGATCAACCAAAGGCCGGCACCCCAGCCATGCCGCCAACTCCTCGGCATTGTCGAGCACCGCCGAGAGTGCGACGATCTGCGGATGGTAATGCGAATGTTGCGTCTTGAGAATGGCGAGTTCCAAAGTTGCGCCGCGCTCGCAGTCGCCGATCATCTGGACTTCGTCGATGACGATGAGCCCGACAGAGGCCAGCAGATCGAGATTGCGAATCAGCAGTTGATTGAATTTCTCGTAGACCAAGATACCGAGATCGAATTTGCCGTTTTCGAGATCGTGTTCAAATTCACGATGGTCGCCGGTTGAGATTACGACGCGGATACCCAGTTTCCGGTAGCGATTGGCAAACTCGCGGTAGCGTTCTTCGGCAATCGATTTCAGCGGCACCAGAAACAGCGCCTTGCGCCGGTTAAAAATCGCCGCCGTCGCCGCCAGTTCACCACAGAAAGTTTTTCCCGAAGAGGTCGGCGCACAGACCAGCACGTTTTCACCGGCGAGGATGCGATTCTCGATAACGGCCCGGCGCTGCAACGGCAGAAGCTCTTCGCCCAGGCGTTCGCGCCAACTGGCGACGACGATTTCCGGCAATCCGTATGATTTCAAATGTTCCATTTGCATCAAGTTCATTGTTTAGCTCCCTGTGGATAGAGTGCGCGCCCGCCGTCCACGTCGGGCGCGTTTGTCTTGTAGGTCAGGAGCCCTGCGCTCCTGACATCCCGTTAGTCTCTCCTACTAGGAGAAAGGAGGAGAAGAAGACATCACTTCTCAAATGCTCGTTACGACATCTCACAACTGGAGGAGGCGCAGGAGAGGCAGAAGAAGCAGCCGCCTTCGTGAATCACAGTCCCGCCGCATTCAGCGCAAAAGCGATCGCCGCAGTCGGCACAAAGATAATTATTGCCGCTCGATACCAGCATTCCGCCGCAGCAGCATTCCATTTCCGTGGTTTCCAGCACATTCATTTCACTTTCCTTTCGCTTCACCGGAAAGCCGCCTAACCGATGACGCCGTGGCGGAGCGGGCCGCACACCCGCTCCGGTGTTTGATTGGTCACGTGGTAACCGTGCTTAATTTTGACGTGAGGGCAATATACTGCACATTTGTGCAGTCGTCAAGGGGAATTTGAAACTTAAGCAGGAATTTTCTGCTAAATCCGCCAAAAGTGATTCTGCCGCCACTTCAGTAAGGCGATAGTAAGTCGTAAACTGTTTCAGTGTATGCGATTACGTGCGTTAGTTGAATTGCAAAATGATGAAGATCAAAAGAACCGCGGCAGGCGTGGACGACTGCCGCGCACAAAGCATCCTCACTCGTCGTCCCCGCGAAAGCGGGGATCCAGTCCGTAGGGCAGGTCTCTTTGCCGAAACGTCGTAGTCATTTGAATGAACGTGCTGAGAGACCTGCCGCTGTATTCTGCTTTTACCAAAAGGATTCGCAGGTCTCCAATGAGTAGCTCCCAATTTCTGTCAACTGCCGGTTAGGAGACCTGCCCTACGAAGAACATTTTCGCTCTTGCTCTTTATCCGATCCGAAGAGGAGAAGTTGTAGGGCAGGTCTCTTTGCCGAAATCACGTAATACTCGAAGTACATTGCTGAGAGACCTGCCACTAGTCTCTGTCATCACCACAAAGATTGGCAGGTCTCCAATTAAATGCTCCTAATTGTAGTCAACTTCCGGCAAGGAGACCTGCCCTACGATTGTTCGATTTGTAGGTCGACATTCCCAGCGGCCTGTCTCGCGCCTTAGCGGGAAGCGCGGATCCCGACATCGCCCCTTCGAATCCAAATCCCCCCACAAACGGAGACGGCGGGAGTCCAAGCGATTGACTCCCGCCGCACAGAGGTACCGTGAAGCGAATATTTCAAAGAAACAACTTAGTCGCAGTTAGACTCGTTTCCAATCTCGGTGTTCGGGTCGGCGGGGACGTAGCTGATACCATACTTCGAGAAGTGGTGCAGTGAAAAGGTTGCCCGTTTACCCTGGACCGAAGTCGAACTCATGTACTCCCAGCCAATACCGTCGCCATCGGTCACTGATTCGTCGTAGTAGAACAGTTGTGCCGAGGCGCCGTCTGACTTGTTGATAATCTGGATCAACTGCAACGGAACTGCAAATGACAACCCGCTCGGGCCGCACTGATAGGTGTAGAATTCTTTGTTTACTCCAATATCGTAGCGCGAGCCGGTAACCGAGATCGTGACGGTGTCATTGACAGCGCCGGGAAGCGCGACGAATTTGACGAGCTTGCCCTGAATGTGAAGGAGCAGCGTATCATTCCCTTCGGGGGTAATCAAGCCGGACACTGATCCGGTGGCGATCAAAACGGTGTCCGACGAAGTGGGACCCTGCTCGTCTACAACTGCCGTGTCACTGGCAGCTACCAGCTTCTCAATTGAATTTGTAGTCGGCGCAGCCGGATTCTCGGCGCAACCAAACAACATTATCGCGATACTGCACAATAACAGGATGATTAGCGCCGCTAATCCTTGATTCACCAGTTGGCTCTTGGTATTCACATTCCCTCCACTAAAGTAAAAAGTCATAATCATCATTTCAACTGCCGCTATACTTCGCAAGAACTGTTCCAAGCGTGGTCATTTTGGAACACGCTCTTGCCTGCCTCGCCAACTGCCCATTCTGACCCAACTTACGACCTGTGCACTGCGGAACAGACGAGTCCTCAAAAAGTGAACAGATGAGAATTTCCGAATAAGTCTCGGGCAATTCCCATAGAGTATGGGAGGCAGACAAAACAGCCGGAGACACTGTGAAGGTATCCGGACTTCACCAGGTGAGGTGCTTTGAATAACGGGATTTGCCGTGAATGCCGATATCCTCTGTATGATCAGGATCATCCTCGCAATCCAGATTCTCCTGTTTGCGGCCGGACCGGCAGCGGCAGTCTCCAACAAGGCAATTCCGGCAAAAATCTCGTCGGCACTGCTAACGCAGAAAGCAAGACCTTCGACGCCGACTCTGTCTGCGATCGGTGACTCGGCTGTCTCGCTCATTCCGTCCCTGCGTAGCGGCTTCATGTACGAGTCCGATTGCACGGTCTACGTCGATGAACCGCAAAACGCGCTCTATGACTGGATGACCGGCGTGGAAATCTACTATGCCTATCAGGATCTGTTTTTTCCCAAGGTCACCTGCGATACGATCTACCCTTATGTCGTAACTCACATTGGCATGACAATCGTCTTGAACGCCGCCGGTACGATCAACGTGATGGTGTTCGTCGCGGACGTCGATCCGATCTTCTCCTCGCCGATTTGCCCGGTGCCGGGAGAGATCATTTATGCCGGCAATGAATATCCGGTGCAGATTCCGGGACCCGGAGTTTATTCGCTTGTGCTTGCATTAGAGACACCGGTACCGGTCTACGGGCCATATTTTGCCTGCATGTATTTCGGTTCCGACATGACGGCAATGTATCCTGGTCTCGCACTCGATACCGCCGCGTATTTGTGTATCACTTACAATGAATGGGGTGAGGGTCTTGTCGACCTCGCCAGCAACGACTACTACAATTTCCCGGGCACCGTGCATCTCTACTCGATCGGCTATGCCAAAGGCGACATGCTGCCCAAACCGCGGTTCCTGGTGCCGTCCGATTCCGGAGTAACGTATCCCGGCAAGACCATTTGGGTCGGCGAAGCCAACGACGCGCTGGTCTATCAGGGCGCGGCATTTGAGTATTTCAAATCGGGTGTCTGGTATCAGTTTGGCGCCGACTTCAACGGATCATCGCCATTGCGCGATGGTGTTACACCCGCCACAGTCGGCGACGGCTGGTCGGCGGTGTGGCAACCGTTCGGTTTGAACGAAGGTACATACCTGATGCGCGTCACGGTGGCGGATTTTGACTCGACCTACACCATGGACACCGCGAGCGTCTACCTCGATATGAAACCGCTTGCTCCAAAATATCAGAACCGCACTGATCTGATGTCAACCTGCGGCGCTGAAACCGTGCGCGTGGCGATCGAAGACGAAAATCCGATTGCGGTAACTTTCGGGTTCCGCTACCTGCCTAATTTCGAGGAGCGCGTTTTGCCGTTGCTCAAACGCAATGACTACGGAGATGCCAACAACAATCCCACGGATGGAAATCATAATTACTCCGGTGAGTTCGGCGAATACTATTCGGCGCCGACGATCTTGACTTCATTCTTCAAGCATTGGTTCGACAAGGGCTACTTAGAGATAATGGCTGAAGGCTCGACTTTCCTGACCAACGCACAACTGGCTGAATCGCTCGCCGTCGATTTTGATACTCGCGACAATCTCGGCACGCAGGATGACAATCTTGCCGCCGGGTTGATTGACTATCTCAAGGTGCACGGCAATCGTATCAAACCCGACATAATGCCCAAGCCGAACTGGGAATGGTTCAAGTCGACCTATCTGGGACGGCAGGCCACCGTAATGCTCGCTATCGATGGACCATTCGGCCACTGGTTGGCGGCGCAGAAAGTAGATTTTGCGGCGGCAAGGAATGACAGTTTCCCGGTCACCTATTATGATCCTATCGGCGGTGTATTACGATCGTCGTTTTTGATTGCTCGCGGTGACTCGCTGGTGTTGGGGTACCTGCCCAACAACAAGAAGTACCGCGCACAACTGGGCATTGCGCTGTATCCCAAGCAGGAAGCGATAACCTATACGACGTTTTGGACTGACTTCAATACGCTGGATGGATTCTCGGGGCTGTTGCCGACCGGCACATTTCAGGAGGACCTCCTCTATCTGGTCCGCGCCCGCGCCCTGGATGCCAACAATGATGTCGCCGACAGCTACTGGATTATCAAAAACGACTGCACGAGTCCGGTGATTCGCGGTGATGCCGATCGCAGCGGCTCAATTACGATCTCCGATGCCATCTACATTATCAACTACATCTTTGCCAGCGGGCCGCCACCGGCAACGCTGATCAGCGGCGACGCCGACTGCACCGGCAGTATCACCATATCCGACGCCATCCGCTTGATAAACTACATTTTCAATTCCGGCCCTGCTCCTTGTCCGTAGGACGCGACGATTCAGGATGCGGGCTCTCGCGGGTGTGACGGAACCCACGGCTAATCAGTCATCAACGGGCATTCGCCTCAATTGCAGAGACTCTCGCCTCAAACTCCTTTTTCAACTTTGCGACCTCTTCAGCCACGAGGTTCTGCACAAGCTTTCTCATCTCGGTGGGAAGTCGATCCGGATCGGCCGCCATCTCAGGAACCTGCGATTTTTCCGATTCCTGTACTGCGGAAGTGAGATCTGCTTGTGAACTCGACTTCTCCCAGAATATCGATCCATAAAAAGTCGGCACGTAAAGCAGATTTAACCTCGCTTGGCTGACTTCCGTAGCGGCTGGTCCATTTCTGTGTCCGTAGACCCGGTAAGTATACTCACCGGCAGACTCGACGTAAAACGCGGCAATCGGTGAAAGAGTGAAGACATAGAGACCGGAACCGGCGTTCATGGGCAGTTTGACTCTCGCCCTGTTTGATGGCGGCAGATAGACGCTCGATTGCGAGATGGTAACCTCGTAGTCATCGTTGTCACCCCAGGTGTGGTCCATGCTTGCGGTAGCGGCGGCAAAAGCCAATACGTAGCCGCTGTCGGGGACCGTAATTGTCTCCGAGACAATCTCGGTGTTGCTGTGGTCGAGCGACACTTCATTGAGAAGCTTATTCATTGCCATTCCCGGTTCGTTCGGTTGCCGTGAAGCCGCGATCAGCGTGGGATTGATTGCACCTGCGTATAGTGTGTCCTTGATCTGGACGCTGCCGCTGACGTGCAGCTTGCGCGTCGGTGCAGTGGTGCCGACTCCGACCTTGCCATCTTCGAGAACTGTCAGTGCTTCCAGTGCACCATCCTGACTGCGCAGGCTCAATGAACCGGCCGGGATGTTGTTATTCGTGTAGTCATCCATGCGCAGGTGCCAAGTGTTTTGCGGTGTCTTGAAGCGGATACCAGTCTCGCCGAAGTTGCTGGCATGCGAAGTCTCCAGTTGCAGGAATGATCTGCCTCCCGATGCGGCGTTCTCAACCTGAAGTCGTTCTTCCGGCGCTGTGGTGCCCACGCCAAGCCGTTGATTCAGGCCGTCAAACTCGACCCAGTTCACATCCTCAGCGTCGCGGAAATATGTGCTCTGTTGGGTCTGAACGAAGAGATCTTCGCATTGAATCCTCATGTCCCCTCCGGTGAAACCTTTGATGAAAGTAGAATCCGTATCGAAGTAGATGCTTGATTGGCCGGTCAGACTCATGCTGCCGCCGACGTTGAGCCTGCCGAGGCGCAGGGTCGAATTCAACGAAACGCTGTCAGTGGCTGTGACGAGCCCCACAAGCGTGCCGTTGTCGATCCAGCCGCCGCTGCTACTGGCGTCCGGAGAGGCTTCCCACGCGGTGCCATTCCACTTGATGACTTCGCCTGACGTAGCACTGTTCTGTCCGAGATCGCCAAGCAGTATTGAGCTGTTTGCGATCTTGGCGCTGGTGACGGAATTGTCAGCAACCGATTTGGCATAACCGGCAGAGTCAGCTAGCAATGATCGAAATGCTCTCGGTGTACTTTGCATCGGTCGAAGCGGACG
>CAZQBX010000058.1:0-22336 GCA_964592145.1 uncultured Ignavibacteria bacterium
GTCGAGACAAAACAGGATGAGACACAGGCATGGATGACATAAGAATCTCTCTCGATACCACCGGCGCGGCCAACGACATTTCTGTTGTGCGCGTGGATGGAGTAGTTGACACGATGACGGCTTCCGAATTGGAGCGCGTCATGAACACATTGATCGATCAGAAGCGATTTAGGATAATAATAGATCTGGCCGGAGTGGATTATATCTCGTCGGCGGGCTGGGGAATATTTATCAGCAACATTCGCGAGATTAAAGCTAATGCCGGCGATATCAAGCTCGCCCGGATGATTCCGAGTGTTTATGAGATTTTCGAACTTCTTGAATTCGATTCGATTCTTAAAGCCTATGACAATATTGAGAAAGCAAAACTGGAGTTTCGCGGCGGGGGCGATTCGATCGATCCAGTTTCGGACGCCAGGGCGCACAACCAAAAGGAAGCGGCGAGCGCTTCAGTTGCGCGGCAGGTAGAAGTCGCCACAGCCGAGATGGATTTGCCAAAAGTCCAGCCGACAGTGCGCAAGGTTGTCGAAGAGCCGGCTGTCAAAATGCCGGAGGGCGAACGCAACGTTGAAAAGACCGTACTTAGCCTGATCAAGGCCGATCCCTTTTACACAATCCGGGAGATTGCCCAGATGGTGAACAGCGAGTCGAATGGCGCCGGCACCGGTGTCGGCTGGTGGGGTATCTGGAACATCTTGCGCAAACACTCGCTGCTGTCGCGCAAGAAACGATTTCGGTACAGCCGGAAGGCGTAGCTTCGACCGCTGGAATCTCCCCGATTCGGCAGGCATTTCTCGCATTCGTATTTTTCGTTTCCGCTTGCTTCCGCAGCAGCCGCGAATTATATAACATCAAAGTCTATGTTTATCCCGCTGTTTGTTTACATCGGTGTGGCTGGAGCGTTGTTGGGAGCGGCATTGCTTCTACCGGAGCTGGCGAATAAAATCGTCATTGTCGCGCTTGTCTTCGTCGTCATCGGTGGCGGTGGCTTGATCTACCTGACACATCGAAAAGGGTTGGCGAAGCTCCAGGAAATTGTCAAACTCTACATGCGCTACGCGGAACGCATTTACTCTGACTTTAGCGCGCGCACCTCTTTGGAAAAGCAAGTAGCGAACCTGGCGGAATATCTGGAAGAGGACGTCGATATCCCGGTCGCGGTCGTCTTTGCGCGACGCAAGCGCGGGTTCATGTTGACCGACTGCTTTGGAATCAAGAAAGAAGAGCTTAAAGCCTATCGCGTTTTGTCGAGGTCCGAGCTGGAAGAAAGCATGGAGAAGAAGGCTGCGGTTGTGTCGTTTCGGCGGGTCTATCCCGGAACCGGCGCTCCGGGCGAGGTCGAACATCCGTTGGAATATGCATTGCCGATTTTGACAGCGGGGCGCTGTAACTTTTTCATCGCCTTCTCAAAACCGGCGCGGCTGCCAATTAAGTTGCTACGGCCATTTCTGCTGGCATTGGCGGATCAGGTGGGGAATTATAAGCATTTGGACGATGCCGCTTACAAGCATAACCAGACCGTGCAGAGGCTCAAGCAACAGATTGAGATGCTCAAGCAAGAACGCGACAAGGCAGCAGCGACACCGGTGCACGATGCGCGCTTCCTGATCACGGCGCAGGATCGGCTGTCGCGAATTCAGGATCGAGAGAAACTTTATGAGACGTTCATCCAGTTGATGACCGACCAGTTCAAAGTTGACGCGCTGATTCTGTTGTTGCCGTCAGATGATAGGAAGTCCTTTGTGCGGCGATTTTCGCACGGCAAACTCGGGGCACTGGCCGACGATTTTCAATTGGAGATGGGGCACCCGGTGCTTTCAGAGATCGCAAAACTGGAGTTGCCGTTAGCACTGGAGAGCTTGTCCGAAACGATGCGCAGTGACAGTTTGGTCTCAACTTTGCAGGCCAGTGGAATCAAGTGCTTGGCGTTCTTGAATGGAATCAGCAATCTCGACGGCTATGTGGGAATGAGCTGCAGCCCCGATAAGTTTGCGAGTGTGGAGGTCGAAGCCTTTTTGTCATACTGCAAGTCGTTCGGTTTGGTCTTGGAGAATCTTTCGAACTTCGAAAAAATCGAACGGCTTTCTTACACCGATGAGTTGACAGGATTGCATAACTACCGCTATTTCTACAAACGTCTTCAGGAAGAAATGCTTCGTGCACAACGGTTTGATCGCAATCTGGCGCTGGTCATATTTGATGTTGACGGTTTCAAGGTTTTTAACGATACTTACGGGCACTTGTCGGGAGATTTCTTGTTGGAGCAGCTTGGCAAACTCTTGACTAAGTCAGTGCGTTCCATAGATATAGTTTCGCGATACGGTGGGGAAGAGTTCTGTATCATAATGCCGGAATCTGATGCCGCCGACTGCATGAATTTCATGGAACGTTTGCGCGTGATAATTCTAAGCGAGGATTTTCAGGACAAATTTTCGTCTGAATGTCACCGGATAACCGTATCATTAGGCGGAGCAATTTATCCTAATGATGCACAACGAATTGACCGATTAGTATACTGTGCCGACATGGCACTGCTCCAGGCAAAGAGCACGGGAAAAAACAAATCGTTCATGTTTGACGAGAATCTCATCACGGTGAAGAAGTAGGAGTTATGACAAGGAAGTTTGCGCACAAAGTCATACTGTTTCTCATTTTAGCAGTCGCAATGTTTTCGGCTGCCCAAGCGGAATATGTTATTGGCATTGATGACGTTCTGCAGGTTAGCTTCTGGCAGGCTCCAACTTTGGATCAGTCGGTGGTTGTGAATGCGGACGGCAAGATTACGTTATCGGTGATTGGCGAGATAACCGCGGCCGGATTGACGACGGCGCAGTTGTCGCGCAAGATTGTCGAACAAGTGTCGCGCTTTAATCGCGATATCAGCCAGGCGACGGTCGTGGTATCGGCCTACAACTCTCAGACAGTCTTTGTCGAAGGCGAGGTTGTAACTCCGGGCCGCTATGCGCGAGAGATCATTCCCGATATGTGGACAATTATCAAAGAAATGGGTGGTGTGACAGCGGAGGGCGATCTGGCACAGGTGCGTCTTGTCCGCGGCGGAGCTGTTGATCCGGGCACGATCATCACTGTGGACGTATTGGCGGCTGTTCGGGCTCGCGATTTTACCAAGTTACCGCAAGTTCACCCGCACGACATCATTCGGGTTCCTCAGAGTATTGGCGGAGTTCCTTCGGACTTAGGTGCCTCGCAGTCGGAGGAGGCGCGTGATGTGTATTACGTCATCGGCGCAGTAGCCAATCCAGGCGTTTACAAGCTCGAATCAAGAATGGACTTGGTCGAGGCGCTCGCTCTGGCGGGTGGAACCCAACCGGATGCCGATCTTAAGAAAATCAAGGTGTCCGACAAGAACGGCGCTTATTCCAATATTTACAAGATCGATCTTGACAAGCAGCTAAAGAGCGGTAGTCCCCAGCGCTATATGGTTCAGGCGGAGAATGCGATCTACGTGCCGTCCCGCGGGACAGGCGGATCGGCTTGGACGATCGTTCGTGATGTCATTACCATGGGCGGAGCCTTGACATCGACAATTCTCCTAATCAACCAGCTGGGAGATAACAATAATAGCGGCAACTAGGCTTGGTGTAAATTGAGCCAACGACAGATCACTCTCCGTGATATCTGGCAGATCCTGTGGAAGCGGAAATTCTGGCTGCTTCTGCCGATTTTTCTGGTTACTATCGTTGCCTTCGCCGGCAGTTACCTGTTGCCGACCATTTATGAGTCCGCTACCAAGGTCGTAATCTCCAACCAAAAGTTCATCTCACCGGCGCTTGAGCGTATGCTTCCGGATGAAGTTGGTGTTCTGCCGGAGCCGCGAGCGCGCCAATATTGGCTGGCGGCGACGCGTTCGGAAATTACCTCGTCCGGATACATCAACGACATGATCGAGGATTTGAAATTGGAGGTTCCTCCGGATGTTTTGGAGTCAGCCGAGAAGATGCGGGAGAAGTTTCCAGACAATGATTTTGCTATCATGACGAGAAGTCTGCAAATTGAGAATCTCAAAGATTTCATCAGCGTGGACCTAATCGGTGAAAATCAGGTTGTGATTACCTGCCGCTCCGAAAATCCACAGACGGCGGCGCGGATGGCGACTTCGCTGGCGGAGATTTATCGCGAGCGAAAGCTGGCTGGTCAAGTGCTGGCCGGAGACGAGGGGCAGACATTAACCGACAAGCAACTCGCAATCGCAAAGAAAGAGTTTGAAGATGTTGAGAAACAACTATCAGACTTCAAGACCTCGTATCTCAACCGGCAACTGCAAACCGGGATCAGTTCGGATGCGAATCTCAGCGTGGTCGAGTCCGAAGTCGATGCGACACGGCTGGAGATTCGTGAAGCGGCTGACCGTTTGAAATTTCTCAAAACACGCGTCCAGGAAGCCGGGCTTGACACAGCACTGACAGCGGCCGGCTCCCGCGAGTTGACACGCCTCAAAAAGAATGCGCTGAATGCAACGAGTCAAATCGCAGATTTCATGCCGCGGTATCTTTGGAAGGACGGCAAGATTCAGGGTTTGTTGATCAAGACAAGTGATGCTCTTGATTCAATGCGTTCGTTGAGCAGTAGCGTTGCCAAGCAAATGAATCAGGCCGCGCCCACCACGGCGCAAGCTGATCTGGGAGAGTACATCTACTGTGTCAATCACCTCGAATTTCTGACAGGCAAAGAACGCGTCCTCGGTGAGGCAATTAGTCAGATTAAGGGATTGATTTCCGGTCAGCCTTATTATGAGCAGATGGTGCAGCGGCTTGAATCCAAAGTGACGGAAAAGCACAAGACCTACCAAACTTGGCAGGAAGAAGCTGACAAATTAAAGATTCGACGTGCAACGACAGAAGCCGAGGCAGAAACCAAGTACACGATATTGGAACCGGCAGCGATACCGCTGGAGCCGGCATCACCAAATCGTGTCAAGATTGCGTTGATGGGGCTAGCGCTGGGAATCGTCCTGGGCGGGTGCGCGGTAGTGATTGCGGAAGTGGTGGATCATTCCATCAAACGAATTGAAGATATCGAGGAGCTTTTGGGACTGGAAGTAGTCGGCACAATTCCGAATATTGTGCATGCGACGCAGCCCAAGGGCGCTAATGTGGCATAAGGAAGTGCTCATGGAAACTTATCGTCTCAACTCGCGAGTCGCTTCTAATGACCGCGAGTATCTGATTCAAACTGTCAATGACACCAGCAGTCACCAGATCCGTTCGTCGATCTTTTCGGACGGGCACCTGCTGGAGACGGTTGAAGAAAGCGTGTATCCGCACATGCCGGAACAAGAGCTGCTGGAGCTGGTAAAAACGGCGCACAAGGAGCGGAAGGAAGAAGTTGAGAGCTTGTTTGAACGCTTCAAAGAAGCGTTAAGCTCCAACGATGTGGAGCATATCGACTACCTGGGAATGGCGCTCATGTATAAGCGCATGTACAACGAGGCCGAATCACTGTTTCGCCGAGCGGTATCGATTCGACCGGACTCGCATGAAGCGTTGAACCATCTCGGGATGGTCTTGATGACATTGCACAAGTATCAGGAAGCCGTCGACGCCTTTAGCCGTTGTGTGGAAGCCCAGCCGAAGTTCGCGGATTACCACAATAATCTCGGCGAAGCCTTCCTGGCAATCGGTTCATGCAAGCGAGCAATGATCGAATTCGACGAAGCAATCAACATCAACATCTATTACGGCGACGCTTACTATAATCGGGCGCTGACCTACATCCTGAATTCCATTCGCCGTGAGGATTTCAAATTGTTTTCCGAAGCCGCCGACAAGACGCTGGAGATGATCGAGCGTGCAATTGTCGTCTGCCCGGAATATCAGGACAAGAGTTTTGACGAAGGCAAGCAGCTATTAAGCGACGGTGATCTTGACGGCGCCTATCATAAGTTTCTGGCATCGCGTGATCGCAAAAAGGAGAGGCGCTTCAAGGAATTCTCGAATGTCTACCTGAAGTTCATGTTAGCGGCAGACAAGGTTGACGAAAAGATGCTGCGGCGGAGAATTGAGAGCCTGAAGGAAGCGATTTCCAAAAATCCGCATTATCCGGATTTGCATTATGATCTGGCTGTGGCGTACACGCTGATGGGCCGCTTTGTGCACTCGAAGGCGATCAAAGAGTACCAGGAAGCGCTAAAGATCAATCCTGATTTTGACCGTGCCAAAAAGAGCCTGCGGCTGGCCGAAAATGAATTTCGCGGATTCGATGTCCTCGTCAAAGCCATTCTCAAAGGTTAAGCAATGGGCAAGGAACGGCGACCACCGATATTCGAGTACTACCATCCCGAGTCCGTTGTGGGGACGGAGTTTCGCCGTTTGTTGCACAACATCACACGACCGGTAAAGGGCGTCTCCAAACGGTCATTTCTGATAACTTCGGCGATGTTGTCGGAGGGAAAGTCGACGATTTCGTCGTATCTGGCGATTACGGCGGCCTCCTACAAGAAGCGTAAGACCATACTGATCGACGCGGATTTGCGTCGTCCGACCATTCACAAGATTTTCGATTTGCCGCTTGAGCGGGGAATTACCGATCTGATCGACGACAAAATTTCCGCTGAAGAGGCCTTCAAAAAGACACCCATACCAGACTTGTCAATATTAACAGCCGGGACGTTGAAACATAATCCGACAGAGTTATTCGAAAGCGATGCGGTGAAGACCGCCATTGAAAAAGTCAAATTCTACTTCGACCTTGTCTTTGTTGACTGTGCGCCAATCATCCCGGTATCAGATCCGGTGGTGCTGGCGCCGGACATGGACGGAATACTACTTGTTGTAAAAGCCGGCGCGACGCAGAAAGAAGTTATTCGACGAGCGGTCGATATAATAGCTAAGACCGACGCGAATATCGTCGGCGTCGTGCTGAACAATCAGTCGGGCGTATTGCCGTATCACTACAACTATCAGTACTACGGCTATCACTACGCCACCAAGAATCAGTAGAGCTTATGAAGAATATCCTCACGTTTGACGTGGAAGAGTACTTCCAGGTAGAAGCCTTTTACGGTGTCGTGCCGCGTACCGAGTGGGACACGCGGCAGAGCCGGATCACGATGAACATGCTGCGAATTCTGGATATTCTCGATGAGTATCGGGCAACAGCAACGTTTTTCGTACTTGGCTGGGTGGCGGAGCGTCATCCCCACCTGTTGGGAATGATCAAAGCGCGCGGACACGAACTGGCGTCGCATGGCTACGGACATGATTCGATCAAGCGGCTTGATGAGAAACAATTTCGCGATGACCTGATGCGATCGATTGTTGCGATTGAACAAGCGTCGGGCGTGAGGGTTCGCGGATATCGAGCACCGACGTTCTCGGTTGACCGCAAAAAGGAATGGATTTGGGAAACTCTGGTGGAATGCGGATTCGAGTACGATTCAAGCATCTATCCAATCTATCACGATCTCTACGGTGACCCTTCGGCACCGCGCTTCCCGTATTACATTAACACGGCGGCGGGACGTTTATTGGAGATACCGCCGACAACCTGTACCGTTTTCGGGCGGCGGCTGCCGGCCTGCGGAGGCGGTAGTTTCAGGTTATTCCCTTATTGGTACACAAAGCGGGCAACGGACGCTTATAACGCCTGTGGATATCCGTCGATGGTTTACCTGCACCCATGGGAAATTGATCCGACTCAACCGCGCGAAAAGAACGCCGGCTTGAAAAGCCGCTTGCGTCATTACACGAATCTCCACACCGTCGAGCCAAAGCTTCGACGGATGTTATCGGAATACAAGTTTGCCTCGGTAAAAGAAGTCTACCTTGACGGTGGCGGGGAATTCCTGGAAGCCATGAGAAGAGATTCGGCAAAGCACAGCTCAAGACCTTAGAGCTTCAGTCCGGCCTCCGGGAAAGCCAGAGTCCGCTTTGGTGGCAAAACGTACACCGCAGCCAATCTCTACTGTGAGTTCCATCCAAGTCAGCAATCATTCAAAATCGGGTCGATGATAATGCATTTGCAAGATTGGACTTGTGTGTCCGTGTTCGCTCTGCTTAATTTGCTGCAAAGGATCAAATACCCGGCATCAGATAATGCAGCGTTTTGCGTTGATGACAGCAGTGCTAGTCACTGTTACCGTATCTCAAATCTCGGCGGAGACGATCGCGCCATATGGCGTTGGCACCGTTACCGAGGGCCAATCGGTGATCGTGTACTGGTTTTATCCGGCCGTCAATGAGACGACCCTCGCGACGATTGATGATGAGCCGCAGTCGTTTTTGCTTTACGGAACTGCGGATTGCGGCGCCCGTCTGGCTTCAGCATTCGACCTTCCGAACCGCATTTGTGCCGTAGAGGCAATAGAGATTCGTCTGTGGCCTGCGGATCCGTTTCCGCACTTGCCGGGCAACCAGTACTCACTTTTTGGTCTGGCCATCGACTCGGCACTTACTGATGATACCACAGAGATGGCGATCTGGGAGGGTTCGAATCTGACGCCGCATCCTTCCGCAACGGGATGGCAAAGGATTCCAGTGCGCATTCCGGCAAGTTCGGACAGTGTTGTTGTTGAGTTTCGTTGGCAGGAGGGGACACCAACGGCGCCGTTGCCGGCAGTCGTCTTCAGCAGCCATTTCATCAATTCTTACATCGGTGCAGTGAAAAATGGAGTAGTGGAATGGAGCGAAGTGTACGATGCAGTGGCTTTGATGAGAGTGCAGATCAATTTGGCAGACATCGATGGGGGAAGGTCCACTGGCGAATCCGCGCCGGATTCGTTCAGCGTGTTCATTTTCGACGGCCCTGAAGAGGGCGATGGCACTGAACCTATGATAGTGTTGGTGCACGATTCACTGCACGTCGCACTTGACCGAGCGAGTGTCGAAGGTAGGTGGGTTACCGTGGCCGCCTGGCAAGACGGCGTTATGGGGCAAAAATCCGAGATCTTCCAAATTGATGCGGCGACTGATGTGGAGGACGGACCATTGCCTCCGGGGTTTTCTGTTCTATCCCAAAACTATCCAAATCCATTCAATAATGCGACGGTCATATTTTCGAGGCGACAAGAAGAAATCGTCATTTACAATGTCCTTGGCAGGGAAGTGTGCCGTTTGAGTGCGAAAAATCGTGACGAAAGTGGCTCCTATCGTTTTGAATGGAACGGCAGAACCGGCGGCGGAGTTGTTCTGCCGAGTGGCGTTTATTTCTATCGACAGCAGGGTAACTCCGGGGCCAAGAAGCTCATTATGCTAAAGTAGTGCGACGCTGTTAGTTTGCCTTCGAATAGGGGGAAATGCCCGCAGAAAAGTGTACCAGAACGAAACAGAACCGGAAATTCGCGGCGACCACTGGTAAATAATTAAGCAATTGCTGTCGATTAACTTAGATATGGAGCGTACCGTCCAATCTACGTTGTCGCCGGAAGCCCTTGCGGCATTCCTGCGCGAAGTCACCGCTGCAGCCAAAAAGCTTGGAATCTATCCTCCTGGACATCCGGCAACCGTGAAAGCGGCCGAGAAACCGTTTACACTTCTGCGCGAATTGCTGGGTTCAGGTCGCCCCGTTGTGTTTGCACTTAGCGAAGGGACTCTGGTAGGCGACGGCGCGCCGTTGGATGCAAGATTGATGTCGGAAGGGCTGGGCAAAGCACTCACCGAATCGGGAATGTCGTCCATTACATTTGAACCGGGAATTGCGAGCGAAGAGTTTGAGCTTCTGCTGGCGCAGCTGAATCTGAAGAAAGAGCATCGCGATCTGCAAAGGTTCGTTGAGCAGAGTCAAATTCGCCATATCAAGTTTGGCAAGTTTCAATATCAACTGGTCAAAGAAAACGAACGCGTCGTTTCGGAAGATGAGATGATCTTCGGAGGTGGAGGCGGAGTTGGGGACGGCAGTAGCCTTGGAGCAGGTTCCGGCGGGCAATATACGCTTGATTCGCCGGAAGTAGCCCAACAGGTCGAGCGGACGATGACGGATGTGCTGCGCAGATATCCCGAGTTATTACTGCAAATTGTCGTTCGAAAACTCGGCGTGAGCGGAAGTGGTGGAGGAAGCGGTGGTGGAATCGGAGCCGGGATCGGTCCGGGCAACGGCGGCATGGGTAGTGGAAGCGGGCCCGGCGGAGGGGAAAGTGGCGGTCCAGGGATCGGCGCCAACGGCGGGGGAGCGGGTTCCGGATCAATTGGCGAGGTGGAGTGGCGAGGGGATATTGCCGGTGCTGTGCGCGAAGGTTTGCGTGCACTGGGAGTTTCGCCGGCCGGCGGTTCGGGAAGCGGTCCTGGCGGAGGAACCGGCGGCGGATCGGGCCGGGGATCAGGAGCAGGCACGGGTACAGGCGTCAAATTCTCGCCAGATGACTACAAGAAGCTCAAGGATGCATTCAAGCAGATAGACAACGAGGAACTTCTGGGGCTGCTCATTTCCGCATTGAAGGTATCACTCGGCGATTCGAAGAATGTTGATCGCGTGGAGGTCGGCAAGACCTTAGTCGGCTTCAGGGAATTGTTGGCCGAGCGCGAGGCAATCGAATTGTTACCGCGACTCAAGGCAGAGATTGAGAGCCTTGACTTGCTCGACAACGACTACTTGCGCGAGATACTCTCTGCTGACGCGACACCAAAGAAAGTCGCGCACATCGAGATTGAGAACTTCAAATCGGATTTCTTCATGGGGGCGGTCAATCCGCACAACGTCGATGATGTTCTCGGTTGGCTGGAGACAATCAGCGATAAGCAGTATACCGAAGACTTCATCAAGAAATTCTACGACGGTATGGCGCGGCAAGGTTATGAACTGACTGAAACACAGCATGAGGCTCTGTTGCGATTTGCCTCTTTGTGCGCTGAAGATGCCGATGCACCAGTTTCACGCCAACAGATCCACGAAATTCGCGAGCGACTATCAGATCCGGCAGTAGACTTGAAGGAATTCACGCTTCTGGCAGAAATGTTGGAAAAATACTACATCAAGTACATCGAGTTGGATCTTTACAATGAAGCCAGTTCGTTATTAGATCTGGTTATCCAAAAGCAGGACTCGGAAGTCATATACAACGAAGGCGTCATGGAGTATGCGGCCAAAGTCTACCAACGTATGTCGTCGGCGCAGCTCGCCGAACAACTGGTGACTAAGTTGGGAAAAAGCCTCGAACTGGTCGGAAAGCCGATGATACCGCTGTTGGAGAAGTTCAGCAATCTTGAGCCGATTTTGGTTTTTGCGAGCTATCTGAATCACACAGACCGCGGCGTGCGCATAACGCTCATCCGAATCTTATCGAGTTTTGGAGAGAAGACCCTGAATGCGTTCAAACTGGTGTTGTCCGATCGGACGCTCACAGCCAGACCACTGGGGAAGTCGGAGTTGCCGACGGAGACGTGGTTCAAGCTCCGCAATCTGATCTTTGTGTTGGGCAACATCCTCCATCCGGATTCGGTCGATATCGTTCGCAAATTCGCACAAGATCCAGACGAACGAGTCGTGATGGAGGCTTTGCTGGCACTCGAAAAACTCGGCGGACCAGAGTCAGCCAAGGCGGTTGCCAAGCTATTGCAGCATCCAACCCATGAAATCCACGTAAAAGCGCTTCATGCCCTGGGCCAGATCGGGACGGCAGAAGAATATCCATATGTGGAAGACTATTTCCTGCATAACGTAACGGATCGACAGGCTATATTGCCGGTACTGATCCGGCTGGACAAACAGCGCAGTTTGAGTTTCCTTGCCCAGGTTCTGCTCGGGGAGTCGGAAATTTACAATAAACTGTTCGCAAAAGCGGATGATGAGTTGAACGAGACGATAGTGAAAACGTTTATACTGTTGAGATCGGTAATCTTTGACGATGTTTTGCGCAAATACGTGCGCAGTTCCACGCGTTCACTTTTCGGGCAGTTCCGGAAGTCCGAGTCAGTCAAAATGGCTGAACGGTACCTGAAGACCGTCTCTACAGATGAATGATGAAGTTGCGAATACATTGGCTTTTGGCGGCGTTGCTGCTTCTACCGAGCGTGGCGTCCGCCCAGTTCTACTTCGGGAAGAACAAGGTTCAATACCAGCCATTCAACTGGAAGGTCCTTGCGACTCCGCATTTTCGAATCTACTTCTATGATCAGGAAAGCGACCTGGCCGAGATAGCGGCTGCGGCAGCTGAAGAATCGTACGATGTTCTGACCGACAAGTTCAATCACCACATTTTCCGCAAGATTCCGCTGATCATCTACAGCGCGCCAACATTTTTCACACAGACTAACGTCACACCGACCTTGCTTCCGGAAAGCGTTGCCGGATTCACCGAGTTCTTCAAAGGGCGAATGGTTGTGCCATTTAACGGCTCGATTTCGGATTTTCAGCGCGTTATCAGGCACGAATTGGTGCATGTGTTTACTTATGACAAGATACCGGCAGTGATGTCGCAGCATCGCAAATTGAGCCTCTATGGACCACCTCTGTGGTTTACCGAGGGTTTGGCCGAATTCTGGTCGCGCGAGTGGGATTCCGAAGCGGACATGGTAATGGCGGACATGGCGCTTGAGGGCAATCTCCGGCCGATCCACGAGTTGGAATACCTCTCAGGCACGTTTTTCATGTACAAGTACGGTGAATCATTCTGTCATTTTGTGGCGGAAACATACGGAGAGGACAAGCTTCAGGTGCTGTTTGACAACTGGTGGAAGACAAAGACTTTCCGGCAGTTGTTCAAATTAACAGTCGGCAAGTCGCTGGAAGAAGTCGGTGCCGAGTGGGTGTATCACCTCAAGAAAAAGTACTTCCCAACATTGGAGGACAGCGATCTGCCGGCCCGAGTCGCAACACCGTTGGCAGAGAAGCTATTTGCAGTCAAGCCGCTGCCGTTGAGCATTACCTATCGGGGAGCGTCGGACTGGATCGCATACAAGGCCAATAAACTAGGATACTCGGGGCTGTATATGCGGTCGCCGTCGACCAATCAGGAAGTCACGCTGGTGAAAGGTGAACGCTCACCGGCGTTTGAGTCACTGCATTTGCTGCAGTCCAAGTTATCCGGCACTGACGACGGGCGAATCGTATTCGTTTCGAAGCGCTATGAACGTGATGTGCTTTATGTTTACAGCATTTTCGAAGGGCAGATTTCCGCGACATATGAGTTTCCGCGACTTTATCAGTTGCTGTCTCCGACGTGGTCGTCGGATGGCAAAAGTATTGTGTTCTCCGGCGCATCAGCGGGCGGTTTCCACGATTTATATTTGTTCTCCGTCGCCGACTCATCGCTCCGACGGTTGACTGATGACATCTATTTTGATACCGAGCCGGTGATTGACCGTGACGGAAGCATTGTATTCTCCTCGGATCGTTGCAGCTTTGGCTACGCCGGCTACAATAACCTCTTCCGCCTTTCGCTGGTCGATTCGAGCATTGCGCCGCTTACCTACGGAAGATTTAATGACCGCGCACCGTTTATTTCAGAAGAAGGGATTTTGTTCTCATCTGACCGCGATGGAATAACCAACACCTACTTGCTGAAATCGAGCGGCAGCCTGTACCGCGTCAGCAATTTTGCCACCGGCGCATTTGATCCGTGCCTCCACGAGGACCGGCTCGTCTTTTCCGGCTATCAGAGATTTGGGTTCAACCTGTTTTCTGCTCCATTGGACACCTCAAGCCTGCAATTGATGGAGGTGGAGACACCGCAATATACTTTATGGAGTCCGACGCGTCTGACCGGCGATGAAGAGACTGGCGTCGTCGATTATGCGAATGAGTTTTCGTTCGATGTCGCCCAATCAGCTATCTCTTACGACGCAGTATTTGGCACAATTGGCGGATTCCAGGCAGTGTTTTCCGACATGCTCGGGAATCAAATGTACTATGTACTGCTTTCGAACTCGGCGAGCGAAAAGAGCCAACTGCTCGAATCCTTTAACGTCGGCGTGACCTATATCAACAAGAGTCACCGGGTGAATTATGGGATAGGGGCTTATCACTTGTACGATGAGCACTTCGATGATTATGAGGGGTATTATTCAGAGCGGCAGAGCGGCGCGCAGGGTCTGGTGTCGTATCCAATTTCCAAGTTTTCGCGCGTGGAAACTTCGATGTTTGTGCGGCATTCATTCAAAAAACGGCCGCTGTTTCAGGATGAGCGCCATGGAATACTGGCGACAAATTACGCTTCCATCATTCACGATAATTCGCTGTGGGATATATCAGGACCGCTTGACGGAATTCGCGTTAACGCCACGGTCGGGTTGACCACCGACTTCTACTCGGGACAGCTTTTTAATCGCCTTGCGTTTGTCGATCTGCGGAACTATCTGCGAATTCGCAAGTACTCGGCCTTTGCAACCCGCGCGTTCGGATTCGTTTCTGCCGGAGAAGAACCGCAGCGAATCTATCTGGGCGGAAGTTGGTCATTGCGCGGCTATGACCGGCGCGAATTCTATGCGCGCAAGGTCCTACTTTTCTCCAACGAATTGCGATTCCCGCTGATTGATAATCTGTTCATTGGTTTTCCATTCGGCCCGGTAGGATTTCAAGCAATCCGCGGTGCGCTGTTCTTTGATGCGGGATCTGCCTGGAACGACGAATTCGACCGATTTTATGGCTCATTCGGATTTGGTGCTCGCGTTGCGCTGGGGTACATGGCCGTCCTGCGATTCGATTTCTCGAAGAAGACTGATTTCCGGAAGCTGGAACCGGGTATGAAATTTGACTTCTTCTTCGGCTGGAATTTCTAATCCATCAACCTGCTATTTGTATTGCCGTCGATAATCAAAACGTCTTTCTTTCATCTGATGTTTAAGACTCCTGATTCGGGCGCCACAATGAACGTTCGTGGCAATCTCGTCGTCATTGTCATTGTGGTTGTGATGGGAATTGCTGCACTGCTAACGGTGCTATTCAAACCGGCGCCGATGTCTTCAATTGAGGTCGCCAGGCAAAAGCAGTTGTTGGTGTTTGGGGACTTGAACAGCACGCCGTCAGAGAAGTTGGCTGCGATGTCCCAGGAAGGGCTCGACTCCTACATCGGGTTGCTGAACTACATTCTGCGCATGCGCGATTCGTTGAGCATTATGAACAGAGCCGATGTTGCTGTCGGTGACGTTGAGTACAGCATTGACGAGGCAAATCAGAAATTAACCATCACCGGACTGTCGCAGAGGGAAACCGCGGCGAGAGCCAAAGCAAGGCACGCAGCTGGTGCCAATACGACGCCGCTAGTTGACAGCCTGTATGAACTGGTGCATCAGCCGATGCCGAAGTTTCCGGAGGACTCGATCCTGATTCGCGAACGTAATCTGACATTTGGGAGATACATTGAGCAAATTGGTGAATAGAATCGCCGCGATTCTTCTCGGCGCACTGCTCTTCTGCGGATGCGCTCCTTCATACAAGAAGTTTCGGCAGGTGGACTCCTCGATCGGTGGATTCACCCAACACCGCGTCAACGCCGACGGAAATGCTATCCTGAAGACGGAAGATCTGGTGCTTGAGCGCCAGGTGTTTGATCGTAAGCTCAACTCGGGAATCACCGCACAAGTGGTCGGCAACGCGCAATATCTTGTTGTTCCGACTTTCAATAAGCGGATCTACTTCCTGAATCCGCAGAACGGATCAGAGCTGACATCCCTGGTGACCGAGTCGGCCGTAGGGTCGGCGGCAGCCCTGCAAACAGAGTTGATTTACTACGCTGAAGAAGCGGGCGGCGACAGACTGGTTTGTTTCAATCTCGTGAGCGGGAAGATAGTCTGGCAGCATCGACTCAAGGATCCCCCCGGGGCGCCCATCATCGACGGCGAGCAGGTATTCATTGGCTCCCGCGACGGGGAAGTGCACTGCTTCAATCGTTGGACTGGAGACAGTATCTGGGTGCATACATCCAAGCGCGCGATCTACTCGACAGTGGCTGTGGATTCGGAGATAGTCGTTTTTGGGACGGATGCAGGCGAGTTAGTTGCGCTTAAACGCGCCGATGGCGAGAAGCTTTGGTCATTTGCGACACAAGGTGCAATCTTTGCTCAAGCAATGATCGCAGGTCTGATTTACTGCGGCTCCGCTGATGGAGCGATATATGCCTTGAATCGCTCGAACGGAGAGATGGTTTGGAAGTTCGAGACCGCAGGTCAGATTCAAAATACACCGGTCCTTCTTGAGGGACGGATCGTCTTCGGCAGCGACGATAATACAGTCTACTGTCTCGATGCAAATGACGGAGCCGTACTCTGGCAGTACGAAACGAACGGAATAATCCACGCCTCACCGGTTGGTATCGGGAGATCCTTCATTGTTGCAAACAGTGCCGGCATGGTCTATCAGTTTGGAATCGACGGAATGAGGCTATCCGAGTTTTCGGTTCGAGGTTCCGTTGAAGCTACACCGGCATTTATCAACGGGATGCTCTACGTCGTGACCACCCAGCGACGAATCTACGCGTTTAGCGCATCGCCATCCACTGCCACTGTGCCATAAGAATTCTGCCTAGTTGGCGCGAATACTGCCTTCTTGACAAGTTTCCTGCTAATTCGGCAGAGGGCTTGAATTAACAATTAGCTTCATGTAATCAACATAACACATTCATTTCCAAGTAGTTAAATCTGTTTCAGTGAGTTTGGCACACCCTCTGCTATTACTAGTGCTGTCGGCAATCAAGCCGACGGGAGTTGAAAGAAACAGTAACTAAGTAATATCAGAGGAGGAAACAGTATGTATCTCACAGTATCAAGACCCCGCAATCGGTTCGGCCTGATGAACGGCGAAATCGACCGCATGTTCAACGAAATCTTCAACGGTGGATCAATGGTCGAAAGCGAAGTCGGCTGGGTGCCGCGCGCTGATGTGCACGAAACCGATGATTCGTTCCTGGTGCAACTGGATGTTCCGGGAATCGACAAGAATGACGTCAAGGTGAAGTTCGAAGACAACACTCTGATTGTCAGCGGCGAACGCAAGTACGAAAACAAGGAAGAAGAGAAGAACTATCGCCAGATCGAACGGATCTACGGCACCTTCACCAGAACGTTGAGGCTGCCGAAGGACGTCGATGCGCAGAAGATCTCTGCCAATTACAAGAATGGCGTGCTCGAGATTACACTGCCGAAGGCGGAAGAAGTAAAGTCGAAAGAGATTGAAATCAAGATCGGCTAAGACAAATCGCTGAAACGTGTTTCTCTAAGCCCGCATGGAAGACCCGTGCGGGCTTTATGATGACCGGTAATCAGCCAGATTCGAGAGGAGAATCAACGATGTCGAATAAAATAATCGGAATTGACCTTGGGACTACGAACTCCTGCCTGTCCGTGATGGAAGGCAACGAGCCGGTCGTGATCCCGAATTCGGAAGGTGCGCGGACTACACCGTCGGTGGTTGGATTCAAAGGCGGCGAGAAACTTGTCGGCCAGATTGCCAAGCGCCAGGCGGTGACGAATCCGATGAATACCGTCTTCTCAGTGAAGCGGTTCATGGGCCGCAACTATGACGAAGTTACGAATGAGATCAAGAACTTCCCGTACAAAGTCAAGCGAGGAAGCAATGGCCTTGCCGTAATTGAAATTGCAGGCAAGGACTACACGCCGCAGGAAATCTCGGCGATGATTCTTGCGCGTCTCAAGCAGGCGGCAGAGGACTACCTTGGGCAGAAAGTGACCAAGGCCGTGATCACTGTGCCGGCATACTTCAATGATGCGCAGCGCCAGGCTACCAAAGATGCCGGAAAGATCGCCGGCCTGGAAGTGATGCGGATCATCAACGAACCAACGGCGGCGGCACTGGCTTATGGTCTTGACAAGAAGAAGAGCCAGAAGGTTGCAGTGTTTGACCTCGGCGGCGGTACCTTTGATATTTCCATCCTCGAATTGGGAGATGGAGTATTCGAAGTGCTTTCAACTAACGGCGATACGCACCTCGGAGGCGACGACTTCGACAAACGCATAATCGATTGGATGGTGGCGGAATTCAAGAAGACTGACGGAATCGATCTGTCGCGTGACCCGATGGCGATTCAGCGTTTGAAGGAAGCTGCCGAGAAAGCGAAGATCGAGTTGTCTTCCACGAAGGAGACGACGATCAATCTTCCGTTCGTGACGGCGGATGCTTCGGGACCGAGGCACTTGAATATGACTTTGACGCGGGCCAAATACGAGGGCATGGTGGAAGATCTGATTGCCCGCAGTATGGAGCCGGTGCGAAAGGCAATGGCTGATGCCAAAGTATCGAACAGCGATATCGGCGAAGTGGTGTTAGTCGGCGGTATGACTCGTATGCCGAAGGTGATCGAAGAAGTTGAGAAGTTTTTCGGCAGAGAGGCGCACAAGGGTGTCAATCCTGATGAAGTCGTTGCGATCGGCGCGGCAATTCAGGGCGGTGTATTGACGGGCGACGTGAAAGACGTATTGCTTCTGGATGTGACCCCGTTGTCACTCGGACTTGAGACGCTCGGCGGAGTTGCGACCAGGTTGATCGAGCGCAACACGACTATCCCGACGAAGAAAGCGCAGGTGTTTTCGACTGCGGCTGACAATCAGAATTCAGTCGAGATCCATGTGCTTCAAGGTGAGCGTGAGATGGCGATCGACAACCGCACGATCGGGCGATTCATTTTGGATGGTATCCCGACGGCGCCACGCGGCGTGCCGCAGATCGAAGTAACTTTCGATATCGACGCCAACGGCATCCTGAATGTGTCGGCGCGTGATTTGGGCACCGGCAAGGTGCAGAACATCCGTATCGAGTCATCCTCCGGCTTGTCGAAGCAGGAGATTGAGAAGATGGTGCGGGATGCTGAATCGAACGCCGATGCGGACCGCAAGCGCAAGAGCGAGGTCGAGACGAAAAACAACGCCGACCAGCTGGCGTTCCAATGCGAGAAGTTCGTGAAGGAAAATGGCGACAAGATTGACGCTTCATTGAAGAGCGATCTTGAGAGCCAGATTCAGAAGGTTCGTGAGCTGACGAATGGAACAGACTATGCGGCGATGAAGTCAGAGACTGACCGCTTGCAGACGATAATGCAGAATGCCTCGTCGCAGTTGTATCAGCGGGCTGCTTCGCAGCAGCAGCAACAGCACCAGAGCCAAGCGCAACCGCAAGGAGATACTGGCGGGCAGACGCAGGAAGCTCCGAACGGAGAAGCGGTGGATGCGGATTATGAGGTAGTCAAGTAATCTCGACTTCGACCACAATGAAACAACCCCTCTCTGGAAACGGGGAGGGGTTGTTCTTTGGTGATTAGTACCTGCGGGCAGCCTTGTAGGTCAGGCGCTCTTGGCGCCTGACATTGCAAGCCGTCAAGCCCCGAGAGGGCTTGACCTACAAAACTCTCATTGAATGATACCTACGGGCAATGCGGTTCCGGGCCACCGAGGAAGATGTAATTGATTAAAACGACGGCATCGGAAATGTTAATCGACCCACTGCCATTTGCATCTCCAAGGCAAATCGGGGCAGGATCAGGGCCAGCATAAACAATGTAGTTTATTATGAAAACCGCGTCAGAAATCGAGAACCGGCCGTCATTATTCGCATCGCCGCACAAACACACTCCGTTAACTAGGTTAGGCCTCCATGCAATGAGATTGAGGTCGAGGAACATGGGATAGTGACAGGCAGAATTCGGCGGCTCGAAGATGCCGGTCATGTAGGGTGCGAGCAGGGCGTAATTGATGCTGGTGTAGCGCGTGTTTGCAGAGTACGGCATCGTAACGGTAATATTACAGAGAATGTAGTTTCCGGGAGCAACTGACCCATCCAAGTCGGACAAGAGTATTGTTCCGGCGGCAGTGTCGATCTTGACAGCAATGTCTTGATCTGGCCACGTAGAGGAAGATAGGTCGACCGAAATCGAAAGCGGGATTTGGTTGTCAACTCTCACTGCCAATGGCAGATCAAATGCCTTGATGCTTGAAGTTGAGAGATTAGTGAATCCCAGAGGGAAGGTCATCGAGTTTTGGCCTTGCGAAAAGAGCCGCTTGTACCAGATCATCATCTGGGAAGTAGGCTGTGCGACGAGCTTCGGTTGTGTGACGCAAATTGGCGGCTGCATAGTTGCGCCCATGACAATATCACGAACTGTAAGCAGATCATAGCCATCGATGTCGCCGCAAAGGGCAGGAGCCGGTCCGCCACCATAAAGGAAATTGGTGATGAAAATGAAGTCGTTGATGTTGTAGGCGCCGTCACCATTGGCATCACCGCAGACGAGGCTGTCGCAGGTGTCGGCGCGGAGTGTAGCGGGAATGGCAACGAAGAAGATTAACGTCGCAGTAATAGCTGCTACTTTCCAGAATACCATATTACCTCCTTGTCAGATAATAATATACAAGTATGTCCAAATTATAGCAAGAGTCAAATTGGGATTACAGGGAGATGTGAAGTCTCGTAGGTCAGGCGCTCTTGGCGCCTGACATTGTGCGTGTCAGACTCCAAGAGGGCTTGAACTACTTGACTAAGAATCAGTCGGTCGTTCATATCATTCTCTCGTTCAATGGAGAGAAATGCAATTTGGTCGAGGACCGCCGCCAAAGATGTGGCTGATCAAGAAGATCGCGTCGGATATGTTTACTGAGCCCGTAGCATTTGAATCCCCGAGACAAGTGGGATCCGGAGGAGGTCCACCCTGAAATATGAAATTTATAATGAATACCGCATCGGAGATGGAGATCATAGTATCCCCGTTTGCATCGCCGCAATGACAAGACCAATAGAACCATGGTTCCCAAGTAATCAGATCTTCGTTAATGAACATGACGTAATTGCACGCCGAGTTGGGCGGCTCGAAAATACCTGTCATTGTAGGTCCGAGTTCGGCAGGTTCAATCTCCACAAATTGATAACTTTGAGATGGTGTAACGGTGATTGTTATCTTACATAATGTGTAATATCCGAGTCCAGTCGAACCATCCAGGTCATACAATAGAATCGTTCCGGCTGCAGAATCGATTTGGATGTTAGGTATTCCGCCCGGAAACGTTGAGCTTACGGTAGAGACCGATAACGCCTGTGGAACTTGACCGTCGACTCTTATCCTCAACGGAAGATTATATGCCTTAAGCGGCTTCTGTCCCACCATTGACGCACTATATAAAAGAGTCAGGTCAAACTCGTGGATTGAAGCACCTGGGACTACTGTCGCTGCGTAGCGCAGTTGAATTGCCGTGGGACCCGGGTGACTCGTCATCTTGGGTTGATTAACGCAGATTGGCGCCTGCATCATTGCGCCTCTAACTATATCACGAATTGTGATCAGGTCGTAACCGTCGATGTCGCCACATAGGGCAGGAGCCGGTCCGCCGGCATAGAGGAAGTTAGTTATATAAGTGATGTCGCTCAGATCGTATGTACCATTGCCGTCGGCATCACCGCAGACGAGGCTGTCGCAGGTGTCGGCGCGGAGTGTAGCGGGAATAGCAACGAAGAACATAAACGTCGCAGTAATAACTGCTTCTTTCCAGAATACCATATTAGCTCCTTGTCGAATAATAATATACAAACATGTCCTCATTGTAGCAAGTGTCAATTTGGGATTACCGGGAGATGTGAAGCCTCGTAGGTCAGGCGCTCTTGGCGTCTGACATTACAAGCCGTCAAGTCCCGAGAGGACTTGACCTACTGGTGTAAATATGGCTCGATATAGACCATATTATTGTTGCCAGTACAGGCAAAGGGTATTAATTTTATCGCGCACATTCTCAATAAGGAGGAATAATGACAAAACGTTTCCGCTTCGTCATCGCTTTTGCGGTTCTTACTGCTATGAGTATTATGACGAGGAATGCGATTGCCTGCCCATACTGCTCGAACAATCAAAACTACCTGCTGACGCTTCCGGCGGAGTTGATGGAAGGGCGCGGTAATCATCATCACCCTGTATCGACAGAGAATGAAGAGGCGCAGGCCTATTTCAATCAAGGCATAACGATGTGCTTTGCGTTCAATCATGACGAGGCAATTCGCTCGTTTTGCAAGGCGGCCTCGCTGGATTCCAATCTGGCGATGGCGCATTGGGGGATCGCACTGGCGCTTGGCACCAATTACAATCGTCCGATGGACACCCTGCAGGCGGCCGGCGCATGGTCGGAACTTCAGAAAGCGCGCGCATTGATGTCAAAGGCGAGCGAGAAGGAGCGCGACTATATTGAGGCGCTTTCAAAACGCTACTCCAGTGATCCGAAGGCTGACTATTCGAAGTTTGAAGCGGCTTACTCGGCGGCGATGAAGGCATTGTCACAGAAGTATCCGGATGATCTTGACGCGGCGACGTTGTACGCCGAGAGCATGATGAACCTCAAGCCGTGGCAACTCTGGAATCGCGATGGTACACCGGCCGCAGGGACGGAAGAGATCGTGAAAATGATTGAGAAAGTGCTTGCTGCTAATCCCAATCATCCCGGTGCAAATCACTACTACATAC
>CAZQBX010000059.1:0-21312 GCA_964592145.1 uncultured Ignavibacteria bacterium
TCTCACCGGAAGCGACGACTTTCGCCATCGCATTGATATCACTGTGCAGCGGACGGTCCTCTTCCAAGACCTTAACATACTTGCGGACGACATCGTAGGCAGCCTGTGATCCCTTGCCCGCTTTTGCCGGCTTCAGGAATTCGAAGGCTTGGGCAGCGGCGATTATCTCCATGCCGATGACTGCAAAGCCATTCTTGATGATATCTCGCGTCTTAAGGACGGTGGTCATACCCATCGAGACGAAGTCTTCCTGGTCTGCGGCCGCCGGAATGGAGCCAATAGAAGCCGGCGACGAGAGAATCCGATTCTCGCAGACTAATGATCCAGCTGTATACTGCATCAGCATCATTCCGGAGTGCATTCCGGCTCCCTTGGTCAAATAAGCCGGCAAGCCCATTGACAAGGATTTGTTGAGTATGCGGTTAAGACGACGTTCCGACATGACATTGATCATCGTTATGCCGGTCCCGATATGATCGAGCGGGTACGACATCGGCGTGCCTTGGAAGTTCGCACCTGTCAGCACAAATCCGGAATCGCCTTCAGGGAAGAATATTGGATTATCACCAACACCGTTTAGCTCGATTTCGAATTGCGCAACGGCGTAGTCCAGGGCGTCCCAAACAGCGCCAATCACCTGCGGGGTAGAACGAATGGAGTAAGCATCTTGAACATTCTTTCCGGTCCGTTCCATGATTTGCGAATTCTTCATTATCTCACGCAGATGGTGAGCGCATTTCACGGCGCCGCTGAATCCGCGAATTTTGTGGACGGGTTCTTCAAACGCCTTGGCATTGGCGTTGAGGGCTTCCAACGTCATTGCGGCAGCGATTTCGGCGGTTTTGGTGAGCATAATAGCATCGCAGAGCAGGATTGAACCGGCACCGGCGATTACATTGGAACCGTTAATCGAGGCCAGACCGTCGCGGGCTTCAAACTTGATAATTGGAACGCTGGCTTTTTCCATGGCCGCGCGGGCGGTCATGCGCTCACCTTTGTAAAATGCTTCGCCTTCGCCGATCATGACAAGTGCCAGTTGCGACATCGGGGAGAGATCTCCACACGCGCCAACAGAGCCCTTTTCGCATGCCAACGGCGTAACGCCGGCATTCAGCATGGCTACCATGGTCTCGACGATTCTCAAATTACAGCCGGAATGCCCCAGTGACAGGACGTTTACTCGCGAAGCATGCGCCGCGCGGGCATATTCGATGGCCAGTGGATCACCATAGCCCGCGGCATGGGAATAGACGAGGAACTTCTGAAATACTTCAAGCTGCTCGGCAGGTAATGCGACTTTTGCGAGGTCGCCGATACCGGTATTGATCCCATACATGATCTCCTGCTGTGCCACTTTCTTATCAACGAAGCGACGGCAAGTATTGATCCTGGTGATGGCGGTTGGTGTCAATTCAATCTTGTGGCCGTGTCTGGCGACATTCAAAATATCGTATATTGTGAGTCGTTTCTCACCGATTCTTACAGTCATTCAATACCTCCCGTGGTGTCGTGACCGGTTCAAATAGCGAGGCGCGACTGCAAAAAACAAGCTAATTCTTGCCCTGCGTTGACGGCAGACACCGCTGTTTATCGACTGAAAAGAGCTACGACATATTGAATGATTCTTGTGAAGTTATGAGAGCCGGAATGTGATGCTGAAGTGCTCGGAGATTCTGATCTGGCGGAACGGGTTCGCTATTCAGCGGGAGTCGGTGACTTGGCGGTGGCGGCTTCTTCGAGTGCTAATGACGACAGTCGTGCTTCCTTCTCGAAGTCAATAATCTTGGTGTTGTCGTGATAGATGGCGGTCTTGAAAACTGTGACCTTCTTGAGCTTCTCGATGACTGCAGTGATTTGGTCGGCGTTCTTCTCGTATACAGCTAATGACTTGGCGAGAATGCCCTCGGGATCGTCCACTTGACCATTATTCATCGACAACTCAAGCAATTGGGTACGGCCCGAGATCGACGCCACGGCATTATTGAGGTAATGGGAGAAAGTCGCCACGATAGCCTGCAGCGATTCCAATGCCACTCGCTGGAGTTTCTCTTCGTCGAGCTGTTGCCGAGTCTGCGCCAACTCACGATAGAGTTGTTCAGTGTAACTATAGAGCGCGTAGAGCTGGTTGGTCGCTTGCTGTAAAAGTTCGGCCGTTGTGCCCACATCGACGTCGAGATATTGTGAGGTCTCGAGTAGGCGGCTTAGAGCTGAGTACTCGATCTCTTTGAGGTCGGTATTTGACAAACCCAGATTACTTGCGAGGACTTCCTTATTGCTCAAGACACTGTGGCGCTGCGCCGCATTGCTCTCAATTGTGAAGGTCGCCAGTTTATCAGCAAGGTTTACGATTTGCGGCAAGCGGTTTTCCGCAGTATTGTCATTAAGATCAAATACGTCATGGTGTCGCGCCATTGCAATACAGTAACGGTCCGGGAAGTTCCACACACGGCCGAGCATCTCGCCGGCTGCAGCGTGATCGATTTCGAGAATCTGCTTCTCGATACTTAGCATGTCCTCCCCGCCGGCAATCGACTGCAGTACTTTCCCATATTCGCGAGGATAGAAGTTGTCGAGCACCAGAATGCCAATGTCGTGGATCGAACCGCAGATGAACGCTTCCTCCGCGAGATTCGGCGCTACGCGGTTGGCGATTAGTTCGGCGACACAGGCAACATTGAGCGAGTGACGCCAGAAATCCTTGAGGTCGATACGAGTGCCGATTTTAGTCGACAGATCGTAAAGCGATAGCGACAGCGCCAGTGCTTTGACCTTGGAAGCGCCGAGGGTCATCACGGCGTTGCGCACGGATGATACTTGTTGTGCTCTGCCGTAAAACGGCGAATTGACTATCTTCAGGATGCGCGTCGACAGCGCGACATCGCGAATTATCACTTCCCCGAGTTCAGCCAGTGAGGCATCCGGATCATCGCAGACACGGAGGACCTCGGCCATGACAGCCGGAAGTGTCGACAGCGACCTGAAGGTCGAGAGTTTGGCTTCAAATTGCAGGCGATTCATCTATTGTAGTTTATCGACAGAAGTCGAAAATCGTGAAGCGGAAATTATCTCTTCCGCTGAAGAAGACGCTGGCGTCGCTTTTGCAGTGTTTCATTCCAAAACGCAATGCGATCATAAGGTATTTCCGCAAGCGGGCTGTCAAGATATTCGAGCGCCTGAACCACAAGTGCCGACGCACGGTCGTACTCCCGCTTCTTGTGTTCGAGTATCTTTGCCGCCTCATTCAGGGCAAGCAGGCGGATTTCGCCTTTGACGGTAAGTAACATTCCAAGTGTCGAGAGGGCGTCTTCGTGACGACCCAGCTGTTTTTGTAGTCGAAAGGAATGCAAGCACAGCTCCAGGCATTCGCTGCTGCCGTCGAATGACTCCAGTTGTCGAGTGGCGGCGTCACATGCGAGAATGACGTTCCCCTGTCGCTGATAGAATCTTGAGATTCGCAAGGCATCGAGGGGCGAATAGAACGCCGATTCTTCAGCGCGATCGAGGTACTTTTGGACTGCATCGGCAAGGAATAGAAGAGTGACAATGTCCAGCCGATTATGCAGTAAAACTCCTGACAACGGCTCGGACCGGCCGTGGCGCAGATACTCGAAATAAAGCTGCGGAATAAGGTAGCCTGGGGTGTCGTTATATCGGTACACGCTCAATAATTCGCGTTCGAGCGTCTGCAAAGTGCTGTCCTCGAACCTACCCTTCCAAAATCGACGACAACAATGCAGAAGGTCAATGTGGCACATCCCGTGAAACGGCGTCTGCATCCGATGCATTGTGAATCTCGTTTCCAGCAGCGGTAGATCAAAGCACTTGCCATTGAACGACACGACTGCGCTTCGGCCCTCCACTACTTCTGAAATTGCATCAAGCATCGCCGGTTCATCCGGATAATCAGGCAGGAAGAACTGGTGCACAACGAGTTTGCCGTCATTGACGACACCTATTCCTACCAAGAATGCAACAGTACCCGTAGCCGCCGAAAGACCGGTAGTTTCGGCATCGACGAACACCATTTCTGACAAAGAAATCCGGCGTTGAGTCTCCTTGTGGTCAAATTTGGAAGGATCAACGTATTCGCGCTCGAAAACTGAATGCAGGGATTGTGTTCCGTGGGCGAATCCCGATGGATATGACGTCGAAAGAAGCAGGAAGCGACCAAGATCCCCGACAACAATCTCACCGCCAACTTCGGCGGCAAAAGAATCGACTGCTGCGATATCGACATCGAGCGGGCGCGCCTTGTTGAATCGGTCTAAGAAATCAAACTTACTCATCAGATTTTAAGGTAGACAGGTAGAGCAGGGCGTCCTGAATTTGAGATTGCACGAACTGATCGGACTCGATCTTCGTCAGTTTTTCCAATTTCGGTTTCGCTGACTTTGTATCGAGTCGAGCAAGACTCCAAACAGCCCAGCCGCGCACCAATGAGGATTCATTCGCTAACGCATCAATTACTGCCGGCTTTGCCTTTGCACACTTAAGCTGACCAGAGAGTCGGAGCAATAATACGAACTGCTGTTCTGTTGCAGCTTCTGATAGCGCCGGAGAAATTCTCGCGTATGCCATGCTGTCCATTGCGACAAGTGCATCATAGGCACTTAGCCTTACGGCGAATGACTCATCATTCAGCGACGAGATTAATAAAGGGATCGAACTAACGGCTTTATTCGTACCCATACCGTATACAACACTTTTACGAACCAAGTCGACCGTATCTGCTAACATTGACTGTAATAGTCGAGCCGTCGATTCTCCGCCTCCTGATTTTCCAATTGCGGTGACTGCCTCGGCTCGCACTGTGAAATCAGCGTGCTTGGTCGCGGGAAGGAGATGGCCAATGGCGGCTGTGTCCTTAACCTCAGCTAAGCATCGAGAGGTTGTTCGCAACTGATCCTTGTTGTCTGTCTTGAGTGCCGACACCAGGTAGGGAGTTGCGCTCTTGCCAATTCCTCGGAAAATCTCAACCAAGGTCACTTTTTCTCGTGCATCAGTCGTGTTCAACTTCGCCAAGAGATATTTTGAAGCCGAGTCAGCCATTGCAATCAGCGAGTCTTTTGATGGCTTCACGACATTTTGAAAACGAATCTCGCCGGATGAGGCCTGCCTGAAGAGTCGATTTACCTCGGCATCGGTTCCCTGCCCTAGCGCAACTGACGCAAACATTAGGCATAAAGTACAGATGAGTCTCCGCATCACTTCTTCTCCTCGGAATTGACATCTGCGCCAATGCCCCATTTAGATGGCGTCACCCAATAGGAATTGTCCTTGCCGAAGCCCCGGTATGTGTCGGCGCCCTGCAGGTCAAGGAACAGCCCGATCGAGCCAAACTCACGGCGAGGATTGCCGTAACCGTGAGTATTCGTCTGCACGCGCGCAATGTGTCCATCATCGCCTTGTAGATCGATCAGCATGCCGATACCGTTTGCCGATCCTGCAGCCTGTGAAAGGTCGGTAGCACTGTACTGGTCATTTCCACCACAATCCAACAACAGCCCGAATGCAACGTCGTGTCCACATCCCTGTGAGACACCTTTCGAGCTGTACAGATCATCCCCGCCGATATCGATTAAGGATGCCAGACACATGTGGGTAGCAGCGCCTTGGGCGTATTGGTAAGCTACATAATTGTCATTCCCACCGTAGTCCAACAGCCCGCCAAGTGAATACCAATAAGATGCTCCCTGCCCGAATATGTCTGCCGCATACTGGTCATTGCCAGAGCCGTCTATCAGCAGTCCGATACCGCCGGAGAAATACGGTCGCAACCCGTATCCGAAACCTTGCGACAATGAGATGTAGTGATCTTCATAGCGTAAAATGTCACCGTACTTCCAACCGGCAGCGTAGCTGTCATTTCCGCTCCGGTCGACCAGTGCCGATGCACCCATGATGAAGCCAAAACCCTGTGAATATAATGCAGCGTTGTAGGTGTCTCTGCCCGAGTTGTCGAGCAAGAGTCCGATACCGAAAGCCGAAGCTGCTTGACAGCCGATGTTGCCCTTGTAGGTATCATCTCCAGCGCGGTCGATCAAAATGCCGGTGCCGAAGATTCCGCACCCTTCTGAAAAGTCGGCCGAGTAATAGAAGTCGTTTCCACTCCAGTCGTCGAGTATTCCCGTGCTGAAAAATCCCGCGCCCATCGTGTGTGCCGAGCGCCCGAAGTAGCGGTCGTGCCCTGCCAGGTCGATTACTATCTGATTGTGAAAGTCCGGTGATCGCGAGAAGTAGTACTCGTCGTCACCACCAAGGTCAACAATTAGGTCAAAGAAGCCTTCGTACCGGTCGTTGCCGGCCCCGCGAATGGCTATTCGCCCGAATGGGGTTTGTATGTCTTTGAATTGTGACAACAAATCGCAATTGGAGAGTCTTTCGACCAGATCAGGATTGCGATCGATCCATGTAACAAGTTCCTCGTATGCATTAACAACTGCAAAATCAGGTGCCGCAAGCTCGCGCAAATTGTGCATGTCGCTCAACTGCTTGAAACGGATTGCCAACTGCTCATGGAACTTCTGTATCGCGTCGAGTTCCTCAAGTGGTCGGTCGACATCTTTTTCCTCTTCCTGTAAAAACACAGTGAATGTGTCAATGAGAAATCGCTGTACTTCAGGACTAAGTGTTGTCATGAAGCTCGATTGACTCGACTTGGAAATCGCTGCCAGAGTGTTACTGACATAGAGTGCAAGCGAATCGCAGCCTCGCCGGACCCTTTCAAAGTCCGCAAAATACTCGACTGCCTTGCCCTGCCGCGCCCCGGCTGTTCCCTCATTTACGGCGGTCGAGTTCTGCAGGCGATGTTGGAGAAGCAGATACTTCTCCAGCACCGACCGAGTCGAATCTAGCAACGAATCACCACATGACTTCAGAAAACCGGGGATTGCCATCGGCCTTCGCGTCAACGAATCAATAAGTTCGAGCCTGAACGAGTCACGATCCACCCAATCAGGTCGGAAACCAATGTCAGACGTATCGATCCCAATGATGTTCAGAGTCTGGTTTATCGTATCAGCTGGAAAGTTGAAATTGTCTGCACCCAGTCGCGGCGAATGTAAAACAAGTGTCATCAAGAAGATTAGGAGTGCGCGCATGTAACTAAGCTAATGCACTTCAAACATTGAGCGCAATCGTTTTTTGGTTGAGTGACGTAAGGACGCCACAGCTTTAACGCTTAGTCAGTATCCAAATCCAAATGGGAAGAAGCGGATAAGCGACCTTGTAGATGAAGACTGGCACGCGAAAGGCAATACCGTTGGCCAGCTTGAGATCATCAGCGGCGAACTTCTCCGGGTGCTTCAGAATTGGGATGGTATAGTCGTGAAGCCGAAAGTTCTTCAGTAACTTGCGCAACTTCGGATATGACAGCAAGGTGACATCATAACCCCCGGTTTTCCCAAACAACTTCATATAGAGATTCGAAAGTCGATTGGGAAGCCAGGATAAGAATGGCAACTTATAGTGCCCTTCAATTAGTACAAAACGAGATCCGGCGCTGAAGTAACAAAAACCATTGGGCTTCAGCACGCGGTGAATTTCGCGGGCAAGTCCCTCTTGATTGTCCATGTGCTCGTACACGTGGTTGCAGATCACGCAATCAAACGACTCGTCTTCAAACGGCAAGTCCGCGCCATCGCCGCAGATCCACTCGACATTCGGGCTCTGACATTGCGCCTTACCCCGTTCAACCGCAACGTGATCGATATCGAGTTCAACGACCTCACGGAAACTCTTGGCAAAGACCTCGGTCATAATGCCGGCAGAACCGCCTACGTCGAGAACGCGCAGGTGTGATACGTCCGCTTTCCAGAAATCGCTGATGACAGCGACTATCTTAAGAGCTTTCTGCGTTCGGCCGGATTTATCGTAAAGAATGGGAAATCGCTCGGAAAACGTCCCATATACTTCGTTCTGTCGAGTAATTTCACTCTTCATTTGACCTCTTTGCAAGAATCATTATTGATAACGAAAAAAGTGATGGAACAGTGTTTGCCAAAAGCTGTCCGATGCGCGTCCACAATCTACCCCAACGCGGTGGGACCAATGGCTGATACAGTTTCCTTTCGACAGAGTAGCCCGAAACTTCAGCGAGCTCGACAGCCTTTCGGGGTGAGAACAACTGAATATGCGATTCGGCCGGGCAGCCAAACCCCAGCCGTCGAAGTATATGGAATTCGTTGGGCACAGAATAGAATAGTCGTCCGTTAGGTTGAAGCACATCTGATACTTTCCGCATTACGGCCACGGGGTCTTCGATTTGTTGCAACACTTCACAACAGGCGACGACATCGTAGTATCCATCGAAATGATCCGATTCCAAATCGACAACGTCGGCCGTATAGCCGGCTTCGCGGAGCTGTTTAACCGCTTCGGGGGAGATATCCCAGCCAGCTACCCGATAACCGGCAGCTCGAAAATAAGTGATTAACTCACCCTGCCCTGCGCCAATATCAAGCAGCGAGCGATAGCGCATTCCGATGAGAGAAAACAACTGTTGAGCACGCCACTCGGAGCGCCGCGAAACGCGCACGAGATCTTGTTCTTGCCAATAGCGGTCGTAGTAATGTTGCTTACTCGATGGGAGCATTCGCAGCCTCCAGAAACGTCTTGACTGCCACTTGGGGCGAAAATCGATCAAGAAGCCGCTGTGCCGACTTGCTGATATCAAGATCATTGATCATGGAACGAACCAGTGCATCGTTAAGCGCCTTGATCGACTTCTTCTGGACAACATATCCGAGCTTATTGTCGCGCACTAAGGTTCCCAGGTCGCCGACATTCGTCACCACCATTGGTGTAGCAGTCTGCAGTGCTTCCCCAAACACGAGTGGAATGGAATCGCTATGGGTTGGCATAACGATTGCCCTTGCCCTCTGCAAATAGTTAATAACCTCTTCAATCGGTGCGCGCCCAAGTAGATGTACTTTGCCGCGAACTTTTAGCCGCTCAATCTCCTTCTCTAATTTCGCCGTAGCAGAACCTTCTCCGATGTAAAGCAAGCGGTAGTCCCAGATATCCTGCTTGAGCATCGCGAACGCCCGCAGGAGATCAAATACTCCCTTGCTCTTTTCAATTCGCCCAAGATAGAGAAAGAACTTCTCACGCGGAATCGGCAGCATGCGATAGTTGAATTGGCGAAGGCTCGGCAGAAACTGGCACTCCCTTCCGGATATGCGATGGACTTTTTCAGCAAGTTCGTCCCCATCGGCAAAAAGCGCAGTAGCATCGGCAAGCGCGTCACGGACCATGCGACCGGCAATCGGGCGCTGTGCCCAGACATTGATATCCGAGCCGAGACACCAAACGGAGTATGGCGTTCCGGTAGCAAGGTGTGCCTGCTGGGCAAACCAGCCGGATGGCAGTGCCCAAAGTGCCAAGATGTGGTCGTAGCTGTTGTTCTCCAGATGTTTCAAAAGGCCTTCTTTTCCAGAAACAAAATGGCGTTTGATCTTCTGCCACGTTGACCAATTCATTAGCGGCAATTCTGAGAGCGTACACCGAGTCTCGCCCCAATCAAAGCGATGAATTGGGAATCCCAGATCAGCACTAACCTCACCGATGTGGGAAGTATAGACCGCTGTCTCTACGCCGGCTGCCGTTAATGCCTTGATAAAATCAAGGACAAATGGCGAGGCGGGATCTTCAGCCGAGACGGGCAGGCGATTCGTAATCAACAGGAGCTTCTTGATGCTCCGGCCGTTCATTGCCTGTGGCTGAATCGATCGCTGGCCGCGATTTCGCGTCAGTTTCAAGTGTTTCCTTCCATTGATCCAATTTCATTTCCAGCATTCTGTTTTCGCGCTGAACGACGAATATCTCCTTGCGTAGCTTTGCCAAGCCACTGCCAAGGAACCCGAACATCAGAATCTGAATGCCCGTCAGAATGAAAAGCACTATTAGGGTCATCAGCGGCCGATTGGGATTGAGCGTACCGCTTTGCCAGAGATAGACGACGTATCCACCGCCAATCAACCCCAGGCCGATAAGCGCCAATCCAATCAAGCCAAATAGCAGAATCGGTTTTTCATGCATCGAGAAGAGTAAGTGCGAGGCGGCAATCGCTCGAAAACGAAATTTCGAAGCACCCTTCTTGCGCGCACGCAATGTCGCCGGCATCTCCATGATACTGTAACCGGCCGCGAGCAGCTTGGAGATAATCTCAAGATGCAGTTCTTTACCGGATGAAAATAGTTCAAGCGATTTAATGCAGCGTTTGCGGTAGGCCCGTAACACGCCGGTCGATGTTTTGATGTTGCCGCCGATTGCGCGACTGATGATCCGATTTCCAAGCTTTGATATGAAAAGGCGAAACGGCGGTACATCTTCAGTTGAACCGCCTTCAGTGTATGGCGAGCCGACGACGCAATCCAGCTTCGAATACCTTTCTAAGAGCGTAACCATTCGCGTAAGATGGTCCGGAGAGTATGAAAGATCGGCATCGGTGGTGCAGATTATCTCGCCGCTTGCCGCTTGAATCCCGGCGCGAATCGCGTATCCACGTCCTTGGTTCGGTTGATAGCTGATGACCGTCAGCCAATCGTTCCTTGCGGCCAGTGAATGTAATTTGTGCGCGGTGTCATCGGTGGAGCCATCATCGACAGCAATGATTTGAAATTGATGACCTCCTCTCCGAAGCTCTTCTGCAATTTGCTCCAGCGTATCCGGAACATTCGCTGATTCGTTGTGCATAGGTACAACGACTGAAACCGCGAACTCACGAGCCATGGTTGCCATCCTGCGCGATTGCGAGCGCTGACTTGAGAACTTGCTCGAGCCGCCGGTTACCTGGATCAAGCGCCTCAATTGCTGCAGCGAATCGACTTTGATCTTGAGGCTGTTTTGCCAGTATCGCCATCTTCAAACACCCAATCAAGAGCTCAACATTTGTCGGATCGGTATTGGCGGCATCACGATTGTACTTGGCTGCAAGAGACATCTGATGATGCTTGCTGTAAAAAACGGATAAGTTGTAGAGCAGTCGTCCAAAATGCTCACGCGTCGTGATGTCGAGGCTGTTAGACCATAACCTTGCATTGTCTCGGTAAAACAGGACCGATGCCGCGGCCTCCGATTGAGTAAACTGCCCGCTGTCACTGTAGACATAGTAGAACCCGACCGGTTGCAGATTAGGGATTAACTGCGAAGTCCATTGCGAAAGTGTCATTGCCACTTGATAATCTTGCGAATTTCGTGATATCCACTCCGTCAGATTCGGCTGGAAGTTCTCGGCAAAGGAACGATCGTTCCAGTTTGCCGGATACCAAAAACATCCCCAGCGGGCCTGAAGTTTTTTCCGATAATCTGATCTAAGCAACGCACCGGCGGAGACGACTGCAACGTCCTGGCGCAGATTTTCAATCACTTGTTTGCACAGAAGCGGCGAGAAGCTGTTATCCTCTCCCGCAAGAAACAGCGCTTTCGGCTCCAAAGACTCGAGAATACCAGTAGCATATTCGTCGGTTGTGTGTAGGTCACGCTTGCTTGCATCGGCATAATTAGATGCCGCGAGATAACCGGCCTTTCCAAACATTACGAGGACCAGCGCAGATACGACGGCGATTCGAAGAACTCTCCGGTCGGCTTGGATGTGAGCCTTCGTGAACTTCACAATAGTCGCAGCACCAACCGCGGAAACAACGAAGAGCCCAACATACGCGGGCATCAAGTAACCATACAAGTCAAGATTGTACCGCGAGAACTCGGCAGCATATGCCGTGACGGCTATCGCACAGAAGGTCATTGCACCAACGATGATGGCGAGAAGCTTTTCTCGAGAAACGAGCGAAACGAATCCGATGCAGGCTAACGCCCAAATCAATAGTGGCACTGACCGCCATAACTCTGACAGCGTGGAGAACAACCGCACGAGTATCGGAGAAGTAGCTGTCAGCTGGGCAATCGGCAGTGCTTCATCGAGACGAAGGATCGATTTCAGACCTGCACCAATGCTCGAGAAATCGCCCCAATTAAACATCGGATTTGCGGCTTCTCTGATCGGCAGGTAGAGATAGAGGGCGAGTCCTATTACTGAGAAGGTTGCATACCTTACCAGGACCTTCCAATGAAATAGGCGCGACCGATAGAAGCTGAACAGCAACACGAGTATTGGGGCGACAACAGCGCCAAGAATCAAATAATGATTTGCTAATCCGATGCCTGTGGCAATTCCCCCAAGTACCGCGAATTTGCTTTCTGAAAATTCGGAAACCGCGTACTTCAGCGCAAGCCAAACCATAAAGAGTACGATCAGCAGATTGAACGCATAAACTTCGGCACGGATCGCTTGTACCCACACTCCATATACAAAAGAAAATCCGAGTGCACAAGCGAGTGCGAAGACATGTCCAAGTCTTGATTCAATCTCCCAGTAATTTCTCTGTAACCGCACCGCGATCAAGAATACCATCAAGGACGAGAGTGCTGCGCAGAAGGCGGAGAAGAAGTTGACCAACCATTGCGGTGTTCCAAAGGGAAGCAATGTGAAGAGGTGGGCAAGCAGTACATAAGACGGAAAGCTCGGGTTGTGGACAATTCCGAGTTCGAATGCCGCCGCCTGAAATGCAGCCGAATCCTCCCAAAATATTCCCGGAGCTAACGTGAACGTATAGATGCTCAGGGGAATCAGGAAGGACAACCACAAGAGAATCCTTTTGATTGTCATGTCCTTATTTTCGGCAAGAATTGACGGGGATTAACCTATTGATTGACATAAAAAAAGAGGCGGGGGAATCCCCGCCTCTCTGCGTGTAGCAGTGTAGATCTTAGAGGACAGAGTCGTCCGACGTGCACAGCAGTGTACCATCCTGATCGATGGTCCAGGTATCTGCCGTAGCGTCATCATCCAAGCCAGGGTTGGCCACGGTCGCGGTCGCCAGGAAGGTCGTCGCGGTGAGGCCACCGATGGTGTAAGAATAACGGGCGGTCGGTCCAACTTCGACACCAAGTTCAGCAAACGCATTACCAGTCGCGCTTCCGGCAACGGCGCCGGCCGGATCCCAGTAAGCATCATTCTGCTGACGATAGGTCTGCTGCATCGTATAGATCTGCTTGAGAATCTGCTTGGCTTCAGACTGTTTCGACTTGGTTGTCGCACGCATGAATCTCGGAATTGCCAACGCGGCCAAAATGCCGATGATCACGACGACGATCATGAGTTCGATAAGTGTGAAACCTCTCTGGTTTCTCTTCATCTGTGTGAGCATTGCTCCTCCTACGTTAGTGGTTAACTTGACTTCTGTATTCATTCTTGTCATATCTCGATTCAGTGACCTGTCTATATGCAACCAGCGTGCTTAACCGGAGTTGAAATTGCGATATCACCAAAGCCCTTATCCTCCATCATCTTTCCCCTGCATGGCGGTCCTGGTCTGAGCGAGCCTGCCATGTTGCTATACAAATCTTGCCTCACATCGCGAGAGTAGTCTTGCAAAAAGCAAGAGACTGGTCGCCCCCCGCAGGTACCTGGGCCGTGCTGATTACGGTCAGGTAGGACGGATGCAGGCGTTTGATTCTTAAACGATGCAGACTGCATTTGGCGGCTTAATCCTTATCTCTTGAGACCTAAAAATTAGGCGCTGCTGGACAATCGAATTCGCAGCCCTTTTTCAGAGCGCGCGTGATTCGCCTTGTTCAGTCATGAAAACGCGAATACCCAATTGGGAATCCGCACTGGTAGAATCTCGTTATCTTCGCTACCCTTTTGCTATCGACACTGGTTGTTTCAAAATGAAGTTTTTTCTTTAGTCGTCCGCGTCGTTTAGACCGGGAGTTACACTTAATGTGCCGAAATTGTCGATCGTCCACTGGTCCATAGTTGGGTCTTCGTCAAGAATACTGCTCCATGCTGTTGCAAGGAATGTAGTTGGCGTGCCTACGATTGAGTAGCAATAACGCGCCGGCAACTGGATGTCGACCCAGATTTCGGCAAATGCCAACGGCGTTACTGAGTTACAGATCGTTCCGCCCGGGGGAATCCAATAGGTTTGATTTTGCTGAAAGTAAGTCTGCTGGTTGTTATGTATTTGCTTCAGAAGCAGTTTCGCTTCGGACTGTTTGCTCTTTGTGCTGACAGCGATAAATCGTGGAATCGCCATAGCCGCGAGAATTCCGATGATCACTACCACAATCATCAGTTCGATTAGTGTAAAACCTGATTGTCTGTATCTTTTGTTCATCATCATTATTCTCCTTGCTAACTGCTATGCAACTATGCAAGTCCGATGCCGAGTCAGCAGTTGTTCGTAAGTGTCTACTGTAATGCAGACTACGACGCCAAGTACGGCTGCTCGTTTCGTTCCGCAACAAATTGGCGTTGATTTATGCTAACTGCAATTGCAGAATGCAATGATCGTTTACCGGGCTGTCCGACATCGCTAAATCTAATCTTCTTTCTTGAGGCCATAACGCTCGATCTTTCGATAAAGCGTTGATGCGTCAATTCCCAGTAGCTTAGCTGCCTTAGTTTTCTGCCAATTGGTTTGATTCAACACCCAGAATATGTATGCCTTTTCAATCGACTCCAGAGTCGGATTGCCGGTATCCGGTGCTGGCGAAATCTCCGCCGGCTCTGCTGAACGAAGCTTGTCCGGAAAATCGACCGCTCTGATCACACTTCCCTTTGAAAGCAGGAATGCTCGAGTAATCGTGTTCTCGAGTTCCCTGACATTTCCCGGCCAGTCTGCTGCCATAATAAGTGATTCTGCGTCTTCGTCGAGAGTCTTGGGCGCGCAATTGTGTTTGAAAGCCAGCTTGGCAAGGAAGTGATTTGCCAACAAGACGATATCGTCGCGTCGTTGTGCAAGCGACGGCAAGTTGATTGGCAGGACGTTTAGTCGATAGTAGAGATCCGCGCGAAAGCGGCCCGCCTTAACGTCTTGCTCAAGATCAGCATTCGTGGCGGCGACGAGCCGCACATCGGCTTTCACCGGTATAGTCGAGCCTACCGGCGTGAACTCTTGCGACTCAAGCACACGAAGCAATTTGACTTGCAGCGAGACTGTCAGATTTCCGATCTCATCAAGAAAAAGAACACCCCTGTCAGCAGCCTGGAAGAGTCCATCCTTATCTTTGAAGGCGCCCGTGAACGAACCTTTTTTATGGCCAAAGAGCTCCGATTCGAGCAGGAGTTCCGGTATGGCGCCGCAGTTAATCGCCACAAACGGCTGGTCACATCTCCTTGAGTGTGAATGGATGGCGCGGGCAATCAAGTCCTTGCCGGTACCGCTCTCGCCGAGAATCAGTACCGCAGAATCCGATGAAGCGATTTGTTTGACCAGTTCCTTGAGCCGGACGACGACTTCGGAATTGCCAATGAACTTGTCGAGCGTGAAGCGGCCAGCGAGTTCGTCTTTGAGTTTCTGATTCTCGGACCGGAGCTGTTCGTTTTCCAACAGATTCTTAATGACGTGTTTGATCTCATCAACCTTGAAAGGTTTTGTGATGTAATCATCGGCCCCGCGCTTGAGGGCATCAACGGCCGAATCCACAGAAGCAAATGCCGTCATCACAACGAAGTGCAGGTTCTCGTGACGCTTCTTCGTTTCCACCAGAAGTTCAATACCGGACATCTCCGGCATCATGATATCGGAAATGACCAAATCAGGATTTTCTTGTTCGATCAGACTAACGGCGGCTTTGCCGGATTGGGCGGTCGAAACAGTGTAGCCCTCTTTCCGGAGCATGATTTCCATAAAGTTGCACATCGATTCTTCATCATCGACGACGAGAATTCTGGGATTTTTTGCCATACACTCCTCAATCGGCAGAGATTGCACTTTGCTGAACTTGGTTTCCAATGGTTGCAGGCATGTTTACGCCGATTGACATCGACTAAATTTGTTCTATATTCGATTCGGCGAGGAGCAAGCAGATGACTGATATTATGAAACAACTGAATGATTCACTTCAGAAACACATTCGACCACAGTGTTATCCATTGGCGATTCGCATGGTCAAGGCCGGCGAGTCCCTTCCCGAGCGTGTTAAGCGACCATTCAGGGACTTGGGCATCAAATCAGCGATATGTCAGGGGATCGGACTTGCCCGAAGATACGGCTGGGCGATTGCGCTTGGGCACGAGGACATTTCTTGCCCACTGGCAAAATCGGCGTTTGGATTCGAGCCGTTAGTGGAACACTTCACTGACGGCTGTTGTTGTGAAGGGATGTACACCGAAACCGCCAAAGCCGGTGCTCGCACTGAACACGAGTTGCCGAAGTTCTCGTTTAAAGAATTCGAATATTTCCTGACAGCCCCGATTGAACGGGCGAATTTTGAGCCGGACGTGTTTCTGGTTTATGGCAACTCTGCGCAGGTGATGCGTCTTCTGGCGGCGTCTCTCTGGAAGTCCGGCGGTTACCTGCACTCACGGTTCTCATCTCGCCTTGATTGTGCGGACATCTGCATTGAAACAATGTTGACACAGAAACCGCAGGTGGTTCTTCCCTGCTACGGCGATCGTCTCTTCGGACAGACACAAGATCACGAGATGGCGTTTGCACTTCCGGCTGCACATGCACTGGACCTGATTGCGGGACTGGAAGGTACGCACAAAGGTGGAATACGATATCCGATTCCCTCCTATATGAGGTTCACCGCCGAATTTCCTGAGAAATATCAAGAATTGGAAAAGTACTGGAAAGAGGAATAGAATGACTCCACAAGAACTGAAGCATCTGACCGATGATGATGTCTTAGCCCGTCTGCGCGAGGTCGCATCTGCACCAGATGCAAAACTTAGGTTGCCGCTGGAGGTTGTTCATGTCCTGAAGCACAATTATCCCCACTATGATTGGGTCGGAATTTACAATCTTGATCGTGACGATGTTCTTGTGCTTGGTCCTTTTCTGGGCAAACCGTCGCCACATACACGCATCAAGACTGATTCTGGAATCTGTGGGGCCGCTGTTCGTGAAGAACAGACGATCATTGTCGACGATGTCAATGCTGATCCACGCTATCTTGCCTGTTCATTGGAGACAAAATCTGAAATCGTTGTGCCTATCTTCAAGAATGGCGAGGTTGTTGGTGAGATTGACATCGATTCTCACAAGCATGCTGCATTCACGGATGCCGATCGGAGACTTCTCGAAGAGGTCGCACTGATACTCTCCAGTGCCTATTAAGTGCTTTTCTTTTCTTCCGAATCGCGCCGCATTGACTTGGCAGTCATCGCAAGCAACGCCAAAAGCACACCAGCAGCAATTGCCATCCCGACCCAGGGAATCCACTTGTAGCGTTCAGTCAAGCGGTTCTCTTCGTCATCGCAGGTATCTCCAATTCCGTCTCCATCTGAATCTGTCTGGTCCCAATTCGGTTCGTTAGGACAATTGTCACGGTTATTGATAATACCATCTCGGTCAAAGTCGTCGCAGGCATCCCCCCTGCCATTGCCATCCTCATCCTTCTGATCCGGGTTTGCTTCAAGTACACAATTGTCATGAATGTCAGGCACACCATCGTCATCCGCATCGGCAATGAGGTAGCCGCGGTTAGGTTCTGCCGCACCCGGTACGACGGCAAGCACACCTTCATCAGACGCCAGATCGCCCGCCTCCGACCATGGTGGCTGGGAATATCGATCGGGATCGAAGTAAACACGGTAGCTGCGGCCAGGCTGTGCCAGGAATCTCATCGTTCGCGTTGTATCCTTTGACTCATATTCGGTGAGAAGCCGCAATTCTGCGATCCGCAGCGGTTGACTGTGTGTCAACACGATTGTCCAGCGACGAACACTTGTCAGGGGAAATCGAATTGTGACGTCTTCAACTTTGAGTTGGGAAACCAATACTCGATCTTCGCCACTTTCTTCACCAACTCGAACATCAATCAACCTCGGCAACGCAACGTGCTTGTCGAGCACCAATGAAACACCGTTGGCCGCAAATGGCTCCGCGTATTGCAGTACGATCTTTGCCTCTCCGTACCCATCATCCGAAAGGTAGAATTCCGCAAATGTGTCGAGCCTATTATCGATGAGCGATGCTGCCGTACCCGCGCTGTTATTAGCATCGATCGAGTCAATGGAATAGTCAAGCAATGGATCTTGACGAAAGAGGTACGGTACAAAAGCCGAATCAGTTTCGTCGAACACCGCGAACTCGTATCGCTGGAGCGCTTCCCCTTTGAACGAAATCTCCACTACAGTCGGCACAGTGATCGGAACATCTGAGACGACCAACAGCTGGCGATAGGCGCTGGTGATGCTGTCCGTTGCCAGCCGACTCATTGCCGAAACTGGATTGGAGGTGGGAAACGAAATTAGCGGAGCTAACGTGAGGAGTATGTACGCGAACTTCTTCATCAGCAATTACTCCTGTCTCTGGCTTTCTCTTGTAGCTTGGCGTTTTCGAACCAGAAATGCGGTGCTCATCAATAATGCGCCGACTAACAAGAACGTAATGATCCGGCCCGTGAGTTCCATCTTCCAGACATCGACAGTCAAGAGCCTCAAGACTACAAAGCCCAACAGACATCCACCATAAATAATAAGTCCTTTCGTGTCGATTGCACGTCCACGTATGTAGGTCAGCAGTCCAATGACAGTATAGGTTAACAATGATACCGCAACAGCAATGTCCGAGCGCTCAAATGCCGTATGCAACGAAAGCCATAGTAGCAGATAGGCATACGCAGTTCCTATTACGATTAAGGCATTTGAAAGCCTTGGCGAGGGCTTTGCGACCGTGCTCGTCGTATACTTGAAGAAGATCCCGAGACCACTCAGTACAAGCGCGAGAATCGCCAACACAAAGAAGTGCTGATTGAAGACCGACTCGCTCCAGCCAAATTCCTCGATACTGCTTACTGATCGAATTATCGGAACGACAAGCAGGAAACACGTGTGTTGTGATATTCTGACATCCCGTCTGATCAAATACGAAAGTACCGTCACCAGTCCACACTCGACCGTGTAGGCAATCGTCAACGCTGCACCGGATAGCTCAACAGCGGAAGCGGCAGCGAGCATGATTACCGCAACACCGGCATAGACGTAAAACGGCGAACTCTGCTTCGCCGCCTGTGAAATCAAGTACGCGCCGGTCACAAACACGATCATCCAAGCGGCAATTATCAGGCTTTTCCACTCATCCGGAGCGGCGGCCATGATCCATGCCAGCAGAAACATACCGTTACCGGCGGCAGTAATCAAATCGGCGGTACTTCTGCCGGTTCTGGACTTAATGAGTCCTGAAGCATTCGTCAAAAAAAACACGGTCGAAAACGCGAAAGCAAAGAGCAGGAGAATGTCCTTGTCGTTGCGAAACAGCGAGAAGAAAAATGGCAGACTGTAAAGTGTGACCACAGCGAGTGCAGCAATTGTGAGTTCGCGTCGGCCAGTCAGGAAGACGATCCAAATGGCCCCCAGAGTGATCACGAATAGATAGGAAAACAGCGCAATGTTGTCGGTGGTTGGTGAATTCGTCAATAGCGGCGCAATCCCGGCAAGAATGATACTCGAGAGAGCCAACGCGCGGCTGTTATACTTCACACTTGCCAGCGCTACAAACGCCGTACTCAAGAACATCAGAATCAATGCGGAAGCAGGCGTGAAGAAATCGTAAACTTCGCGCGCGGCGTATGTCGTGACCAATACTGTGGTCGAGCCGAGCACAAGGAAGATGCCGCCCTGATGAAGGAATTTTCGGATGCGCACCCATCCGAGCGTGATAAAGCCGACTCCGGCAATCAACCCAATTACGATCCTGCCCATCGGACCGACCCAGTTGTTGAGAAAGGCGTATGTCGCAAGCCAGCTGAATCCGACCAAAAGAAGCAGCGCCCCGAGCTTCAGCAGCCAATCCTCTTTGATCCAGCGCACGAATCTGTCGGCTGGGGTAGATCCGGCTCCAAGTGGGACAGCTGGCGGTAGCACTGTTTTTGCGGACTGGGAAAGTGGCGTAACCGAACTGTCGCGCACAACTTCCGGAGCGGGACGCTGCAGTACAGCCGCGACCGGCTGTTGTTGAACCAGTCGTTCCAGTTTGGCGACACGATTGCGCAAACTGATTACGGTCGCAATGAGTACGAGTCCACCGACGACGATGCCAAATGCCATCATCGCCAGAATGCCTTCAATCAATACTGTTTCCATCGTATGAATCGAAATTCCGGAATGTCGTTGGCCAAATCAACAAAAACATCCCGGCGCTACTGAAACAGAACTGTGCCACCTGAATTTCAGGCAGTTTTCCAGCTTCAATTGCGTCCTAAATCTCCCTTGACTTGCCCCTATTGCCCGCTTAATTGCTACCTGACAGGCTACGTCACCAAGGAGTCTTTGCATGTCTGAAAAGTATGATGTTGTCATAATTGGCGGGGGGATCATTGGCTGCTCGATTGCTTATTACCTCGCCAAAAGAAAGTTCGGAAAGATCGCAGTCCTTGAGAAGGATCAATATCTGGGCAATGGCGCCACGGCAAAGTGCGCGGGAGGCATACGCGCCCAGTTTGGTACCGAGATCAATGTCCGCCTGTCGATGCTGTCAGAGCAGAAATTCGAAGTCTTTCAGGAAGAAACCGGCGCCGAGGTTCAGTTTGACCAAGTCGGCTACCTTTTCTTGATGACAACTGATGAGCATCTCGAGGCGTTTCGCAGGCAATTTGCAATGTGGCAGCGTGTCGGGCATCCAGTCGAGTGGTTGTCGCGCGATCAAATCAAGGAACTCGTACCGCCGTTGTTTGTGGACGACGTTCTGGGCGGAACGTTTTCGCGCAAGGACGGCATCGGCGATCCGCATCAGTTTACTCAGGGTTACGTCAGCGCTGCACGCAGGCTGGGTGTGAAATTCTTGACTGAACACGAAGCAATCGGCATTCACCGGTCTGGAGATGTGCTTACCGGCGTAGCTACCAACAAAGGCGAGTTTTCGACAAATTGCGTTGTCAATGCGGCTGGACCGCATTCACGACAAGTCGCATCATGGCTTGGGATCGATTTACCGGTTCGCGCATATAAGAGACAGATTGTCACTACGGCGCCGCTCGATTTCATCACGGAGTCGTTTCCAATGGTTGTCGATATGAGTTCTGGTTTGTATACGCATAAGGAGTCTGGAGGGTTGTTGCTGGGTTGGGCGGACAAGGACACTCCCGAGGGTTTTGACGAATCAGCCCATCCGGATTACACTGATGCAATTTTGGAGAAGGGACTGAAGAGAATTCCGCAGCTTGAGATTGCCGAGATCAAAGCCCAATGGGGCGGTCTCTATGATACGACACCCGACCATCACGCAATTCTCGGTTCGAGCGGAGTTTATCCGCGATTCTTCCATGCCAACGGCTTCTCAGGCCACGGCTTTATGCATG
>CAZQBX010000060.1:0-19737 GCA_964592145.1 uncultured Ignavibacteria bacterium
CTAGTTCATCTTGGCCAGTAGTGTCTTTTACAGACAATCCACTTAGCGGAAGCTTCCCCAGCTTCCGCTAAAATTTTTTGGGAACGATTTTCTTGAAGCTAATTCAAAGCAAGAATGTCGTGGACGTAGAAATCGATCAGCATTTCTCCGAAAAACAGCGCCAGAAGTGCCGCCAACGATAAGAATGGTCCGAATGGTATCATTCGCCCCGCTCCCTCTTTTCGCGAGATGACCATTTGTCCCACTGCAAAGATTAATCCCAGAACTGCTGCCCCAAAAAAGATGAAAATGATGTTCTTCCAGCCCAGGAATGCACCCAGCATCGCCGCCAGTTTTATGTCACCGCCGCCCAGCGATTCCTTCTTGAACAAGTAATCGCCAAGGATCGCCAGCAGGTATAGCGAAGATCCGCCCGCTACCAGGCCAATCAACGCATCCAACGGCGTAACCAATGGATTGACAAATGACAGCCCCAGCCCCAGTACCATTCCGGGGTAGGTGATTCTATCCGGTATAATGTAATACTCGAAATCAATCAGCGTCACCACCAGCAGCATCGAGAAAAATATCGCCGCCACCATCGTGTGAAAACTCAGACCATAAAGTGTATAGGCCAGCAGGAAAAACAACGCGGTTACCAGTTCGACCACCGGATAACGCCACGAAATCGGCGACTTACAGCGACGGCATTTGGCGCGCAATATCACAAAACTCAACAACGGGATATTGTCGTACCAACGAATCATCTCGTTGCACTTTGGACAATGTGACCGGCCGGTCACGAAGTTCTCCTTGCGCGGTAGGCGGTGGATCAGCACGTTTAAAAACGAGCCGATGAACGCCCCTAATCCAAATGAATAAATGCTTAAGATCACTTCGGGATTCATATCACAAAAAGTATCGACAATCGCATCAATTAGCTCAATGATTTTCTCGCCCCGCTTTACTTATCAATTTCGGCGGTTCGTCGCCAAAGTCGCCAGCACCACCGGCGCCAGTTCAGCGCGAAGCCTCCGGTCCCCCAAAAGCACCGGCTTGGCACCGGCTCGAATCATGGTGTCTTCCTCGATGCGGCTGAAACCCTCTTCTGGTCCCGTGAGTAACAACATCTTCTTTGCACTCGCAGTCATTTCAGATTGAAACAATGGTCCCTTCAGCGAGCCAAGCAAAACCAGATCGAACATACCGAACAGCGCGCAAGCATCTTCAATATCCACCGGTTCCGAAATGTCCGGCAGAATCGTCCGCAATGACTGTTTCATCGAACTGATCACGACCTTGCGCCAACGTTCGATTCGTTCTCGCGATTTTTCCTTGGTTAACTTGCTGGGAGAATTCTTGGCGATGACCGGCAGAAAAGCCGTCACCCCGAGCTGCGTGCACTGGTCAAAAATCTGATCCGCCTTCGACTGTTGCGGCAGTCCAAATCCAACAGTGACCTCGAACGGCAGTTCATTGATGTGGCGCGACACTTTCACCACGCGCGCCTTAACGGCTTTATTCTCGTAAGCCGCAATCTGCATATTGTATAGATTCGCGCAACCGTCTGTCGCCAACAGCATGTCGCCGATGTAGAGCCGAAAGACTTTGAGTATATGATCCGACTCTTCGCGACCGAAAGTGCAAATCTCCCCTTCCAGTTGATCCGGCTCGAAATAAAAATGTGTGCTGTTGCTAAGCTTTGATGACACGGCAGCAGATCCAGTCATTCTTGCGAGCGATCTGATTTCCTTTGGTGCCTTTGAGCCGCAGGAAGTTGACGAACTCTTCCTCCTGCTCGATCAATATGCCGGAGAGAATGAGAATGCCGCCCGGTTTTAGGCAGCGCATAAAGTTCTCGAACAGATTGTAAATCTCGTCCTTGATCAAATTACTGACAACGATGTCATAGTAACCGACATGATGAACCTTTTCCATCGAACCGAACTGAATAACAACCCGGTCCGCCACCTTGTTTAGCTCGATATTCTCCTGTGCATTCTCAATCGCCGCTAAATCGATATCGAGGCCGAGGCACGCGCCGGCGCCCAGCTTCGCAGCCAAAATACTCAAGATCCCGGAACCGCAGCCCAAATCAAGCATCTTGTCACCCGGCTTGACGTCCTTCTGAAGCTGCATCATGCACATTTGCGTTGTTTCATGATGCCCGGTGCCGAAAGCCATCTTCGGCTCGATGATAATCTGCAGCTTATCGCCGTAGTTGATCTGATCCCAGGTGGACTTGATAACGATGTTGTCTACGATCACCGATTCCAATGACTGCTGATACGATTTGATCCAGTCGATATCGTCAATCGGGCGAACCGATATCATCGACTCAAGTGTCTCCGCACTGGCGACACCGCACCGCACAAGATACTTGCCCAATGACTCAACCTTGTCGCGCGACTCGTCTTCCACTGGAAGGTAGAACTTCACACGAAAACCGTCATCGGCAACTTCCGTGACTAATCCCTGTGAAAGCGATTCCGTGATGAACGATGTGACGATGTCTTCGGCAGTATGATCACATTTTACGCTGATTTCTAAGTATCCTGCCAACTTTACACCCCCAGCGATTCTTTCAGTCGCTCAAAAATCGACTTCGTGTCCTTCGCTGGTGGAACGTCCCCTTCTAAACGGCGCAGCTTCTCGTACAGCGCCTTCTGCTCCGCTGACAAACTCTGCGGCGTCCACACGGTCATCTTCGCCAGCAGATCGCCGCGCCCGGAAGAACGCAACTTACCCAACCCTTGTCCGCGCAATTTAAGAATCTTCCCGGTCTGTGTACCGGCCGGAATCTTCAGCTTGACCTTGCCGTCAAGTGTCTCTATCTCAATCTCACCGCCAAGTGCCGCCGTCGAGATCGTCACCGGCACTTCCGTAATGATGTCATTGCCGTGCCGGACAAATCGCTCGTGATCTTTCTCCTCGATCAGCACAATCAAATCGCCCGATTCGCCGCCGCGCATCCCGGCATTGCCCTCGCCACGCATCGGGATATAATTCCCTTCCGCCACTCCGGCAGGAATCTTTACCGTGATTGTCGCCTGCTCTTCAACTCTGCCCGAGCCGGTGCAAGCCGGACACGGCGCCGTGATGACTTCACCGCTGCCACCGCAGTTCGAACAGGTGCTCACATTAATGAATTGCCCGAACATTGAACGAGAAACCTGCCGCACCTCGCCTGCGCCTTTGCAGACCCGGCATTTCTCCTTTGATGCACCCGCCGCCGCGCCTGATCCTGAACAAGTTCCGCAGCGTTTGAATCGCTTGTATTTGATCACCTTCTCGGCGCCAAAGGCAATCTCTTCCAGAGTCAGCCGCAGACGAACCTTGATATCTTCGCCGTGAAAATGTTGCCGTCCACCGCCGCGTCGACCGCCGCCGCCGAACATTTCCTCGAAACTCGAACCACCCATGCCAAAATCACGCATGAAGGCGCGTAGTGCATCGTTGATATCGAATCCCTGCCCGTATCCGCCGCCGCCGGGGAATCCACCCTGTCCCGAGGTCGCCGCATGGCCAAACTGGTCATAGCGCGCACGCGTTTGGGCATCCTTGAGAACCTCATATGCCTCGGTGGCCTCTTTGAATTTCTCTTCGGAGGCTTTATCTCCCGGGTTCTTGTCCGGATGATATTGCACCGCCAGCTTGCGGTAGGCCTTCTTTATCTCATCTTCGGTCGCCGTCTTCGCAACGCCGAGAATCTCGTAATAATCTCGTTTGCTCATATCAGTAAGCAGTGACCTCCATCACTGCGTCGGGACTACTTCTTCTTGTCCTCGTCAACTACTTCATAGTCGGCATCGACGACATCTTCCTTAGCCGGACCGCCGCCCTGCGTTTTGGCTTCACCGGCGGTTTCACCCTGCGGTGAAGCCCCTGCCGCCTGCTGTTCCTGCGTCTGTTTATAGATCATCTCTGCGATCTTCTGCGATGCCGTCATCAGGTCGTCCATTTTCTGATTGATGATCTCAACCGAATCGGTCTTGATCGCCGCTTCCAGCTTCTCCTTGGCATCGACAATCGCCTGACGCTCTTCGGCAGAAACCTTGTCGCCATAATCTTTGAGTGTCTTCTCTGTCGAGTAGATGACCTGGTCAGCTTTGTTGCGTACTTCTATTAGTTCACGCTTCTTCTTGTCGACCTCGACATTGGCTTCCGCATCGCGAACCATCTTCTGGATTTCGGATTCCGACAATCCCGACGATGACTCAATCTTGATCTTCTGCTCCTTGCCGGTACCCAGATCCTTGGCCGAAACGTGCACGATGCCGTTGGCATCAATATCGAATGTCACCTCGATCTGCGGCATACCGCGCGGCGCCGGCGGAATTCCCACCAGATCAAATCGTCCCAGCGTTCGATTGTCGATCGCCATCTCGCGCTCGCCCTGAAGCACATTAATACTCACTGCCGGCTGATTATCCGAAGCCGTCGAGAACACCTGCGACTTGCGTGTCGGAATGGTCGTATTTCGCTCAATTAATCGCGTCGCCACACCACCGAGCGTTTCAATTCCCAGCGACAGCGGAGTCACATCCAGAAGCAGCACATCCTTGACATCGCCTGCCAAAACGCCGCCCTGAATCGCCGCCCCAATCGCCACGACCTCGTCCGGATTCACACCGCGATGCGGTTCACGCCCGAACAAGTCCTTTACAATCTGTTGTACTTTGGGCATGCGCGTCATGCCGCCCACAAGTACCACTTCGGCGACCTGCGACGGATCAAGACCGGCATCCTTCAAAGCGCGACGACACGGCTCGACCGTGCGTTGAATAAGATCATCCGTCAACTGCTCCAGCTTGGCGCGCGTAATTGTCAAGTCAAGATGTTTCGGCCCGTTCTGATCTGCGGTAATAAACGGCAGATTCACCTGCGTCTGCATTGTCGTAGACAGCTCGCACTTGGCTTTCTCCGCAGCTTCTTTCAGGCGTTGCAGCGCCATCCGGTCCTTGCGAAGGTCAATCGACTCTTGACGGAGGAACTCCTCTGCGATGTAATCAATCAACCGCTGATCGAAATCATCGCCGCCCAGATGCGTATCGCCGTTGGTGGAAAGCACTTCAAACACGCTGTCGCCCAACTCGAGAATCGATATATCAAACGTGCCGCCGCCCAAATCGTACACGGCAATCTTCTGATTCTTATTCTTGTCAAGACCATACGCCAACGCTGCCGCCGTCGGCTCGTTGATAATGCGCAGCACTTCAAGACCCGCCACGCGTCCGGCATCCTTGGTCGCCTGGCGCTGGCTGTCATTGAAGTATGCGGGCACGGTAATCACCGCCTGTGTGACTGAATGGCCAAGATACGACTCTGCCGTCGCCTTAAGATTCTGCAGAATCAGCGCCGAAATCTCCGGCGGCGAGAACAACTTTCCATTGATATCCACCCGGCAATCACCGGACTCGTTTTCCGTGACCTTGTAGGGAACGAGCTTCTCTTCGGAACTCACTTCCGAATGCCGGCGTCCCATAAATCGCTTAATCGAGAACACTGTATTCGTCGGATTCTTGATCGCCTGTCGTTTGGCAATCTGTCCAACCAACTTCTCTCCGTTATCCAAAAACGCCACCACCGAGGGCGTCGTGCGCCCGCCTTCCTGATTCGGAATGACGACCGGCTCGCCGCCTTCCATGACAGCGACGCAAGAGTTGGTCGTGCCCAGATCTATTCCAATTACCTTAGCCATTATTCTTAACCTCCATCACATCGAATCCGCGAACATAGCCCAAAGCTATCAATTTATCGTGCATCAGCAACGATTTAGTTTTCTTCCTTCTTCTTCGTAACACCAACCTTGGCGTGGCGAATCACCTTGTCATTCAGCGTGTAACCCGGTGACAGTTCATTCGCCACCGTATCCGGCTCCTTGTCGTCCGCTTCGACCTGAAGCAGTGCTTCATGAAGTCTTGGATCGAACGGTTCGCCGACTGATTCAAATCGCTTCAAACCCGCATTGCCCAGAATTGCGTTTAGCTTGTCATATACCAGCGCAACGCCTTTGCTGTAAGTCTCGAAATCTACATTCTCTTCGCGGCTTTTCATCGCTCGGTCGAAGTTATCAAGTACATCCAGCAATTGAATAATCAACGATTCGTTGGCGCTGCGGATGATGTCCGCCGTATCACGGCGCGTACGCTTGCGGAAATTGTCGAACTCCGCCGCCAGTCGCAGATAGTTGTTCTTCTGCTCCTCAAGCTGTTGCTTCAACAACGCTGCCTCGTCTTGCTCGACGATCGGTGTCGCTGTCTCCGCATTCGCTTCTGCTGTGGCTTCAACTTCGACAGCCGCTTCTTCAGTACTATTCTTCAGATCTTCTTTTTCCATATCTCCAAAACCATTCTCTACTTTGACAAGATTTCCGACAGCACCTTCGCCGTATAATCAACCACCGACATGAGCTTCGCATACTCCATGCGCGTCGGGCCGATAATGCCGATCGTTCCGCGGTTCTGGCCGACTTCGTATGTATGAATGACCGCCGAACAACCCTTCATCCCTTCGATATTCGACTCGGCGCCGATCGTCACCGATACGCCGTCACTCACCGTTTTGTGCTTGAGCAACCCCACCAGGCTCTTGCGCTCCTCTAACAATGTGATGAACTCGCGCAACTTCTCGGGGTCTTGAAATTCTTTTTGCGAAATGATGTTCGTGGTCCCGTCCGTATGCAGCCCTTCTATGGCTGACTCATCAAGGATATGCTCCTTCTGCTCCATGAACAACTTCAGCAGTTGCGGTTCGCCGCGACTTTCGTTGCGCAGTCTCTCAAATACCGTGCGCCGGATTTCACCCAAAGTCAATCCGACTAATTTGTCATTGAGAATCTCTGCCGTTTGTCGGATTGCCTGGTGGTCAATTTCCGTGTCTACTTCCAGGAGCAGAGTTCGCACCAATCCCGACTTGACGGCGATGATCACCATCACCTTCTTGTCCGTAACTTGCACCAGATCAATCTTGTTGAGTACCGCTTCTTCAAACTTTGGCATCACCGTCACGCCAAGTTGCGCCGAGACTTTTGCCAAAACTCGCGCCGTCTGTTCCAAAACGTCTTCGATGGCGCTATAGTCGGTTACCAACAATTTCTTGATCTTGTCACGGTCTGTCTGCGAAAGCTTCTCCGTCTTGAGCAGAGAGTCAACATAAAGCCGATACCCAGACTCGGTGGGAATCCGTCCCGCCGAAGTGTGCGGCTGTTCAATCAGTCCCCGCTCTTCAAGGTCCGACAACGTATTCCGGATCGTCGCCGGAGAGACTCCGAGATTGAAGCGTGTCGCAATCACCCGCGACCCGACCGGTTCCGCCGTGCGGATGTAGTAGTCGATCAAAACCGCCAGGACTACACGTTCACGCTCTGTTAAGTTATAAACTGCCATCTCTCCATTCCGCTCTTAGCACTCTCCACCTAAGAGTGCCAACGAAGGTAGCAAAAAAAATCGGTCTGTCAACCGCAAACCTATCAGTTACTTATACGCGGAAATGAGGTGATCTTTGCGAGAATTCGCCAAACAATGTAACTCGACTTTACTCAACCGTTGAAGCTTCGACCGTAAGACGCTTTAATTCATACAGATAGCTATTGTCGCGTGCGTTGAGATAATCGGGGTTTACCGCCGTGTCGTACCGTGTAATGATGAACGGTTTCCCCGGCGATTCAGATTTGGGCGGAAAACTGGCATTCCTCAAAAGAATCAATCGAATAACATTGCACAGCTCTTCATCAAGCAAGAAAGACCCTTTTCGCTCTTGATATTCAAGCGATTGCCATAGAAGCAGATTCTCGAGTCCCTTCGGTGCCTCCGCCAGCCAGACCAGGTACTCCCGGCTTCCTTCGGACTCTATCGAATACTGGTACGAGGGCAATCCAGCTATTGTATCGACCGTTCCGAGAAACTTGACCCGATGATTCGCCATTACCCGCGCCATCGGCAGCGAAAGCAAGTACTGCCGGTTTTCCTCCATCGAATCGAGAAAATAGTCATCAAAAACCAGCTTGCTTGTGCTGAAAAGGGCGCTGTCCGTCATCGTGTTCTGCTCTGACCTCTGGTCAAGTCGATACGCAAAGATCGCGACATTCAGTTCTTTGGCATCAAACCGCTCGTTGATTACGTGGTGCTGAGTCACCTGTAATAGCTTCGCAAAGTGCTTTGCCTCATAACGCAGCATATACTCCGCCGTCTGTGCAAAACACTGCCCTGTCATTCCGGCAAATACCGCCGCCAGTATCAACATCCAGATTCGATTCATCATCTGTATCAAGAATACCCTCAAAACGAACCGCTGGCAAGCATTAACTGCCGCTAACTGCATCCCCGCCGCCAGCCGATAATACCTAAGATGAGACTTCTCAAATTCAAATCTGGTGAAATCGATGTCGGCCTGTTGAAACGAATCGGATTTACCTACGAAATTCGGATTCGCCTGACCCTCGCTTTCATGTTCCTGCTGATCCTGGTCGCCAATCTCAACTCCTTGAGGTATTTCAGTCAGACCAAATCGGCACAGGAACAACAGCTCCTCGACGAGTCTTCGCAAAATCTGCGGCTTCTCGCCGGTGCATTGCGTTCGAATCCCGTTGACCGCATTAACTCTCAACCGGTGCGCGATCTGGCATTAGCGGCAGGATTCACGAAAATCTCACTCATTGAAACCGACCTCCTTCGCGATGATTCAGCGCAATCCTCCAACTTCGTTACCTCAACACGTCTCGCTGAAATCCGCAGGTCTTATGGTTTACCCAAGACAATCGCCGGCGGAATTCACAGCGGACTGCCGGCGTCACTGTCCGAACCGTATCAACTCCCCTCGTCCGGCTCTGAACGAATCGGTTTCTATCATTTTGTCAGTGATGATGGCCAACCGCTGACTCTCGTCGTCGCAATTAATGCCGGCGAGCTGAGCGATATTGAACGCTTCGCTGTGCTTAACACTCTCTTTCAAGTCTTGAGCGTCCTCGCTGCCTTGACTATGGCGGTTATGCTCCTCAAGATTACCATGAAGCCCTACAACCAGATCAAGAGCGAAGCCATCGCCGCCGACATCGCCCGCACCGACAAGCCGGAGTCCGTCGATTTCGCTGTCGAGGCCTTTCAGAAAGTCATCAGCGAACTGCGCACGAAAGAGCAGAAACTGCAACAGCTCTATGCCCAACAGCGCGATCGCGCTGCCAGTCTCGAACGCTACACTGAAGATGTTCTCGGTAGTATGCCCTCCGGCGTCTTGAGCTGCAGCCTTGACGGCACAATTACCCACTTCAACGAGTCAGCCGCAAAAATCCTCGGTATTGCCACTGAAGACGCTCTTACCAGTGAATTCTCCAGCGCTCTTGGTGAGTGGCCGTCCCTGCAAAACCTGCTTGCAGAGACACTCCGCACTCGCGCCGGCAAGAGCATCCCGGAAATCGAAATCGTCGGCAGAAACAAATGCAATATCTGGCTCTCCGTTACTTGCTCGTTAGTTACCGATGCTTACGGCGCCCTGCGTGGTGCCACCCTCCTCATCTCCGACATCACCGATCTGAAGCGCCTCGAAGCCGAAATTGTCGTGAAAGAGCAAATGGCAGTGCTCGGCGAGATGTCCGCCGGCCTTGCCCATCAATTGCGTAACTCGATGGGAGCCGTGATCGGCTATTCGCAGCTGTTAACGAAACTCTGTTCCGAGGGTCCTTCATCCGAGATGGTTTCCGGAATTCTGCGCGAAGCTCGCCTCACCGGCGAAATGCTCGACCGTTTTCTCAAACTCTCGCGCGTGGGTGAAATTGCTCCAGTCCCAACACCGTTCGCGGAAATCCGTCAGGCGCTGCTCACTCATTTCGAAAACAAACTCGCCGAACGCAGTCTTCAGTTGATTGTCACCTGCCAAAATGATACCCCGCAATTCGTTTGCGACCCTTTGCTGATTCTCAATACTCTGATCAATCTCATCGAGAACGCGGTTCAGGCCTCTCTCCCGCACCAGTCGATCTCGCTCGATATTCGCTTCGACAGAACGTCACAGATGTTCCAGCTGGAAATCGCCGACCAGGGCAAAGGAATGTCCGATGACCAACTTCTGCGAATCTTCACACCGTTCTACACTTCCGGTAAAGCTGATGGTACAGGTCTCGGTTTGGCGCTCGCGCGAAAATGGGTCATGGCGCACGGCGGGACAATCACTTGTCAATCCCAGGTCGGAATCGGTACAAAATTTACCATTACTCTGCCGATCATCCCACACCAAGTTGACTTGTCAACCGCTGTCGAGAATAATGTTGCCTCAACCCCATTTTAGCTTATATTGTTACTCCTAAACCGATTATCAGCCGCGCGAGCAGCGGCGTTGATTTTACTTCACCACGCGAAGGAGCTGGCCAGATGATCACCCGTCGGACTATCGTATCCTGCTTACTGGCAGTATTGGTCTGGGCATCACTCACTAACCAAATTCAAGCCGCCGAGCAACTCTCTCAAGCACGCATCACCATCGAAACGCGTGCTGATCAACTGATATTGAAATCTCTGCAACTTGACGAAGTCTATTCGGTGGAGAAGTTCGTCGACGTGGTCGTTTCGAGCGAAGACCTGCAACAACTCGCCGCAAGTGGACTCAAGTACGAAGTCACTATCCCGGATATGACTGCGTTCTTCCAAAGCCGCTTCGATCCCAGCAAGAGCATGGGCGGTTATCGCACCCTCGACGAAATCGAATTGGCAATGGATTCAATCGCCACCGCCAATCCCCTCACCGTCCGTCCGAAGTGGTCGATCGGCAATTCTCTCGAACTGCGCCCGATCTATGTCATGAAAATCTCCGACAATCCGCTGGTCGATGAAAGCGAACCTGAAGTTTACTACTACGCCGCTCATCATGCCCGCGAAGTCATCACTCCGGAAGCATTGATCTATTTCATGCGCTACCTCACCAATAACTACGGCACTGATCCACAGGTGACCTATTTAGTGAATAATCGCGAGCTATTCTTCAGCCCCTGCATGAATCCTGATGGATACTACTACAACGAAGAAACTGATCCGGGTGGCGGCGGATTGTGGCGCAAGAACCGCCGCAACAACGGTAATGGAAGTTTCGGCGTCGACCTCAACCGTAATTACGGCTATCAGTGGGGATATGACGACGAAGGCTCGTCACCGGTCGGCGCAGACAACACCTATCGCGGCACCGGTCCTTTCTCCGAACCGGAAACACAGGTCGAGAAGGCTTTCATTGAATCAAGAAACTTCGTCATCACACTTTCATTGCATTCGTATTCTGATCTATTCCTTTATCCTTGGGGATATGACCGCATCTACACACCCGACAATGACCTCTTTGTATCCATGGCCGACACAGTCGCCGCACTGGCCGGTTATGCTGTCGGTCCACCTTGGCAATTACTCTATCCGGTCAACGGCTCAACTGATGACTGGGGCTACGGCGAGCAAGTAACCAAGAATAAGAACTACGCCGTCACCATCGAAATCGGCAATAGCAGCGATAATTTCTGGCCGCCTACCAGCCGCATCACACCGCTTGTGCAAAACGCTCTTGGACCGATGCTTTTCCTGGCGCGCATTGCCGAAGCCCCCAAAAAACTGCTTGCCCCGAATAAGCCCGTGATCTATCCACAGGCGGACATCACGGTCAGCGAATTCGATCTGTCCTGGCATCACCTCGATTTTGACAATCCGGCACAGAACTTCGAAGTCTGGCAATTGAGCGGATACGCCCGTGGTGCCGATAACATCGAAACCGTCAGCGGAAATTGGACCGAGAACGGTTTCACGACTTCCACCATCCGTGCGGTCTCTGGAACGAAGTCATACTTCTCCGGCTCTGCCGCCAACCTCAACAACCGCTTAACCGCAGTCAATGCCTTGCAGGTTCTTCCCGGTGACAGTCTGAAATTCAACGCGTGGTATGACATCGAAGATGGTTGGGACTACGGCTTTGTCGAAGTCTCCACTAACGGCGGCGGCTCATGGGCGACAATCCCCGGAAACATCACCACCAACGACGACCCGCACGGCAACAACATCGGCAACGGTATTACCGGTGCGTCCACCGGCTGGGTCCAGGCAAAATTCAGCTTGACGCCCTACGTCGGACAAAACATCCTCTACCGCTTCCGCTATACCAGCGACGGATTCGTTAATGACCCTGGCCTCTGGATCGATGACATCTATCCCGTCGACTCATACGCCAGCCAAACAATGCTAACCAATACCGAAACCGACTCCACCTTCCATGTCTCCGGTTTAACTGATGGCGCCTACTACTATCGGGTGCGCGCCAAAGATGCCGAGAATCAACTGTCTCAATTCTCCACCCTGGAGTTGGTCAATGTCAACCTTCCGGCGACCTGTACCTGGCTGGTCGGAGATGCCGACGGCAGCGGCGCTTACACTGTCAGCGACGCGGTTGCTCTCATTTCCTTCGTCTTCCTTGGTGGCGTAGCGCCGACTCCGAATTCAATTGGTTCTGGTGATGCCGACTGCAGTGGCGTGGTCACCATTTCTGACGCCGTTTACTTAATACAGTTCGTGTTCTCTGGTGGGCCGAATCCCGGTCTCACTTGTGACTGTTCTGGTTACTCGAAGTAGAATCGTTTACCACGCAAACAAGAAGGCGATGTACCCGCATGGGTGCATCGCCTTCTTATTTTCTATTGTGTCGAAGACTACTTGGACTTCTTCGAAGCAGTCGGTGTCTTGGTTATTGTCCCGGACTTCTTGGTTTCAGTCTTCTTGGTTTCAGTCTTCTTCGTCTCGGTTTTCTTGGTCGCCGTCGGCGAAGGCTTCTTCGCGTCGGTACTCGTCTTCTCCAACCGATCGTCGATGCCGTTCTTGTTTTCGTCCTGGAAGTCATTAAACTTCGCCGGTGTCACTTGCTTCGTTGAACTGCTGTCCTTTTTGACCGGCAAACTAGGAGTCGTCACGGTCTTTTTGTCGGAACTCTGGGCTGGTTGACCCTGCTTAACCGTGTCAGCGGCCTTCGCCTTGTTGTCCCCGCTCGATTTCGGCTTGCGGGACACTCCGGATGCCGATGCACCAAGCAGCAACACGCACAAAGCGACGCCAAGTATGTATCTTCCGTATTTCATAGTCTCATCCAGCTTAACTGCAATCTCCATGCAAGTCAACAACAATGCCTGCATACAAAATTGGGATGCGGTCCGATCACCCTTCGGCTTTCGGACCGCAAGCCGCTCTATAGGAAGCACCACATGGTGAGAGTGTTACTTCTTCTTGCCTCCGGAGTTCCCGCCTGACTTGCCGCCGCTCTTACTTCCGGAATTCCCGGAATTGCCGCTCGACTTGCTCGGTGCGCTTCCGCTCGACTTGTTGCTGCCGCTGCTGACAGACGGGCTTGACTTCTTGCCACCGGAACTCGGCGCCACTTTGTCGGAGTTGTCGCTGCCTTTGTTCGTCGGCTTCTTCACATCATCTCCGGAGCTGCCCTTACCGCTGTCTCCACCCTTGCCAACGGCCGGCTTCTTGACGGTTCCACCAGACTTGCCCTTGTTGTTGTCTCCGGTCGTGGCTTTGCCATTGCCGCTCCCCGACTTTGGCTTGGTGTACGCACCATCATTGTCGCCGGAACCCTTGGTCGACCTCTTGGCACTATTGTAGTCATCGAAGTCCCTGCCCTTACCCGAGCTGGTATTCTTGCTCTTGTCATAATCGTACCTGCCCTTCGAGGCAGTGTAGGTCTTTGTCGACTTGTCGTATTTGTAGGTCGACTTGTACTTCTCAATCCTCGTCGACTTCTCGGCATACGTCTTCGACTTCTCATACTTGCCGTGCGTGTTCGTCACCACAGTGTAACCGCGACGCGAATCCGGCTTCTTGTATGAATAGAAGTCTCTGTCCTTATACTTGTAGCGTGAGGGTCCATCGTACCAGGTATCCCAAACATGTCCGCGATACCAGTTGGTGTAGCAGTAGTCGTAAACATACCACGGACGCGTGTAGACGAAGTATGGATGCCAGGCATCAACGAAGATCCAGTCGTTGTACACGATGCTCGCACCCCAATAGACCGTCACTCGATGACGACCCAGATAGATCGAAGGAACATACAGCGGCGCGTATCCGAAGAACACACCGTTGACATAAACTTCGCAGCCGTCCGGATAGTCAATGTACACCTGCCCGCAGTCGCCGTAGCAGTCGTTCTTCTCCGGCTGATAGTAGTAGCGCGGAGCTACATAGAAAGCGACCTGATCGACCGCGCACTGATCATCCGGAAAATACCGGCGATTAACGCGCTGGATGAACTGGTCGTTGTCGCCATCATACTTGAATCCCCAGTCGTCATCATACACCGACATCGGTCCGCGCCAATCCGGCACCGCGTGATAATCGGTTGTGGCAACAATCTGAATCGTCTCGTTTCCGGGAGGACCTTCCAGCGTCAACCGATAGTTGTCGCCGCGATCCGGAATCATATAGACCTGGTCGCCGCGAATGTAATTCTCGTCACGCGGATCAGCCGGGAACAACAGGTTCACGTTGCCGCGCGTGTCCAGATCATAAATCGTCACGAAGCAATCGCGCGAAGCCCGGAAGTAAATGGTGATGTCATCACCTTCGTAGTAGTTCGAACCGTCATCCTTATCGGTCCAGATGTCGACGTCAAGGTCGTTATAGCTGCGACGCATTGTCGACTGGCCGAAGGCTGCGTTGGCGAACAAAATCGCCATCGTCGCCATCAGCGTCGTGAGTAAAATAATCCGCTTCATATTAGTTACCACTCCTTCTGCCGTAATTTTCGGCATGTGGGGGACTTACTTTCGTGCCGCGCTTGAGCTGCGGGTTTGCTTCATCAGTCTGATATGACCACTCGAAGTTGACCGAGTAGTCTCCTGTGTTCGTACTCGTCACCCAAATACAACCGTAATGATTGTCTGCTGTCCAGATGATGTATGCGTAGTTCGGCTGAATTTCCAACCAGCCTACGTCTGACCAACCCTCACCTTCTCCTGGATCGCCCCAACCGATGTCGCGAATGTCGTCCGCCCATCCCCAAGGTTGAATGTCAGTGCCGGAGTTCGCTGCCCAAATGAAGAACGCATTCAGATCAGGGTCGAATTCAAACCACACATCAGCATTTTCATCGGCGGTTACGATTCGGGCTCTGCTTAGGTCAAATCCGCCGCTATTGGGATTCTGTCGGAAATCAAACGCCCTCGCAGTTCCTTGCGGTCGCGGCGTATCCTCGGCATCAGGGTCAGATAAGTCCGACTCCCCATAACCATTAAATGCGTTTACCGCGTAACGATAGGTTACGCCATTCTGAACGTCATCGTCGACGTAATGACAAATATCGTAGAATTGCGAAGCATCAACCTCACCGATCAGAACATACTGGTCGTTGCCGCCGACAGTGCCGTTGTAACGATAGACGCCATAACCTTCTGTGTTTCCAGCGTCATTGTTCGCCTGCCAGTAGACATCGACATAACCGTCACCAGTCACCGAGTAAACCCCGACCGGCGTCGCCGGCGCATCCGCCACCGTGATGTAACGCGTCTTCTCTTCGCAGCCCGCCACCGCGAGTACTGCCAAGACTGAAAGTGCAAGTATCAGAATTCTTCTTTTCATATCCATCTCCTCTCTAATCTGCCATTCGGCACCACTACTCTAAGCAACCGCTGTGCCAATGCTTGACAGAGATAACCTAATCGTATCACGCACAACAACTTTCTAAAGATTACGAGGATTCATTTCGCTAATTAGACACCGATTTCGCACAGTTAATGTGCGCCGTGCATGAGTCACCAACACCGTTTGGTGCCACCCTATTTGGCGCATTGGCGTAAGTGTTACGGAGTGGTTCGCACGCAGTCCCAATCGGCAATTAACTTGCCCGTGCACTGAACAGGTGTTAAATTGCTGTTACGTCGCTGCAATATCCATAGACATTTTGACACTCGTGGCAACTACTGCCATTACAACTGTGAGGAATTTCGTGACAGACTCCGTATTTGACCCCAACAGTCAACACTTACGAATTGACAGCAAAATTGTCGCCGCGTTGGAACGGCTGAATCAAGCCTTCCGCGTGCTACTTTGGGAACAGGCGCAACATCACGGACTGAGCCCCATCCAGATCCAAATCTTGGTCTTCATTCTCCATCACGACACTTCCCTCGGCCGCGTCGGCCACTTGGCACGCGAATTTGGTTTGACGGCCGCTACCGTCAGCGATGCCGTATCCGCCTTGGAAGACAAGAAACTGCTTGCTCGAGTGACCTCCCGGCAGGACCGCCGCATAATCAATCTCAAGCTGACTCCCGCCGGCAGAAGGTTGTCCAACAAATTAAGCGGCTGGGCAGAACCCATTCGTGACGCGGTAACTGCACTGCCCCAGCGCGAACAGTTCTCTGCTCTTCAGACATTTTTGAAGTTGATTGAATCACTACAGCAGGCAGAAGTTGTGACAGTTGCGCGGATGTGTACTACCTGCCGGTTCTTCGGCAAGAACGCTCATCCCGGTTCGCCGGCGCCCCACCACTGCAACTTGCTCGATAAGCCGCTGACGGTCGCCGGACTGCGCGTCGACTGCGCCGAACACGAACCGCAGTCATGAGTGAGTGAATCTCACCGAAACCCGTGCGGTTTCAACGAATCTGCCTCCCTGGCAGCTTAGGCCCGGCTACGCTAACATTTCCTGCGTAAAAGCCGCTTCAAAACTCCGATAGTCGCAGGTCAACTCCTCACCCTTCTTGATATCGCGAACCGCTACATCAACATCTTCGGTACCGTTCCCGGATGGCATGCTGATGACATTTGGCTCCTCACTGTGGTTGAAAAACCTGCCGTCGTCACAACAGAGGATGTAATACCCGCCGTTTTTCTTGCTGGTGTAACTGTACTTGAGAAAGTCGTTGCGGGCGGCCTCCGGTACCCGCTCCAACTGGTCCCGCGGAATTTCCTGATCAAACCCCGGCGTGAATTCCCATACCGGCGTGCCCTTGGGAATGTCCTGGTCGGCAAACAAGCCGATTCCATGAATAGTGCTTAGACCCAGCCTGGTCTTGACGAGCATCATGAATTGACTCTCCTGCTGTAATATGAATGAACAGTTTTCTGCTTCTTACCTGTCTCGAATAAGCAATTATAGTATGTTTAGACCAGTTAAGTCAATATTTACAACACAAGTACGCGCTCTGCCGCCCAACAGTTCCGGATTTTTGCCTTTCTTCCCTAAAACGGCTGCGGGTGCGCGATCTGCCGCGCAATCGTCTGCTTGATCGTCTCAACCGCCGACTCAAGGCGGACCGCCCCGACTTCCGGCTTGGCGCGTTCCTTCAGCTCAATCTCGCCCTTCTCCAGCGACTTCGAGCCGACATTAACCCGCAACGGAATCCCGATCAAATCGGCGTCGTTGAACTTGACACCGGCACGCTCGTCGCGGTCATCCATCAGAACTTCCACACCGGCACGGTTCAGTTGGTCGTACAGTTCAAAGGAAGCCGCCCGCAGTTTTTCGTCCTGCATTGTCAGCGGCACAAGTTCAACCTGATACGGCGCCATCGTCGCCGGCCAGATGATCCCTTTTTCGTCATTATATTTCTCGACGGTGGCTTGAATCGTGCGCGTCACGCCGATTCCATACGACCCCATCCAGAACAACTGCTCCTTGCCTTCCGCATCGATAAACTTGGCATTAAGCGCCTTGGAGTATTTCAAACCCAGATTGAATGTATTTCCCACTTCAATGCCCTTCAACGCATTGAGTGTCCCCTCTTTGCAGTGCGAACAGATATCGCCGATCATGGCGTTGCGAATCGTCGCGACCTCCTTGACCTCAAAATCGCGCTTCAAATTGACGTTGATATAATGCGTTTCGTTTTCATTCGCGCCGACCACAAAGTTCGTCAGTGCCATCACTTCCGGATCAGCAACAATGCGAATATCCTTCAGCCCGATCGGTCCGGCAAATCCAACCGGCGCCTTGGTCACCTTCTCGACTACATCCGCCGTCGCCATCACTAATTCGAGGCAACCAAAGTGGTTCCGCAGCTTCGTCTCATTAATCTGCCGATCTCCGCGAATCAACGCCGCCACCGGCTTGCCGTCGGCAAGATACAACAGCGTCTTCACCAAACGCTCCGCCGGCACTTTCAGGAATTCCGTCACTTGCTCAATCGTCGCCGCGCCCGGTGTCGGTACTTTCTCAAGCGGCTTGGCTGCTTCAGAGGCTATTTTCTTCGGATCAATCGACTCCGCCTTCTCGACGTTTGCCGCATAATCGCACTTGTTGCAGAAGTAAATCACCTCTTCACCCGAGTCGGTATCAACGATCACCATAAACTCATGCGCCATTGATCCGCCCATCGCGCCGGTATCCGACTCCACCTTGCGCACTGCCAGTCCGCAACGGTTGAAGGTCGCGAAATATGCATCGACCATCTTGTTGTAAGCAACCTTGTGTGTCTCCAAATCGGTATCGAAGGTATATGCATCCTTCATCAGGAACTCGCGTCCACGCATCAGCCCGAAACGCGGTCTGATTTCATCGCGAAACTTGACCTGGATCTGGTACAAATTCAAAGGCAACTGGCGATAACTGCGCAACTCACCACGAATGACATTTGTGACGACCTCTTCATGCGTACCACCCAGCACCATATCGTGATTGTGCCGATCCTTCATCCGCATCTGTTCTTTGCCCATGACATGCCACCGACCCGATTCCTGCCACAGCTCCGCCGGATGCAGCACCGGCATCGTAATCTCGATCGCACCGGAGCGATCCATCTCTTCGCGGACAATATTGATCGTCTTGTGCAGGACCCTCTGCATCAGCGGCAGATAATTGTAAACCCCGGCCTGCAATTTCCGGATATAGCCGCCGCGCATCAGCATTTTGTGCGAGATCAACTCGGCGTCAGCCGGGCTTTCCCGCAGTGTCGGGATATATGTTTTACTCCAAAGCATTCGTAACCTTTCGAGGCGTTGATGAATAGAATTGTCGGGAAAGTTAGTGCTGGACTTGAGATTGTCAAGGAGTTAGTTGAACCGCCGTCGCCCGCCGCTTTCTTAGATTTTGCCGGATTCTCCCGGCCGCTAACGAACCAATCGAACGCTTACCACCAGCAGTTGCCGGGACTCGGTCCACCCGCAAAGATATAGTTGATGATAAACACCGCATCCGAGATCGACAAGACGCAGTCGCCGTTGGCATTTCCAACGCAACGCGGTGGCGGCGGTCCACCGGCAAAAATGAAGTTGATCATGTAAATGACATCCGAAATGTTCAGCGATCCGGAGTTATTCACATCACCGCAGATAGAGCACTCGTAAAAATCTAATTGCTCAAACGTCGCGTCAATCGCACATGAATTGGGATCCAACTCTGTAATGCAACAGGTCGGCGTCGATCCGGCTGGACCGATGCAGAACTCAAAACCCTGGACACAACTGCTCCCGATCGCAAAAAGAGAGTCCTGCACGACACCCGCTATAATCCCCGCACACCCCGAAGCGTTAATGCTCGCGACGATCGCTTGAGCAATAGCCGCCGCTCCCGATCCCGCTTCTGGTCCTGCAACATTGCTGTCGCAAACACTGTAGGTTGGCCCGTTGATACACCACGAATATCCGGCGCCGCTGGCTGTCCCCTTTACCGTAATCTTCCAAAACCTCAATTCCGGAAACATACCATCAGGGCAAGTATTACCTTCGGATGGTGCAGCAGCCAAAGGGCAAGGGGCTGCCATTGCGAGCGCCAGAGAAGCCACCAAAGTTATCAAGACGATAT
>CAZQBX010000061.1:0-19223 GCA_964592145.1 uncultured Ignavibacteria bacterium
GGAGCTGTCAGCGACAATTATGTGTATACTCTCGGATTCAGACTGAGAGGTGGAGAGGCCCCGATGGAAACTCCGCCGACCGAGACATATTGGGCTAATGGCGTGAACAATAACATGTACTACTACGCGAATGGTCAAACGTTCATGGGTTGGTTTAGTCCCAACAGCGGTTACTCGCCCACCCAGCCAAATTGGACCCAGTGGAGAGCGGTGTTTGATCAAAACAGCATCTATGGTGTAAATCCCGGTTTCGCATCGAGCGCTACCGGAGACTATTCGCGGCCCGGTTCGATCGACGAAATTAACGTAACCCATTCTGGAGCGACGTGGACTCGCTATGGTGCCTGGCAAGGCGCTGGCAGTGGCTGCACGGTGCCCGGACTTGTGACGCTTTCGACGCCGGCTAACGGAGCAGCTAATTTGTCGCTTCCAATTGTTCTCGATTGGGCTGATTTGTCAGGCGCGATTAACTACCAGGTTCAAGTGGACAACAACTCCGACTTTTCAAGCCCGGAAGTTGACCAGTACATTACGACATCAGGATACACTGTGGTGAGCTTGACGGGAATATCCTATAGTTGGCGAGTTAGAGCTCAGAATGAATGCGGGTGGGGAGCATGGACTTCGGGCAGGACTTTTTCAGTTGCCTGTACCCTGCCTCTGTTGCCGATTCTCGCAACACCGGCAGACGCTGCTTCCAACCTCGTCCAGCCGATCACTCTCGATTGGAACGATGTGTTGACCGCTACCGGTTATCAGGTACAAATCGATAACAATTCCGACTTCTCAAGCGTTGCTCTTGAGCAATCGGTGGTGGCGTCGACTTACGCTGTCTCCGGACTTGCGGATGGCACCACATTCTATTGGCGTGTAAGAGCTCAAAATGCATGCGGTTATGGTAGCTGGAGCGCATCAAGATCCTTTGCCACGGCGTGTAACCTTCCAGTAGCTCCGAATTATGTTTCGCCCGCGAACGGAGCAACAGGTGTCTCACAACCGGTGGCGCTGGACTGGAGTGACCTGGTCGGTGCGACAGTTTATCAGGTTCAAGTTGACGACAACTCAAGTTTCGCCAGCACAGCAATTGACCAGCAAGTGGCAACGTCCACATATTCTGCGACCGGTCTCACCGGCGGAACAGTATATTATTGGCGAGTTCGGGCACAAAATGCCTGCGGGTGGGGAAGTTGGACCACCGCACGAACATTCACGCCGGCCGTGGCGGATGTAACACCGCCTTCCATCTCGGGAATCACGGCAACAAACATCACCAACAATTCAGCACTCATCAGTTGGACTACCAACGAAGCGTCAAGCTCGCAGATCAACTACGGTAGAACGATCTCTTACGGATCGACTACAACTTTGGCATCCTCATTGGTCACGAGTCACGAGCAGTTACTGACCGGACTCGATTCGATGACGACTTATCACTACCGGGTACGTTCAAGCGACCTTGCCGGTAACGAAGCGGTCAGTGGCGACTTCACCTTTACTACCTCAAACAACATTGGCGAAGGAATTCCACCGTCCGTGTCGAGTACATATCCGGGTTACAGCTCGACTACGATTACCGATGGTAACTTGGATCCGTTCGGCGGCGAAGCTTCGACCTGGGCGGCGGAGAGTGCGACCCAACCTCATTGGGTCGAGTTAAATCTCGGCGCCACGCGCACGATTGAACGCGTCGCGGTTTTCTGGGCATGGAATGCATTTCAACAAGCCTGGATGACGTCGCAGCAGTTCCGAATCCAGGCCTGGAACGGAACGGCATTCAGTGACGTCTCAGTCGTAAACGCATCTGGTGTTGACAGTTGCACTTTCGTCGACATTACGCCGACAACCACAGCGCGGTTGCGCTATTACCAGCCGGCCAATCAAGGTCCGGCAACCTATCCAACCGTGGTTTGGCTAAGTGAGCTCGATGTATTTGGTATGCCGAACGTGGCACCATCAATTCCGACGTTGTCAAGTCCGGCGGACGCTGCGCAGCTGGCGACATTGACTCCGACATTGGTGTTGAACAACTCGTCTGACCCGGAAGGCGCCACCTTGACATACGACTTCCAAGTCTCGACTTCTGCAGCGTTCTCGTCGATCACATCGCAAGTTTCGGGAGTTGCACAGGGAGCCGGCGGAACAACGTCGTGGACCGTTGCGACTAACCTCGCTAGCAGCACGACATACTACTGGCGTGTCCGGTCGTACGACGGATCCATGTACTCAAGCTATTCTTCGAGTAGATCATTTGCGATTAGTGTGAATACTGCACCTTCGGTCCCCAACTTGACGAGTCCAGTGGCAGCGGGGCAGGTCACTACGCTGACACCGACACTGACGCTGACAAACTCGACCGATGCTGAGGGCAACACAGTCGTGTACGATTTCCAGGTTTCGACTTCAACAACCTTCGGCACGATCACAGCACAAGCGGCCAGCGTAACACAGGGCGGCGGCGGATCGACATCCTGGACTGTCAGTCCGAATCTGGTTAATGGCACGACTTATTATTGGCGCGCTCGTGCTTTCGATGGCTCACTTTATTCGAACTATGCTGCCTATCGCTCGTTTACGGTTACAACCAACAGCGCTCCCAATGCCCCGACACTGGCCAGTCCAACAAGCGGTTCGACCACAACTTCGTTGACTCCAGTTCTCGTACTGAATAACTCCACTGATCCCAATGGTGATTCGTTGACTTATCAGTTCGAAGTCGCGGGAAGTTCAGCCTTCTCTCCGATTGTCGCTCAAGCTTCAGGAGTGCCGGCAGGCAGCGGAACAACTTCATGGACTGTCATGCCGAATCTGAATGTCGGTACGACGTACTACTGGCGGGCACGAGCATATGACGGCGCGTTGACGTCGAGCTATTCCGCTTATCGTACGTTCTCAATTGTTGCGAATTCCGCCCCGACCGTCCCGACGTTGTCAAGCCCGGCGACTTCCGCAACATTAACCACCGCTACGCCGACGTTGATCGCCAACAATTCAACCGATGCCAATGGCGATGCCATTACCTATAGTTTCCAGGTCGCCACCAGTTCCGCCTTCACGACAGTGGTGGCGCAGGTTTCCGGCGTGACGCAAGGATCGGGGACAACTTCCTGGGTAGTTAGCCCAAGCTTGAGCAGCGGTTCGACTTATTATTGGCGTGTTCGTGCCTATGACGGTTTGATGTACTCGAATTATTCTTCATATCGCACGTTCAGTGTCAATACTAACGTAGCACCAGGGGCGCCGTCACCGCAATTGCCGCTTCCGAACAGCCGCGTAATTGACTTCACGCCGGATTTGGTAACTAACAATGCGACCGATCCCAACAACGATAACTTGACGTATCAATTCTACCTTTACAACGGTTCGGGTTCCACGCTGTTGGCACAGTCGCCGATGACGACGGAAGGTGACACGAGCACTGCGTGGACCACGTCGATCACTTTGGCGCCAAAAACCTCTTATACCTGGAGAGTTCGCGCCAATGACGGGCAGGCGTGGTCGACGTATTCGGCATCACGATCTTTCCGAACGAATCGAGTCCCGATGACCCCAGTACCGACCGCTCCAATTGATGGCGATACAGTCATCGGCTCGATGCACGAGTACGTGATCCTAAACTCAACGGATCCGGACGACGAGCCGCTCACGTACGATTTTGAAGTGTTTTCTGATTCCTTGTTGACCAATCTGATTGAGACCGTCAGCGGCGTCACTCCGGGTCCGAGCCAGACCAGCATTATCCAAAATGCCGATCTGTTACCCAACCGTTATTACTGGTGGCGTGCTCGGGCGAATGACAGCACGCACTCCTCGCAATGGTGTGAGGCTGAGAAATTCTACCAAATGCAGATTACTCTCGATATCACCGAGGCGCCGTCGATTGTGTCGCCATTGGACGGCTCGTCAGTCGAGTATGTCCAGCCCTCGCTGATCATTTCCTGGTCCGGTGAGGCAGATAGCTCGAATATCTGCATCTTTGAGTTATCCACGAGTAGTTCCTTCGATGACCTGCTTTTGGCGGGAAATGTCAAGAGCGGCGGAAACACGGCCGTGTGGACACCAGATCTAATTCTGAGCGAAGGCATTTATTACTGGCGAGCCAAGCACGGTGAAAGTGACTACAGTAAGACAGCGAGCTTCACAGTTGTGGCGCCGATCTATGTATCGCCAAATCCATTCGCCTATTCCGAGGATGGTGTTGTCGTTCATAATCTGCCGGTTGGCTCGAAATTCGAAGTCTACACTAGCTCGGGCGACCAGGTAGCCGAAATTGACAATCTCTCCGGCAACTTCACGTGGGATGTCCGAAATTCAGCCGGCGAGAAACTGGGCTCGGGAGTGTTCTTGTGGTACGTGCGACTGGTCGACAAAACCGTTTCCGGTAAGTTGATCGTCCAGCGTTAACATCGGGTGCGCTTGCTATGAAAGAGGCCGGGGTTCGAAAGAACTCCGGCCTTTTCCGTTGGCATCAACAGCACGTTGCCTACTCGAGTTGAATGTTGTCTATGAACAGTGTTTGCCCTTTGGCAGTGACCGACGTGAACAAGATGATATTGGCTATGCTGCTCATGTCCATCTTCCTGCCCTGTGGAGCACTTTCAATCCGAGAGAGGGGAATGGTGAGAGGGTTGGCTCCCGGCTGAATTTCGATTGTGATGTTAAACCTGTCAGTGAGCTCGAAATTGTGCTGAACATCATTCACACGGAGGGTAACTGGCATCGGCTGTGCCAGTGTCGAGAATATCTCCAGATATAGATTATTATAACCAGTCCAGATTGGATTCGGGTACTGAATGGTTACCGTTGAAAGTCGATTGGGTGTAATAGTCCATTTGGCTACTCGCGAGCTCATATTGGAAGCCCATTCTTCCGGCGGTGAGACAAAGTCGACTCGCGCGAATGACGTTTGCAGGAAGCTCTTGTCGAGCCAAGATTCGAAGTCGAGAATGACCGGAAACTGGACTTTTCTGTGTGCATGGGCCATGGCGATCGTGCCGAACGAGATGAAGGCCGTGCTGAAGAGAATCACGGCAAGAAGTCGGACTACTGCTCTGGAACGAGAAATTCGAAAGAGCGGAACTGCCCAAAGGTTCTTGTCAAATGAGGCAGCGATCAGTAGGAAACTAAAGATTCCAATCAGGTTGTAAACCATGTCAAGAGCGCTGGCATCACGGGGGGTGAAATACTGCACAACTTCCGTGAGGAAACCTGTTACGGATGTGGCTGTGGCCGAGAAGTAATAGTGGTGAATCGGTAGCTTCAAGCGCGTGATCCATGTGCGCGAAAGTACAAGAACAGCAATCGAAAGGACTCCGAAAAGCGGAGCATGGCCGGCATTCGTAAACTCGCGCCAAAGGCGTGACTGAGCAGGGAGGTTGACGCCATCTAAGACATAAACTCCTCCGATCAACACAAGTACCGATAGGATAACACTTCTTCTGTTAGGCATTTCACAAATCAATCGTTTATATGCCTGTCGACAAGCGCTTTTGCCTGGGGCAATTCATTGCCGGCGAAATCGCCACCGATTCGATTACAGCCTATGTTGAATCAGATAAATTCAAGTTAAACTACAGCGGAAATTGATAACACAGTGTCCACCACATTTTTAAGATCACAAGCACATTTCAAGTTCAAAATGTCAATTATCTGAAATGCTTTGCATACGGTCAGGGAATTCAAGCAGATTCAGCCATTCTAACCCGCTAATTGATAACGTGATAGCTCAATGTGGACAGCGTTTCCAATTGGCACAAATATTGCTGTATGCCTATCGGTTACTGTGGAGTAGTGTATTTTACCTATAAACTCTCGGAGGGCTTGATGCCGAAAACTTTTCTAGCCACACTTGCGATAGCCTCATTGCTTTGCTTCTCATCCGCAAGCGCTTTTAGCTGGACTTACTATGATTTTGGCTCGGCCTACTTCGACGAACACAATAACACCGCCGATATCAACTATCCCGGTGGCGTTGGATCACTTCCGTCGCCCGGCAATCTCGGTGAAGGCGGAGAGAAGTTCGACATTGAAGGACTCAATTACTCTTACGATGATAACTTTGTTTACTTGAGCGTTACTTCGTCGTTCAGCGAAGGCGCGTATTCTAGTGGTTGGAACCAGACTTATGGACGCGGCGACCTGTTTTTCGGTTTTGGCGGCAGCAAATATGACTACGCCATTACCAGTGATGGCCGATTGGTAGACGTAGCGACCTGGAATAGCATCTCCAACAAACCGGGGACTTACTACAACTATGCATCCATTCGTGACGCCGCCGGTGCGTGGCGTGTCGGAACCGGTTCGAACCTTGGAAGTGTCGATATTCTCAAGAGTTACGACGCAACACTTGAAACGAATCCGATGTTCGGCGGTGGCGCGGGAACATATGTCTGGGAGTATCGCTTCTCGAAGTCGCTACTGAGCGATTTCGGTGCTGGCGCAATTACTTTCCATCAGACACTTGAATGCGGTAACGATCTGCTCGAAAAGCAGTATGAGAGCGTACCGGAACCGGCGACAATGGTCCTTTTCGGCATCGGGCTGGCTGGATTGGGTGCCAAATTGCGTGGACGCAAAAAGGTGGTTGCCTAAACTGCTGAATCGTCCAAAACAATCAAGAATTGTTAAAGGCCGTTCGATCACGAGCGGCCTTTTTTCATTATTCCCAACGCAAAGAACTTGACAATGAACCGTGAAATTGTATACTTGCAATGTCGATATTCACACTGTAATCCGGAGTACGTCGTGCAGTTCCAGAAAACCAGACATTTGTTTTTCATTGCAGCAATTCTCATTTGCTTCGCGCCAACTGCATTTTCGTACAGTGCATCCCAAAGTATCTACTTTGACTGGACGTTTGACAGCGGGATACAGTACGGATGGAGTGGCGATGGGCATAGTTATGACTACGCCTCATACATCGATTTCTATGAGGGCAGTTTTGCCGACGGTGCCCTTGGCGGCACCTGGATTGGGACAGCCTCGAGCCTTGATGCCGACATGCACTGGAGTCACTTGTTGCCCAATCTATCTTCACCTGGCAGCAGTGTGACCGCCGCCAAGTTGTTTATCGATGGTGCTTGGATCGATGGGCGCAATAATCTTGTTAGTATCGAAGGCACTCTGAATTGGGACCCGCTCAATCACGTTTTCCTGGACAACACGACATATAATCTCGGTTCCGTTGATGATCCGACGTTGTGGGACGATGGATCACTTGATGTGTCCGTCTTCGCAGGCGAGCGGAGTCTGCGAATCGATCGCGCAATTCTGATGATGGATTACGACGAAGGTGCTGGCGCCGGTTCTGCAGAAGTCCCTGAACCTGCTTCACTGATTCTCTTTGGTATCGGATTCATTGGAGTGGGTACGGCGTTACGCCGTCGCCGTAAGATCTAAGCAATTCTACCGTTGTCTCCGTTTCACTCAAGCATGTTTCTCCAACAAAGATTTTACCATCAATCGCTCGGGTCGAAATACGATCTGCCGATACAGTTAACTGTGCCTCTATCATTAAGTTGTGGTTGATTTATTTTTCGAAATGCAGATATTGTTCGAGCGTATAAAGATTGATATGATCATTTCTAAGCTGGCGGGCGACATGACCTTTGAGTATCCGTTGGCACTCGATCCGGCAAGGAGGCAGTAAGGTTGGAACACTCCAAGCAAAGTAAGACGTTTTACGTTCGCGATATTCTCGCGATCGCTTGGAAACGCAAATGGTTGCTAATTATCCCGATCATATTAGTGACTGCGATTACCGCGGCAAGCACCTTCTATCTTAGCCCGATTTATGAAGCATCAGTTACGATCTTCATGGAGAAGCCGGTACGGCTCTCCCAAGATCTGCAACGTCTGATCGGTGGCGGTGCCGGCGGAATGGGCGCCAATCCGGAAACTCGCGGCAGCGAATTGCAGAGTTTGCAGAACGAGATAGTTTCGGCGCCATACATTGCCCAATTGGTTCAGAACATCGGACTCGACAAGGATCCCGGTGTTGAGTTTACGGCTCGGAAACTGCAGGTCAATCAACCGAATGTATCGCTGGAGGACCTCAAGTTTGATATGCTGCTTGAGAGCTTGAGAAATCGCATTCGCGTCGAGTTTGCCGGAACCAATCAGGTGCGCATACTGGCGCAATCATCGAGCGCCGAGCAAGCAAAGTTGATTGTACAGAACCTGGGCGACATTTTCATACAGGAAAAAACCAAACAAGAATCAAGAACCATTTCGGCATCTTCCGATTTCTCTGCCGACCAACTGCAGACATACGAGAAGGATGTGCAGGACAAGATAACCGAACGGACGGCGCTTGAGACGGAACTTCTGCGCGTGCAACTTGACGATGTAGTTGCGTCACAGACAAATCGCCAGCAGATCAATATGGAGGTCCAGGCAATAGGTCTGGAGATTGCGGAAAAAGAAAAGTCGGTTCGGGATTCGCAGTTGCGGCTTGCCGGTATGCCGGGCGGGTTGCCTGTCTTTGAGGAAACGCCAGAACTGAACGAGAAACAGTCGGAGATTTCCAGCCTTCTTGGGACTATGTCGGAGCTTCTGCGCAAAAACAGCTGGAGCACGCCGACCGTCGTTAGTTTCAAGGTGCGCCTTTATGGATTGGTCAGCGACATTGATGAACAAGTTGCTCAATCGGTGCGTTCGACATTCGCGCAGCAAGACGAAGCTACCAAGAATGACTTGATAACGCTCTTCAGCTTGAGACTGCGATTAGAGACTCTGTACACATATAGCAACAATCTGAAGCTTGCCCTTGCCGATCTCGAGCGTCGCGGAAGCCTTATGCCGGGTTATCGCGCGCGGATTGAGCAACTGACTCGCGAAATTGATGCATCCCGAACATTGCGCGATCAGTTCAAACTGGCTCAAGAGGGTACGCAGATATCGCAAGCACTCTTGATGGAGTCGAAGTTTCGCGTCGTTGAACCGGCCCGGCTGCCGTTATCACCGATTTGGCCGAACAAAAGGATGATTGTCTTGCTTGGTCTTTTGGTGGGAATCAGTCTTGGAGCCGGCGCGGTGATTGTGGCAGAGTTTTTTGATAACTCGATCAAGAAAATTGAGGATGCTGAAGAAGCGCTCGGATTTGCCGTGGTCGGAACGATGCCCCGGATTGACGGACTCGAAAAACTGAAAGTAACTGTCGGCCACTAACCCTGATGGAACGTTCAAGAAATTCCCTGGTTAAGTCAAATTGGAGTTCTGCCGATTGCCGACCGATAATATGTTGAGAATCAATTTACTGTAATAGTGACAGGTTTTTGCAAAGGACAAGCATTGAAGTTCAATAAAGACATTCTTAAGCTTGATGCGGCTCGCGTGACCGATCAGTTGTGCGAAGCTATTCGCCGTCAGATCCGTGATGACTTAAAGAAGAGCGGCGCGGTGGTCGGTATTTCCGGCGGTATCGACTCGACGGTAGTCTCGGCGCTGTGTGCCCGCGCGCTGGGACCGGAACGCGTGCTCGGAATCATGATGCCCGAACAGGAATCTTCTGGCGAGAGCGAGAGATTGGCGCGGGAGTTAGCGGCGCAGTTTGGATTCGAAGCGATCAAGGAAGACATCACCGGAGGTTTGGCTGGGCTCGGCTGCTATGAAAAGCGCGACGAGGCAATCAAGCAGTTGTTTCCGGAGTATGATAAGTCGTATAAGTGCAAGATCACTATTCCCGAGAACATCCTTACCAAGGATACTTTTAATTTCTTCCACCTGATGATCCAGAAGCCGGGTGGAGAACCCAAGACCAAACGAATGACGCCCGGGGTATACGCACAGGTGGTTGCGGCGTCCAATCTGAAACAGCGCCTGCGCATGACAACGCTCTATTATCATGCCGAGAAGCGCAACTGGGCTGTGGCCGGAACCGGCAATAAGGACGAGCACATGCAGGGTTTCTTTGTCAAGTACGGGGATGGCGGTGCTGACTTTAAGCCAATCGCCCACTTATATAAGATACAGGTTTATCAATTGGCGGAGTACTTGGGAGTTCCGAAGGACATCATTAGCCGTATTCCGACGACGGATACTTATAGTGCCGGTTCGACGCAGGAGGAGTTCTTCTTTGGACTCGATTTTTACCGCATGGATATGCTTTGGCACGCGATGGAAACGAATGTTCCGGCAGCCGAGGCCGCAGCCGTGTTGGGTCTGTCAGTTCAAGAAGTCGAGCATGGATACGCTCATATCGCCCGTAAGATTCGCGCGACTGAGCCGCTGCGGATGCAGCCGCTGGAAATCAGTCTGGGTGTGTAGATAGGAGTCAATTGGTCAGTCGTTTTGGAAAGACGGATAACATCGCTTAGTAAGGAATAGTATGGAATTCAATACCGAGAAGGTTCGCAACGAGATAAGAAAGTTCATTGTCGAGTCATATCTGCTTGGGGACGAGAGCATCAAGTTTACAGATTCGGATTCATTCATGCGTCGTGGAATAATTGACTCGATGGGGATTCTCGAGTTGACGGCATTTCTCGAACAGCAATACAGTATAAGCGTGGCAGACAGCGAAATGTTGCCGACCAACTTGGACAGCGTTGAAAACCTCATCGGCTTTATCAAGTCAAAATCCGGCAATTAATCACCGGCGCTCGGTGCAAGACCGACAGAGGTAGTGTAAGCGAGGCAGACGAACCAATGAAACTCGACCAAATTCTCTGCCAAAGCAGCCAATCATTCGGCGACCGGCCGGCAGTAATTGATCCCGATCGCAGCATAAATTATCGCCAATTGGGGGAAGCGGCAAACCGGTTTGCAGAACAACTGCGCCGAATTCCACTTGCCCCCGGATCCCGGGTCGCGCTACTGATGGAAAATTGCGTCGACTACGTTATTGCCTATTTCAGTATACTTAAGGCGGGCTTCGTGATCGTTCCTCTTGACACATCAGCCAACGGGGAGACGCTAAGGTACATACTCGAAAACTGCGAAGTCAGAGTTCTGATTGCCCAATCGCGCTATCGCCGCCAATTAAAGTCCGTCTTCGACGGAGATTGCCGTGTCGAATACCTATTGTGCGATTCTATTCTGCCTGTGGGAAACCCTAATCTGAAAAAGATCGCGTTCGGCCCATCGATGAGTATTGATTTGGATCTTCATGCGCTTGAACGTCATGAATTGGACAAGTCGGAGATGATCACAATTACCCGACATGGCAAGTCACACGAATTGGCAGCAATCTTCTACACTTCCGGCAGTACTGGTACTCCCAAAGGAGTCATGCTGTCTCACCTTAATCTGGTGAGCAATACCCTGGCCACCATTGAGTATCTGAGACTCACCGAGGTCGATCGCACACTGGTAATCCTACCATTCTATTACATTTATGGCAATTCTCTCCTCTTGACCAATATTGCCTGTGGCGCGTGTCTGGTCATCGATAACCGATTTATGTATCCAGAGACAGTGCTCAATACAATGGAAGAACAGAAATGTACCGGGCTGTCCGGAGTACCTTCGAATTTCATGATTCTTCTCGGTAAGTCGACCTTTGCTTCGCGGAAGTTTCCGCATTTACGCTATTTTACACAAGCCGGCGGGGCGATGGCGCCCGATGTTATTAGATCACTCGCTTCAGCGTTCCCCGATAAGGAAGTCTATATTATGTATGGCCAGACCGAAGCTGCACCGCGTGTCACCTATCTGCCTCCCGACCGCCTCACAGCTAAGCTCGGATCCATTGGTATACCTTTGAGTGGTGTTTCGGTGACGATTATGAACGAGAACAAGCTCGAGGCAGCGGCTGGCAAGACTGGAGAATTAGTTGTTGCCGGTGATAATGTAATGATGGGATACTGGCGTCAACCGAAAGAACAAGAGGAAGTGCTGCAGGACGGACTACTATTTACCGGCGATCTCGGCTACAAAGACGATGACGGTTTTATCTATATCGTTGGGCGAAAGAAAGACATAATCAAGGCGGGTGGAAACCGCGTCAGCGTCAAGGAAGTCGAAGAGTGCATTGTTGCGCACGAGAAGGTCCTCGAAGTCTGCGTTATCGGCGTGGCGGATCCATTGCTTGGCGAGGCCATCAAGGCTTATGTCGTCATGAAACCCGGCATGGAGTTGGAAGAACGGGAGCTGCTGCGACACTGTCAGAGAACCTTGGCTGACTATAAAGTTCCGAAGTATTTTGTGATCGTGGATAATCTGCCGAAACATCAATCGGGCAAGATCAATCGGCAGTTGCTTAAACAGCAGACTGCTTGAGGCAAGCGCCGATAGGGAAGGACCAGGTTTAACAAAGCCATATGTGTGGAATCGCCGGATATTTCCAGTTGGATGGAAGCAGACCACCAGATCGTGACTTAGTGACGAAGATGGTTTCACTCATTCGCCATCGCGGTCCGGATGAGTTTGGTGCATTCATGGATGACAAGTGCGTTCTTGGGCATGCTCGGCTTTCGATTATCGACCTTTCGACTGGTCAACAGCCCTTGTGCAACGAGGATGAATCGGTCTGGATCACCTTCAACGGCGAAATCTTCAATTACATCGAATTACGGCCTATTCTCGAGTCTTTCGGGCATTCGTTTCGCACACATTCCGATACAGAGGTCATTGTGCATGCCTACGAGCAGTGGGGAAAGGAGTGCCTTCAATACTTCAACGGGCAGTTTTCGTTTGCAATCTATGACCGCAACAAACGGTCATTGTTTATCGCCCGTGACCGAATGGGCAAGCGGCCGCTGTTCTACACCGTTCACAATGGACGACTTTACTTCGCCTCGGAAATCAAGGCACTTTTTGCCGATTCCTCGATCGAGCGCCGGCTCGACAATGCCGGATTGGACCAGGTGTTCACGTGGTGGACTTGTGCGCCACCAACGACAGTGTTCGCCAGTATCCTTGAATTGGAAGCTGGATCCTGCATCGAAGTCAATTCTGGGAAGATCACTGCAGCGCGCTATTGGGCAATGGATTATCCCGACGAATACGACCAGAACCGTAGTGTCGATTCATGGGCTGAAGAGTTACACGCACTGTTAGTTGATTCGATCCGGCTTCGCCTTAGAGCCGATGTGCCAGTAGGCGCCTACCTATCGGGCGGGCTCGATTCGTCGACCATCGCTTCGTTGGTAAGATCATTTACATCGAATCGTCTTGAGTCATTTTCCATTGCATTTGGCGATAGTGCGTTCGACGAGTCGAATTACCAGAAGCAGATGGCTGAACAACTCGGTACACATCACCATTCTGTGCAGTGCAATTATGACGATATTGCGAACTGCTTTCCCGAAGTGATCTGGCACACGGAACGCCCGATTCTCCGGACTGCCCCAGCGCCGATGTTCTTGCTTTCAAGACTTGTAAACGAAACAGGCTTCAAGGTTGTCCTGACCGGTGAGGGATCAGATGAGATATTTGCCGGATACGATATTTTCAAGGAGACCAAAATTCGCCATTTCTGGTCGCGAAACCCGGATTCGAAGTTTCGTGCGTTGTTGCTCAAGCGACTTTATCCAACCTTGCCGCTAAGTGAAGTTCGTTCGAACCTGTTCCTGCAAGAGTTTTATCGCGAGGGACTGACTGAGACCAACCGCTACTACTATTCGCACATGCTTCGAATCAAGACATCTTCCCGCGTCAAGGATTTTTATGGTCCTGATGTTAAGTCGTACGCCAAACCCGAAGAAGCGCTGAATGCCTTCGCCCACACATTGCCGGCGCATTTTGCCGACTGGCACTATTTATCGCGCGCGCAATTTCTCGAGGCAAAGTCGTTGCTGTCTGGATACCTGCTCTCTTCGCAGGGAGACAGAATGGCGGCAGCAAATGCGGTTGAAGGACGCTATCCGTTTCTGGATCATCGAGTCATTGAACTTGCCGCCCAGATTCCGCCGCAACACAAGCTCTTCGGTCTGAAAGAGAAGTGGGTGTTGAAGCGAGCAATGCGTGGAACATTACCCGAGGCAATCTTGAAGCGTCCTAAACAGCCTTATATGGCACCGGATTCAAGCTGCTTTACGCAGAAACGATCTCCCGATTATGTCCGTGAATTGCTTTCCGAAGCGCGGATCAAGCGGGCCGGAATCTTCAACCCGGTCATGGCTGGTAAGCTCTATGAGAAGTGTCTGAAGCAGTCGCAAACACAGATGTCATTCAAAGACAACATGGCTTTTGTGGGGATACTATCCACGCAAATGCTCGTTGACCAATTCGTCGAGAACTTTGATGAACATGCATACCGAAAGGTCACAGAATTTCGAGTGTGGCGCGACCTAAGTTCTACCGGCGCAAATCCAGCAACCGTCAAGAATTAGATTCGACTGTTACCGTTCTGGCCGACGCGGCAGTTCCGGTTACCCGTTCATTCCACAATGGCTTGAAGAATTCCAGGAAACGCTGGGCTGCGTGTTTATATGCTTGCTCGTTGGGATGTGAATCTCGTTGATCCGGGGGGCGAAATTCATCGCGCAGTACATTGTCATTATTGGCGAGAATATCGAACAAATCGAAGATCGCAAAATTACGTAATCCCGTCTCTTTATGGTACCGCGGAAGATAGTCGTTAAGCAGCCATTGATTGAACTCGCGGGCTCGCTTTGCCGCTTGAGGATTGGTTTCCGGCTGGACGAGCGGAGGATAGGTCACGTAAATAAAGAGTTTTTCGGGGTACTTGCGAAACTCTTTTGCCAGCTCTTCAAAAGCCGCCTTATAATTCTGCGTCGTGTGTTCCCGATCGGTTGGGCTGCCCGGCGCCGAGCCTTCGGACTCTATGTAGCTGCAAGGATAGCATGACTTGAACATGATCACGTCGTTCGTGCGACCATCGCGATAGTAGCGATTCGGGTGATTCTTAAAATCAAACAGCTTCTTGATGTCGGTCGTGAACTTTGGGTACCAGTCGCAAATGTCTGTACGCTGGCCGATTTCGTCGCCGTAGGTCGCGCCTTTGACAAATATGCCCATTTCGAGGAGACTATCCCGCAGGCCGCCCTGATCAAGGATGCCTTGGCCAACTGAATGGTGCAAGAACAGCATACGATGTTTGTAACCGTTTTCGACCCGGTCAGTCAAGTCGTCTACAACACGGCCAGCGCCGATTACGGCATCCTGGAGTCCGGAAACCGTGTAGCCGAGTTTTCGATACTTGTAGGCGTAGAACAATCCTATCACATTTCCAATAATTGATATGATCAGGACAACAATAAGCAGCTTATTCACTTCTAAACTCCCAATTTAAACAGTCACTCTTAAGCAAATTGTTCGGCAAAACATAACCATTATACGGAGGGCGTGTGCAAAGATTGCCATATTTTTTAGGTTGAACAGGCTGCGAATTAGAGGCTAAATCTGAAGAGAATCAAATCCGAAAGGGAAGCTTGATTGTGAATTCGGTCCCGACTCCTACCGTACTTGTGACGGAAATTGCGCCATCATGCTTTTTGATGATGTTGTAGGAAATCGACAGCCCCAATCCGGTGCCGACACCGACGCCCTTTGTTGTGAAACCCGGATCGAAGATGCGCGGAAGGCTGGCAGGAGGTATTCCAATTCCTGTGTCGCTAACGACAATATATGCCCACTCCTGGTCAAAGGCGGTCTTGACTACTACTTGACCCTTGCCATGTATAGCTTGAGAAGCATTAACCAATAGATTCATGAAGACTTGGTTAAGCTCGTTAGGAAAACAGAGGATGGGCGGCACACCGGCATATTCACGGACGACGTCAATTCGGTTCTTGAACTCATGTTGGACAAGAGTCAATGTCGTCTCCAATCCTTCCTCGATGCTGGCCCGTTGGAAGTCGGCTTCGTCTAAACGGGCAAACGACTTGAGGCTCTTGACGATGTGCGCGATGCGCCTGCTGGCAGTGGCCGTGATTACGGTGTTTTCATCGAGGACATTGAGAAGCTTATCCAAGTCGGACTCATTTACCAGCCGGCGAAGTTCATCGTTTCCACTGATTAGTTCACGAAGTTTCACGGCCGCCCGTCTGGCGTTGTCGGCTGAGGAATTCACGGCTCCAATTGGATTGTTGATTTCGTGTGCCACACCGGCGACAAGATTGCCAAGGGACGCCATTTTCTCCTTCATTATCAACTGCTGTTGGGCTTCCTGTAGTTGAGCCAGCGTCTGCTGCAATTCAGTATTTCTGGTTCGCAACGCCAATTCCTGCTCTTGAGTCTTGCTGCGCGCTTCTTTCAAGGCATTAGTCATGCGATTGAAAGACGAAGTCAGTTTTCCCAATTCGTCTTCTGACTGGTGATGTAACTGAACTGTCAAATCGCCTTGCGCAACTTTGGCGACCGCATTCGAGAGTTGTTTTACCGGGATCGTGATCAATCGGATCGTGACAAAGACTGCCAGCGCAGAGACAATCAAGGTCAGTATAAAGATATTCTGTGCAACTCGCCGTGCTGTTCGAAAGGCCTCCTCCGCCTGAACCGCGGCCCTCTGGGAGTCAGTGGTGTTAACCCGCACGAGTTCCTGCAGGTCGTGACGGAATTCATCAAACAGTACCCGCGCTTCACCATTTAACAGCGCAACTGCCTCGGTAATTCGGTCCTCGCGCGTGAACTGAAAGAATGTGAAGCTCAACTCCTGATATCTATCCCATTTCCGATCAAAGGCCTCGTAAAGGGTCCGCTCCTCCTCCGAATAGAGGTTCTGTGCCCGTGCCGCCGAACACAGCCGTTCATACGTGTCCAGATTGGTACTAATGCTATCCAACAATTCCACGATGTGGTCCGCTTGTGCAGTGCGTTCCGCCTCGCTGTCGGCAAATATCAATTGCAGCTGACTCTGCCGCAGATCGGTTGTGTTGATGTTGATTTCGGAAATGGCGATTGCGCGTGGCAGCCAGCTGTTGGTCACATCGTCAATTGACTCTTTGAGATTAAACAGCTGATAGAAGGAAGAGAAATTGGCCCCAGCCATCAGGATCAGGATACAAACAAAACCGATCGTCTGCTTGACGCCGATTTTTAGGTCTTTCAGTTTCATTTAAGGTAAACATCCCATTGTGGGACAATTCGATCGGTCGGCGTGGTTTGCCGCTACTTCTTGCGGCTGCTCTCGTGCTCGATAATCGCTAACGTCTTGACAGTGTCATTCACAGCTTCCCTCGAGACGAAACCAATGGCTCCGGGTGTCGCAGCGACTCGTTTCACCATCTCGGTCTCCGACTCGACGGCCACCGGCGGATCACCTTCGCCTGAAAGCATGCGCTTCAACCAAACAGATTTCATTCGTGAAGGGCTTTTGCCAAGATACTTGTAGAATGTCTCTTTGACTTCGCCCGCTGGTTTCAGGTCGATTACAACAACGGGTTTGCCGTCGCTCCATCTCTTTACATCACCAGTGTAGATGTCCAGCAATTTAGTCTTATTCAGTTCCTGTTCTGGTACCGACCTATTCGCGATCACGGCAACATTGTCCGACGCAAGAAGGGAAGAGGCGAAGCCAATTCCAACAGCAACGAGTATTATCAACGCAAACATGTGTTTGATTAAGGTTCTCATAGCCGGTCCTACAGAAATACCGAAATCGCCGTAGCGAAATAATTAAACTTATGATTCAACTCATTGCCGTCATAACGGAAGGTTTGATTGACCGGTGCAACTTGAACTTTGATCACAATCCTGTCAGTCAGCGTATAGGCAGCACCAAAAGTTGGCGCTTCAAGTTGATAGTCCAGATCAACCGTAACAGTGTCGATGCCACCGAAGAGTCCGGCAACTTCCGTACGCCGGAACTGCCGTTCCTTTGCCAACCAGTAACTGCCGTAGACGCGAATCTGATCGGTGACATCGCAGAACAGGGTGGCATAGTAGAAACGGAGGTCCACATCAAAGCCGCCCAAGTCATCTTCGTAGTTTACGCGAATGAACTCGCTTTCAACTCCGAGCTTCCAGAATGTGTAGCGAAAGTCGCCGCCGAGGCGAATTCGCGGCAGTCGGGTAACGATGTCTTTTTCATCGAGAATGCTAACGATTCGCTGGGGAAAATCATACTTATCATAGGATGCCGAGAATCCCAGATTGAATTCCTTGGCGCGTAGACCAAGTCGTCCACCTACCAAAAAGGTATTAGTGGTATCTACTCCGGTTTGGCCATGCTCCGGGTCAGAATTTATGTTGGGGCTGTTGCCAACGTAAACAGCGTAATCAAGTTTGAGAGCGCCCTTCGGCAAGAAACCGAACACTTGAACATAGGCTCGAGCCGGAAGATACTCCTCAAGGCGCAGGATCTCATTAAACGACGATTCATAAACCAATGGCCTGACGACGTATGGCATCAACGGAGTACGGTTCTTAATCTCATTGAGGTAATTGAATGTCGGAGTCTGCAGTCCTACCCGAAGATTCAAGCCTGTACCATAATGATAGCGAATCCAGGCTTCCTCGACGCTGAAGGAACCCCACTGGTGACTCGAAGAATAATTATTCAAGAATTCAAAGTTCACGAACGCAGTCAGGTTACGATCAAGGTCCTTCTGAAAGAATAAGTTAAGTTGCTGCATCGAGAAGCTTTTTACATCCGTATATTCATCTTCTCGTTGGTCATAATGTGTATAGTTCGTTTGGAAGTAACCGAACATCTTCAAAGGGTATTCACTGAACTGGGCTAAGACATTCGGGCTCAACGAGATCACGAATAAAAAGAGAAAAAGTGTTTTCATTGGGAGATTAGGCATACTAATCCGGCGCATCAGTCGATTCATTCTCTTCATATGAAATAGGTTACAAAATGGAATAAACTTTGGCAACCTCAATTTTTGCCGGCAATTGCCTCACAATAATCTGACGGACTTGCCTTGAATTAAAATGGGCTTCGGGTGAGCTGCAGTTCGGTAGTGATATCTACAAGGCCAATACCTTCCAGCTGCGAATTTGAGGCGTATAATACGTCTCTGGTAAACATCCGCGTGCGGATTAGCCCGTCATCGGCAATATACTCCGTTTGCTCGGTTTTAGGCAGGTTCTCCCAAATCCAGTCTATGGCGTAGCATTCGAATTTACCAGCAGGGACAGTCTGTTCACCAATACCGATAACGCGCTTGTAAATCGCTCCCGCCGGTCCGTAATCAAAGCCATTCGTATATTCCCACTGCAATCCTTCGCGTAACGGATATTCCAAGCTCTTGCGCGCAAAATCCGCCCGGGGTGACCCGCCGATTGCGACCAGAGTCGATTTGAAAAACAGAAGCGGGTATCCGATTGACAGATTGTTGTAGTGATACAGCCCATCAGATTTGTTTCCATAGTAT
>CAZQBX010000062.1:0-18945 GCA_964592145.1 uncultured Ignavibacteria bacterium
GGGGTGATAGGATTTGAACCTACGACATCTTGCTCCCAAAGCAAGCGCGCTACCAAGCTGCGCCACACCCCGATTAAGCGTGCCTCCTATTTAATCTGCCTGATGCCCGCGTGTCAAGGACTAAACGAGCCGACGAACAGCTGCGAAACAGTCAATTTTCTCTTCGCACTCCAGCCGCGCTTCTATTATCATTCCACTGGAATGACTGTTTCGATAGTTTTCGGGGAGTGAGGTATGCTATGGCTGATGAGATAACGCGCGAAGAGATGGAAGTCGATGTCCTGCTGGTCGGCGCCGGGCCCGCCAATCTGGCTTGCGCCTGGCGGCTGCTGGACTTGATCGAGAAAGACACTGCTGCCGGTGGTACACTTAGCGAGGCTGTCATCATGGTAATCGAAAAAGCCGCCCACGTCGGCGCGCACTCGATTTCCGGCGCTGTGCTCGATCCCGTCGCATTGAATGAACTGATCCCGAACCATCAGGAACTCGGCTCGCCAGTCAAAACGAAGGTTTCAAGCGATGCAATGCTCTACCTCACGAGCAAAGGCAAATTCTATGTCCCGTGGGTACCTTCGTCGATGCATCACGACGGCTGCTACGCGATTTCCTTGAACGAACTTTCATCATGGATGGGCGCCCAACTCGAAGCTCGCGGCTGTCAGATATTCCCCGGCACCGGCGGCGCCAAGCTGCTCCTTGAAGGCAACCAGGTCGTCGGCGTTCAGACTGACGACAAAGGCATCAGCAAAGAAGGCCATCGCAAAGCCAACTTCGAGCCGGGAATGAATCTGCGCTCCAAGGTGACCGTATTCGGCGAGGGCGTTCGCGGATCACTTGCCAAAGAGCTGATCAAAAAGCTTAATCTCGATGCTGGCCGCAATCCGCAAAACTACACCACCGGTGTCAAAGAACTCTGGGAATTTCCGGCAGGAACTCTCACGCCGGGGCAGGTCTATCACACCATGGGTTATCCACTCGACATGCAAACCTTCGGCGGCGGGTTCATTTACAATCTTTCTGATACGTTGATGTCAATTGGCCTCGTAGTCGGACTCAACTACCTCAATCCATTCACCGAACCGCAGGCACTCTTTTCTAAGATGAAGTCGCATCCGTTCATTGCTGATATCTTGTCGAAAGGGAAGATGCTCCGCTACGGCGCCAAAGCCATCCCCGAGGGCGGTTACTGGTCGATTCCCAAGAACTTCGGCGACGGATTTCTCATCGTCGGTGACTCAACAGCGTTCCTGAATCCCGCTCGTCTAAAAGGCATCCATCTCGCGATGAAATCAGGTATGCTGGCAGCAGAGACGATCTTCGAATCTCTGAAAAAGGGTGACAACTCGGAGAAATCGCTTTCGGAATATGACCGGAAATGGCGCGCTTCATATATCTACAATGAGCTATACAGTCAGCGCAATTTCCACTATATGTTCGAAAACGGTCCACTCTCGGCGCCCGGTTTTGTTCTGAAGCATCTCTTCACCGGATTCACCACGATGCCGAAGATGCACGAAGACCATTTGAATATGCGCAAGCTCAAAGTCCACTTCTCAGGAACTCCGCCGACTCCTGACCAGTGGCGGCCCAAACCGGACGGCAAACTCATCTTCAACAAGCTCGATTCTGTGTACTACTCCGGCACAAATCACGATGAAGACCAACCATCCCACCTGCAGGTTTCCGACACGAATATCTGCGCCACGATTTGCGTCGAGGAGTATGGCAATCCCTGCCAGTACTTCTGTCCGGCGCAGGTCTACGAAATCGAAGAAGCGGGCGGTGCGAAGAAGCTGAAGATCAATGCCTCCAACTGTGTGCATTGTAAGACATGCGATATAGCAGATCCGTATGGCATCATTACTTGGGTCGTCCCTGAGGGCGGCGGCGGGCCCAAATACGACGGGCTATAATCCGAACATCGACTGACTTCGAAGACGAAATGAGAATGGCCGACGCAGGCGTCGGCCTTTATTGCTAACTTCGGAGAGAATGATTATTGTCTGATACTATCTGGTATCTACGACTCTTGACAGCAGTTTATCGAATCCACCGAGAAGCCGCTTCTCCACGCGAAATCGCAGCGATTTCCCGGACTTGTCTGTGAGGGGCTCGGGGGAGTTGAGTCCAACAATGTACTTGCCGGTTATTAGGTTTTGATAATAGTCATAGGTTCCGGCTTCCACCGCCGAGAAACGAATTCCATATACTTGATTAGCATAAACAGTGTCGGCAAACTGCTCTCCATACAAGAAACTCTTGTAAGGTATCGTACCCATATTTGAAAGCACCAGAGCGCCCTCGGCATCGGTCTTCTTAAGATCGATGATGAACTGGTAATGCGTGCTGTCTTCTAACACTCGTACCAGGAATGAAGTCGTTCCCGATTCGAATACCAGATTGCCCTTGTCAATTCCACCCGGCGTGATCCCTGCGAGATTCTCAGTGCCAACGTGCTTTTTGAAATCGGCTTCGACTGTCGCCCAGTCCTTTCCCAAAGCGGTGGACACCATCTCTTTGAATTGACCGGCAGTGATGGCGTTCACTTGCGAGCGCGTTCCGGAAAACTGTCTGTAAAGCTCGAAATACTTAACCCGCCCCAACTCATTCCACAGGTATTCGCAAAACAACCCAGCCAGCGGATATGCAAAATCGGGATTCGCCTCAAACGATCCAAACGCCTGACTTGACATCAGTGTGTCCAGTTCGGCAAGATCGTTTAGATAGAGATAGCTTCCCATTGCTAACTGTACTTCGCTCGATCGACCCCAACGGCCACCCATAAACGTAGCCGTGCCATACTTAAAAAACGCATGCGTATAAGCAGGAGGGTTCTTCAGTGAATAATTGACCAGAAACTGGACCAGTTCATGGTAGGGCGGCATATACCGGCTGATTACAGCATCCATGGAAGGCAATAGGCTTCCAAGCGCCAACTTGCCGGTGACCTGCTCGACCTCACCATAGGACTCGCAAAGAAACGCGTTGAACTTGATCGTTTCCAGAATGATCATTTGCTCCGCCGACAAACCAATTTTGCGGCCGGTCTCTTCAATGAATCTGTCAGCCTCGTCCAGCGATGACGGTTGAAACAATGACGGATCGCGATACTTCAGTCGCAAAAAACGCGAACTGGTTTCTTCCCACGACTCGCAATAAACATGGAGGGCCGACACAAATCTCGGATTAAGCACTGATTCGGATATTGCGTAACTCCGTCCGGGAATCGAAAGCCTGCCGGTCTTGATCGTGTAGTTGATCCGGGCAAAATCGCGGCTGAAGCGAACGGTATCGACAGACAGCGTGGCGCTGCCGTCGCGAAGTTTTTCGATGTTCTCCCACAGCGGCGAATCCATCTCCATCTTTACCGGCTCGTCCGTGTAATACACGTGCAACTGTTCCGAAATGGTACGGTCGAGCAATGCCCAGGCATTCAAGGCCGAATGGTAGTCGGCCGCCTTCAACTGATCAACGTAGCCGAGGAAAAACTTCTCGATGTCGCGTTCTTTATCTTGGGCGAACACCATCTGGGATGTCAAGAGCAGTATTAGGACGAGCAGTCGCTTCATCGCTTCTCCTTTATATTCAACAAACATATTCAACCACGAGCCATTAAGTTACAGTCTATTATATTACATAACTCGCTTCGCGGAGGCGAATTTTTAAGCCAATTGGACCGCGTTTTATTCACACTCGCCGCCGCTATGTCGGGCATCTTCAAGGTTTATTGACTAATATCGCCCCAAATTCTATATTCCTCACCGGGTTGCTATCGAATTGTTGTTGAACCATTTAAGAAATGAGGCGACAGTATAACTGAACCGCTATTGCATTCGTTGGACAATTTCGAGCCATTAGGTTGAGAACATAGATGGAAACCAGCTTCAATAAATCAGCAGATTCCCAGCACAAGATAACCCTTCAATCGAGCTTGGTTTACGCGGTTTGGCTCTCCGGCACCGCACAACCAGGTCGCGAAGTCTATCTTGAGGTCGGTACAAGCTTCGTCGGATTGGGCGCAGCCATTGAGATTAAAGTCAAATCCCAACAGGGGAAGAACCTCGGTTCACTTAACGATAAAATCTACAATAACAAATTTGTCGGAAAAATCCCGATTTCCGGCGATGCCCAGATCGGTGATCTGGCCTACTTCGAGGTCAAACTGCCCGCCGTAAGTCTCCAGGGCGAATCAAGCCGAATCAGTATCGTCCCTCCCATCAAGGTCAAGAACATGTCCTGGAGTGCTTCAGAAGCGCGTCGTGGCGAGATATTGACTTTGAAAGCTGACATTGAGAACGTCAACGAAGGCGTTCCCGCAAAAGTAATCATCTTCGAGGCCGACCAGGACGGTGCCCACGATCGAATCTGTGAAATCGAGACGACGGTCAAGAACAGCAAAATCTCGCTCGACTGGGAGTACGAATATCACGAGGATACCGACGAAATCCCAACGGAAGAAGAGTTGCAGCGATACGGTCGCAGTTATAACCCTCCCGAGTACTTCTTCGTCATCGAGATCGATAAACAGGAGTTCGGGCGCGAACAAGACTCAGGATTGCTGACCTTTAAAGACTTTCTGGAGATTCAGGCAAATCAGGGCGATGGTTCGGTAATGGCCAATGAAGACGTCGTAGCGCACCTCCCTGACGGATCAGAGAAGCGATTCACACTCGATGAATATGGATACTACAAGCTTGAAGGCGTCCCGCCCGGCAAATGTCGCATCGAATTCCCCAATCGCGACGGAATGCGCCCGATGGAATTTGATTAGCGGGAGATGACAGCCAAGTGACAGATGTAATTTCCGGACTAAAAGCCCTGTTTTGGGGACCCCCGATTCGCCCCATTGAACTCTTTCCGCGCAAGAAGGCGAATCTCTTCGATGCGGATAAGAAAGTCAAAGCGCTGCTTCCGGCGGATTTCCCGTCGGTGGAGAAAGGATTCAGCGACAATCTTAAGCGACTCGAAAGCCGCTTCTTCGTTGACCTGGGAACCAAACGTACAGTAACCGCCTATGTCTGCGCAGAGAAGGATGGTAAGTGGGTCCCGCTTGCTGGAAAAGAGGTTTTTCTCCGTCTTGCTCCCGGTAGCGCCACAAAAGCCAAAATGAACATCACCAAAGGCACTTCCGACTCCGATGGCTGCATTGAAATGGAAATAGAGCATCCTGCCGAGACTCCGGCCGGTCCGCCGCTGATATTCCTCCAGGCCAGTTTCGACGAGCAGTTTCTGACCTTCAATCAACTCAATCTATCTATCCGGCGGAATGATGATACCCTTGTCGATCTCAAGGAAGTAGTCGAAGGCAAATCCTTGCTCGTCCACCAGAAGAGTAATCGAGTCGAGGCAGTTGCTGTCAAGCGCTTGCAAACGATCCTGAATCAGGTAGTCGCGCGCAAAAAGGCTATCACCGATTTCGCGTTCTTGGAAACTCATGGAAAGTACGACGATGACTGCAAAAAAGCGGTGAAGACCTTCATTGAGAAGTTTGCCGGCGGTTTTGACTACCCGAAGGGGCAGTTTAATGTCAAAATCAATGATCTGGTTAAAGAGTACATCAAGCTGGAGTATGGTTCCTACGAAGATGGTCAAATTGTCGATCGTTCGCTTCTAATCGGTACCAAAGCATGGGCAGCCGGCGACGAGGTCAACACCATCGATGGGCTACTCGACATCTATGTCGGCGTCATCGAACGCTTTTTTTCGGAGATGCTTAAACGCGCCGAGGAATACACGAGCTGCAATACTTTCTGGCTTCACCGTCCGATGCATCGTCTCTATACCCAGGGGACAATCCGGCGAGTCATCATGAATAAGACCGTCGACCTGCGAGTCGCAGCAGGCGAAGAAGCAGACATTGTCAAGGACAAAGGCAACAATGCCGAGCAGGCCAAAAAAGGTGAAGACCTGAAATTCCTGCAGGACTCCAACGTCGACATCACCGAGTGGTTCAAAATCAAAGTGCTCGACAAAGTCCAGGGCTGGGTCAGCGACGACGATGCCGATGTCGCTGGAGTCAAAGTAACCATGACGTCCGCCGCTACCTTGAAATCAAGCTACACTGCCGGGAGTGCAGCCGTCAAAGACTCGCGCGGTAACGACGCCGCCGTTGCCATGGACACAGTAGGGAAGAAACTGCAAGGCAAGCAGCAAGCAGGGAAATGGTGGTACAAAATCGAGCTGTCGGCTATCGAAGGTTGGCTATCGGAAAATGAGGGAAAGCTGGTAAGCAGCAACACCAAATTTGAAGCCTCGAAAGTCGCCACCATTAAAGACAAAGGTGACAAAAGCGGAAGCTCAGTCAAGAACTGGGCAGGCACGGCGCTCTCGTCGGCAAAGGATGAGAAGTTCAGCTACTTGAAAAAGAAGACCCCGCCAACCGAGCGCTGGTTCAAAATTGAAAACAAAAACGGCGTCGCCGGTTGGATCAAGGAAGCTGACTGTACCGCAATTTCCAATGATCGCGTAACTGCACACAACGCCGGCACTTTCGGCATGGCCGGCGTCGCTTACAGCTACGGCAGCAAAGACCGGCCATCCGATTTCACGGCGTCGCTTCAGGCAAATTCACTCAAACCAGAGACTATCGATTGCTGGCATCTGTACGAGAATACACATAAACCAGGCAAAACCAGCAACGACTCCGACACCGCCAACTGGACCGGAATCGATTGCTCTGGTTTCACGCAGAATACAGTCTGTTACGCGCTGCTTCCGGACAATCAACGTATTGTCCCTGAAGCACGCATGAAACGTATTGGCCGCGTGGCCGGAGCAACCGGCGAAACCTGGCCATGGACCGGTTGTATCCCGGCAAAAGACTTTGTCGGCGACTGGGCACGCCAAATCACGTATGACCCTGCCAACGCCAACAAGCAGTGGCTGCAATGCACCGACATTATCACCTCTCCGGGCCACATCGTCTGGGTCGGCGATATCGACCCCGACGCAATTGACAATCACCGCGATTTTCAGGTGTATAATGCCTATGGCGGCGATTCGCGAGAGAACCAAAGCCCCAGCGTGCCGACCGACAAGTTCATTCGCAAGATCATCAAGATGCCCTTCAAGTGGTGGGGAATTCGGCTTAGCGACGACAAGATCAAGGTTGGAAGAATCTACTTTTGGAGTTAATCATGCGGTCAGGAGGAATCGAAAGTGCTGCAATGGATAATCGCCGTGATGCTCGCGGCCCTGCCGCTGATGCAAGGATGTGCTGCCATGAAAACAGTTGATGGTGCCCAGGACTTCGAAATGATCTATTTCGAGCAAGGGGACGACGAAGGCAAACTGCTCTATCAATTCAGCGAAGTCGGTAAAGACATCCTCCCGCACCGAATGCTGGTTGATAGTCAGGGCCGTTTCTTCTTTCTCGAACGCGCCCTCAACCGTGTTCAGTGTTTCTCGCCTGCTGCCGACTGGGTCTATACCGTTGCTTTGTCACCCGCAGACCTCAATCTAAGAGATTCCAATGAAGGCGAATTCAACATCAACTATCTCGACATCTTCTGGTGCCCCGATTCCTCACTGGGGATACTAGTCACCCTTCCCGGTGATGCACCTCGTCTTTTCGTCGTCAAGTGCGATGCCGACGGCTTCGTTCAATCGTCCTATGAACTTCAGGACTCACCAAAGACGCTTGATAATATCGAGAGTGCGTTTTGCGATGCGCTCGGCTGGCTCTGGGTCGCACAGGATGATTTGTTCCTCTTCGACCATCTGGGTAACTACAGCTCCACTGTCAAGGTGATATCGAACTGCGTCGACAGCAAAGGATTCACTTACAGTGAAGCCAAACCGGCGCGCGTTCTTGACCGACACGGCAAGGTAGTCGCGACACTCGTATCCGAAGATGCACCAGCGCCGGACCTCGTCGTTTATGTCGGTGACAAGGGTGACCTTGTTTCCTGGACAAGGGGATTACCCGAGACTAAATCGGCCACGGCGCTTTCACAGGCAAATCAAATTGTCCTGTTTAAGCTCGACAGAGACCAATGGCAGTTCGAAGGAAAAGCCACGATCACAGTGCCGGCAACCGAATATCAGTACCCGCACGAACAGTCCGATCAAGCTATACCGGTGCAGGTGTATTTGCCGAAGACCGTACTGATCAGCAACGGAATTCTCTACTTGATGGCTTATTCCGACGATGCGATTTGGATTAATAAGTTGAGTGTCGCCGCTCTAATGAAGTAGCAGTACTTAGGCTTTCGCACTCACTTTTACGTAAACTTGCCCGCCTTCGACCTTGGTGTCATACATCTTTATTTTGATGCTTGGTGCCTCGAGTGATTGTCCTGTGCAGATATTGGCCCTCCAGCCGTGAAGTGGGCAGACGAGAATATCATCATCGATCTCGCCACCTTCGAAACTTGCTCCCTGATGCGGACAACAATCCTCGAGCGCAAACACTTGCTCGCCGATCCGGCAAAGTGCAATCGGATCACCGTCAATTTCCACGATCAACGGCTCGTTGGCCGGGATATCCTCCAAAGCGCAAACTTCAGTGTATTCACTCATCGCGGACAAGTAATCGATCCGATTCCCAAAAGCAAGAACGGAGTTCCTCCCGACTAATAAAAACGCCGGTTGGAGGTCAACCGGCGTCATGCGTAAGCTATTTAGGTCTAAGTTATCGCCATGAGGCGTTGCGAAGCAGCGGCGAATCGGGAGAATTCCGTTGGTATGGATTGACCGGACGGACATATGGCCGGTAACTCTGGTATTGCGAAGAGGCGAACGAAGCCGTCGGCTTGTTCATCGCTTTGTTATACAGTCCCATTCGGCGCATGTGTTCCACATACAGGGACTCGATCTTGGCGTCCGCCAGCTTCAGGGATCGCGCATGCGATACGTTGGTGGCACGGTAGTTCGATCGCTCGCCGGATACACCGAGAATGTATTCCCACACACTAGGCGGATCCTGTCGGCGCGTCACCGCTGCAAACTGTGCTGTCTGCTCTTCTGCGACCGCCGGAGTTGCTGTCGCCGACATCATCGTCTGATTCTCCAGCATCTCCGGAGCCTTATCCGAACGCATAAAGACCAGCGTCAAGACCGCCACGGCGCCGACAGTTGCCAATGATGACATCCATGCCAGCGGACGGCGAAAAATCGACGGCTCGCGCAAGGGGAGATAACTCTCGGTCTGATGATTCTGTTCAGCAAAGATGCGATTCATCAACTGCAGATTGAAGTCCTCAGCGACTGGCTTCTGCGGCAGTGATCGGGCGGCAACTAAGATTTCTTCTATGTAAAGCTTTTCACGTTCACAACTTTTGCAATTTCTTATATGCGCCTCCATCTCCTTACAGAGATTTGATTGTAATGAACCATCACAGGATGCTGATAGGTAGGACCGTACCTTTTGACAATTCATACGTCTCCTCCATGCGCGGTTTCAGGCGATTGCGCAGGATCGCCCGCGCTCGGTTGACACGCGATTTGACGGTGCCAAGCGGTACGCTCAACACCTGGGCAATCTCTTCGTAGGAGAGATTGTCAACATCACGCAGCAGAAACGCGGTTTTGTATTTTTCGGGTAAACGTTTGATTTCCGTATCAAGTAGATTCTTCAGTGCGCTGTTATTTTCGACCTTTTCTTCCTTTGCCGGCAGTTTCTCGGCAAAATCGAAAATGTCGAAGAACTTGATCTTCTTGCGGCGGCGTAGTTCGTTGCGCGCAAGATTCAAAGCAATCGTATAAATCCAGGTTGAGAAAGCAAAACGGAAATCGTACGACATCTTGTGCTGCCATACGCGCAGGAAAGTATCCTGCAACAAATCATGGGCCTCATCTTCCGATGAAAGCATGCGATTAAGGACGTTGAACAAGCGATCTTTGTAACGGTTGACAAGAGTGTTGTACGACACCATGTCGCCTTCTTGTACCCGTTTCATCAATTCCAGATCGGGGAGTGATTCTCTGTTCAGCATCGTTATCCTTTCGTTTTCCAGCCCGACAACTGCTATCCCTAAATACAATACGAACGCAGGATTGTTCCACGATTTTTGATTTCAAAACCTACCGGAATTTACGAATACCTTTGCTAATTATCGGAAATAGCGTAGATTATTTTCAGGAAGCAAAAGAGATTGGAGATTCCTAAGTGAATGTAACAGAAGCGATTGCGAAACGGCGCTCAATCCGCTCGTTCCGTAAGCAGAGAATTGAGCCGGAGAAACTCTCCGCAATTCTTGAGGCCGCCCGTTTAGCCCCGTCGGCTCGAAATGAACAACAACGGCTCTTTATCGTCGTCCGGCAGCCGGAAATGCTCAAGAAGCTGGCTTTTGCCTGCGATAACCAACAGCAAATCGCCGAGGCTGATACCGCTATCTGTTGTTGTATTCCGGACTCCGATCAACTCACCGACGAAAACCGGGTCCTGCGCTATGAAGATACCGCAATCGCCAATGCCTTCATGATGCTTCAGGCTACCGCACTGGAACTCGGGAGCTGCTGGATCGGCAGTTTCAATGAGCGCAAAGTCAAAAGCCTCCTGCGAATTCCCGACAATGTCATAATCCACTCACTTTTGGCGCTCGGATACGCTCACTATACCCCTCCGGCCACTGAACGCAAGCCGCTGAACGAAATCGTTCGCTCCGAGGAATATCCGCGCTCCATGAACGAATAGGCGAAAGTCCTTCCGTTGCAGCGCACACAGATTGTGCCTGTGTTGTGCTCAAGTGAATGAAAAGTGGGCAGTCCACATTACATCGCGATTTCAACGGACGGCTATTTTCGGGTATTTCAACCGATTAGATGAAATGACTTTGGATGGCAAGTTAATTGCTATTTCTATTGTCATATCGTTGGTGCGTCAATGTTTTTATTGACCCGCCCGGACAATGCCGTAGATTCAAAGCAGAATGAGTCCTGCTAATTCAAGGAGGCACGGATGCCGCGTCTACTTCTAGTTTGTTCGTTACTGCTTTGTTCGGTTAGTCTGTTTGCGCAATCGGAGCGCGTGATTCGCCGGGATACAGATTCGAATGACAATGTCCAACGAATCTATTCATATGACAACCTTCCACCTCGACAACTGGTAGATTGTCCGACGGCCGCGACGCTTCCGCGAGCGAGTTTCGATTTTCAGGTGCGAACTTCATCGAATGGTTCACTTGTTGGCCAGACGACCATCGGTTTGCACCGCCGGTTCATGGTCGGCATGTCCTATGGCGGCGAGAAGGTTCTTGGCGACGAAAAAGCTGACTGGTACAATGATATGCAATTTATGGTCAAGTACCAGTTGATCACCGAGACGTTATATATGCCGGCGATCGGTGTCGGTTACGAGGGCCAGGGCTACGGCCGCTACTTCAACGACTTTGAACGCTATATGTTCAAGTCCAAGGGCTTCTACGCGGTGATGTCGAAAGGTTACCGCACGTACAAGTGGTCATCCGGCCTTCATGCCGGAGTCTATTATTCGCTCGAAGATGATATTGACCAGGATGATGATGTATCAGTCTTTCTCGGCACCGACCTGCAGTTACAGAATGACCTGCTTCTGGTAGCGGAATATGATTTGGCGCTTTCCGATAACCACGACACGGAACGATCCGGCAAGGGTTGGGGTTATCTTAATATAGGTATTCGCTGGATCTTCTCCGAGCGGCTCGAAATTGGATTCGATATGGAGAATTTGATCGGCAACCGTAATGACACCAAAAACCCGACTCGCGGGCTGAGAATAACATACCTGGAATTCTTCTAACGGTGTATAACCGAGAGGTGATAGATATGAACACAAGAAATCTCATGATCGGAATCGCGGCATTACTAGCAGCAGCGATCACCTCGGCCGGTTGCTACACAATCATCAAACATCCCACGATGACAGCCACACACAGTGAAGACAACAGCGATTCGACCGAATCGTACACCCACGTCGATGCCGATCGCGACTGCATGCGTTGCCACACTGATTATGGCACCTATCCGTATGGCTACTACTACGGCTATTATCCTGACTACTATTGGACTAACCCTAAGTGGGGTAGCTATTATGAATACCCGTGGTGGTGGGAAGACTACTGGTACAAAGACAAACCCGCGTTGGTCGACACAGTAGATCAAATCGCGCGCCCGGAACAGCGGCGAGGCATGTTGCCGCCTTACACACGCGGAGTTGACCCGATACTAAATCCACCTCCGTTTACGCCCGGCACCACCAATCCACCGGTTGTCGGCGGTAGCGGTGGAACAACCACCGGTGGCGGAGGAACCGTCACAAATCCACCCACGAATACAGATGACGGCAAGAAGGAAGAACAGAAGCCCCCTCGTCGTCGCGGTAAATAGACTTCAACCATCGGAGGGCTATCTCTGTGAAGAAGCTCCTTATCTATTGCGTACTCTCTATATTTGCGCTCGGTACAATCTCTGCAGTCGCCCAGGACGAGCAGACGTTCATGACCGAGGCATCGGCAGGCAATAACTTTGGCGTCGGCGGCCGTGCCGTCGGCATGAGTGAAGCTGTAATTGTCTCGGTTAAGGACGGCACCGCCATCGTCTACAATCCGGCTGCACTTACCAAGATCAAGCGTCCCGAGTTCTATCTGGCGATGTCGCATGAAAAATTCCGCAATGAATCGGTCGGACCTGGCGGCGGCGGTTCATATGCCGAAAACGACGTCTCAAAGACTCGCTTCAGTTCAGCCAATCTCACCGTGCCGGTACCGACCTATCGCGGCGCTCTTGTTGTCGCATTTGGCGTCAATCGGACAAAGTCGTTTGACCGCACTTTCACATACGAAATCGATATGCAGGATGCCTACTCAAGCGGTTTCGAAGAGGAGTCCGGTGGTATTCGCGAGTATGCTGCAGCCGGCGCCATCGAATTGTCCGCAAAAATATCTGCCGGTGCAACGCTGATATACTACCACGGTGGCGAGGACTACTTCTGGAATTATAACCAATCAACCATTTCGAGCAGCCTGGAGTACGTCGACAACATTGAAGACACTTACTCCGGCATCGGTGCTCGATTAGGGATGTTAGTTGACATGAGTCCGAATGTCAGCGCTGCCATAACGGTCGATGCACCAACGAAGTATAAAATCGAAGAGAACTATGTTCAGCGCACAATTGAAGACGGTTCGAGCGACGTCGTAGAGGGTTATTACGAATATGACCTCACTCATCCATTCATCTTCAATGCGGGATTGGCATTTCGTAGCCGGACATTCTTGGTGGAAGGCAATCTCGGGTATGCAGACTGGTCGCAAATGGAGTATGACGGTGATATCTTCTTCGACGAAGACAATATTGCTCTGCAGAATTCATACAAAGAAGCAGTCAATGTCCGTCTCGGCGCAGAGGCGGTCCTGCCGCAGCATGGTCTTGTCTTTAGGGCCGGATTCAAACACGACCCACTGCCGATCAGTGACTTCTTCCTATCCAATCAAGTTGAAAAGGACCGTGACTCCTTCTCGTTGGGGTTCAGCTACCTGATTGACCGGGTCGCCATGCTTGACATCGGCTTTGCGCGGGCGACATACGAAATTCACGATGCAAACAGCTCGCTTGTCCAGAAGTACTCTTCGAACAAACTTATGGCGGCGATCGCTTATCGCATCTAGTTGTCGCTAGCCAGAGATTGAACGCGTAGGGGCGCAGCATGCTGCGCCCTTGTTCTTTTAGGGAATCTATCTGTTTGAGCTATTCGGGAAAGAACTTCGCCCAGCGCTCAAACACGTCTTGAAGAAAATCCCCCGTTTGTTGCTTAACTTTGGCAGCGAGAATCTTGCCCTTTTCCACATCAAAATCAGGTTCGCCGCGACCGTCCTTGTCGTAAAGCAAAACGGATCCCGGTATCGGATAAACATCCGCACCACTATTGAAGATGTACGCCATTTTCTTGTCGTAACGCGCCTTGTTGCCGTACTTCGGATTGATCGCCATCACGAATCCGGTCTCATCAAGACCCGCATGACCTCCAGGCCCCCCGTATACTTCCTGCGTCACGTCGGCACACAACTGCCACCAATGGACGGCAGCGACCTTGATACCGAAGTCGGTGAAGGCCTGATATGCCGCTTCTTTTAGGGCGTTGTTGTTACCGCCATGTCCATTGACGATCACACAGCGCTTAAACTTCTTGTCTGCAAACGAATGTAGAATATCGAGTATGTATGAGGTGAAAACTTCGTGGCGAACATTGACTGAACCGGCATAACCGTAAAGCGACTTGGTGATTCCGTAATGTACGCACGGTGCCATGATCGCGTTGAATCGCTCTGCCAGGTACTCGCTGATTGATAATGGAATGATATTGTCGGTGCCGATTGCTGCCGAGCCGTGTGCCTCGATAGTGCCGACAGGAAGGAAAACTAAATCACACTTGGCTGGGACGATCTCTTGCACTTCCTGCCAGATCATCTCCTCAAGCTTGTACCAAGCCACTACGGTTCCTCATCCTGCAGTTTTTGCAGCAAAGATTCCAGAACGGCTTCGGTCGCCTTCGCGGAAGTTTCATCGCCGATAATGCGGAAAGCATTGATATCGCGCACCAGGAATTCCAAATCGCCGGGCTGACGCAAATCATACCACAGCTCGATCTCTTCCCAATTTAACTGAACATCGCGCGCGACTTCAACCATGCGGCTGTAAATATTGATACTATTCGACCAGTCAATCAGTCGGAAAATCTGCGGAACCAGCTTGCGCATTCCCAGCAAATAGTAAGCGCCTTCAAGGGTTGGGCCGAACACGACATCTTTCTTCTTCAACACCTTGAAAGCATTTTCCAGCATCCGCTGGGTGATGGTCGGAGTGACGCAGTCGATCAACACGACTTCGGCATAACCGGCATCGAAATAGCGCTTGAAAGTGTTCTCAAAACTGGCACTGATGTCGCCGTCAGACTGGGCCACCAATTCGATATCGTCGTGCTCCAGCCGCGCCCGGCACTTGCCTTTCATCGAAGCCTTCAGATTTTCGATTGCTTCCAACACAAACTTCTTCGCGCGCTCGCTTGAATATGCGACAAATATGTCGGCCGATTCAACCGTCAGGCAGGCGGCAATGGTGTCCTCAATGAAGGCTTGGTACAATGATTGTACATCGCTCGCTTCAACCGAGTCGGAAAACTGCGATTGCACGCGCAACCGGTGCTTGTCTTCGAGATATATGACTAAGGCGTTTTTCGTGGAGTCCGGTTTTGATTTCGTCATGTTCAGAATCAGCTTGTTATTATTGGCTGCTCCTCGAACAAAATATATCGCGGATATCAGGCGAATACAAAGATTTTTCGTCGGAGGCTAAAAATAAATTGCAGGAATAACTTGACAGACGCGCATTGACGCTTGTGGGCTCTAGCTAACCTTGCGCATCTCTGCGATCATTTCGTCGGGACTCACTACGCCCTGCAGGATTCGCTGGACCTTGCCGGAGGAGTCCAGCAACAGCGTCGTCGGAAGCGAGTAGTGCTTTAGTCCGAATCGCGACATGAATTCTCTGGTGATCGGTGTGTCGGAATTCTCCAATTGCACTTTGAGTGCGACGAAACGTTGCGCTTCATCGGCGACCGACCGATTGCCAAATGTTTTCTTTTCGAGAATCTTGCAGTTGACGCACCAGGTCGCCCAGGTGTCAATCAGCACCGGGCGGCCCTCGCTTTTCGCCTGTGCCAGAGCGCCGTCAAGGTCAGTGCTCCAATTGATCAGCGAAGTCTCACCTTGGTTAGCCGGCGAGGCCGACATTGTCGGCAACCATTCCGACGCCGGCGGCAGAATCAGACCTTGGCGCAGTATCGTTCCGCCCAGAAGATATATTCCGATGATTAGTGCGAGAATGCCGACAAACTTCTTCAGGCGCAAGAAGAACCCTGATTCCGCCGTCAACCGGTCGAGCCCGCCGCCAAAGACCCCGAGGGCAAGCAGTAGTAATCCCGTAACAATCGCCGTGACTTCTGCCGAGACAATCGTCTTGAGGAAATATATCGCCATCAGCAGCAGGACGAAGCCGAAAAACTTCTTCACCTGTTCCATCCATCCGCCCGAACCTGGCAGGGCACTGATCGCCGACGAGAAAGTGCCAATGATGATGTAGAGTGTTCCCAGCCCGATCGCGAATACGAACAACACCAGGAAGCCAATTACCGGCGATCCCGCGGTGGCGATATACAGCAATATACCCGCAACAAACGGTCCCACACATGGCGAGACAACCAATGCTGCGACAACTCCCAGGACAATCGCTCCGCCAATACCACCGCCGGACTGCCGGCCGAGTCGATTGCGCAGCGAAGCTGGAACTTGCAGTTCATATAGCCCGAACATCGAAAGCGAGAATATTACGAACACGACGGCAATACCGATGACCACCGCCGGACTCGCAAGCCAGGCGCCGAAGACACCGCCCACCAGCGAGACAATCAGCCCCATGATTCCGTACACAACCGCCATCGAACCCACATAGAACAACGACATGACGAAACCGCGCCACAACGACCGCTGTTGTCCGGCGAAGATACTTACTGTTATTGGAATCATCGGATATGTACAGGGTGAAAACGAGAGCAGCAATCCGGTCACGAAGGCCAGTCCCAGGGCAATCAAGTAGCCCCAGAATCCATGTTTATCTATCAGCTTCTGGATCTCATTCTCATCTTGAACACTTGTCGCTGCCGTCGATATCGGCGAGTCGGGCTTCGTCGTTGCAACTGCAGAACCGAATATCTCCGGATTAGTTGCCGCGCCGAGTTCTCCGACCTTCAGCGAAATATCCACGCTCGCGGTCTGGGGCGATCGACACTCCTTATTGTCGCACGGCTGATACGTGAAACGCACTGGAACGACGTAATCGCCCGGAGTTACTGTCGGTGCAACATCAATCTTGAATTTAATGACCGCTCTGCCTTCGTAAACAGACATCTTCTCGCCGATGAGTTGAACGTCATGTCCAGCAGGATAGATTATCGTGCGTGGCGTGATGCCAGGCAGCGTATCAAATGCAACTTTGGCAGGGATGAGATAGCTATCATGGGGACGTGCTGAATTGATATGCCAGGTTGGTGCGATTTCGGCAACAACAGCTGCTTCATAAGTCTTGCCGGCAGCGACGGATGTAAACGAAAAGTGTGAGCTGACCTTAACAAGATCTTGATCTGCATGGCCGCCGCCTAGTCCCGAGAAGTCCAACGTCTCCTGCGCTGCCACAACACCGAACATCAGCAGGCTTATTGTAAAGAGGACAACAATCTGTCGGCCAAAATGAAATAAACGCATCGGTCCCATCTCTCGGTTATACACTCTTAGGGGATCATTAAATGTCGGGGGAACTGAAGAATCAAGACTATTTCTCTTGCTTGACATTGGTCATTTCGTCAAGTCGCGCCATGATCTTTCCGAAATCAACGCTCTTCACGATCTCCTTGGCCAGTGCCTCGGCAAAGAATCTGAGAAACTGCGCCTTCACATCGATTTTGCCGGTGTCGCCCAGTGCAGGGCCACGCAGATCCGTATCCGGTTCCAGCGGCGCATTAAGTTTCTCGATATAGACCTTTGTTTTGCTGTCTTCTTCGGTTGACTGCATCTTCTTGAGTTGGTTGAGCGAGATCTTGGTAGAGCCTATTTCTTCAACCTGGAATTTACCGGTCGTACCGGGCGGAATAAACGGCTTGGCTTCCATCTTGCGCGGTTCCTCACCACCCATTTCACGGATGAACCAGTCATAATCGTGCGGCGTGTCCTCTTCGCGAACTTCCGGACGCGACGCCTCGACATCATATTGATCTTCGGTCAGGTCAAGCTTGTCAAGCTTCGGCCGCTCGCGCTTACTTTCCGGCTGATCATTCGTACTCTGTTTGAGCATACTCAAGAATATCTTGTCCGTCGCACTCGATATCTTCTTCTCGAAGCTATTCTCGTCGTCAGCCAATAGACTTTCGATATCGTTATCAGGCTCCGGTTGATCAAGACTCTCTGCCATGCCGAGTTTGATCAGCTTGTCGATCTTGAATAGTAACTCCTGCGGTGAGAATGGTTTGCTGAGCGTCTCATTGGGAGAAACTTGCACCAGCTCTTTCGTGTCGAGCAACTCGGAACTTCCCAGCAGCATCAGTATCGGCATCTGCGCTTTGGCGCGATCCTTCTTCAACTCCTCAACAATGAAATAGCCGGTGACGTTCTGCGTTGCAGTTGCAATTACAGCAAGATCGTAGTCGGTACGCTTGAGTTCTTCCAGCGCCTTAGTGCCATCCTGAAAGAGATTGACATCATAACCGTGTTGGGTAAGCAGCTTGCGGCAGACAGCGATAATTGTCTCCGATGCGTCGGCCACGAGGATCTTCTTGCGTAATGTCATTTTTGTCGCTCCGACAGCTTCTTTGAGGCGCTCTCAAGAATCTTCTTGTCGCGTTCACTCAAATTCTCATATCCGCCCAATTCGGTGATTCGATCAAGTATGCGATCGACCTCATCCATCAACTCATCCGGCTTCCGCTTCGTCTGGACCAGTTTTGGACCTCGCTTGTGCCGGCTGAAAAAATTCTTGATCGGCGATAACCACCGAGCCAGCCGCCAATCAGCCTTCAGGTAAAGGTACCCGATCAGGGCGCCGCCCAAATGAGTAAAATGTGCGATGCCGTCGCTGTGCTGGCTCCATGAAGCCAGAACACCGAGCCCGATAAGGATCATTACCAGGTACTTTACTTTTATCGGAAACAAAAACCAAATATAGACCAATCGATTCGGATACAGTACCGCAAATGCCACAAGAATACCGTAAATCGCGCCGGAAGCGCCAATCACTGGAACCAGACTGTTTACCTGGAGCAAGAACGTGATAACGGCCGCGCCTATGCCGGCAATGAAATAGAACTTGAGAAATTCTCGCGTTCCCCATTGGCGTTCGAGATCAGTCCCAAACATGTAGAGTGCGAACATGTTGAAAAATATATGCATGAACCCGCCGTGCAGGAACATGTAGCTGACCAAC
>CAZQBX010000063.1:0-18458 GCA_964592145.1 uncultured Ignavibacteria bacterium
CATCAGGGCATGTATTGCCTTCAGATGGTACGGCTACGAGAGTGGGTGACGCTACCATTGCGAGTGCCAGAGTAGCCACCAAAGTCATTAAGACGATATGCCTCATCATAACAACATCTCCGTCTGTGATTTATTAGTCGCGTTCTTACCCTATCAAGATACAATCAAACTGGAGTTTTAGCAACCCGATATCGACAAAGATTGCGCACGGCAATCAATTCCCTGTTGCTAAGCCTCCGAACGTGGACTATATTGTAGTCGAACCACATCACGAAATGGAGTTCCTATGCGGAAGTTCCCCAACTATTGGCCTGCCTACGCCGTCTCCCTCATTATCTTAGTCTGTATTGTCTCATCTATTCCAGCCCAAGGTGCCGCCCTTGACAGCGATACCGGCACTTGCCTGATCATTAACGATAACGGCTTAACCCCTGCCTACAGGCCTGACTATCAAGTCGGTGACCGCACCGTAATCTACTTTGACCTGACCGGCTGCCAGGGCTACCCCTCGGAGTTGGTGTCAGTCAAATTCTCGTTGGTAGATATTCCCGGTAGCGAATGGCCGGCAACGCTCGACCTCATCGTCTATGACCGCGCCGCCGAAGCCCACCAATGTTACGGTCCCGGACTGGAATTATGCCGCCTAACCGTGATCTGCGATGCCGCAACTTTCGCCTATCCGAATTTCGGCACCGTTGCCATGACCGGCTCTTGTTGTCTCAAAGGCCCCTTCTTTGTCGGTGTGGAATACATCGCTCCGGTCAAGGCCATTTATCCACCCCTGGCACTCGATGCACAAAACAACGGTGAGCGCTGCAAAGCTTTCCAGTATTCTGCGATTGATTCCGATTGGCATGAGTGGATGTACTACTACGGTGTCGAGACTGCACCCGGTTTCCCGAAAATCTCTGCCGAAGTGCGGCCCTTCTCCACAAGTTGCTCCGCCGAGTGTAGCTACGCTGGCGACTTCGACGGAAGTGGGTTGCTCACAATCAGCGACTGTGTTTACTTGATAAACTGGTTCAGCAACCCGAATCCTGACCCACCATCCAGACTTGATATCACCGGCGACTGTATAGTCAATCAGGAAGACTATGGTCTCGCATGGCAGTTTTGTTTTGGCAGCCCGTGGGATCCTCCACCGCCGGCAATAATGCGCTGCTTCTGTTCGAACCCGTGGTACGAACACTGCTATGTCATACCCGGTGATGCCGATGGCAGCACCGTTGTCAACGTCTCCGATGCTGTTTACATCATCGGCTTTATCTTCGCCGGCGGCCCGGCGCCAACACCCTACGCCGTCGCGTCCGGTGATGCCAATGGCGATTGTGCCGTTTCGATTTCTGATGCTGTTTCTTTGATCAACTACATATTCGCTGGCGGCGCAGCACCGGTCGGCTGCACACTCTGGCCTGCCGCTTGCGGTACACTGCGTTAATGATATTCTCTGTGCCCGAGGCAGCCGAAAGGGATGGGTTGCCTTGGGTACTCCTTACCGAACCAACACAGACAAGACTTACCGATGATGTGATTTCAGGGGCTCTTCCCGCGGGAGAGGGTCGGGGGTGAGGGCTCTATCCCTTGATATTCCCAATCGGCACCAGCTTCGCCACCTTCTTCGAGATACCAATATCATGCACGGCATTGATCACATCATCTATCTCCTTGTAAGCAAACCCCACCTCTTCAGCCAGCCCACTCAATGATGCCGCTCGAACCTGAATCCCCTGCTCTGCCATCTCGGAAATCAACTCTGAACCCCGAACCATTTTCTTCGCCTGCATCCGCGACATCGTCCGACCCGACCCGTGTAGTGTCGAGCCGTACGTCTCCTCCATCGCCTTCGCCGTCCCCACCAGCAGATATGATCCGGTCTGCATCGACCCGCCGACCAGCACCGGCTGTCCAACTGCTCGATACTTCTCCGGCACATCCGGCGAGTTCGGACCAAACGCCCGAGTCGCTCCCTTGCGATGGACTATGACTTTTTGCTTTTTCCCGTTGATCTCATAGGTCTCCACTTTGGCAATGTTATGTGCTACATCATAAATCGTCTGCAATCCTAGCAGATGTTCCGGCTTACCGAGAACCTCGACAAACGCCTTCCGCACATTGTGCACGATCACCTGCCGGTTTGCGAAAGCGCTGTTTGCCGCGCAAGTCATCGCCTTGAAATATGACTGCCCTTCCGGCGAATCAAACGGTGCGCACGCCAGTTCCCGGTCATTGGTCTTGATTCCATACTTCGGCATCGCCTTATTGAAAACCTGCAGATGATCTGTCGCCACCTGATGTCCGCATCCCCGCGATCCGCAATGAATCAAAATGACAATCTGGTTCGGACGGTCAATTCCAAACGTGGCGGCGATCTCCGGTTCAAATACATTCTCCGGTCTGACGACTTCAATCTCGAGATAATGATTTCCCGAACCGAGCGTTCCCAGTTGATCGCGCCCGCGCTCAAACACCTTCGCCGAAACTTGATCCGGATCGGCGCCGTGAATCTTACCTCGCTGCTCGATCGCCAGCCAATCCGATTCGCCGGCATATCCCTGCTTGCGACACCATTCGACACCATCGACCAGGACATTGGCGAACTCTTTTTTCGACAGACTAATCGGTCCCTTGACACCGACACCCGCCGGCACCAGCTGAAACAATCTATCCAAAAGTTGCGGCAGTTTCGGTTTGATCTCTTCAAGCGTCAAGTTCGTTCTGATCAACCGCATACCGCAATTGATGTCGAACCCGATCCCACCCGGTGAGATGACCCCATCGCTCGTCGAAAATGCCGCTACGCCGCCAATCGGAAATCCATACCCCCAGTGCCCATCCGGCATACACAACGCATGACCGACAATTCCGGGTAACGTCGCCACATTGGTGACCTGCTCGAATACACCATCATCCAGCGAGGCCAACAACTTGTCGCTCGAATACAATCGCGCCGGAACTCGCATCCCCTTCTTGGCCGAAGGCGCAATCTCCCACACACCATCACGTATTTTTGTGACCGGGTACTTCATAAATCCAACACCACTGTAGCTACCAAGCCACCCTCTCGCCGTTCAATCGCCAATCGGTGATACGTTACTGCCTTGACATCAGTGTGAGTCTGATCGCGGACACTGGCAATTGTGTCGCCGCGGACTTCCGCCGCCAGCCGATGGATATCCACCGAATCAATCTTCACCTTGAATTGCGAATAGAGCTCGCCATGCACGTCCTTCAGATACACTAATTCCGCCAGCCAGTTATGCAGCAGGTCCTCCTGCGAGTCCGCCGTGACCGTAATATCCCGCACCGATTCCCTGCCGATCAATTCCAGCGGTGCCATTACATTGAACATTGCCGATGCGGCATTCTCAAACAACTCTTCCACGGTTGTGCCGTATGCTTCGAACGCAGCATCGGCGGTCGCGATATCCTCAAGATATCGGAAGCGGCTATTTGGCATTTTTTTTCGGTCGGTCGAGCCAGAACCCGAGGATGATACCGATGCCAACGGCGATCAATATCAGCACCGGCAACGGCAGCGAAAATCTGAAGAACGTAAATCGGAGCAGTACATTACCGGAGTTCTGAAACAGCAACGCAATGGTTGCCACCAGCAGAACTATGATCCAGGCTTGTTTTCCAGTAAACATAGGCACAAAAAAAGTGCCGTCGTTTCCGGCGGCACCCCTCAAGCACTTTGGCTTTGTTACGCCTTTATGATACAGTCAACGGGACAGATCGCTACACAGCGTGAACCACCGTCCACGTTGGCACATTCGTCGCACTTCACCGCGTCAATTACGTAAATATCCCCTTCAGCGATGGCGTCGTTCGGGCACTCGGGCAGACATAGTCCACAGGCAGTGCACTCGTCGGTGATTTTCATTGCCATTATGATATCCTCCTCATCAGCTTGTAGTCGATTCGAGAAAACTCTCTCGTATCGTCGACAAATATATATGCTTTGCCGCGACCTGCAAGTAAAAAAGCTTAATTAGTCTTGATTTGTTTCCGGGATGTGACGTTACGACCGAACTTCTTGCGAAAGACTAAGAGAATGACGACGCAACCCGCTGCTAATAACAATGATATGAACGCGTGCGGCGGCAGCGTCAAGTCACCCTTCTGGACAAACGCCGACGTCCAGTTCAACAGTGACTTGATTCCTATCGGAATAAGATAATAATACAGCGGCTGTCTGCTCGCAAGAAACAACGCGATCAACCCGCCGCAGACCGCACAGATCCCGATCAAGGCGACTTTCTGAATCATATCCACCGGCATTAGAATCGACCCGTCAGCGCCAAACTGCGTCAAGTTTGCCGCCTGCATCAAGCCGTACCCAGCGCCCGCAGCCGCCCCGACCGCAATCGCCTGTTTGATGTTTTCAGTTCTCTTGATTAAGTAAAACGCTACTATTGGCAGCGCAACTGCCGCCAGTTCGATGATCGCAAAAATCAGCGCCGATCCCAACAGCATGATGTATGTATTTCCTGATCCCGAGCGCGGAGCGATTGCCCACGCAAAGTACGCATTCTGGACCGGCATCAGAACCTGCAACGACAGCCAGTACAATCCAGCGGCAACTACCAAGGCAACCCATGTCTGCGGAATCTTCACTCCCGCATACCCCAGTGCAACAAACCAGCCGAGCGCCACTGCCAGTAAAACCAAATACCCTGGCAGACGATTCGAAATCATCGTCCAAATCGATTGTCGCACGATCTCCGCGCTTTCCCCCGGCGCTTGCCTGATAACTGAAATACCGGAGACTTTGTCGACCGCTCTAAGCAGCCGACCCGATTCGTCAATATAAAGAGTCTGGTTGGCCGGGCTTATCTGCACCACCCGCGTACGCACACTCTGGCCCGCATAGGTCACTGATTCAAACGGCATTACCTTTGCCGTAAACGCCATCAGTTGGTTCATTTGCGGAATCATCGCCTCGACCATCATCGAATCTCCCGGGTTTCGCCGGACGGAATAGCAGGCAATCTCCCACTGCAACGCGAAATTGTTGTCGAATAACACCGGCCAACGCTCCAGTGGAAAATTGAACGGTTGCGTTACGCCCAATCGCGAGCCCGTCCCGATATATTCTTTGCCCGTGAATTGCCCCTCGTGTGTGACCTTGGCATTGAGCAGCGTCAGCTCGAACTTGTAGTCCCGCGGCAGCCCGCTCATCCGATAGCCAACTTCGCTTTTGACATCCATATCAAACGACCGTCCACCTCGGTCGACCACCGTCTTCGTCTCCATCGCAAAGACTATCAATGAGTCGCCTTCCCCGGTCCGGACACCAAGGCATGTCGCCTTCTGCGTACCGATAACCTTGCCGCCGCGTTCAATTCTGAACCCGACAACGTCCCCTTCCTTGTATAGATCAGCCGGACGTACCGCTAACGCTGTTGCGGCAAACGTGATAATTACGATTATGGCGTACTGAAGTATTTTCATAGTAGTCAAGTCGGCAATTGCGTGGGAATATACAGCGGTTGTGGGCTGGAACAAGCACTATTTGGCGGTCCCCCGTGTCATCCCGGCGAAGGTTGAGCGAAGCGAAATCCCGCTAATTGCCGGGCCGAAATCAAGCAAGGATTTCGTTAAGCACCTGCCGCACGAAGTCTCCGTAGTCCAGCCGCAATTCCCCTCTAGAGAGGGGTGGCTTCGAGCCGATCCGCTTCGGCGGAGAGGCTCGAAGACGGGGTGTGTCCTTGTCTCGCTCGATTCTCTAACCGAGCCCCCTACTCCTTCCTCACTCCCGTAAACTGCACCACAAAAACCGAAATCTCATAAAGCACATACAGCGGCACTGCCAACAGCATCATGCTGAACGCATCCGGCGTCGGTGTAATCACCGCGGCAACGACCAATATTCCGATTACGGCAAACCGCCGCCCCCGGCGCAGTGTATTCGCTGTAATCAATCCGATCCGCCCAAGGAAATACGCAATAATCGGCAACTGGAACACCGCTCCAAAAGCCACGCACATCCAGAAGACAAACGAGAAATAATCCGAGACATCGATCAGCGGCTTGACATTCTCCGTCCCGAATTCCTGCAGAAACTTGATCGCGTTCGGTATCACACCGAAAAAACAGAAACCGGCGCCGCCGAAAAAGAACAGCGTGCCCAGTATCGTCACCGGCACCAGGTACTTGACCTCGCGCTTGTATAGCCCCGGAATCACAAACCGCCAGAACTGAAACAGCACCACCGGTATCGCCATGACCAGTCCGGCAAAGCCCGCCAGTTTCATCCGGAGCATAAACGCCCCCGTCGGCTGGCGGAAATACACCGTCCCCACCGGTTTGACAATCAGTTCAACCATCTTGTCCGAAAAGAAATACGCCACGATCGCGAAGGCAATTATCGACAGGATCACCTTGATCAGCCGCTTGCGCAGTTCCTCGATGTGTTCGAGAAACGGCATATCTCCCCCCGGCGCGTCTTGTCCGATTTCGCGATATTCTACCATGGCTTGATTACTTGAGCAGGTCTTTGATCTCGTCGACGAATTCAGTCTTGTCCTGGAACTTGCGATACACCGAGGCAAACCGCACGTACGCAACTTCATCCAAATTCCGCAGCCGCTCCATTACCATCTCGCCGATCAATTGCGAAGAGACTTCCGACTTGTTGACTTTGAACAACTCGTTTTCAACATCCTCGACCAGTTGCATCAATTGCTTTTCTGATACCGGCCGCTTGGCCGTGGAAATCTGCAGGCCGCGTAGGAGCTTGGAACGATCGAACGGTTCTCGTCGCTCATCTGATTTGATCACTGTCAGCGAGACGCGCTCGATATATTCATAGGTCGTGTAGCGCTCATTGCACGACAGACACTCGCGCCGCCGGCGTACCGCGTTCCCTTCCTGAACTGAACGCGTGTCAATTACCTTGTCCGACTCTTCTCCGCAATAAGGACACTTCATGATCTAACCCTCTACCGCTATGGTCATTCCCACGGCTCGCGGAAATCTCCCGGCAGCGTTGCCTTGATTCAGAAATACTTCGACCGTACCGAAACCAGAAATAATCGCCGCCAGATCTTTCGCTTCGCTGTAACTGTTCACTACTGCGATGTCCTTAACATCGCCAATCGTGCACTTAAGATTTGTCAGTTCAACGTCACGCGGCAAGTCATTCTTTGTGATGTTGCTGATCAGGTTGCCGAACTTGTCCACGTAAACGATCTCGCCAATGACATTTCGCCCGTGCTTGAGCAAATTCGGAATTTTTAGAAACGCATAACTTTCTATTGCCGGACCAACCGTCTCAAGCGCTAACCCCGAGGCTATCCGCGCCGCCACCGGCGCCATGATGTCGCGGCCGTGAAACGTCGGCCCGTGATCCGGTAGAAACAGCGCATCGTTCTCAATCGCGTGGACCCGCTTCTCAGGAAACTCGGTCAAGGTATATGAGAGAATTCCGTTGTCCGGAGCGACAAAATAGTAATCGCCGGCCTGCGCCGCCAACAATCGCCGTGCGCTCCCCACTCCCGGATCAACTACCGCCAGAAATACCGTCCCCGCCGGATAGTAACGAACCGACTTCTGCAGCACGAAGGCCGCTGCTCGGATATCGAAGTTGGCGATTTTGTGCGAGATATCAATGATTTCACAGTTGGGCGCGATGCTTTTGATCGTGCCTTTGACCATGCCGACGAAGCCGTCAGTCTCGCCGAAGTCTGTCAAAAGCGCAATCGTGCCCACGGTGCTATTCGCTTGAGGTTTCTACATTCAGTTGTCGCGACTCGACCGTAAGCCAGTCGAGATAATGCTGCGAGCCGTCGATAATCTCCATCGCAATCAATTCCGGCAATTCGTAACCTGATAGTTCCACCACGACTTGCTTGATTGACTGCACCTGGTCTCGCTGCGACTTGATCACCAGAAGTATCTCGCTGTCGGTCCGAATCGCGCCTTCCCAGCGATAGGTCGACTTAACGCCCGGAACCTGGTTCACGCATGCCGCCAACCGCTGTTCGATCAGTTGCGTCGCAATTGCCTGCGCCTTGGCTTCATCAGCACATGTTGATAACAGCACGACCGGTTGTGACATCCCTACTCCTGAAAATCGCGGCCCAGCTTCTGCCGGACTGATTCGATCTTGCGATCCATGTTACTCAAGTTTCCCGCGCGGTCATCAATCGCGATCCGCGTATACACCCGCGGCGAAACAGCGCGCACCGCATCGTGGCACTGCTTGATCACCGCCATGCACTGATCCCAATCCCCTTCGATCAAAGTCCCCATGGCGTGCGTTCGGTACTTCAAGCCTGACCGGTCGATGATATCAATCACCTTCGCGACCTCTTTCGAAATCGATTCGCCAACTCCCATCGGCGCCACGGAAAATTCTACCAGCATCCTTGCCTTACTTTCTGATAGCTACGGAATGACTGGGACTTCAATATCCCTGTCCATCCGATCGGTGTATAGCGGGAACTTGTCACACAGATGCTCAACATCCTTCTTTACCTGCGCCAGCACCGCTTCGTTGTCGAGATTCTTGATGACCTTATCAATCAGTCCCGCAATCTGCTTCATCTCCTGCTCCTTCATTCCGCGCGTTGTGATCGCCGGCGCGCCGATCCGAATTCCCGAAGTCACCAACGGCGGTTGCGGGTCAAACGGGATCGTATTTTTATTGGTCGTGATCGAGGCCAGATCCAGCGCTTCCTGCACCTGCTTGCCGGTCAAACCCTTCTCCACAAACGACAACAACAGCAGATGGGTATCCGTTCCCTTGGAAACGACGTGGTACCCCATCTTCATGAATTCGTCCGCCATCGTCTTGGCATTGGCAAGAATCTGCTTTTGATACACCTTGAACTCCGGTTGCAACGCCTCCTTCAAAGCCACCGCCTTCGCGGCAATGATATGCATCAGCGGGCCGCCTTGAATACCCGGCATCACCATCCGGTCGAGATCCTTCTTGAATTCCTTCTTGCACAATATCATCCCGCCGCGCGGACCACGCAGCGTCTTATGCGTCGTCGTCGTAACAAAGTGAGCGTGCGGTACCGGCGACGGATGCAGCCCTGCCGCAATCAATCCGGCAATATGCGCCATATCCACCATCAACAGCGCCCCGCAGGCATCGGCAATTTCGCGAAAACGTTTAAAATCCAATGTGCGCGGGTACGCCGAAGCACCGGCAACAATCATTTTGGGTTTTGTCTCGACCGCCTGCTTGTGCAACGCATCATAATCAATGGTCTCGGTCTCCTTGTTGACTTCGTAGCCGACAACGTTGTAAAAGATACCCGAGAAATTCAACGGATGTCCATGCGTGAGATGACCACCATGCGACAAGTTCAAACCGAGAATCGTATCCCCCGGCTTGAGCACAGTGAAATACACCGCCATATTCGCCTGCGAACCCGAGTGTGGCTGGACATTCACATGTTCAGCGCCAAACAACTCGGTTGCCCGCTGGCGCGCCAGAGTCTCGGCGACATCGACAAACTCGCACCCGCCGTAGTATCTCTTCTTCGGATAACCCTCGGCATACTTGTTTGTCATCACCCCGCCGGCTGCTTCCATCACCGCTTCCGAGACGAAATTCTCCGATGCGATCAACTCAAGTTTCTTGTTTTGACGATTGGTTTCCCCCTGCATCGCAGCATATATTTCTGGATCGAATTTCTTAAGAACTGACATTCCGGTCTCCTCACTGGCAGAATCCCTGCCGGAAAAAAATATACCCAAATGTCAATTCAAGAGAAACAAGTTTTTGGCTAAATACGTTTATCACAATCAGTTGAGTTTATGACTATGAAGGAATAATTCAATATGCCCGCCAAAAAGAGAACTGACCAGCCTGCACAGCAGGGAGTCCCAAAAGAGTCTCCCCAAAGAAACTGCTTTGCGAAGCTCTCCGCCGCCATTGCTCCTGCGATTGGCGATTCGTCGACTCGCAAATTGGTGGCCGATATCAAACGCGCCGGCTACTTCGACCTGGGACTTCTTGACCAGTCTCGCCTCATCGTCGCGGAAGTCGTCGCCCTCGGGAATGGTGCCAAACTCTGCAAAGCCCTTATCGGCTCCGACAGCGACAAAATCCGCTCACTCGGCATCCATGTCCACTTCGAGCACTTCAAACACGATCTTGGCAAAGAGCTGAAGTCATTGAAATACACGGGCGCTCTTCCCGGCACCTGGACGCAGGAAACCGCTCAATGGGTACTGAAGAATGTTGTACACGAGCACGGCCTTGCAACTGTCCTTCCTCTCATTAGCCCTTGGGCGTCTGACAATGACCCTGCTGTTCGCCGCATGGCCGCGGAAGCTCTTCGTCCGCGCGGAGTGTGGTGCAAGCACATTGCTGCACTCAAGCACGATCCCACCCCAATCAAGGGTCTGCTGGAACAGCTTCTCGACGACAACTCCGACTACGTCCGCAAAGCCGTCGCCAACAGCCTCAACGACATCTCCAAGGACAACCCCGAACTACTCTGCAACTGGATTGAGAAATGGTCATCGGGCGAGATCAGTCCAGAACGCCAGTGGATAATCCAGCGCGCACTGCGTACCCTGATCAAGGCTGGTCACCCACGGGCGCAGAAGCTGATGGGACTTGGTGATGCGGATGCCGTGCATGTCGATTGGCTGAAGGGCACACCTTCCGAGATTGTCATCGGTCAAAGCATCCCCTTTGAATTTGCTCTCAAAAACAGATCCGACCAACCGCACAAATTGCGCCTGCAACTCGTGATGACCGGCCCCGGCAAAAACAACAAACCACGCATCGCCAAGTACATCCTCGGATCCTTACACATTGGCCCCAAGGCGACAGCTTCACATTACAAGAATGTGAAGTTCGCTCACAAGAACTTTGTCCCGAAACTTCCCGGCGTATACCAGCTGCAGGTATTCTCTAACAGCAAGAAGATCGGCGAACGTTCAACCATGTATCTCGGCAAAGACCTCTAGCAAAAGGACAGCCCCTGGATCCCCTTATTCCTCCCACTTGATCGGTCCCGATTCAAACCTCTTCTTGAAGTTGCCCAGGACATAACCCCATGCGCGATCGAAGTAATCATAGATCGCATTCCATTCGTCCGCCGCACCCCAACCCAGATGATGAAATCTCACCTTGACTGAATCGCTTCCCACTTGCTCAAAATTAATGACCACGCGAGTGCGAACATCTCGCAATGGCCCAAAACTCGGTGGCGCATTCCACTCAAACGAGAACATTGTTCTCGGTAGAAAGCTCAACACCTTGTTGCCCTCGCCGCCGCGCGAGCCTATCGGCGACTCATTGTCGAAGTAGATTTCGTAAGGCCCGCCGGTCCGACATTCGATCTTCGTATAGGGAGAGAAGAATTCGTTGGCCCCTTCATTGGTGGTCCAGGCACGCCACGCCTCATCGAGCGTCGCCTTGACCGTGACTTCTTTATACATTACCCGGTCCGTGATTTCCGCCGGATATCGACTGCGGGGCGTGTTGTCCGCCAGCAGCGCAACTACCATCGATGCGTATTCGTAGGTATGAACCTTTTGTACAACCGACGGCTCCTTGTCCATGATTTCTTTCAGCTCGGCTTCCGATTGCACTTTGAGAACAATTAACCCGAACTTCCCCCAGACCGGCCCTGCCATCAAGACCTTCCCCTTGGCCGTCAATTCCTTGAGATAGACGAAGTGCTCTCCCAGAATTCGCTCCTCGTCCTTGGTCATATTATCCGGCCAGCCCGCTCTGGTTCCGTGTAACTCGACTAAATAGAACTGTGGCGCCGCTGTCGAATCTTGTGCCTTTGCCTGTGAACTCGCCATTAATACCTCCAGAACAGCCAGAACTGCAATTGTCAAAACTTTCGCCACACTCGCGGCAATCTTGATATCTCTTTGACGAATGAAACTGAACATCGGTAATCCTCCGTCACTTCTATTACGGATTAAGTACTTTTTCTTTAAATATCCGAAAAACCGCTGTTCGCTAAGAAACGCCGTTGCACGGAACTGTCAAACCCTTTCTTGAAAGCAAAACTCGCCATTGCGCCTACGCCCGAATCTTGCGATACTGACCGCCATATGATTCGCAAACCCGCTGCAAAACGGAACACCCTTGCCTTGATCGCCGGAATTGTCTGGTCCCTGACCGGTGTTTTCCTCTCCGCCGTCGCCATTAGCTGGGTATGGGATCGCAGTACCTCCTTCCTGCTGGCCGCAATCCCCGGTGGCCTGACCCTTGGCTGGCTGGTCTACCGCTTTAAATTCGCCAAATTGGCGACCCAAAACATCGACCGCATCTACGAACAGTCTCCCGGTAGCGAAACGGTATGTATTTTCGCCTTTCAGAACGCCCGCAGCTACTTCCTCGTCATTATCATGATGTCCATGGGCTATGCCCTCCGGCATTCGGGCCTCCCCAAGCCCTACCTCGCCCCGTTCTACCTTGCGATCGGCAGTTCCATGCTGCTTTCCAGCCTCCTTTACTACCGTCACCTTCGCACGCGGTCCTGACCCGTTGGTCATCAAAAAAAACGGCAAAAAAACTTTGTTTTTGCGATTTTTTATTGCTCCTGTCGACTAAACATTGTATCTCCCCCTCCGATACTGCTTGAGTACGATTAGGAGATTAAGTTGGTACACCGTAATAGATTAATTAGCGCAGCTACAGTCTTACTTGGAATCACACTGTTTTTCTGGGTTTTAGTTCTCTCATCGGTTCTCGGATTCACAAACTTCCTTCGCGGCGATTTGCGGGGAGTACTTCCCGCAGTGCTGGTCATTGTCATGATCGTTCTGCCGATCGTCGCGGTGGTCCTTGCTTCAATTTCGCGTCGCAAGGAAGATCAAACTCTGATCGCTGATTCTGATCTCACCTCAAGTAATTTATAATCGCAGAGAAGTCGCGCTCATGCGGCTTGTCGCTCATAGCGCGGTCATAGAGATTCTTCGTTGCCCTTGCCAACACTGTTTCTTGTCCAACTTCACTCGCTAATTCCAGCAAGTATCCCAGATCTTTCTGAATCAGCGCGGCCGAGAAATGCGGCGCATAATCATTATTGATTAACTTCTCCCTTTTAGCATTGAACACCCCGGAGTTGCCCGCACCCGCAATCAATATCGCTATCGCCTGCTGCCGCGATATCCCCGCACCCTCACTCAACTTGATTGCCTCCGCAATCGTTGCCATGAAGGTACCCAGTAGATGATTATTGATCAACTTCATCCGAGTGGCGAATCCCGGCTCGCGCAGAAAGTGTATCGTCTTCCCGATCTTCTCCAATAGGGGCCTTGCCTTTTCGTATGCTGCATCAGCGCCACTCACCAAAACCGTTAGTTCTCCTCGCGAAGCCGGCACCACACTCCCAAGCACCGGCGCTTCGAGATATTCGCATCCGCCTGTACCGCATTGACGATGAAAGTCCACCACTCTTTGATGATGATTCGTGGTCAGGTCAATTGTCAAGCGCCCTTCAGCTCGATTCTCGAGAATCTGCGGGAGAACTTCTGCCACCGCCCGGCTATCGAACAGACAAACGATGATCGTCGGACACTTACCCACCAGTTCCTTGATGCTGTCTGCGCCACCGGCCTTCAGTCCATCCGCCTTCGATTTTGTACGGTTGTAAACGACTAACTCCTCGTCGCACTCGATAAGATGCTGCGCTATCGCCCGACCCAGGTTTCCCAGTCCAATAAATCCTAACGCCATCGCCATCTTCCTTTCACTGCCGGAAACAATTTACACTACTCCATGCCCGCACAACAAAGCCTTTGTGTTGTCCGCCGGCAATTGATATTGTTGTGATCAAGGAGCAATCACTCGATGGACAAGAGCAAAAGAATTATCATCGTATCCGACGGCACCGGACGCACCGCCAAACGGTTGCTCGATGCCGTCCTCTCCCAGTACGACAATCTCAAGATCGCCTTCCACATCAAGAAAACGTACCAGTCGATTACCACCAAAGAACAAATCAATGCCATCGTCAACGAAATCACTGATGACTACTTGGTGGTCTATTCTATCATTTCCGTCGAACACGGCGAATACTTTCATGAATTGCTCGACTCCAAGGGCATCCTGCATCTCAACGTACTGCGCCCGATGATCAAAACACTCTCCAAATTCCTCGGCGTGCATCCGCAATATCGGCCCGGACTCCTGCAGATCATCGACGACCGTTACTACCGCAAACTCGACGCCATTGGCTACACCGTCGAACACGATGACGGGCGCGGTCACCGTATCGAAGAAGCCGACATTGTCCTGGTCGGTTTGTCGCGCACCTGCAAAACACCGATCAGCATGTACCTTGCCTGTAACTTCGGATTGAAAGTCGTCAACATCCCGATCATCGCCGAAGAAGCTTTCGGCGCACAGTTGGTCAACCGCACCAACAAAGCCCCTAACGGCAGTGTCATTGGACTGATGATTGATGCCAACGAGCTGGCGCGCGTCCGCGAAGAACGCGCTACGCTATTGATGGGTAGCAAGGAAGAGCGTCTGGCAATCATGACCTACCACGACATCACGCAAGTCCGCAACGAACTCCGTTTCTGCCGCATGCTCTTCGCCAAACAAGGCTGGGAAACCGTCGACGTCACTCGCCGCGCCATTGAAGAAGTCGCTGCCGAGATACTTGACCGGCTCAAGATCAAGGTTGATACCGCTCCGGAGATATGATTCAACTGGAATTGTGATTCTTGAAATGTTTATCGGGGCGAGCAGACTTGAACTGCCGACCTCTCGCACCCCAAGCGAGTGCGCTACCAACTGCGCCACGCCCCGAATCGAGGGGAGGCTAAAATAAGCGATCTCGGGCCGGAATACAATCGAATTTCGAAGCTATTGCGAGCTGGAACTGCTTACAGTTTCGAACCATTCGGGCTGTTTAAAGTTAACGTGCGCTCCAGTTCCATCAGCTCTTTCTTGATCTGCGCCAACAGCTCGATCAGCTTGTCTTCGCGCCGAATATCGCGCGTTGACTCCGACAATTTCTGGCGAGCCCCTTCGATAGTGTAACCTTCCTCATACAGCAGCGACTTGATCCGATTGACCAATACTATCTCGCGCTTCTGGTAGGTGCGGTTACCGCCGCGATTCTTCCGCGGGTGCAGCATCGGAAATTCCTTTTCCCAAAACCGCAGCACGTACGGTTTTACGTCGGTCATTTCGGCTACTTCAGATATGGAATAATAAAGTTTCTCTTCGCCGTTCTTCACAGCATCACTCTCGCATTCTTTCTCTAACAGTAGACCTCGCTTTTGAGTTCTCGGCTCATCAGGTCACTTAGCGCCTTAGAAGGAGATTTCGAGTCGAAGAGGACTTCGTACACCTGACGGGTTATCGGCATCTCGACTTCATATTTCTCAGCTAAACGGACAGCGGCCCGCGTCGTCGGAACGCCCTCGGCCACCATTGTCATCGAAGACATAATCTCTGGAAGCTTCTCGCCCCTGCCAATGCGCTCACCGACATAGCGATTCCGGCTATGAAACGAAACGCAGGTCGTCACCAAATCGCCCAATCCCGACAGCCCGGCGAAGGTCTCTTCTTTGGCGCCCATCTTGGCGCCCAACCGTGACATCTCCGCCAACCCGCGCGTCAGCAACGCTCCAATTGTGTTGTCGCCCAATCGCAGTCCAAATAGCATCCCGGCCGCCAGCGCGATGACGTTCTTGAGTGCGCCACCCAATTCAACTCCGACAATATCCTCGGAAGTATAAACTCGGAAATTCGCGGTCGACATTAAGTGCTGAACTTCAATCAGCGCCATATGCCGCTTTCCGGCTGCCACCACCGAGGTCGGCACCTTACGGGATACCTCTTCAGCATGCGAGGGGCCCGACAGTACTACCAACCGGTCGGCAACTTCATCACCCAGCACATCACAAATGACTTCCGACACCCTCTTCAGCGTCGTAATCTCGATGCCCTTGGACAGGCTGACCACAATCGGAACGGCCTTGCCGGTCGATTTGATCTTTTCGCACACACGCCGGACATTCTGCGTCGGGATTGCCAAAACGACGATCTCGCGATCGTCCATCGCTTCGCCCATGTCATGTGTGATCTGGATTTTCTTGTGGATATCGACGCCGCGCAACTTGGAATTGTCGCGCCTGGTCAAGATGAGCTTTTTAACTGCTGCGGGATCATGTTTCCAAAGGATGACTTGGTTGTCTGTTTCGGCAAGTAGATTGGCGATGGCGATTCCCCACCCTCCTGCACCTAAAACCGAAACTCTCGCCATACATCCCCGGACTTCAGGTTAGTCAACCAACTTCACAAAGCTTGGTCAACGGGATAACTTCTTCTCCTCACCCCGGACCAATCTTCGAATGTTCGCTCGGTGTGTGAATAATACCAGCAGAGTCACTCCGATGCAAGCGGAAAGTAAAAGCACTGACATATTTTTTGCCATTATGTACTTTTCGATTAGAGCAATCACTGAAAGTGTTACTCCAGCCGTCATCGATCCCAGCGACACAATCCGCGTCGCTGCAAATACGATCCCAAACACTCCCAGACAGATCAGCATCTCAATCGGAAGCAATACTATGAACATCCCCAACAAGGTATTGACCCCCTTGCCGCCTTTGAAGCCAGCGAACAGAGGGAAGATATGTCCGGCAACCGCTGTCAATCCGCAAGCAATCGACAGCCATTCATTGTTGGGAAACAACATCTTAGCCGTCAGAACCGGAATTACCCCTTTAAGCGCATCCAGCAAACCCGCAATGATCGCCGCCGCTAAACCGGCAACGCGATAAACATTCGTCGCCCCCGCATTTCCCGATCCCTGTTTGCGGACATCGACACCGGCAAACAAATAGCCAATAATCACCGAAAACGGAATCGACCCAAAGAGGTACGCTGCTATAATCAGACTGAAATACTGAATCATAATTTCCGAGAATTGCAGGTAATCTGTAGGTCGAAACCCCTAACCACACATAGTTGGTTATTCGAATACTTTCCGAGGGGTTTCGACATCTACTCCTTCTGAATTAATGGAATTACCCTGTAGGGCAGGTCTTTTCAGTTTAGTAGGTCAGGAGCCCTGTGCTCCTGACATCGCGACGAAGTCGCGGCTCGTTTCCCTCTCCCCTTGGGAGAGGGATCAAGGGTGAGGGCGTTCTCTATTCTTGCACGCTTCATTTAAGTGCAGCTCTCCCCAGAGACCTGCCATCATTCTACTACCCGCGACCGCTCCAAATCTCATTCCCGCGAAGGGGACTGTTGAAAAAGTCCCAGGGACTGTCATCCTGAGCGCAGCGAAGGATCTGCTGCTTTTGCAATTGAACGACTTACAGATTCTTCGCTGCGCTCAGAATGACAAAGTTCAGCTTAGTAGGTCAGGAGCCCTGTGCTCCTGACATCGCGACGAAGTCGCGGCTCGTTTCCCTCTCCCCTTGGGAGAGGGATCAAGGGTGAGGGCGTTCTCTATTCTTGCCGCTTTCTTTCAGCGCAGCTCTCCCCGGAGACCCACCATCATATTTAAGAACTACGAACTCTTAATAAACTCTTTAATATGCTCGATCAGCTTCGTGACCTCTTCGGCCGTCAGCTTTTTGTCATTCATCGCCTCGGTAAACTGCGTCACCATCGGCGACATCTTGGCAAAATCAAGTTTCTTGTCGGCTATCAATTGTTTGACCTTGTCCTTAAGTTCCGTCAGCGTCGCCTTTACTTCGTCGACATTGAAGCCTTCCGGCATATTTGCAAGAACGTCTTTTTCCATTGATTCAACCGCTTTCGTCGCCGCGAAACTCTGTATCTTGTCACATTGCGTGTAGCCAATGATCCCACCCACGATGATCAGCGCCAAAACGACGATCCCGACTATCAGCAGTACCTTACAGCCTTTACCCATTTGACATTCTCCCTGAAAACTTTAATTTCGTTCGCCGCCAAACTATGCAACGTTCAGATTCGGCACAAGCCCAAAATTCGATGAGGAAAAGAGTACCCCACCTAACAGGTGGGTTCGATTTTCGAAGCGGCAAATCACGCCGTCAAGAAAACTATTGGGCGTTTAGTTCCGTAGGGCAGGTCTCCTTAGAGACCTGCCAGACAAGATATCTGCATCATCCCCGCAAATCGGCAGGTCTCCGTCAACGTGCTTCTAATGATAACGAAATTTCGGTGAGGAGACCTGCCCTACAACTCTGCACGGGGAATGATCTCACTAATTGCGTTCTCCTCGCTGCAAGTCATTCCCGCGAACGCGGGAATCCAGCTTAAGCGCGTAGGTTGGAACCCCCGTCCCGCAGCGCCCTTCTTTTCGAAGCATCTCGCCAGGGGGTTCCGACAACAACCTGTGCGCGCGGATGTCCACATCCGCGCAATTTCATTTGCGGCGATCGGTCGAATAGTTTCGTAGGGCAGGTCTCCCCAGAGACCTGCCAAATTCCCTTATGCTTCCATTCCGAAGACGGCAGGTCTCCGTCAACGTGCTTCTAATGACAACGAAATTTCGGCAAGGAGACCT
>CAZQBX010000064.1:0-5530 GCA_964592145.1 uncultured Ignavibacteria bacterium
TCGCCCTTCCGCTAGCCAAGAGCGAGTATGAATAGACCACCCCTTGCTAGTCTAATCCAATGTCATCGAACAACCCCAACTCTTTCAGTGATGTCTTCGTTTCATCCACCCGTTGCTTCGAAATTCCGTCTTCACGTTCCACACGGACCTTGACCACCAACTTAAGTCCTTTGTCCGTGGCGTAAGGCGAGAGCACTTTCGTGTAAAATTGCGACCACTTCTGCCAGGGCACCTCGCCTTCCCAAGTAATGCGACGCGAAGATTGTGTCGTTTTGGGTGGCGTAGGCTTAGCCCCTTCTGTTTCAGCCGGTTTCGAACCCGGCTCCGGTGGTTTTGGAACATCGGTAGATCCACCAGTGGGACCAGCAGGCTTTTCGCCCTCAACAACCGGCTGCGATTGAGTCTTGAGATAGGCCTCAGCCACTTCCTTCTTGATGATGAATGCATCGTCGGAGATGTCCACTTCCATTTCGGACATCTCCTTCTGAAAGCAGAAAGGATTATATCCACCGTCCCCTACTTTTCCGACATAGGCAAAGATCCCATTCGCCACGCCTCGAGCGATAGTACCGCGCACGATGTCGCCATCCAATAGTCGCGGAAACTGAGGCGATGCAAAGAACGCATCTCGTACTGCTTTTGTGCTCCATTCCGCGAATGCGGGCGACCAATGTCGCACAAGAAAATTTGGCCCCACAGTATCAATGTCTCCTTGCTGGCGCAACCGGTTGATGATGTTCTCCACAACCGATGATGCGACGCTGGAGTGCACCAACCCCAGATCTGTCGCTTTCAGCTTGTTCTCTTTGTCGAAGAGAATCAGCACTTTGTAGCTTCGCCAGATGCTCTCGGTCAAGTCTCGCTGTGCTTTCTTAACGTTCTCACCGAGTTGCCGCTTCTGCGTACCGTCAAGCAACAGTTCGTCTTCTTCCGCCTGAATGTCTTCCCATGCCAGAAGCTTGCGCGCATCGTCTTGAAGAGCGCCTACATTGTCAGCGGCACACCAAATCAATGCGCTCTTGTAGGTTCGACCAGAACTACCGTATTCCCTTGTGCTCTGCTCGATGAATTGCGCCGTCCGGGCGTCCTGACTTGACATCTCCGGCGCGAGTACGACCAAAGTCAAGGCCGGAACATCTGGAATCTGACCGCTCTTTTCAGGAAAGTAGATGCGGCTGAGTTTTGGGCCTGCTGTGAAGACCTTCTTCACTTCGGTCGTGATGCACTCGTCAATTCGGCTCTGAACAATGGTCGCTTTCCGGTCTGAGAAGCGCTTGTTTAGGTTCTCTTTCAGGCTGAACCGGTAGCGATTCCGATCAACCGCCAGATAGTAACATGCGTCCGACAGGCCTTCCGTGACCGTATCCACGTTTCCGATATCAAGCCCGGGTTCTCCCACTGAGAGCCGGATTTCTGGAATCGTCGCATCCGTCTGGGCTGTTTGCCCGCCATTCGATTCAAACAGAATAGCTGCAGCGACCTTACGGTGCAAACGAACCTTCTTGATCGTGTCAACCGCTTCCTCGTCTAGCCTGCCAGCATTCGAGTCTTTCTTTCCAGCAATATCGGTTGTGACCACTGGTTCCAAACGCGGTTCGCCCAACTGTTCGAACATCGCTGTTCTGAACGTCATATCGTCCAGTGGTGCCGTGCCCAACGTAATTAACGAATCCTGATGTGCTCCCTTGAATCCATCCGCATAGGCTTTCGATACCCACAACGCCAAAAGCCTGAGAATACCCCGTGTTCGCTGGAAGCGCGGCAAAGTCTGCCACTTGCGCTCGAAAACTGATAGCACCGTCGGATGAAACGGGTACGAATCGGCGAGTATCAGTCTCGCATTATCTATCGGGAACGTATTGGGAACCTGCAGCCGGTGTTCGTTGATCCAATCGGCGTATTCGCCTATGGTTTTCTTGGCATCATCCGGTAGCCCAGACCATTCAAACAGCCTTCTTCGAATGATCTCTGCCGTCTCTTGCTCGGCAGATAGTAGCACAGATTTGGCGAGTCGCTCCAGTAGGTGTTGGAATCGTCTATAGTCCTCTTCATCCTCAGCATTCATCTCGTGGATTGACTTTGGAACAGCAACAACAAGGACGACATTATTCTGTCCCCGTGAATACTCAGACAGATTATGCACAAAGTTATATAGTTGCGCGTTCATCCCAAGTTTTCGGCCACGACTGATGTAGTTCATCAGCTCGTCCATCAGAATTAGACACGGCTTTTCAGCGGGGATGATTCGTTTCAACACATCGCCGCCGGGGGCGGTCATTTCCTGTTCGTGCTTCCTGATAGAGGCCAACGCATCAGCACCGCCCAATTGATAGGCGATTTCCCCCCACGGCGTCTTACGGAGCGGGGTGCCATCGTTTCCGCCCCTTCCTTCCAACACGTCGAATTCTGTGCCGACAAACACTGCAACTGCAGCCTTCGGAACAGACTTGACTTCGGATCGCTCCAGAATCTTACTGACGCCCGGCCAAGAATGAGCCGACTTGCCGTGCGTGGCAAGGTGGTAGAGCAGAGTTAAGGCATGCGTCTTACCACCACCGAACTGTGTTGCCAGATTGAATACAGCCGATGTCTCTGTGATCTCACCGGATAGCCGTCGTACAACCTCCGCTGCCAGTCCCGTCAAGTTCTGCGTCAAGAACGTACGCTGAAAGAACTCTTCCGGATTCTGATAAACGCTCGGGGCCTTGCCATCGCGGACATGATCGAGATGAACGGCGAATTCACTCGCGTCGAGCGGTTTGCCTTCGCGCAGATCCTCGCGGGGAGTAACGACTTTGTACCAGGGTTTCAGTGCCATGGGTTATTCTCAAAGAGTAAGTTGATCAGAATCCGAGTGATTTCTTCTTGCCGAGCAGGCCGTCCACCCAACGCTTCTCGTCGCTGTCCTTGGGATAGAGTGCCGAAAGTGATTGTGCCAGTTTCCAGAAGCGATGATCCTTGCCCACGCCATCTTCGACTAAGAAGCGCTTGATGGCTTCACCCCGATTGGCGGCAAAGAGAATCATGGATTGGTGCACGCGATCCAGAACAGTTGTCCCTGCCGGTGGAGCATTCTTCTCGCCCCAACTGCCCGATTCTTCCTGAACTTCTTGCAGCGATGCCAGCAGGTTCAGTTGCGGATCCTTCTTGGGCTTGCGGGCGGGAGCTTTCGCTTCGTCCTTTCCGAACAGGTGACGTGTGCGCGCGGCAACAGGCAGCAACACCGCCTTGTCACCCTTGACTTCCACCAGATTTGACAGGGTTTCGAGATGAGCACCAAGTCCCTGTGCAATCTTGCGGGCGGCGTCGTATTCCAGAGTGTAGCCGCTCAGCGCTGCGCTCTTCTCGTCTTCGTCATCATCATCAGAATTCGATTTGCCATTACCCGTACCGTTTCCGGTGGAGAGCGTCCATAGCCAAATCGCCGTCAAGCGCGCGTCTTCTTCAAATCCCTTGGCATCCGCGCCTTCAAAGATCATCTTCAGCGCTTCTTCAGCGACGGCAGCCCAGACATGTTCAAGATACTCGCGAAGTGTAACTTGTTCCCCGCTTGCTTTCTCGACTCGGCTGTAACGGCTGTAGATTTCCAGAGCCGGTCCTAAACACGCAAATATCGCATCCGCACCAACAACACCTTCACCGGCCAAGCGTGGCATCCAGTCGTGAATGCGCTTCGGAAGTTCCTGAAGGATGTCACGCCAATCACCAATATTCGCCGAATTGACCAAGCCATCGGGATTCTCGCGAGGGCGGCAGCCAATGTGCACAGAGGATGCCAAGGCAGCTTGCCCCAATGACGTCATTCTGGCTTCTCGCTCAGTATCGATTGGCCAAGAGCATGTTACGATCCAACCTGCTTTGCAAAGTGCCCCAAGAATTGCTTCCCAGCCTGCCGTAGTCTTATGCGCAAAGACAACCTCACAAATGCCGTTCGGTGCAAGAGTAGAACGCATAGATTCAAATGCTGTCATCATCCCAGATTCGTAGTAAGCATCGTCTTTCTCTGTGAATCCGTCCTTTGAAGAGAAACTGCTCTTTATAATCTCTTTCTCTTTCATTGACCGAACATCAATGGTGGATGCCATGCCTACATATGCCAGCGACCGCCTCAACCACACGGCAAAAAGATCAGCAAGATCAGAGTACCAAATTGCGTCATAATAGGGCGGATCGGTAAACACCAAGTTCGAAGAATCATCCGGCAACACTTGGCACCGTGCGTCAGCGGAGATAACCTCTCCTTTTCGCGCAATGCCAGCTCTAATATCACTTATCACGCGGCGCACCCACTCAACCATATTAGACCATGAACCAGGGCCACTCGAAAAAAGTACGGCTTCGACATAGTCCCACATCATGCCGATCTTCTTCTCTCCGCCGTTTGTCGCCGCAATAAACTCACCGCCAGGTACCCATCTGCATAGTGAAGTTGAGTAATCAACGACCTTATCTATCGTTGCGGCGAGAAGAGCAAGAAGTGTTTCTCTATCAGGACCACTAAGTTCTTCGGACAGCTTCCGTAGTTCCTGCTGAAACGCATTTAGCTGTACAAGTTGTCGGTTGGTGAAGGCATCGCTCCACTGCTCAATACCGTAGAGTCCCACATTCATCTTGGCTTTTCCCCAAAGCGGCTCATCTGGGAATGGCGTCAGTCCACCACCAATACTCTGTGATTGCTCTATCTCGGATCTGATGACATTGGCTCTTTGGACAGCAGCAAAGTCCGATGACTTCGGAAGCCGATAGTGCTTCTTGCCGAACTCGTCGAGCTCACCGACTGCCAGCAAGAATGCATCATTTGCGCCACCATTAACACGTGCGAGTTGTTTCCTGACAGATTCAACCGGAGTTGTGTGCCCGCAAACGCATTCGACATCACCGCCTCGAACTGTTTTTCGAACCTTCTTGCTACTTGGCGAAACCAGTTCTATGTCGGGGCTCTTCGATCTTGGACGATAGACTATCGCTACTGCAATGGCATCGGCTTTCTTTGCGCGGAGAACTGGACTCCCTATCATCGGGACGATTCGACCGCAACCGGGTCCCTCGCAGACGATCTTTCGCGACCAGAAAAATGCGAATGGGAATCTAGACTTTGTTGATTTTGAGTAACACTCAGTCAACCTCACTGCGACTCGCTGCCTGAGTAGCTCGGCAAGCTCAACATATCTTGCTTCCAATTCGTGCTTGCTTCCCGCTAATCCTTTTAACACAAGGGAGTTTATGAAAACTGGCACATCGTTCAAGTCACTGGCAAAGGCATCGGCTCCGACACGCAATGCTTCCAACGGAATCGAACCACCTCCCGCAAACGGATCTACCACCAATGGCCGCGTTCCCGGCTGACCGCCCAGTGCTTCGTGAGCCGATTGCGTCAACGCGCGTGCCGTTTCCAGATATTCCTCGCGTATTGAGTTGTCCCAGTTGGCGAAATCCGCAATGAAGTCCAGAAGCGCAAACCGCAGAAAGTTCAGATGCGCGGGGTTCTTCGGTTCAAGCTTTTCTTTCGTGACCGCCACCCAACGCTTCT
>CAZQBX010000064.1:5540-17783 GCA_964592145.1 uncultured Ignavibacteria bacterium
GTCGCGATTAGGGTTGCATCCGTCGTCGCCTTCTTAGCAAACGCAGAGATCAGCTTGGTTGCATCATCTCGGAATTTCTGCGGACATAACGGATCAGCCGGATCCGGCCACAGTGACGCACACAGCACCGCCCGGCAAGCAGCCAATGGCCGCCTCGCCCACCAAATATGCAACGTCGAAATGTGACCATGCCGAATGGACTTCTCCCTCCGCGCATGCGCACTAATCCGCTTTATCGGCAAGTCAACTTCTATAAGGCGCTTGGGGTAAGTCATCACTTGGTTTCCGTGTCAAGAAATACGCCGCTCACGATAAAACACACTTCGCCTACACCCTTAAGGCTCTTTGTCTTCTTTACTGGCATAGCGAGTCGTGCCCGTCCAATGGAAGAACAAAATGCAGGAATCATGTCGAGTCCATCGCAATGTTCCTGCAATTCACACTTAATGAACCCAAGAGCATGCACACTACCCTGAGTGCTCAGACACTCGCGGTAGCTCGAAGCTTCGGATTGAATGCGTTTCGCTGCGTTGACGCAGTTCCCATAGCATGTCCATTCTGAAAACTCGTGATTTCCAACCTGGTCAAGAACTAACTTTCCATAGGCGAATCCAGCTGTGAACTTTGGCGAATCCTTGATGCCCTCTAACGCGATTAGAAGGTCGGCCATGAAGTAGTATGCCTTGCCCTGAAACGTCTGATATGCAGAAGCGTCGAATCTCAGGTCACTCAACAGAACATCATGACCGATTACTGGGAAAATCGCCATAACTTCGTCACCGATTGTTTTGTCGATGAATGCATTGTGCTTGCTCGCAGATTCAATGACAGCCTTGACGAATGGATCTGCAATATCGCGAACCTCTCGCGGCGTCTTGCCTTCAGACGCACTACTGAATCCCTGCATGTCTACGAAGCCAACAACTGCCCAGAACTCCTTGTCACCGAATGTTGAAATTACTTTGGCTGCTTCTGTGTTCAATTCGACAGCTTCGGTAATGACACTCGCGTTCGGATTGCGCGGAATTTCCTCTACGCCCGCGATATGCCTCAGCCATCGTTCTATCTCTGGTGTGGTTGGAATCATCTCAGACCTGTTTTGATACATCTAATACCGCCTTGGCGCCCACATGATAGTGTTCAACCTTGACCAGTGGCTTCCAATCCAGTCGTGCTGGGTCCTGAATCGCATGCAGCTCGGGCTTAGAGCCGCAGTTGTAGACGACGTAGAGCCAGAAGTCATTCTTTAAGCGCTCAGCGGTTCGATACTCATTGGTGGATAACGCAATCTCCCCCACCGCCGCGCGGCCCTTCACTTCGATGAAGCGCACTTCGATGAAGGTCTTCGGATCTTCCGGATGAGGCTTGCGAGAGATCAAGTCAAATCCACGATTCTGTGCTTCCACACTCTCCACTTGCCAGCCCCGTGCTTCCTCGTGGCGAATGGCTTCCTTTACCGCAATTTTCTCAATCTCATCATCCCGCACCATCGGAGCAAATGTAGGTGTTTGGCGTTCAGGATGTGGCAACACCCACGCGCTGCCGATATGCTGCACCTCGCCGATCATGCAATGGCGTTCCTGATCCAGCTCCGCAATGCGCCGCTCTAAGCGTCCGTTCAACTCGTCAAGCCGATTCTCAAACTGCTGAATGTTTGCGGCTAACAGCGGGGTCTGATCCCCACGCTCCCTTTGCTGCACAAGCTCACCCTGCTTGATATTCAAACGGTCAATCAGCGTATTCAGACTAATCTCGATGTGCTTGCGAATCGTCTCGGTCTCACGAAGGCGCTCAGCCGCCACCTCGCTCAAGAGAGGTGTCAGCGCGTTCTGTAGCAGGAAGCTCTCGATCTCGTGTTGGTCAAGCACTCGTTGGTCATTCGGTGACGGCACTCCGTTGGGGGCGGCCGTCAGATCAAGAAAGACAGTAGGCTGCTTGATATGCAGCGACCCATCGGCAGTTGATTGAACGGCAAACAACCGCTTGTGTAACTGATTCCCCCGACCATCAAGCACTGAGGCCGCATATACATCCAAGCGATACGGCTCTTTGCTTTGAAGATCGTAGAACATCGCCCCGCGTTCCAGATCGCCACGCACCTGCTCCAACAACTGCTCACGCATGGATTCGAACAGCGGATGGCCGGGCGTGACCCATTCACATGTGGGGTCGTTCACCAAGAGCGCCTTGTCAAAGACAGCCTGCCCGTATTCGTGGCCCAACTTCCCGAATCGGGGTTCGAGCCTCTCCCCCACCGGCCACAACGTTCGCGGAACGCGGCCAACCTTGTAAGTGTGGCTATTCGGTCTGGACTCCTTGAACTGCAAGCCCACCAACGGCCCGGATTCTTTAGCGAAATCTTCAATTACCTCGGGCACGAGCCTGCGTTCTCTCGCTTCTGTAGATTTCCCAATCAACGCGGACAAATTAAGTTCTCGCTTCGCCAGTCCTTCAAGCGTGGAATTAGTAATCGTGGCGAAACGGTCCTTATCAATCTCTTCAACAATCCGCGCTTTGATCAAGTCTTCTGTCAAATTGTGTGAATACATTTCCCGAATCATCCGCTCCAACTGATTCGACGGGAACACGTCGCCAAGTACATTGAAGATCTTGCCGGTCTGATTTGGATCCAAATCTATTTCGATCTGTTGTAGCCGTTCAAACAGTTTCTGTAAGACGCGGCCTTCTCGCGTATTGGTGGACACGAAATTTAGAATCAGACAGTCTTTCTCTTGGCCGTAGCGGTGAATGCGGCCCATACGTTGTTCCAAACGAACCGGATTCCACGGGATGTCGTAGTTAATCATGAACCAACAGAACTGCAGATTGATACCTTCACCTGCAGCTTCAGTGGCGACCATAATCTGGACGTTTTCTTTGAACTCGCGTTCTGCGTAGATTCTGGTCCCAGGGGTATCACGGTCACCGATGTTCATGCCGCCATGTATCTGCGTAACGGTCAAACCCCACTGGCGGAGTTTGCCAAATGGTCGTCCGTCCACCCCATCTCCGGCAAGATAATCAAGAGTATCCTTGTGCTCAGTGAAGATGAGTAACTTCATCTTTGGGTCACTGAATATACCCTGCGTTTGTAATACTTCCTTCAGCCTAGTTAATTTTGATTCAACCTCCCGGTGCTCAAGAACTTTGGCATCCTCAATTAGCTTGCCTAACTTAATGATGTCCTCTCGCAGTACTCCCGGTTCGACTGACGGCACGACTGATTCAAGTTCATTAATTAGTTCTTGCTGCTCTTCATCTGGAAGTTCGTCAAAGTCTAGGGGAAGTCTCTTATCAATCTGCTCTTGACGATAGGCTTGTGGGTTGTCAAGAATCCGTTGTCGTTTGTCACGCATTCGTTCGAGGCTTCTTCGAACTGCATACACACTTGACGCAAATCTACGCTGTAGCATCGCCATTGTAAAAGTCAGTGCCCGACCGCGAGCTGAATTGTCCTGCGCAGCACTTATTGACTGATCTTCAACATAGAGAGTTAGCGCATCATAGAAATCGAATTCTTCATTGTCTATTTCGAATGCGGTAGTGCGGACATCCCGCTTCGTGAATATCCGTTTAACCATACCAGTGTCTGGATCGGGAAAAGTAACCAGTGCTTCCTTCGTTCGACGAAGATAGAATGGAGCACTATTTCGAGCCATCGCCTCTTCAAGACTCTTTACATCTCCATAGATATCAGGATCGAGAAGAGCTAAGAATAGGCAGAAGTTTTTGGCGTCACCCTTATGTGGAGTGGCAGTCATCAACAAATAGTGGTCCGTCATCTGCGACAGTTCTTCGCCAATCTGATACGCAAGTGTTCTATGCTCCGCATCACGCGCACTCATTTTGTGTGCTTCGTCTACGATAATCAGATCCCACTGACTCCGCAATAAGCTGGCTTTAGCGTCTTCAATGCGCGATATCCAGGATACAGATGTGATGACCTGACTCTTATCTTGCCAAGGGTTTTGGCCATAATTCGCACGAAGCACGTCACTACGAATAACTTCAAAGTTCTCCCTGAACTTTTCCTTCATTTCTCGTTGCCATTGAAACGAGAGATTTGCCGGTGTAACGATAAGTGTACGCTTAACGAGGCCGCGAATCTTCAATTCTTTAAGAAGAAGTCCTGCCATAATCGTCTTACCAGCACCCGGGTCATCAGCGAGCAGAAAGCGAATTCGCGGTTGTGTAATGAAGTAGTTGTACACGGCTTCAAGCTGATGGGGCAACGGGTCAACGCGTGCAATCGATAGGGAGAAATACGGATCGTACTCGTAAGCAAGTCCTAACCGAATTGCTTCGACGCCATGTCTAAATTTTTTTGCGTCGCCGTCAAAGTGTTCTGCAACCGAGATTGCAGTAAGCAATTTGACCTGTTCTGTCGTTAGGATTGGTTCGTGTACCAGTCCAGAGATGAGCCCCTTGCCAACCAGCTTGACCGACTCGCCTACACGGATCGATGTAATCAGCTGGACAGGCTCAGAAAAAACTGGTCCTCGAACGATGACATTGGGTTTGAGTTGATCAATATTCATCTTGAAACGTGGCTCTAGCTGCTTGGAATGAGAGAGTGATTACTACGTCGTTCCGATATCTTGAGTCCCGATGGAATCAAGCCAACACGAATCGATTTCAAGACTTAAGATCGGTGCCGGGTAGTGTGTGTCGGGCAATCTACCAGAAAGGGGCTTTGAAAGGTGGGACCATAACTCCTCAATATACAGAGGGATTCAAGCTAATTCAATAGTATTGTCGCGGTCGCTAAGTATGACCACGTACGTCATATTTGGCCTTGATCTAGGCTTCAGGGAGTCGGGCCTAGGGTGTTAGTCCTGATGTTCTGATTTCGCATGTGCCCGTCCTTCGGGGACTTGCGCGTTTCGTGTCGTTGGTATGTAACTGTATTTGATCCTTCATAGTCGCGTCTGCTTTCGTGACAGGTCGGATGAATGTTCCCCCGAATTCCACGGTAGGGGTCGCTGCCGCAAACCACGGGAATTTCATCGCCGAAAGTGATTTCTTCGTATTTGTAAAATATAGACTTACGATGGCGTTTTTCTGGTCCTTGCGCGCATTTTTCGTAACTTACGTAAAAACAATGTTGTGGAAATAGCCTCCAGGGCAATTTCGCCTTACCGAAGTCCACGCCGAGAACGATCGCCCGAAATCGAACATCTTTTGAACATCGCGTTCTCCAATTCGGGGGACAATCTGGAGAGGGCGAGAGAGACTACCTGCGAGTATTGCCGTGTCCTACTGGGACGTGGTCGGGCAAGCTGAACGCGCAGGGCATGACATCAACGCGGGATCATTTGCAACAACACGCTTGCAGTGATCACGCGAAGATTCGCATTCTATCGAAGTAACCGACGGAACGATTCTGCTGGCGCCGAAATATTTCCCGATGAAGTTCGAAATTCGATCGCGAAAAATTAATTCGAAATCCGTCGAACTTTTTTTGATTTTTTTCTTATTAAGCGGTTTTTCAGGCGAAAAAAGACGTTTTTGCCTTTGCGCGACTTGCAATCGCGATCGAAATTTACTATATTATATATAGGAAATGGCGATTTGATCAAATCGAAATTTCCGGATAAATACGATCGAATTCCGGGCGTTAAACCGCGAAGCCAGCGGTGCGCCAATACTGCAGACGAACGACTGACGACCGAAAGCAGCACCAAAGGGTGCCTTTCGACTTGCGACTTTTCGTCTATGGTATGATTCGATATGTGAATGCAGTCAGAACCCCATCAGCCGAAGTCGCACAGACTCCGGCTTTTTTTATGCCGGAAAATTAAACAATGAAATGGATATGAAAATGAAAAAACCAAGATTCCACAGGTATGAACCCCAGGCAAAAGAAAGCTACATCGACCAGCAGATTGCAGATCTGATCCCTGCACTAATCAACGCAGGAGCACAGTTCTATGTCTATCGGTATTGGGAAATTATGTATCTGAACGGACAAGTATTTGACCTGTTTCGAAAGAACGCGGTGCTGGATCTATTGAAGCAGATCGACTTGCTGCCGGAAGCCTGCGCACGCGACGTCGTGGAACTGCTCCGCAGCAGAATCGGCAAACGGTACATTGAGATTCCAAGAAAGACCTTTGGGACAGTCAATGGACTTACAGAACCCCGCCCCAGAATGGCTCGCTATTTAGGATCTGCCGAAGCGCGTTGGGCGAAAGAAGTAATTGAAAGCGGAAAGCTTTCACAATCATAAGGAGAACAAATATGAAGACGAAAGATTTTGGAATTAGCTGCCTGTTGGCATCACACAGATGTGAAATGCTTGGGCACGAACTTGACCCCCGTGGTCAGGTGTGGATTGAATGGCGCGACACAGAGCTAACACGCAAACTGGAGCGCGATTTTTTCAACGGCACTGCGACCGTGAATCTCGCGAACTACTTGACATCGCAGAAGCAAATTAAGACACTGATATTTAACCTAAGGAGACAAGCATATGGTGACCAAGAGTACGAATTACACAGAAGACCTTACAGCATTTAATCAGACCGACAATGCGTCGAATAATGGCGCACAAATTGATGATATTACGTTTGACATTACATTATCTGTTTCGACCAAAGAAGTTGCTACCAAGGACGAAGCCAAGACCATAAACGACTTCGCTGTGAAGTCATTCACGGCATATCCGGGCTCGCCCGAACTGAATGAACTGTTTCAGACGCGATTGTATTCGACGAACACATGGTCCAGCGGATGCAACAATGAAAGCTACATCGGCATGACCGGTGTGACTCTGGATTTCGATCACGGATTCACGGTTGGTGAAGCCCAAGAGGCCTTTGCAGATTACAACTACATCCTGCACACCAGCAGAACGCATGGGTACGCCGTGGAAAGTGGGCTTGCGGAGGATCGCTTTCGCGTTATTCTGCCCTTTGCTCCAAGCGGATTGTACCACACGACAGGTGTGGGAGCTCGCAAGGTTTACAGCAAGATGATGGACTTGTACCCGCAAGCTGACAAAGCGTGCACCAATCCCGGTCGCAAGTTCTTTCCCAGCACACGAGAACTAAACACACCATTTCTGTTCGATGTCAATGTCACCGGGAAATACTACAGTGTAGATATCTGCGATGTGCAAGACGAAGCGGTCGATGGCGCAGCCAAGGCGTACGTTTGGGATGGCAAACTGCGACCTAATTCAGGTCTGCAGAAAGTTCTGACGAACTGCCCGTTTGTCAAATGGATGTCGGATAACATCGGCAATCCAAAGGTGCACATTCGGGAACCACTGAAGTATGGTCTGATAACGAACCTGGCGCCGTTTGTAGGAGGCGGGGAAGCAATTCACGAGATTCTGAAGCGCGATTGGCGAATGGCGAAGTATGATTCGGATGTCGTGGACAGTAAGATCGACAACGCCTTGCAAAACGGTGGTCCGCAGAAGTACACGACACTTCGTGCGCTTGGCTGGCAAGGCGATATTCCCGACTGGCCCGCAAGCCCAGCCGGTTGGGCGTATCATGTTGATACGGAAAGCTTGGTCGCAAAGTTGAAGTCCCTGAAGGGAAAGGCACGCATGGATTCCCTGCGTGAACACTTTGCGGGAGATTTTCAGTTGCTTTCACACGACAGACGAATAGGGCTTATCAGCAAGCTGGCGCAGGATCTAGGGATTGATTCAAAGGTGCTGTCACAGATGGCCCTGGAATCACTTCACAGCACTGATCTGTCGGGGCGCGAACTGAAAGACGTCCTGCGTGACGCGGATGGGTTATGCGGTGATCCCGAAGATTCTGGAAGACTGATCTACCGCTGGTTCATTGCTAACGGTGGTCTGGTGTATCGTGATCGTGAACACCGGGGATACTGGATTTGGGAAGGGATCGTATATGAACTTGGAAACAACCAACCTTTTCACACGCTGATGTGGAAGTTGGCAGAACTGACGCACGAAGGAATTGACAGCCGCAAGGTCTGGGCAGTCTTGAAAGCTGAAACGGACACCAAAGGAACCTTCTTGAAGTCCTTCAGCTGGATTCATACGAATGTGGGCAGCGATGCAGTTTACCTGCATCTGAACCTGGAAGATGAACGCATTCTGCGCATCGACCCGACAAGTGCAACTATGGTAGAAAACGGATCCAATGCGGATTCGGTTCTGTTGGCACCAGCATCCAAGATGTCATCAGCGACCCTGGTACCGCTTGACAGCGCCGGGTACCAAGATGCGCTACGTGAATATGATTCACTAGTCCTCCGCAACCTGGCCACATCAAGAAACAACCAACTTCTTGTCGGTGCCTGGGCGATGACCTACCCGTTAATTGATTACGTGAAAACGCTACCACATTTACGATGCGACGGTGTGTCATCATCGGGCAAGACCCGTGGTATGGAACTGATTTCGCAGTTCGTGTATGGCGATAACCACTTGAAGAAAGCAACCGAAGCGGCAAATTACACCGACGGCGCCCGAAATCCGTTAGTGCTTCTGGACAACGTCGAAGTCGCCAACTTCAATCAGGGATTAGGTGACTTCGTCCTGACCGCCGCAACGGGAATCACCAAGGAAAAGCGTGTGCTGGGAACAGACCGTGATACAGTTCTGGAAAAGGTGCACTGCCTGGTCGCCACCAATGGAATCGAAAACCTGGGCAAGACCGAACACATCAACCGCACGTTGTCCGTCACCTTTGACCGCTGGAAGCACCCAGGACCCGCATGGTCGGAACGGGTGTTCGCGCGCATTGCAGCTGCCCGACCAAGATTGCTTTCAGCCCATATGCTGTTGGTCAGTGCAGTGCTGACGAAACTTGCCAAGGGCAAGATGGAATCGTGGCAGGATTGGCTGGAACAAACGCATCCCGGACATGCCAAGGACAGGTCAAACAGCTTCATTGCGCTGATGGCGTTGATTCTTGAAGAACTGCTGCCCGTAATAGATCCAACACTGCGCGTAGGGGCGGTCGTGTCGGACTGGGTAAGGACGCAGAGCGCACAGGGCCGACAGGTTGCTGGAGAATCCAATTCAATTGTCAGCTATCTGGAAGCAATCCTGGAGGATCACGAAGTGACGCTGCTTCATGAATATGAAAGCTTCGCCAAATGGGGTTATGAAGTGAAGGTTGTGGGGCGCAGGGTGATCGGGACTGCTTCACAACTACATCACACATTTTCTGCTGTAGCGAAGCGCAAGGGACTGAAGTATGAATTCAAGGACGCACGCCAGTTGGCGATGCGGATTGCCGATACCGTGAAGACACTTGCCGTAGGCGATGTGAACGGAGTTGTAGTAACGAAGAAATTTTCGCTGACCACGGAAAAAGACCGTACAAAAACCATAATTTACACCTTCGATTTTGATGGCGGTCAGCCGGAGGACGAAATTGATGCAGGTAGCTGACCCACTACCTGCACCCTACCTGCATGGCTACCTGCACCCCAAAACAACACTTTCCCCGGGGAAATCATGTAAATGCAGGTATGCAGGTAGTAAAATAGAAAAATGTATATGTATATACGGGTAGGGGGGGTACCCCCTCCCCCTCTATAATGGGGTAGACTTTTTAGCACCTGCCCGCACCTGCATACCTGCAGATCAAACCACAAAAAAAAACTTATGACACTACACGAACTCGGTTTCCGACGCAAACAAAAGACACCAACCCAGAGATTCTTCGACGCTAACAGGGGAAAATCCCCTGTGCGACCGGATGTCGACTACCCCATCTTCGATGAACGCACACCACAAGCTCCCAACTACACAGCCATGTGGATTGATCACTTCAGCAACATGGGAAACATCCACAACCCTGTCGGATCACCGATGGAATAGGATCCCCGCCAAGATGTCACTTCACAGCGACATTGTGGGTAGAATCCACGTCATCCCAATAACAAAAAGAAGACCCGCATAAACGGGTCTTCTTCACTCTCATACGCCTCGACTTGGTAGTCGGGGCTATTTATTTTTTGAGTGTCATAGGCTCGTACGCCCGTTCGAACACGCTCAGGGGACACGCGATTCGCATGAGCTTGGGAGTGATAAGGTTGTTGAAGCCTGGTGATGGTGTGGGCGCCTGTTAACTGATATTGGAACCAATATCACGCCTCGCTGGTCCCGTTGATTGCGGCCCGCGCTACTGCGAAGACATGTATTCCCCGATCGGGCATTCGAGCCGTACCCTTGCAAAGACGTCGCTCCCCATCCGCGTAAGGTTGTGAGATTTCAGGCCCCACGGTCGTTCAGTGAAAGAGGAGTAAGAAATTCGCTTTGACTTCCAGAACAGTGTGCCCCTTGAATCCTTCTGAAAATCGCTTGCTCGCAAGGGTGTCACTGACTTAAGTAGCACAACTTCCCATTCCCGCGCGGAACCGTAGTATGAAACTTGCGATCTGACTTCATAGAGTTCGATCGTTAGTATTCCTGATGCGGAAACCCTTTTGCCCTCGTCGTCAGCGAAGCGAACTTCAACAAAACCTCCGTCCGGCCCAGCCTGAGTGAACCCGCAATGTTCCACATACTTGGCTTCCGCGTCGCTCGATTCACCTGCACGATGTTGGTCTCGAAAATTATCGGACGAAGCGGAGCCATGCATTCCCCATACGGCAAGACTGTCCTCGTTTGATGCAACAGCAAGCAATTCACCGTCAAAAGAAAAACACAACGGTCTGATTCCGCGAATTGTCTGCAGAGTTTGGCCGGTTCTCATATCCATAATAGCAAGGCTATCCTGGTCCACCAATCTCATGACTGCCAACTTCTCACTCGGATCAATGGCCACGAAAGAACGCCAATCCCACAGATTTCCCCAGACACGAAACGTGAGATCATTTCTTTGCCACACAACTGACTTGGTCAACCTATCTGCCACCCGTACTATCGAAGAATCTTCATGGCAACTCAGATCGTATTTAGAGAGATGAAGACTTGCTCTCCGTTTGCCATAAACTCCGTCCACATCGAACTGGAAGCGACGAAGTGAGTCAATCTCAGTCTGTCCATTCACAACAAAACGATCATCGGCACCAAGGCGACAATCGACTCGATATGCAACATCAGTGAAATTGGAGACCGCGGTAACAGCAAGACCTGAAGCAGAGCCCTGAGGAAATATCACTTCCAGAGTCCTAAGCGGATAATCCTCCCCAGGCTCTTTGAACCCCCCTATGCGGTACTGTGGTCGGCCCTCCTGATAAAGCAGAATTTCAGAATAGGCGCCTCTGTTGCCTTCGGATTGATCGACTGCAGCAAGCATCGATCCAGTGCTGTCAATAGCGTATAAATTGTAGTCGGAAAACACTCCGTCATATACTCGCAACGAACCCAGGAACTCCCACTTCTTGCCCTGCCCACATCCGCAAAGCAGAAGTGCGAAGATCACTAGGCCAAGCAGAGTAAAGCAGGCGGAATGTGCGCTTTGAGTCTCTTTCATGTTTATTTCTCCCACACGTGGTTCAGTTCCGCTCATAATCGAAAAGAGCGTATTTCAAGACGTAGAAAGTCGGTGAATGCAACAACAGGGCATCTAAGGTGATACGAATTTTGGAATGTTCAAATTCTACTCCTTTGTGGAACACTACAGTCTTTCATTGCAGAGAAACGAAAGTGCAATCAGAGATTTCTGGCTCTTCTGTACCGCTGTGCGATGTCGCACCAGACAGTATTCCTTAGGACAGTAACTTCCGTGAGATGCCCGTTACATAAATTGCGGGCCCGATAATCGTCGCAGTCCCTCCGGTGAATGTAACTGTGATTGCTCCTGCTGCCAGCCCCGCCCGCATGGATGGCTTGAAATGGAGCAACGTATCCGACTGTCTCGAAATTGAGTACCCTAGCTCGGCTGACGCAACAATCAGCTTATCTACAATCTCACTCTTGTTGTCAACCTCGATTACGACCGTCTTACCCTTGAACTTTGGTGCCATCGCTAACCCAAACACTAGCCCGAACAACAGTCCGGCCACAATCCAGAGCTGTAGGAGTTCTCCGTATGGCCAGTCAAACATCAATGACATTGCGCCTCCAAAGAGCAAGCCAAATGGAATCCCTGTTCCTATTAGCAGCAACATAAGGGTTCCAGCGAAACTTCTGGGTTGTGTTCCCCTGTAAAGCACTGACGATGAGTCTCGTATTTGGAGCACACTTCCGGTTGATCCTTCTTGTTTCTGGCCACACTGCGAGCAGTACTGCGCAACGCTTGATATTTCTGCTTTGCAGTGTCTGCACTGCATTGACTCCTCCCGCTTGATTTCCCACTT
>CAZQBX010000065.1:0-17525 GCA_964592145.1 uncultured Ignavibacteria bacterium
TCCCGAAGTATCCATGAAGATGTTGTACTTGATTTGATTTCCGCCAATTGAATTGGCGGCGGACGCATTGAAGTTCACGTCATTGTTCACAAACGTGTTATTCAGAACTTTGATGTTGCCTTGTGTGGGGTCATTACCGCACGGATTCGAAGTATGAATGTTGAATCCAATTTCGCAGCGTTCGACGATGTTTCCGACAAAATCCAGATTGCCGACCTTGTTCCCTACCCAGACTGCCTCGTCGAAACAGTCGCTAATTCTATTGTACTTGATACTCCAGTTGAGCGACTTAATTCCGTTGTCGGCATAACACCCCATCTTGAGCGCGATAGCGCTACCCATCGGTCCGACAAAGACGTTGGAATCGATTCGCGAATCACGAACAAAATAGCATTCAATACCGGCGCCGGAGTGAATTCCCTGGTCAAACTGTACCGTGGAAATCTGAGACAGGGTGCAACCGACGACCTGCAGATCATTGGTCCATTCAGCAACTGTCGTCGGATCATTAGTCTGCGATAGAATGATCGAACCGTTATGAAATTCCTCAAGCTCGATGACTTTCCTAAGGTTGCAGTACTTGATGTAGGTGCTGTCCGGTTTCGGTGAGTAGTGATTCCAGTCGCCAACCACGATCAGCCGCTGGGAGCCTTCTTCGATGGTCAAACCAAAGATGAGAACATTCGATTGCCCGGAACCGGTATCCATCACCGGTCGCCACGAGACTCTCCAAGTGGACGAATTCGGATTTGTCGTCGAATACAGGGTGAAAACGTTGGTGCTTGTATTGTAGGCATACTCGTTTTGACTATTGGCGGCAGTCGTTGAGGAACGGGGATCACAGACATTGCCATCCCGAAACAACGCGACATATTCACGCGGGCTGACTCCCGTCATCGGCGAATCGAACGTCGCCGTCCACTTGTTTCCGCCAATACTCGTCCAAGTCAACGCTTGGGTACGTCCGCCGCGAATGAAGGTGTTATTACGACCGGCATCACTGCCGTTCACTACGTAAGTCGAGCAGACGTATGAAGTCAGAGCTCCACCTGCTGCCGGAGGTACGAACTGTACCGTATCATAGGAGCCAGGAGCGATCACCAGCATGTCACCGGCGACCATTGCGGCTTGCGCCTTGTTTGGGTGGGCCCAAGCTTCGGCCCACGTAAGCCCACTGGCGGAATTGTTACCGGAAGCGCGAACGTAGAACGTTCGAGCGAACGTATCTTGCGATGTCACCGATGCGACTAACGCACAGATCATAACAAGTCTTGCTAACATTATTCTCCTAGTTCCCATAACCCGATCTCGATTGTTAAGCACCCTGGAGTTCGCCGACTATTACTAATAATCGGCAGTTTACCAAATGTCCTGTGTGCAAGACCCATACCAGTCAACGCTGTTTTCCGAATACTCTATCATGTTGTCACCAAACAGTTTAGTTGGCACGAAGTATCTTGCTACTTACACAGGCAGCTCCAGGCCTGTGCTTTTCTTGAAATTGGTCAGAAGTTGAGCAGTTTAAATGACTCTGACAAGCAAATTGTGCGTCAAGAAATGTCTCATGGAATCTCGCTTTTCGTCATCGTCATTTTCGATTCAATTTGACACAGTGAAGTAACGAGCTTGCGCGAACAAATGTTGGTGCAACCGATGGACCGCGAATTGCGATCAAGTTCTCTTTAAGATAGCCACGATTCGTTCAGCGGTATGGCCATCCCAGAGTTCCGGTATCGTTCCCTTCTTCGGATTTCCGGCGAGAATATCGTTTACGACATTGAGAATCTCGGCACGGTTGTTTCCGGTCATCAAATTAGAACCGACCGTTACGGTAATCGGTCGCTCCGTGTTCTCTCGCATAGTTATACAAGGGATCTGCAAAAAAGTCGTTTCTTCCTGAATTCCACCTGAGTCGGTCAGCACAAACTTCGACTCGTAAGTCAACCGACAAAAATCGACGTATCCCAGAGGCTCAGTAACAACAATCTGGCTCTCTGCCAGTAGTTGATCAAAGCCAAAACGCGAAATGTTGTTCTTCGTCCGCGGGTGGCACGGAAACACAACGGGAATACGCTTCGACACCTGTGCTATTGTCCCAAGTATTTCTGCAAGGGTTCCGCTGTCGTCAACATTGGAGGGCCGGTGCAGTGTCATCAAGGCATATTCGCGCGATTGCAGACCGAGCTTCTTGAGCACGTCTGACTTCTTAACGACAGTCATCGTAGAGAGCAACGAGTCAATCATAATATTCCCGGTGAAAAACACTTTTTCCGGTGCGATACCCTCGCGTTTTAGATTGTGCATACCTGACTCTTCGGTGACAAACAGGTAGTCTGACAGGTGATCTGTTACTACGCGGTTGATCTCTTCCGGCATGGCGCGGTCAAAGCTTCGCAAGCCAGATTCGACGTGCGCCAACTTAACACCCATTTTAGCTGCGACCACCGCGGCAGCAAGCGTCGAATTCACGTCACCGAAGACGACCACCAGGTCTGCCTTCTCGTTGGTAATCGCCTCTTCAAGCCCCAGCATGATCTTAGCTGTCTGCTGCGTATGCGATCCGGACCCGACCCCAAGGCTAATATCCGGCGGTTGCATTCCCAAATCGTTGAATAGCCACTCTGAGAGATTTACGTCATAATGTTGTCCGGTGTGGACAAGCTTGGTTTCAAAGGCGTCCTGATTCTTCTTGAGTTCGCGAATGAGCGGTGCAGATTTTACGAAATTCGGCCGTGTTCCGACGATGCATAACAGTTTTCTGGGCATTTGCGTTTCCTCCGTCGATAATATACTATTCTTCGGCATTGAAGCCAGAAATCCGTTGGCCATTGCAAGAATAGTGCTGTATGATGCAGCGCTTTCTGAAACCCGAAGTCACAGGAATCAAGTGTTCGACTGCTGGAATTGACCGATAGTTAATTTATCATGTACAATGAACTAAAAAACATCTTCCGACACGGCTCCATTTACATGCTCGGTATCATTTTGGGACGCGCAATCTCGTTCCTGATGATCCCGATCTATACGAACTACCTGACTCCCGAAGACTATGGACTTCTGCAGTTGCTCTCCCTGACGATCGACGTCGTCTCGACTCTTTTCGGCCTTGGGATGGCATCGGCAGTCGTACGCACTTACCAACAATTTGACGAAGAACCGGCCAAGAGAAGCGTTATCAGCTCCTCCCTGCTTGGTTCAATCACGATCATGGGAATCGTCACGGCAAGCTGTCTGTTGCTTTCTCCGCAACTTTCCGAGTTGATCTTCTCGACCACTGATAATACCGGCTATTTCCGACTGACGTTTATCGCTATGTTCTTCACTAGCGGCATCGAGCTGCCAATGATCTTCCTTCGAATTAAGCTTCGGAGCGGCAGCTTTGTAGTCATCAGTTTGCTGAAACTGACACTGCAGTTATCGCTGAACATATGGTTCTTGGTTGGCCTCGGTCTCGGCGTTGAGAGCATACTCTACAGCAATGTGATTTCAGCAGCCGTCTTTGCTCTCTATTTGACTTACTCGACCCTCAAGCAGGTCGGCATCAGATTTGATATCGCCAAGTACACAGAAATGCTTAAATTCGGGATGCCCTTGATCGTCTCCGACATTTCTTCATTTATGCTCACCTACTCCGACCGTTACTTCTTGAACTACATGACCGACCTGGCTACCGTTGGCGTATACTCGCTGGCCTACACTTTTGGTATGATTCTTTCTTTCCTCGTCAACGGACCTTTCATGTCTGTGTGGGGGACAGAGATGTTCAAGTATGGAAAGCAACCTAACGGCAAGTTGATCTTTGCAAAGGTCCTGATTTACTACCTCCTGCTGTCATTGACAATTTGCCTTGGTCTTTCGCTCTTAACCAAAGACGCACTGCGAATCATGGCCAATGAATCGTACTGGAGTGCCTACAAATATGTGCCGCTGATCAGCCTATCTTATGTTTTGAATGGAGTGCTCTACATTTCTGGCGCCGGAATACTTCTGGCTGGAAAGACAAAGTACCGAGCTTATTCGACTGCCATAGCCATGTCGATAAACCTCTTAATGAACTTTCTGCTTATCCCTTCATTCGGTGCTTGGGGAGCAGCGATCGCAACCTTCGCCGCGTACATTGTCCGATTGACGATTGACGTCTTCTATTCCCAGCGCCTTTACCATGTACTCTACGATTTCCGACGAATTGCGCTTATTGGAGTTCTGTTTTCGTTGATTCTGTTTGGTGGCATTTACATCGAGATAGAAAATATAGTAGTGTCTGTGACTGTGAATATAGTGGCAGTACTCATGTTCCCGTTCTTGGCTTATATGACAGGTGTTTTAACTGCCGAAGAAAAACACTGGGTGCTTCGCTTCTGCAAGAATCCAGTAGCGGCTGTTAAAGACTTCCGGGCGGGTGCCATCTGATGGCTCTTTTGTCTTTCAATCGAGACCGCGCAAGATTGTTGCCGTACCGTTCCATTTTGAAGCATGGAGAATCGATTTGACCAAAAAAGTTCTGCTGGTTGCATACTACTTCCACCCCGATCTCGAAGTTGGCGCAGTGCGGAGTGTCAAGTTTGCGAAGTATTTGCCGGAGTCAAATTGGCAAGCTGTAGTTCTAACGGTCAGAACCGAGTACTATCAGAAAGTAGATACGTCAACCCTGCCGTTTGAATGCGCGGTCTACCGCACCGGTAAGTGGTTAACTCTGGGGGATGTCTATTTCAGGGTAAAACAGAAGCTTACTGCTGCGCCAACAGCATCAGAACGGCAGGCGCCAACTACTCAATCTCAGCAGATCGCAGCCAATTTTCCAACTAGCGGGCGCGAGTCACTCTGGAAACGTACTCTGAGGTTAGTCTTCTGGACTCCGGATTATCAGATTGGCTGGCTCATTCCCGGCACCTGGAAAGCCATCAGGACGGTTTATCGTGAGAAGATTGACATTATTTACACATCGGGCCCGCCGCGCACGGGACATTGGATCGGATTGTTGACAAGCCTTTTGACTCGACGGCCACTGGTTTCCGATTATCGTGATCCCTTGGTGACCCTGCAGAATCCAACCAAGGCATCCAAACGTTTAGAGAAGCGAATCAATCGTTGGATTGAGAGAATCGTAAACCGTCATTCTGCCCTGGTCCTGACGACGACTCCGGAATACCGCGATATGCTAAAGGAAATTCATTCTCCGTACTTGCAGGACAAGTGTTTCTCGATCTTGAATGGTTTTGACGCCGAAGATTTCCCGTTGGCAGCTGCAAAGCAAGCGGTTGGTGGAAGGCCAATTCACTTTCTCTATGCCGGCACACTCTACGAGGGCCGCGACCCAAGGCAGTTTGTGATTGCACTCGGTGAGCTTGTTCGTGAGGGTTTACTTCGCAAAGAGAATATCGTGGTAGATTTTTATGGACAGGTCGAAATCGATCCCGCAAAGCTGCGATCCATCATCGACGAGCAAGGTCTCACTGATGTGATTACTTTCCGTCCCTTGGTCGAGCGAAAGGAGTACTTAAAACTGATCGCCGACGCCGATGTGCTCGTCCTCCTGCAATCCGAAAAGAGCCCTGTCCAAATTCCTGCCAAAACATTCGAGTATCTTGCGACCGGCAATGAAATCATCGCCCTTGCTGCCCCGGGTGCAACCGCGAACTTTCTTAGAAGCTTTGAAAATGTCTCAATTGCCGCCCCCGACGATAATGATGCTGTCAAATCTGGCATTAAGCGTATTGTTGAGAGACTTGCTGACGGAAAACGTGATCAAGCAAAAACCCTGGGCGAACTAAAGACGCTTCACAAGCGTGAACTGACCAAGGATTTTGCGCGATTACTTAATAGTGTTGTTGACAAGAATTGAGGATGCTTGTGGTCGGCGCCTCATCCTTTGTTGCTGCGAATCAAAAGTTGATATTCATCTGACTCTACTCGGCCGCGAAACCTTCCGTATGGATAGGCGACAACGACGGAAACAACGAGTCCAATCAAAAACATCGTCGCAAACCCAAGATAGCCGAGCGTGCCCTTAAACCCCAATAGCGCGGGAATCGTCCAGATGATGATGAATTGAGTCACGAAGGTGAAGAGCGAGGTTCTGCCTAGTAGCGATAATCCCCAATACCCCGTGTTGAAATTGTGTTTTCCATCAATATGATTTGCCAGGTATGCTATAAATGCATAAATGAGGGCGAGATAACAGGGCAACAAAGACGTCGTGCGTGTCGGATACAAAATCAAGAATATACTTTCATCCCAACCAAAGGGGTTAGTGCGCTTCAAAATGAGATAAGTCGCTGTTAATGCGATACCGGATACCGCAAGCCGAATTCCTCTTGTCCAGGCTGACCTTGAGGCTTCGGCGTACTCTAAATCACCTGTTCTTATCTTAGTGTACATGTCGCCCGCGAAGGATCCCGACAGGTAGATCGCCAGCCACGGGATGATAGGCCAGCCAACACTGATAATTGAGTCTCGCTCCGGACCGGCGCCGACCAATGCTACTTTTGTCAGTGAAGCGGCCACGCTCTCCGGAATCCACCAAATTCGCATGATAACCGCAAAGATTAGAAGCGAGACAATGATAAAGAACCTCGCAGAGTGATTGGTTGCCCGAATCAAGGCGGGAGCAATAATCAGACAGAGACCGATTGTATCGGTAATCTGATAGACGTGTGTAAAATAGTGAAGTAGTCCCCGCTGGTTTTCGAGATAACCATAAGTAACAAGCGTTAACAGGGGGTGCACGATAAAGATAAGAAAGAGCCCTCTCTTAACCATCTTGAGCCGCATCTGCGGCCAATTACTGCTGAATTGCATCAGGTATGTCGCAATCATGCCGGAGCAGAACATAAACGCGACTGATGCGCCCTGGGTGATTAATCCAAGGTAGGCGTTGAATGACAACCCCATCTTGTCTGGATCGCAAAGTCCGGAAGTGTGCGCAAGGATGACCAGAAACATCGCGCTGCCGCGGACTATGTCGATAGATCGAATCCTGGACATGACAATGTCCCGCACTTTCTGTGAGCGAACAGGTTATTGAAAACGAAACTGCAGAATCAGCAGTCTTACTTTATGAAGTCGCAACGTGCATGGTCGATGATTTCAAAGCCATCGACGGCGTACCGATGACTGGTGACTGGAATCAACCTCATCGCCCGAATGACCTTTTTAAAGTGCGGCGAAAGTCGAGTAGTCCTTTGGTAAGCGGGCCTGGGAGTTTGGCAAGAAGTGAATAGGCCAATGGAATGTTCTTCATCCCCGACATCTCGGCGCGAGCATCGGTAGTTCGTCCGCGCAATAGCAGCCCCCCTAACCGCAGGAAGCGCTCTTCCCACAATCTTTGCTCATAGAATTCGCGGTGGACCTTTAGGAATTGTTCGTCTACTCCCCAAATTCGCTGCATGATAGTGATACGCGATGTCGCGAGCTCAAACATGTCGAGATCGGTTAATTGCGGACCAGCGTGACTATGAACAAGTGAAGTTTCGCAATGCAGGTAGGCGCTTTTACCGGCTCGGGCAAGGCGCGCACCGCACTCCCACTCTTCGGCAGTTTTCGTATCCTCCGCAAACCACAGACTGTCTCCAGCTTCGAGCCGTCGGACGATCATAGTGTCAACAGATACATATGATGTATTGCATTGCGAATAGTACAGGTTTTCCCCTTCATAGCAGATGCAGTCCTGTGATCCTGTTGGTACCGCCATGAACGAAGAAATTGGGCGTCCCGGTCCGATGATTTCACTCCAATTCAGTTCTCGCTCAACCTGCGTTTCCAGAGCAAAGTGTCGTAACGTGCCGTCGCTGAAACGGGTGGCAAAATTCGTAAAGCAAAACAATAAATCCGGGCGGCTTCGCATGACTTGCCGCAGCAAGTGCAGATGTTCTGGGAGCCATTCGTCATCAGAATCCAAGAAAGCAATCAGCGGCCGGGTGGCCTCTTGCACACCGCGATTCCGCGCCGCGCCCGCCCCCTGATTGACAGTCCGGATGTACTTGACTTTCGGCCCATACCGCGAGACCATCTCGGCCGTGTCATCATTCGAACCGTCATCGACTACGATTAACTCGTCTTCCGGTTCAAGTTGCACCAGTACCGAGTTGATAGCCCTGGAGATCAGCGACGCACGGTTGTACGTTGGGATAATTGCGGAGAGAGCGGAAGTCTTCATTTTCTAGATCACTAATCCCATTGAACACCTGATGACCGGAAATTAGCAGGTGGCGTGCTCGATGGCAATCGGATTCTCCTGAAGAGTGATTCGGCCAGAAGGCGATAATCTAGCGGGATCGCTGTGTCGCCGGTTAATCACTGTATTTAGTCGACAAATCCGTCTGTCCCCTTACTTTTCTTCTTTCGATTTCTCGTCGTGGCTGTGAAAATCACGGTTCAGTCTTAGAAAACCAAACCTGCCGAACAAATCTGAACATTTTGCAAAATGCCGTCAGAGAGTAAGAAGGACTCTATCCCGGCGACCGTGCTGTCCGCGTGCAAGAGAACTCCAAAGACCGTTAAGCTCTTCAGCACTGATTTAAGGGCACGTCGGAATGAAAGCAGTCCTTTTGTGACTCCACCGGGAAGTTTTGAAAGGACCCGGTAAGAGTGCGGAACATTAGTGGTTTCGAGTATTTCCCTTCGAGCTTCTTTGGTGCGGCCCTGAACAAGAAAGCCACCGACCCGGACCATTCGGTCTGCCCGCAGACGCTGTTCGTAATATGATCGATGATGGCGCAGGAAGTTCTGGTCTCTTCCCCAAATTCGCTGCATTACGACAATTCGCGAAGCGGCCATGTCGAACCCACTGTGATCTACAAGCTGTTCACCGGTATGATGGTGCACAAGGGTACTTTCATAGTGAACATACAATCCCTTTCCCGCAGCGGCCAGTCGGGCGCCGCACTCAAGTTCTTCGGCCACCTTGGTATCATCTGCAAACCACAGACTGTCACCAGCCGCTTCCCTTCTGACGATAAGCGTGTCAGCCGACATATAGCTCGTACCACAGAGCGACCTATAGAGATTGTCGGACTCATGGCAGGTATAATCCTGCAGTCCGACAGGAAGCGACATAAAAGAAGATAGCTTCCTGCTTGGGCCGACAATTTCTTCCCAATTCAGTTCGCGATCGGTTTGTGTCTCAAGCGAGTACCGACGAATGACGCCATCGGAAAATCGCGTGGCAAAATTGGTGAAGCAAAAAAGCAAGTCTGGTCGCGCTTCCATTACCGATCGCAGCAAGAGATTGTGCTCCGGCATCCACTCATCGTCGGAATCAAGAAATGCCACCAACGGCCTAGTAGCTTCCTTAACTCCACGATTTCGCGCAGCACCGCAGCCGCCATTGGCGGTGCGTACGTATTTGACTCGGTCGCGATATCTCGCAACGACATCGGCTGTATTGTCAGTGGAACCATCATCGACAATAATCAATTCATCGTCCGCCTCCATCTGCGGCAACACCGAGTTGATGGCTCTTGAAATCAAATGAGCGCGATTGTAAGTTGGTATGATGGTGGAGATTGCGGAGGCTTTCATCGGCTATGCATCCTTCACTTTGGTCTATACAGTTCGTAATGTCTCTGGTAAAATCGACAATTGCGACCGGCAGTTTAGTGCAATTGGAAAGTTGTCAAAGTCGTTGATCTACTCATGTGGCACAACGTAGAGCAATTTAATCGTTGTTGTCAAAATGTCAAGCCGTAACTAATACGTATATATCCTTGTTGCCCTTACATAACTGGAGTGGAACGTTTGAATGATCCCGAAACAATTCGAAAAAACGCGAGAGAATAACTCTACATTACCTTGATAATCACTACTTGCCCTTGGATATCGGAAAATCAAGCATTTATAGGCCATTCGTCGATTCCTGGCGGCAATGGCCAATGCCGCATACAGTATTCACGCCCCAGATTTCTCGCGACTACCGCCCGTGAATGAGACTGAGGCAGGCTAGTGCGACCAAGAAGATACAAATCGCTCTTGGCATCGACATGCCCCCACCAGCTCGTGCACGCATAGAGGAAGCCGTGCTTCGCCAATATCGAACCCAGTCGGCGATATCCGGCTACGTCATAACCGTAGGGATAAGCAAATCCAGTGACCTCTACTCCAACCCGTTGCTCAATTATTCGTTTTGATTCGGCGATCTCGCGTTCGGCAGAGTCGATGTCGATGTGCGACAAATTTGGATGCGAACAAGTGTGTGCACCGAATTTGACGCCGAATTCAGCCATCTCCTTTACGTGATCCCAACTGATGGACTGTGGTTTTTGCGGCGAGAATGAATGCCCCTCCAACAGAATACTGCGCAGCTCTTGCAGAAGCTGATCGCGAGTGACGTCATCTTTTCGCATTAATACCCCGCCGGCCAGTTCATGAAGAATGATTTTAGCCTGGTCGGTTGATTTCATCGAGATGTCGATATCTGGCAACTCAACGGCAAGTGCCTTTTCCGCCTCTTTCACGTTGTTGATTGTAAGATCCGCCTGATCGATGACTTGCGTCAGATTAATCCACCACGGGTTTAACTTGCCGTCTACCCAATCAGTCGGAAGGTAGATTGTCGCCGTTGCGTTGTGCTTCTTGAGAAGTGGGAACAGTAGCTCGTAGGTCGACTGATACCCATCATCGAACGTAATTGCCACGCTCTTGGTTTTGACTACCCCGGTGCTGCGAATCTCGCGGACAGCATCTTCGACCGCAATCAATCTATATCGTTTCTTCAGGACAGTCAGTAATGTATCAAGTTCGGTGGTACTCGGAATATCGCTGTTGTACCAATGCCGGCGTTTCTCCGCGTCTGAAACGACATCATGCAACATAATGACAAGCAGTCGGTTTTCCTTCGGCGCATGAATGAACTCATAAAGGGACGTGTAACCAGCGTAATACTGAATCTGCTTCGCTAGATTCTTAAGGTACTCTTTCATTATCGGCTTAAACCTTGGAACTGCGGCCAATCAGGCGTTTAAGAACTGTCGCCCGGCTACCGAGAAAGACCGCGGCGGAATTCTTTAAAAAGCGTCGAACGAACTGAGTCAGTGAATATGCCAACGCACCGAAGGAACGGTTACTAAATGTAATCATCAACTCGCGGCGCTCTAAGTCAGTCCAATAATACTTGTATTCTTCAAACCCGCGTAGCATATCGAACTCGCGACAGCCGCGTTGAATAGCTGCTTCGATACTCCGGGCAAGCACGACTCTTCCAATACTTGCTTTCGGCACAGCCTCACGATTTACACCCAGGAGGTAATAGTGCAGTACCTTGTTGTACTCAAATCCATAAAAACTGCCGACAGCAACCCCGTCCAATTCAAGGTTGCACAAGAGCAACCGGCCTTTCTGAAGAAGCTCCTCTGAATACCTGCGGTGGAAATCCGTGAAGCGGCTGGACGCGAAACTCCCGCTTTGTCCACGATCGTGCCAAGACTTGTTGTGAAGGTCCATATGACTTGCCATGAAGTGCGGCAGATCTGCTACCGACTCGCAGATTCTGAATTCAAGTTTACCTACTTGCATCATGAGATTTGTCGAAGTCTTCAGATTGCCGCGCTGCTTGGTACCAATCGTCGATTGGTACTGCTCCCATGTTTCCGGTAGGGTCGCATATGGACATATCGTGTAACCATTGATGTTCATCCCAAGACTCCGCGTATCTCGTTCAGACAACTCGCTCAATGCGTGCAGCAACTTTGAATCCGATGGCACGAAGTCATACTCCCATATGTCCCATTCCTTCTTGAGCGGACCATGGAGATGCTCCCAAATCGCCTTACAAATCGCATCGTAATTCTTCGGTTGGACGATCAAATCCAGATGGTCGCTGCAAATCTCTTCGGATCCAATAAAGCGCAGAGTTCTTAGCGGGATGAGACCGAACTGCCTCACTTTTCTTACCCAAAGTGGCGCAATACCTACTATCCTGTCCTCATCATAGACGATCAGGCACAAGAGGGTGTTGTTTGCAAGGTACACAGCGAGCCAGTGTCGAAGCCAGGCCCAGCTCAAGGAATAGCTGTTATTGAGACTCTGTTCAAGCAACTGATCCCATTGGGCGGCGATTGCTTCGAGGTCTTCGACCTTTTTCAGACATTCTACGCGAAGCACTAAGTTGCATCCCCTTGTTGTTCGCAAGAGATCATTTTCAGTTCAGGTTCCATGTACCGTATTCTTATATCAGATTTGCGATGACTTGTCAATGGTGTCTACTAATCAAATATTCGGCAGATTACACTTGAATTCAATAGACCGTCGCAAGCCTACTAAACGCATCTTCGGGACGGTCTGGCGCTGCAGGTGCCGAATGAAGAGCAATGAGGTGCTGTCAACACGGGAACCATACTAAGGCGAGAACTACGGCCTTCAAAATCCCAATGGAACTTTGGAGATCACCCAGCGGAATTTGCCGTTAGCGCTTCTGGGGATGGACTCGACCATCTCAACGGAAACCAGGACGTCTGCCCCAAGCACCTTTTGGAGCGATTCCAAAATGAACTTGGTGTCAACAGCAGAATACGTTTCACGCGGGACTACATACATTACGATGCGATTACGATCTTCCTGGACGATCTGCGACTCGGCGACGTTTATGAGATGATGTGTGACAGCATTTAGGATCGATGAAGACACGTAACGTCCATCTGGAGTCACGACTATATCCTCGTCCTTAGTGGTAACGCCGCTCATGAGGGGCATCGAGCGGCCACACCGACATGGACTGACCTCTAATGATGTCACATCGCTCGTCTCGTAGCGGATGAGCGGCATGGAGAAATTGTGTAATCCAGTTGCGATGATTCGCCCCAATTGGTTGGTTCGCGGAACATTGCCGGCGTTGCCGGAAATCTCTACAAGACCGAAATCACTATTGATGTGCTTGCCGTTGTGCTGTTCGCACTCAATAGCAAAAACGACGCGTTCAGCCATTCCGTAAAAGTCGAAAACCTTGCAAGCAAAAGCCTTCTCAATGGCCATGCGCTGGGATTCCTGCAACGTCTCTGAAGAAGTAAACACCGCATGCAGAGGAAATGTCTCATTGCGCTGATTCAGATAAGCTGCCAGCACAGACATTGTCGATGGATATCCTTCCAAAGCCCGAGGCTGAAACTTTGTGAGCTTCTCGAAATAGAATTTCAGGTTTTCAGGAGACAGATGGAACGACGAACAGAAGAGATGGTTCATCACCCAATTGTGGCGCCAGAATGGCGGCTTCTTCTGAGTCAAAGGAGCAACCTGGCGACCCAGAAAGAACGCAATTCTGTCACCCGGATTTATCCCGGCTAAGCGCTTCTGCCGCCAGTCTACCACCGTCTTCAGTAAGCAAACATGACGATCCCAAACCAGGCGCAAGGGCGAGCCCGTTGTGCCGGAGGTATGACCTACGATCTTATCTCTACCGTGCGCGTTTTGCGCTACCAGCCGATCACCGTTCTCCAGCACCATCTGACGCGTTAACACTGGTAGCTTGGATATATCGGAAACGCGCCGAATATCGGACGGAGTGAGGCTGTTCGACTGCATCAAGTCCCGATAGTATGGAACATTCGCGTAGCAGTGTTCGATCATCCTCTGAAGGTGGTCTTCCTGATACGCCTGAAGTTCAGAATCAGACCACTTGAGATGCGACTCGAACTCGTTCAACAAGCGGTGAAACTTCGACCCGTGCTCGCGCCAGTAGATCTTAAGTCCATAGAGCGACACTCCAGCGTTTTGGATGAACGCGGGCGAAGCCTCATAAATTGATTGAAGTAAGTCTATCGTTTCCATTGCTCCGTCAATTTTATGACTAGTCGGTCACCAGCGACGACACGCTGTGCCCATTCCCTGTCGATTGCCCTTGAACTTGGCATAGTAACAATCCCACGAATCTCCTGATAGCTACTTACAATCCGCATCCTGAAGCCGGATTGTTTGCCAAGATATTGACTTTCTTTGTCCTAATTGATGCTATCCCGTTGTTTCTCCATCGGTTACACCGAGCACGACAATCCGGACATGTGTTGGGAACACCGTACATACATTACTATCGACACAGAAACAATCAACTTGATTGCTCGCTCCGCGTCGAGACCCGGTTCTGGATTATTCCCCGTACGATCGACAATAACCGCTTTGGACCGAACCGATGCAAATTCTTGAAGTAATGCATATACACGCTGCGCCGAAATCCCTGCAACTCCTTGGCAACGTCTCTGTCCCATTCGTCCTGCGACGCATTCGCTGTGATCTTCAATGCCAGATTCTCAATTTCAGTCAGAAGCCGAGAGGCACTTTCGCCCCGCAGCAGTTCCGGCTGCCAGTTCTTGTTAATCAACACCGGCATTATTTCAAATCTGATATCATCGATATCTCTCAAGGTCAATCTCAGTATCATCGATTTTCGCAGCTGTTCAAGCCACAGGTCAAATACGAAGTCCCCAAGGCTGTAAGCTATTACTCGACCCCGGTATCTTTCAACCCCCTGTAAAATATGAGGATGATGACCCAAGATAATGTGAGCGCCGCAATCTATGAACTTTCGTCCCAACAAGACTTGTTCGGGCGACGGACGATCGATAAACTCCTCGCCCCAGTGGATGGCCAGCACCAGAAAGTCGCATTTCCCGCGAGCAGCCTCGATGTCTTCGGAAATCCTTTGCAGACTCCCAGCAACGTCCATTCGCGGTGATACGCAGTACTGCTCCGGTCGGAAGTTGTAGCCAAGAATTCCTACCTTGACCCCCTTCCTCTCTAACAAGCAGAGATTCTCAAATGCAAATTCTGCAGATTCGATTCCAGTGTATGCGATTCCGTTTTCGCGCAAAATCTTCACAGTTTCGACTACAGCATTCGCACCGTGCTGCATGATATGATTGTTGGCCAGCGTGACTGCATTGACACCTGCGTATGATAAACCCTTCACTGCTTCAGGTTGCGCGCGCAGATGTTTTCTGGCGAAGGGATCGGATTGGGGATGGAATCGCGAGAGGACTACCTCAAGATTTCCCAGCACGATGTCGGAATCAGCCAATCCGTCACGACATCTCTCGAACGGAAATTGTGGACCGTACCTCGAGATCATACTTCCGACGCCAAACCCTGAACAGGCCGGTAGGTCGCCCATCATTATGTCACCGACCGCAGAGAGGATCAACCCAGTATCAGAAGGCACCTGATTGCTCCCGACCGCACCGATTATCCATTCTTCCGCTCGCCTTCGACTCGCTTCCGCTGAGAGATATCTCGATAGAAATCCTCCATTTTGGGGATGATCGTCGACCAAGAATACTTTTCAATTACAGTTTTCCGAGCTTGATCGCTTATCAAGCGCCGTTTCTGCTCATTACGTACAAGCTCGACGACTCGCTTCGCGAAAAGCTCTGGCTCCTCGGCGATTATGATATCTTTCCCATCTGTCACATCCAGACCCTCGGCGCCAATCGGATGACTGACAATTGCTTTACCCATTGCCATCGCATCCAATATCTTGAGCCTTGTTCCGCCGCCTACCCGAATTGGCACGACATAAACCGCGGCTTTGGCTATTGTCGGGCGTACGTCGTCGACGAAACCGAGAACTTTGAAATTATCATCTTCTTGGCCATATCTGATGACCTCTGCCGGAGCTCGTGAACCTATAAGATTCATTGTAATATCTGGGATTTCCTTCTTGATCAACGGCCAGATTCTCTCCCCGAACAAGATCATTGCGTCGCCATTGGGATACCACGCCATCGAGCCGGCGAATACCAGGCTTGAGTCTTCCTTTGTTCCGTCAATTGGCTTGAAGAATTCCGTGTCAGTTCCATTGGGTACAACCCGGACGGTCGCAGCCGGATTTAAGGCGAGAAGTTCTTGACTGTCGAGTTCCGACACGCTGATGTTGCCGTCAAACTGACCCAATGCCTTCTGTTCTGCACGACGCAATTTTCTTCCCTGTAATCCGATATATGCACGTGTCGCCGGGTTCTTTTCAGTGGCAGCGCGGCGAATCAGCAACGTCGATTCCACGTTATGATGATTGAGGACCGCCGGAAGCCCCGTCAGATACTTGATATAGCCAGCCAATGCGATTGTGTCGACATGGACGATATCGAAACGATGTCGGTTGATCTGGTCGGTAATTGCCTGCGCCATCTGTGGTGCCCAGAATCGCCAGGCTGAATACGGCTCACGCGAAAACAGGTTGAATCCAAGCAGCGAGTACCATTTCAGCGAACTGAAATCGCTCGGCACATCGATAATTGAAATCTCTTCACAGAAGTACTTAAGTACTTCCCTGCTCTTTTCGATTCTTTCCCTGGTTGGATGGCGGTCGCGTTGAGTAAAAGTCACAAGATGAACCGAGTTGTTTCGCGAGAGTTCCTTGACTATATTGTAGTTGCGAAGCGATGCTCCTCCGGTCGGGGGATGAGGGATGAAATGGGAAACAAAGAGGATACGCATATTCACTGCACCAATTCCTTGTAAACACGATAGAGTTTCTGGCTCTGCTGTTCGGAGGAGAATTCAGTCTCAACTCGCAAGCGCGCGCGCCGTCCCATCGCAAGTCTGTCATCCGGTGACTTGAGCAACGATTCACAATGCCCTGCCAATGCGGCTGTGTCACCTGCGGTAGCTGTGAGTCCGGATTCACCGTTCTCCAATACTTCCTTAATACCTCCCACCGCCGTTGCGACCGTGGGCTTCTCGAGTGCCATAGCTTCAAGAAGCGCAACAGGAATGCCTTCGTGCCACGACGTCATGAGGAGAACATCCATCGCGTTCATCACGTCAAGAATATCGTCACGAAAGCCGGCGAATACCACCTGTTCCAAAATTCCAAGATCCCCGCACAGCTTTTTGAGACTTTCACTTTCGGGCCCGTCGCCGACGAGGACAAACTTCGTTTTGGGAGATGACTGCAACACAACCTTGGCAACTCTCAAGAATATATCGAATCCCTTGATTGCTACCATACGTCCGACTGCTCCGATAACAAGCTCATCACTCTGAATTCCCAGTCCCTCGCGAATTTCAGTCGCCGATTTCACGGTCGTTACTTGGTCGAGATCAATGGCATTGGCAATGTGACACATTGCCGCCTGTCCATATACCGCCGTTAATTGCTCCTTAATATCGCGGGATACGGCGAGAATGCGGTCAAAATATCGCTTCGAAACAAATTCATTCAGCTTTCCGTATGCCGCAATTTTCAGGCTCTTGATTCCAGTTAATCGCTCTTGGACTCCGTGTACTGTCTGCACCAGCTGCACTGGATGACCGCGGCGTTTGATGTTGGCGGCGACCAGATTTTCCTTGTATCGATGAGAATGAAGAACTTCCGCCTGCCGCGAAATTACAATTTCGGCGGCAATTTTCACTATTTGCAGGAAACTGTACTTGTGTTCATCGATCACGGCAACCGGAATATGAACTTCTTTCAACTTCTGCACGAGCTTTCCCTGGTTCATAACAATCGCCGAGACATCCATCGTTGGAAGCTTATTAAGCCCGGCCATCATTGTGAAAGCTTGCGCTTCAGCACCGGCCCATAGATCGCCGGAAATGAAGTGGCA
>CAZQBX010000066.1:0-17463 GCA_964592145.1 uncultured Ignavibacteria bacterium
CCAAATCCTGTAGCTCCCCTGTAGAGAATAATCCCCTGAAGGTATAGTAGAGGCCGCCGTCGCCTCCAAAAACGGGGTGTTGCTCCGTCGAGTTTTAGGTTGCAGATGCGACCGGCTATGTTCGCAAGGGCCCTTGCGGTAAAAAAATACCAAGACCACGTAGCTGTAGCGACTCCCGCTCGAACCCATCTCCGGCTCCACCGGTGATGGTTGCCCCCGTCAAGGCTCGGCAATGGCGTTATGCGCCGCAAGACGCATCATGATCGCGATCAGCCTTCTAAAATTGCGAAAGGAATGGACAGATAATGAGAAGATTCAACAAAACATCAGAGGTGATCGAAAACAGACGCCCTTTGATTCACTACTAAGACAAATCTCCGACACTACGACTTGTCGTTGAACAAGTCTTCGGCGAGCGAAAGCGCCACACCAGAGAGCATGACTTCCACGCCGAAGCGGGAGAAGTCCGACGAAATCAGGTCGCGGTTGATATCCGAATATAGCGAACACGCCGCTTCACGCTCAACTACCAGTCCCGAAATTCGGTCTTTGGTCTCAGCAACGAAAGTAACCTCGCCGAGTTCTTCACTGGCAACGAAGCCTGAACAATTATGCAACTGCAAATGCGCTCCGCCCGTGTAAACGACGATCAGCGCGCCGCGATTGTTGCCAAGTTCGGTGTCGGGATAAATCTCGAGAACGAGCGAACGCTTCTCTTCGGTCTGGACAACCTTCAAACGATGGTGGTCACCCTCCCAAATCGCTTCAGAGGCGCCCAGCGTGGACTGAATCTTCTGAACGTCTTCCTTGGTGAACATCTATTCCTTCTTGTCGCTGCTTTCCGTAGGTTTATTCGCCGGCGTATCCGACGATGCCGATTTCTGAATCTCGTCGCCGGTGTCCTTCATGGCGCGCTTAAAATCGCGGATACCTCTGCCCAGGCCCGCCGCGATGTCCGGAATCTTCTTAGCACCGAATAATATCAGTATGATTAAGAAGATTACGATCAGTTCTTGAAAACCAAGATTCGGCATCCTACAATCCTCCGAGGATTAAATATACCACCAGCGAAAATAGATGATAACCATCACCATGAACAATACGCTCACAAAATTGATGTTAAACATCAACCCCAGCGTGAAATTTATCGAAAACAGGTCCAGTGTCGAAGGACTGAATCCTATCGACAAATGCTTCTGAAAAAGCGTCTTCGCCGCTCCATCAGGAAGAAATTCGCCGATGATGTCTCCCAGCAACCCGCCGACAATTGCCGCTAAGAAAAGCGAAAAGATCAAAAACACGATCTCGTTTCTTTTCAAACTGCGACTCCTGCTTTAGCAAATGCGACAATCGATTGAAAGACCCGCAATCCGTCGGCTGATCCAAGCAACTCTTCCGAAGCCCGCTCCGGGTGCGGCATCATGCCGAAGACGTTGCGCGCTTTGTTGCAGATTCCCGCAATATTGTTGAGACTGCCGTTCGGGTTGGACTCATCCGTCAGGTTGCCGCCGGCATCACAATAACGGAAAATGACTTGCTTATTCGCCTCAAGTTCACGGACACCATCTTCATTCCAGTAGTAATTACCGTCGGTGTGCGCAATCGGAATCCTCAAAACATCGCCGACGCGAATCTGGTTGCTAAACGGCGAGTCGCTCGTCTCGCACCGGAGATACACGTGCTTGCAGACAAATCGAAGCGCGCGGTTTCGCAACATCGCTCCCGGCAGAAGCCCCGACTCCAGCAACACCTGAAATCCGTTGCAAATACCGATCACCAGACCGCCCTCATTGGCGAATTTGATCACCGATTTCATCACCGGCGAGTAGCGCGCAATCGCGCCGGTTCGAAGATAATCTCCGTAAGAAAACCCGCCAGGCAATATCACGCAGTCAACTGCCGACAAATCGGAGTTCTTGTGCCAGACAAATTCGGCGTCATGGTGCAGCTGATCGCGCACGACCATCAGCGCATCATAATCGCAATTGGAACCGGGGAATGTAACCACGCCGAAACGCATCTATTCCTCTTTCACCTCAAACTCTTCAATTACCGGATTGGCCAGCACCTTGCGGCAAATCTCTTCCGTCTTGGCGCGCAGGTCGCCATTGACGCCTTCGCGGAAAGTCAACTCGAACACCTTGCCGGAGCGAACATCGACAACATCTGTGAAGCCCAACTGTTCCAACGCGTGGCGAATCGTGACACCTTGCGGGTCAAGAACACCGTCCTTGAGACGCACTTTGCACACGACTTTCTTCTTATTCGACATGATTTTTGTCCCTTGAGTTTCGCCGAGTGTTATTCATAATCCTAAACCCTTCCCGCACAACACCATAGAGTACATATGAAGCCAGGAACGGGAACAGCATCAAACGCGGTTTAATGAGAACCGCGACCAAAAATACGAAAATAAATGCCATGCGCCAACGGTTTTCTCGCCGGTCAAATCGCTCTGGAATCGAGTCATAAATCACATTTGAGACCATTAACGCCGAGCAGCCAATTATCATCGACACCACAAACTCCGGGTACACTATCTCTTTGAATTGGCTCATGCACAAGATGATATACGAGCAAATCGTGAGCGCCGCCACCGGAATCGGTAATCCCACAAAGTGCGCTTTTACATGCGGATCCGAGATGACATTGTAGCGCGCCAGGCGAAATGCGCCAGCCATTAAGTAAACGCCCCCGATCATGAACCCCCACCGGTCAAAATTGACCAGTACCGCTGACCACACAAGAAACGCCGGTGCCAGTCCGAAACTGACAATATCCGCAAGCGAGTCAAGCTCTTTACCAAACTGACTTGTGCCCTTTGACAAGCGCGCAACTTTTCCATCCAACGCATCGAGGAATCCGGCAAGAATGACGAACCATGCAGCTCGCGCCGGTTCGTTGTTGTGCGCCGAAAGAATCGAAAAGAACCCGCAAAGCATATTTCCCATGGTAAATGCGCCGGGAAATATTCCGCGGAAACTGGCCATCTTACGGGAATCGTCCAATGACACTCTCTCCTCCGACGACGCGGTCGCCGAGTTTGACATCGACGGTTACTGACGGCGGCAGGAAGATGTCGATCCGCGATCCGAATCTGATCAATCCCATCCGTTCTCCGCGGATCACGTCATCGCCTTCCTTAATGCGACAAACGATTCGTCGCGCTAAAATTCCGGCAACCTGACTGAAACTTACATCGCCAAACTTGGATGCTACTGTGATTTCTGTACGTTCGTTCTCCGTGACGGCCTCCGGCTGAAATGCCTTGTGAAACTTGCCGGGCACATGTTTGACATGCGTAATCTTGCCGCTGATTGGTATACGGTTGACATGAACGTCAAATACCGAAAGAAATATCGAGACCAGCGTATAGGGCTTTCCGTCCGAACCGGTGCGCTGTTCGTTGATGATAATCTTGCCGTCACCCGGCGAAAGAATCAGCTTCTCGCCTGCCGGCGGCGTGCGCTCCGGATCACGGAAGAAGTACACAATGAACGCGGCAAGCACCGTGACGAGCGCTGCACCAACCGCATAGGGCCAACACTTGCACCGGGCAAAGAGCGTCCACATGGCCGCCGCCACCACGACTGCCGGAATGATAAACCGAAATCCGTCGCGTTCAATCATCGCAGACACTTCTTGTAAATCTTGTCGACGTTACGAAAGTAATAGTTCAGATCAAAACAAGTCGCGATTTCGCGCGGCTTGAGATATTTGGCAATCTCTACATCTGCATTGACAAGATCGATGAACCGACCTTTGCCTGCCCAACCATCCATCGCATTACGCTGGACTAGTCGATAAGCAACCTCCCGTGACCCGCAGGCTTCCGACAACTTGAGCAGTAAACGTCCACTGAAAACGAGTCCGCCGGTCAATTCAATGTTTCGCTTCAGATTCCGCGGGTAAACTTGCAGATTCTGCATGACCTGATTGAACAACTTGAGCATGTAGATGATCAGGATTGTCGAATCCGGAAGGATCACGCGTTCCACCGAAGAATGTGTGATGTCGCGTTCGTGCCACAAGGCGACGTTTTCATACCCGGCTACCATGTGGCCGCGCAGGACCCGCGCCAACCCGGCGATTCGTTCACAGGTGATCGGATTGCGCTTGTGCGGCATTGCCGAGGAGCCCTTCTGACCTTTGGAAAATCCCTCTTCCATTTCCAGGACTTCAGTCTTCTGCAGAGCCCGAATCTCCGTTGCGAATTTTTCCAGCGAAGCTCCAAGCAGCGCGATGGCTCCCAAAAACTGCGCATGGCGGTCGCGCTGAATGACCTGTGTCGAAATCGGCGCCGGCGCCAAACCTAGTTTCTTGCACACCGCGGCTTCAATCTTGGGATCAAGATTAGCGTAGTTTCCGACGGCTCCCGAAATCTTGCCGACCGCGATCTGCTTCACGGCATATTGAAGCCGTTCGCGCTGTCGCAGCAATTCCTGATACCACAACAGGAACTTCAGTCCGAGTATCGTCGGTTCCGCATGGACACCGTGGGTTCGTCCCATCGCCGGCGTCTTCTTGTACTTGACCGCTTTCTTGCGAACTTCCTTAATCGCTTCATCGAGCTTCTCGAGAATCAACTCACCTGACTCGCGCAGCGTTATTCCCTGCGCCGTATCGACGAGGTCGGAAGAGGTCATTCCATAGTGCAGGAACTTCGCGGCATCGCCGACGTTTTCGGACACCGACGTCAGAAACGCAATGACGTCGTGCTTGATTTCTGCTTCGATCTTATCGATTCGCTTGATCGAGAACTTGGCGTTGGCTCGCAGTTTCACAAAGGCTGAGCGCGGAATGATTCCCATTTGCGCCTGCACTTCCGCTACTGCAAGTTCAACCTTGAGCCAGGTCTCGAATTTGTGTTGGTCCGTCCAGAGCGCGCCGATTTCCGGCGTCGTGTAACGCGAGATCATCTGCCCTTTACCTTCTCCCAGTCATCGAGAAATTTCTTCAGTCCAATATCGGTCAGCGGATGCTGGATCAGCTTTTCGATGACATTGTACGGCATCGTACAGATGTCGGCGCCAAGCATCGCCGCTTCGACAACGTGCATTGGATGACGAACCGAGGCGACCAGGACTTCCGTGGCGAAGTCGTAGTTGTCGTATATCTGCACGATCTGCTCGATCAGTTCCATGCCGTCGGTTGAAATGTCATCCAGCCGCCCGATAAACGGCGACACGAATCGCGCACCCGCCTTCGCGGCGAAAATCGCCTGTGTCGCCGAAAATACCAGCGTCATGTTGACCGGAATGCCTTCTTCGAAAAAAGTCTTCGTCGCTTGTAATCCCGGTAGAATGCAGGGACACTTAACGACAATGTTCTTGTGCAATTTTGCAACCGCCCGCCCCTCGCGCAGCATACCTTCATAATCAGTTGCAGTTACCTCGGCAGAAATCGGCCCGTCGACAATGTCGCAAATCTGCTTGAGAATATCCTCGAACTTCCCTTTCTCTCTGGCTATCAGCGACGGATTGGTGGTGACACCATCAAGGACGCCAAGCGATGCCGCCTTCTTGATTTCGTCGATGTTGGCCGTGTCGATGAAGAACTTCATCGTCTCCTCCTATAAGCGAAATTTGACTTTCTCCAAATATAACCCTTCCGGCGGCGCCGGGAACTTGGCTCGATGAGCCCGCGGATGTTCAATCATCTTGCCAACATCCTCGACACTAATCTCGCCACAGGCCGCCTGCATCTGGGCTCCGACTAAGAACCGCACCATATGATGCAGGAACCGGTCACCGGTAATCCGGAAATATAGTCTTTTCCCGGTGCGCTTCCAAGTCGCTTGTTTGATCGTGCAGATATTGACTTCCTTCAGGGATCTCTTCACGCAAAACCCCGAGAAGTCGTGTACGCCGACAATCAACTGCGAACACCGCTTAAGTACTGCCAGGTCGGGGTTTCTATCGGTCTGCCACCAGAAATCATTGTAAAACGGCGACCGATTCATGGCTATCTGATAACGGTAGGTCTTTTCAATGCTGTTGCGGCGGGAATTGAAGCTGGCTTCAACTTCCCGCGAACTGATCACCAGAATGTCCTGAGGGAGTTGCGACTGCAATGCCGGTGCAAACTTGTCCGCCGGAATCGTGGACTCGGTGTGGAAATTTACCAGGTAATCCTCCGCATGGACTCCCGCATCGGTGCGGCTGCAACCGGTTGCTTTGACATCAGAGCGGGTGATTTTGCTCAAGCCGGCCTCTATGACCTGCTGCACGCTAAGCGCATTCTTCTGCCGCTGCCAACCCGCATAGTGGGCGCCAACGAATTGAAGGCGAAGCAGGATATTCCTCACTGCGACAGCACCCATGTCGAAACGACCAGCACTACGATTGCCAGCAGCATCGCAGCGTCGCGAATACCAAAGGAGCGGCGGCGATGAAATGTTCGGGTCGGATAAACGCCCCAGGCACGCACCGTTAGCGCATTGGCCGTTGTGTCGATTCGGCGAAGCGCCGAAGCCATGGTCGGAATCAACATCGGTATGAAACGCTTGACACTGCGGAAGTAACTTCTGCCGACTTGAGCGCCGCGTGCGCGTTGCGCCATTTCGATGCGTCGATGCTCGGAGAGTATTTGCGGGATGAAGCGAATGGCAATCGTAACCGCCATCCCGATTCCCTGCGCAGGCAGACCCATCCGCCCAAAGGGTGAAAGAGTCCGCCAGACAAGCTCGGCGAATTCTTCCTGGCCGATCCAGCGGACAAAACAAACTGCGACGCCGAAGAACAGCACGATTCGCCAGCAGTATAATAGGCCGGTGAACAACGCACCTTGGTTGAAATTCAACGGACCGACAACGATGCGCACCGAATCGGCAGACTGCGAAAAAAGCAGATGCATCAATAGTGTTACCGCGCAGAACAACAGCATCGGTACGGCAATCCTAAAGAGGTCGGACAACGGTACCCTGATGATGATAGTCAAGGCCAACACGGCAATCGAAAGGATTGCCAAGACGGACTGATTTAGCGAGAGGCCGGTCAAAAGCGCCGGAACGAAGATGGCTGCCAGTCGGACGGCTGCATCAAGACGGCTGGAATGAACTACTTGATTGAATAACATTGATCACAGATCTGCGGCCAGGTAATGGTTCAGTGTACCTGGCCCTTCCTGCGCAATGATATAGCAATCGTAAATGAGAGTCAATCGGGTTAAAGAGAGTTTTTGCGACGAAGCGTCTGCTATTTGGAGAGCACCATCTTTCGGTTTTGCGATTCTGTGCCAACCTGCAGTCGGTAAAAATAGACACCGGATGACAAAGCTGAAGCATCGAATTCGAAACTCTGCGTCCCCGGCTGTGCAGTCTCTTCACGCAGACGGGCAACATGCTGGCCGAGGACATTGAATACATCGAGCGTCAATGGCTTGCCCACGGAACGCGGACTAATCGTGAAACTGATCTGGGTGGTCGGATTGAACGGATTTGGATAATTCTGATACAATTGAAAGTCGAGCGGTAACGGACGCACATCGACGTAGTCATCGGCATCGGTCGAGACATTGTCATCGAGGAAAGACAGCACGCGACTGAGATAATCTGCTCGTGTCGCATAGCCTTGGTCTGTCAAGGTGTTGGCAACAGCTTCAAGTCCGAAACTGGTGAACACAACGCGCGAGCCGTTGGGACGAGCGTAGATGCTGCCTGCGGCACCAAACAGCGTCGATCCGACCGCGAAATCAAACAAACGATCGGCCTCGGGTACAACCTCAAGGACATCACAGTCCACCTGATTCGCCGCAGCGCCGCCGCCCCGAATGCGCAGACGAAGATTGTCGCTCACTGGATTTCCGGCAATGCCGGACACGTCCAGCGGCTCATAGTCAGAGACATATCGAGCACCGAGATAATCGCGGGCAAACGTGGAATCTGCCGTCTGCGCCAATCGTTCCGCAATATCCTGGCCGTTGATATACAGGCGTCCGCCTTGATCCAGGTAACTGCGCAGGAAAGCGACTTCGGAAGCGTTGATGGCTTGACTGAGGTTGGTCCGTGCATTTCCGGTATACCAGATAATGTACCGATACTCCAGCTCGGATGCCCCCGGAGTATTTTGACTGCCGATATCCCAATAGGCGTACGGCAATGAAAGCGAGTCGAGTGCGGCTTTAATCAGCGGCGACCGGTCTTCAAGAGCAGGACTGTCGTCGGCATCAACGATGAGAATCTCAACACCGCCGACATATTTGCGATAATTCGTTGTGAATGTGTCGGGCGGATTGGTGGTGATGATATCCAGAGCAAACTCGCCAATAGTCGGCGAAATGGCCGGACTGATCGAAAAGGTCAGCGGCGCAGAAGAGTTGACGGTCTGCCCCGTGTTCACATTGCCGATGATCTGCGTTCCGTTTGTAATCGTGACTCCCGGCGTTGAGCTGCGAAGTGTAACCTTGACCCCGGTTGCCGATTTCCAAACGTTGCGAAAACTATAAGAGAACTGGATCGTCTCGCCTTTATCGAGAATCTGATTGCCGTTTCCGGAAATCACATCGGAGAATTCACTGCTCATGAGCTGCATGTTCGTGCGGCTATACGTCAGGTCGAGATTGCAGGTGATCGTCTTGCCGATCAGATCATGACGAATATCCCAAACGGATATCTGATGCGGCGTATCGTACCAAGATTCGGTGCTCGGTGTGGTGAGATTGGTCCACTCTTTGTAAATGCCATCCGGACCGGGAAAGAGATCCCCGCCGTCGCCCGGGTTATCATCATTCTCTAGATTATTGGCGCCGTCGGCTTGTTCAAGCGAGATACGCCAGTGGCCAAACGAGAGCTGATTATTTGATCCCGGAAGGTTGTCATCGCAATGCAATATCATCAAACCTGATCCGGGGATATATGAATCAAAGCCGGTTCGCTGACGGTTTTCGATAATGAAATACTCTTTGCCGTTACCGCCAGGCACCTTGATTCGATAGCGAATCGAATCGTTGACGGCGCTGCCAAGGACCACATTGGCAAGATTGCCGGTCACCTCAATTGTCTTGCCGAATGAGCCGTGCAGTGAATCGAGTACGTGCTTGCACCAACCATCGAGTTGCGCCGGCGTACGCTGGGCATTGTTCCAGGAACCGCCTGCCATCAAGGACCAATTTCCGAGACCAGGTGCAGAGGTATTTTCATTGACATCGTAAAGGTCAGGCAGGCCGAGTATGTGCCCGAATTCGTGCGCATAAACCCCGACACGCAGGGCGCCGCCAAGTACTTCTTCAGGAACCGCAATGTAGTTGAAAACAGCTTTACCGTCACCGGTGGGTACCGGCCCCGAGGTGGACCACCTGTGCGACCAGATCTGGTTAACACTGCCGGTCTCCTCGGCTCCCTGACCGGCATGTACAACAAACACGGCGTCGACAAATCCGTCGCCGTCATTGTCATACGGTGCAAAATTGACCGTCGGATCGGCGACTATGATGGCATCCTTGGTCAACGTGCGCGCATTGGGTTCGGCGGCCTGCATGCCGCTGCCGCCGCCGGTATATTGAGCATAGGTCTTCGGCAAACGGAACCAGCCAAACACATCACCTTCCACGAGAAATTGACCATAAGAACTTTCAAGGTAGAAATCGGTCATGCTGCCGAATTGCGTGGCTCCCTGCGAGAAGAGAATTTGATCGACAGTCGAGGCCGTGATATTCGCCTGGGCGCCGCCGGATGCTGGATTGTCGGAAAAGTCAACCAGTAGAACGCAGACACGGATTGTCTTTTGGGCGCCCGCTGCAGTGGGTTTGGACAAGACTCTTTCCAGATCAATCGCCGCCGGCTGATTCGCCAGTTGCTCATGCCAGGCGGCAAACTTGCGGCTGAACTCATGCCACGCGCCATTAGCCTCAAGCTTGGCGCGCAATTCCGGCGAAATTGTCAGCGCTGTCGCAGGCACAACCTGCCATAGCAGAAACACGGCGAGCAGCACAGTGGACAGGTTTAAGCGACAGAGGGAAAATCTCTTCAAATCGGGCAGCAATATCACAGTCACTTTCCTCACTTCAGTACGTACGCGCCAGCCACCCATTTTGCTTAGTCCTACTTCATTAAAACCATCTTACGGGACTGGGAGTTTCCGTTAAATGTGAGTCGGTAGAAGTAAACACCGGAAGCGGCATCAACACCGTTGGTCGTTTTGCCGTTCCAGGTAAAGGCGTGCGGACCCGCCGCAGCATCTTCAATATAGACAGCCTTGACTATTTGACCAACAGAATTCACGATTTCGAAGCGATACGCTCCCGCCGTCGGGAGAGCGAAATCGATGCGGGTCTCGGGATTGAAGGGATTCGGAAAGTTTTGCTGCAGGGTGAAGTCGGTCGGCAGGATTGAGTTTTCATCGTCATCGACATCGGTCGCCTGATGATAAGCGCCTTCACCGGCTTGCAGCGCGACGCGGATTTCCTCGATGCTGTTACCGCTGGCGATTACGAACCCGATTCGCAGTTCTTGTCCGGGAGTCACATTAATGGCACTGATGCCTGCAAACAGCGCGTTGTCACCATTGGATGGATTTACTATTGACTGACCGGCGGTCAACAGATCGAACTTCTCGACGTTGCTCATCAAGCCGGCCTTGAGGACTGATCCATCAACCGCAGCCCCGAATCGATTTTCGGCCGGGAGAATACGGATGCCGATGTAGCGGTCAAATGAACTGCCGCGAATGATATAATCGTTGCCATCTTGTATGACTGCCTCCCCGCCGCCGAAATCGAAATCACAGGCAAGCGCAAGTGCTGTTACCGACGCCGTGGAGGCATTACCTCCGCTCACTTCATATTCCACCAGGACGAAGTTGCTCTTCGTAATCTCGTCAAAAACCGTGGCTGTGTGATCGATGCGATAGGCATTGTCCGAGGTCATATAGCCGGTGTGAGCTTCAGTGGTTGTGCCAAATTGACCGAGAAGAATACTGTCCGTCGCCCGGAAGTCAATTCCATCAGCCAACGCGTCGTAAACAGTTCCGTTGGCGTCAGCAATCATCAGACTAATTAAACTGAGCGGGTCAACTGCGGACGCAATGTCATAAAGCCGGCGGCTGAGGCCGAAGTTGGTGATCTCGGTGCTCAATCGATTGGTGGCAATCGTGGAAGAACCGGCGATGGTCGGCTGTCCGAGGACAATTTTGAAATCTGCGCTGTTGAGATATCCAAACTGCGGATTGTAGAAGTCGACGGTGAATTCAGCTTCGCTGCCGGCGACGGCGCTGTGGTCAATCTTGACGAGGTAGGGATTGGTCACATTATCCACGAGAGCCGCAGTCGGCGCACTGCCGAAGCTGGCTTCGTTCGAAAGAATGAACACATGCGGATTGTTCGACCGGAGAATGCCGCTAAGATTATTGGCATCGATTGACAAATTCGAAAGCGTGAGATTGAGTTCGGTCGTATTGCCGATCTGAAGGACAGCCGAGCTGCTGTTCGCGAGATTAACATCTTCAACCTGAATGCGCGGCTTGACCGGCTGCGGAAGCAATTCAATTGCTCGCTTAACATTGATGAAGCCGAATCCGTAATCATTGTCCTGACCAACGCTGCCGAGATCGGTTGCGGACATCATCAAGGCATTCTTAATCTCGGCAACGGTCGCATCTGGGTTAAATTCGCGCATCAAGGCAATGCACCCGGCCACGACCGGCGCGGCCATTGACGTACCCGACATTTGACGATAACTGCCGCCTTTGTAGGACGAACGCAGTGCAACTCCCGGAGCAACAAGCTCCGGTTTGATTTTAGTATTGTCGCAGTTGGCCGGTCCGCGGCTTGAGAAGGAAGCGACCAACAGGTCGGAACGAGTCTGATCTACGGCTCCAATTGAGAAGGAGTTCATCGGTCCAGTTGCGCGATCGGCGGGATTGCGGATGGTACCCGCGTTGGGACCCTCATTGCCGCAAGCGAAGATGACGACTACACCGAGTGCTTCCAGATTGTCGATTGCCTGCCAGAAAGTCGCATCGCAAGGAGCAAGCAGACCTTTGGGAATACCCCATGAATTGCAGATCACGTCGGGGAGGTCGCTAACCGTCTGCGTGTTACCATCCGGGTCAGCTGCCCATTGGAAGGCCGCGATAATGTCGGATACGGTCTTATTCAAGGACTGACCGCGATCAATCACCGAGGCCGACATCCACTGGGCGTTGAACGCAACGCCGATGGTATCAGCGCCGTCGCGACCAACCATCAAACCCATTGTGTGGGTGCCGTGGCCGTTGAGATCGACCGGGGTCGTGGTGCCATAGGGATCAAACCAGCTCTGGGAGAAGAGACTGTCATTGCCTCTCCAGTTGCCGGCAAGCGCCGGGTGGGTGCCTTCGACACCGGTATCAAAACTGCAGACGAGCCGGCCGTGACCGGTATAACCCATCTGCCACATGTCGCGCACACCGATTTGTGAGATATAAGAACTACTGCCGGCGTATCCGGACTCTGCTGCGGTCTTAGATACTGGGTCGACGAGCTGCAGCGGCTGGTCGTCAAGCAAGTACTCAAGCTCATCGGATGCGGTCAGTTCTTCGAGCTGTGAAGCTTCAACAGAAAACGAAACGGCGTTGGCAATCCAGTATGTCTTGACATTCTTGGCCAGTCCGGAATTTTCCAAATCGCGAAGGCGATTCACAAATGAAGTCTGCGAAACGTCCTGCTTCTTGAGGGCGTCGATCATTGCCTTATGCCCATGAAGCTGGCGGGCGTCCTTCATCATACTTGCTGTGATTGCCGAAGACTGGACGGTAGTATTCTTGATGATGGCGACGACATTGACCCACTGCGTGGATACAAGGTGCTTCTCCGCCAGAGATGGCGAGACCTTGTCGGAATTGAGCGCCATTGAGGTGTCGCTTAAGATGGCAAGGATTAGAAGCGCGATGATGGAGAGTCGTGTCGTCATGCCCTGCTATTGAGCAATCGACGTGCCGTATTGGAAATGTGCAAAATCGTGCACAGGGGTTAGTCCAGTGCTTCTCCGTGGTTACGGTGAGTTTGTGTAACTCATAAATGAGTAGCTTGTTACAGTGGTGGTGAAAGGCCTGAATTCAATCGAGAACTCGATCACTTATGAAAGTACAACCCGACCAATGAAGAGTGATGCACATATTGGTGTGCAATTCGATGCACTACCCATTCCATTTGCGGGCGGATGTTCAATGAAGTATTCTTATCGACATGATGGAGAATCGTGACAAGCAATTGGTTGCAGCGCTGTTTGCTTTTGGGTTGATTATCAGGTTGGTCTACTTCCTTGAGTATCGATCCCTACTCGAGTTCCTGCACCCGACTGTTGACGCATTATATCACCATTTGAGTGCGAAAGCGATTGCTGCGGGAGCGTTGACCTCCAGTGAGCCATTTTTCCGGGCACCGTTTTATAACTATTTCCTTGGTCTGATCTATTTTCTGACGAGTGACAGCATTGCGGCAGCACGATTTGTTCAGCTCTTGATTGGCTCGCTGACAGCTCCACTGGTTTATCTACTCGGCCGCGAAGTGTTCGATCGCAAGGTAGGACTGTTAGCTTCGATTATCGTTCTTCTGACCAGCGACATCGTTTACTTTGAGGGCGAATTGGTCCTTGAAGCGACTGCAATGTGGATGATCCTGATCAGTTTGCTCTTGCTGGTGCGCTACACGAAGCAACCAAAGCTCTTGACGATGACGTGGCTCGGGCTGACAACCGGGCTGGTGATTATTGATCGTCCCAACGCCGTCGTAATCTTGCCGCTCGTGGTCTGGGTGCTGTGGCGTAGTCACAGAAGTGTTCCAGCACACCCTCGACTTCAGCATACACTGGCTTTCGCGGCGCTGCTGATGATTCCCGTGGGATTGGTATTAGTGCACAATGTCACCCGAACACAACCAGCGCTAACGATTGCAACACAAGGCGGCGTTAATTTTTATATCGGGAATAATGCCAATGCCGACGGCGTAAGCGCGGTAATGCCGGGACGACTGGGATACAATTGGCAATATGCCGACATTAAGTTCGCCGCTGAAGAGGAGACGAAGTCGAGTCTCACACCGGCGCAAGTCAGTTCATATTACTTCGGTCTCGGTTTGGAGTCGATAGCCGCTGATCCTGTCAGTTGGTTATCGCTGATGATCAAGAAGACTTATCTGATTTTTTCCGGAGAAGAGATATCCAACAACCGCAACCTGCCGGCTTTCAAGTCCGAGTTCTTCCTTTTCAAGCTACTGCCGCTCGGAATGGGAATTCTTGCTCCTTTGGGCATCGTCGGCATGTTAGTGTTTTGGCGCAAATCAAGATCGGCGCAGATTGTCACAGTGTTCGCGGTGCTGTATGCTGCCTCGTTCATTGCCTTTTTTGTCAATTCACGATTCCGCCTGCCACTGTTACCAGTGTTGGCGATTCTCGCCGCTGCTTTGCTGCTGGATATCTATGAACGATTCCGCAACGGCCAGATACGACAGGCCGCGATTTCTTCAATCGGAGTGGCTGTACTGGCTGTGCTATTGAATGTCAACGTGTATGGCATGCAGTTCGACAATCGACAGCAAGCAGCATTCAACAAGGGAAACCTCTACCTGGAAACAAACGACCTTCCGCGCGCCATCGCAAGCTATCGCGAAGCGCTCGCGTTTGGACAACCTCTGCAACAAGTGCACCTTAATCTTGGAATTGCCTTTCTGAAGTCAGGACAACTTGATTCCGCATGGAATCAGTTTATCTCCGAAGATTCGCTGACCGGAGGCAGCGCCGAAGCGCTGAACAATCTGGCATACCTGTATCGACAGACCGGGCAAACGACGGAAGCGTTGATTGCCGCGGAAGCGGCGATTGATGAGAAACCCTACCTGCCCGAAGCGCGGTTGAATTATTGGTATGCATTGCGTGAAGCCGGACTTGCCGATTCGGCTTACTCTTCGATTCAGCGTGTCGCCGCAACCGAGACGCTGGGGCGAAACGAAAAATTCATCTTAGCGATCTCTGCCATAGATTTGCGGCGATTTGTCGAAGCCGACACGTTGTTGCGTTCGATAATCCGGGAACAGAATCGAAAAAGTGTGCCAACCTATTCCGAAGCTTCCAGTTCATCTGGAATTTCGGGCGGATTGGCGCCTGCCGTGTTTGAAAGTCGCGTGCACTACAATCTTGCCCTTGCGCAGGCTGGGCGCGGCGAGATCGATTCGGCGATTGTCTATTTGCAGGAAGCCGTAAACAGCGATCCGGGCTTGTCGGAAGGCTGGACGAATCTGGGATCAGCCTTTTACACGAAGGGGAAGTATGTTGAAGCCATCGAGGCATTTGAGCAGGCGCGCCGGTTGACTCCGGAGTCTGAAGTGATTCTCTTCAACTTGGCGCTGTCGTATTTTGCATCCGGCAACCGGGGCAAATCCGCGGAGATTGCCGGCGAATGCGTTCGCTTGTATCCAGCCTTCACTCCGGTAAAGCAACTGCTAGATAGCCTCACTTCCGACCAAAAATAAACGCGCCGAAGAATCACTCCTTCGGCGCGTGCAGTTTGAGAAGAACTCAATAGATGTAAACTAGTTCAGGAACCAATCCGTCATTTTGGTGACGATATTGACGGCGTCGTCTTCCTCGATAGCCCACGGCGAGAATCCAAACGCAGCCGTCTTGAAGATACCGTTATCCTGTCTGACGGCGATGACTGTTCCATGCAGCGGTTTGATCCAACGTTTGAAATTATCGGGTATGTTGCTGCCGAAATATGAATTGTAAAGGAACAGCGGCGTGCTCAACACATCGCGCACAAAGTAGTTTGTATGCGGCGCACCGCGGAAGGTGACTTCGTCATACCAATTTGTCTGTTCGCTGCCGCGCTTGAAAATATAGGTCATTTGGACCTTTTCCAAATCGACATCGAAATCATCAAGTCCGGTACCCACAAGAGCCAGTCCGCCGACAAACTGATCTAAATTCTCCGGCCGAATTGTGTCGGTGGGCGTCGGCGACCAGCCGAGCGACCGAAGAATGTAGCGCGGTGTCCAGCCATCCTTGTACTCTCCGGTTACCCGGAAGTAACGAATCGGTACTGAGTTTGGCGAATACGCATTGAGCTGCTCGGATGAAGTACCGCTGAACGGAGAAATCGACCACACCCAGACACTGCCTCCGAGATCCATGTAGGTAGTCAGGCCGGCGTAGTCATCGGCAGTATAGGTCGGAGCGCTGCCATCACCCAGCATAACGATCAACTTGTACTTGGCGATCTGTATTTTGGTAGGACGGGTACGAGTCGTATCGACATCGGCGTAACCGGCATTAACAAAGATACGGCGATAGTACTCGTTGATTTCAGCCCAGCGATAGATGTCGATGCCATCCGTGCGCTCGCTGCAAGAGATTTCGCCGGGCGAAGTGCCGAAGCGGCAATTCTCTCGGGCATAGAGCAGAATCCGCTTCTCGAAGCGCGGATAGATCGCGCGGAAAACGCGAAAGTCCGGAGTCGGATCAGGTGCGGAAGCATCGTCGCGAGCCGTGACTTTAATAACAAAATAGCCTTCGCGGGTGGTGTCAGCAACCGGTGCGTTGCGCCAAAGATTGAATACTCTTGCGCTTGTCGATTTTACCCAGACTCCGCCTCGTTCCGTATCCTGTGAGCTCAGCACAAGCTTCTCGGTTACCTGATTGGTATCGATCTTGAAGTCGCCATTGAACTTTCCGGTTACCGGGTCGAAGTCCAGTTCGGATTTTGCATACGGCCCAAATACCTGATAATAGAAATCAAATTCCGGTTGATCGGTATCGCTGGGGAAATCGATTTTGTCTGAACCTTTCCAGTCGAAACTAATACCACCGTAGGCAAAACTCGTGTCGGGTAGATCAAAGAAGCCACCGGTCTCATAGCCGGTGGTGATTTCCGTCTCCGGCGGGTTGTTGTTGCGGGAGTAAATGCTGAACTCAATTTCCGAGGAGACAGAATCGTTGTCGATCGCGCGGACAAAGAAGAACTGCACAACCGTATCGGCCGGTGTGGTTCCGGCAACCAAGCGAACCTGTTGGCGAGTCGGACTGTCGCTGCGTTCGACGTCGACAATTGTCCAACATGCCGGGACGCAATTGGAATTCGGACCCGGCAATTGAATGTTGGTGGCAGCGTACGCGCGCAACTGGGCGGCATCGCTGGTGTCAACGGATGCTGCGAGCAGGACATCGGCCGTCACAACCGCGTGCTGGTAGGCTACGATATAACCGTCGACATCCGTGCCGTACCAATTGATGACGGGACTGGTGGTGAAGTGCGACCCTGATGCCGGAATGTTAACGATATTGACGATCGGCTTTTTCAATGCAGGCTGTTCGCCAGTCGGCGAAGTGTCGCAGGACGTAACAAAGAGCGCAGCCACGAGCAGAAGTAGAGGCACCGCACTCTTTATGAACTTCTCTTGTAAAAACATCTATTCCTCCTCAAACACACATAAATCCAAAATTAGAACTTCATCCCGAGGGTGAAGCGATGGGCTTCATTGAGCAAGCCCATATCC
>CAZQBX010000067.1:0-17396 GCA_964592145.1 uncultured Ignavibacteria bacterium
TTGAAGGTTGCAGTATATGACTGGCGCGAGTCACCGCCGTGAACGGCGTAGCTGCCGTAGCCCGACGTGAACACTAACTCACCCCAGGTTTGAACGTTTACGCGGTTGCCATAGGTGCTGAAGCTTAGCTTGTTGTGTCCCGTGTTGGCGGAACCGGCGCCGATGATAATTGATTTGCTGTCCCCGCGTGCCATATATGAATTGTAGGGGGCGCTGTCGAGATTTTGGTTTCCGTTACCGGCAGCTGCGACGACAAGGACGCCTTGGTCGCCACCGTTTTTGACTATCGTCCACACCGAAAGATCGTATTCAGCCGGAGCATAGTCGCCGCCGGCGCCGGTGGTCTGCATCTCAAGCAGGACGACATCGCCGGGATCAGAATCGGCGATGGCATTGGCGATGCAAGTTGCGCGGCGTGAGCCTTGTTCGACGGAAATTTCGGGATAGACGTTGACGCTTTCGACGTCGGGAGCGATGCCGGTGATGCCGTAGCCGTTCTCGACACCGGCGGTAATGCCGACTGCCGAAGTGCCGTGATCGAGTCCGAAGGGCGAGTTCATAGTCTGACCGGCCTCGACGACAATCGGAATATCGACGAGGTCTTCGTGTGCAACATCCCAACCATATTCGCAATCACTGTAACGAACACCCTGACCCTTGCCGCCACGAGCCCAGAGGTAATCGACGTTGAGACCGGGATTGGCCGGGCGGTAATCCTGAAGACTGACATAGTTCGGTGTTGGTGGAGCGTAGTCACCGGGTGGCGGCGGGTTGAGTTCGGTAAGTTGAACCCACTCGACTTCTGCGAGATTGCGCAGAGCTTCCGCCGCAACCAAGAGTTGTTCGCTGGCTGCGCCTTGAATGCGGGCGACCATCATGCCGCGCAAGTCCGGTTGTTCGGATTTGGAATATTCGGCGGCGCGCTGTTCGATCTTGTCGATCTTGGCGTCTGGGAGCTTGATCAATTGCTCAAACTGTAGATTGAGAGAAGTTGCAGTGCGCGTCACATTGTCGATATTTGATTTCTCAAGAGACTGTAAACTACCGGCTGCAGTTGCACGCATTTTCAGATTGTCGCGAAACTTAAGCTGGAGTTCATACTGCTTACCGGGCTGGATCAGGAATTGCTCGCTGGTCAACTCGGCGCGCTTGGCGAGAGTCTCGGCGATAATGGGCAGAGCGAACAAGGCGACGAGTGCCAGTGACGTTGCCAGATAACGGCAGACGGTGCGTGAAACGAGGGACATGACGGCTATCTCCAATCTCAAGTATATGCTCGTGTGGTACTATTAACAGAAAGACGTATGGCAAAACAGAATGTTTCGAAGCGGCAGCGGTACGTCAGTACAAGATACGCAGAATGGTGGTTTTGTCAATAGAAGGTAGTTATCGGTTCATTTCGTAGATCAGGCGAAGGCCGTCGAGCGTGATATTGGGGAGAACCTCGGTAATGTATTTTGAAGCCGGGGCGATCAGGGATGCCAGGCCGCCGGTAGCGACGACCTTGGGTTCGGCGCCCAGTTCTTTCGCGAGTTGCTCGATGATATATTCGACCTGGCCAACGCCGCCGAGATAGAATCCGGCCTTCATGGCGTCTTCGGTGGACTTGCCGATCGGTGATTTCGGAGGTTCGAAACCGATCTTGAAAAGTTGGGCGGCGCGATGGGCGAGGGCGCTTTGAGCGGTCTCGATTCCGGGAGCGATAACACCGCCGAGGTAGGCGCCCTTGGCGGAAATGACATCAAAGGTGGTGGCGGTGCCAAAATCGACGACGATACATGGCCCGCCGAATTGCCTAAACGCGGCGACCGAATTACAGATGCGGTCGGTGCCGATTTCGGTCGGGGTCGGATAGTCGAAGGTGATGTTGAATTTCAGACCGGAATGAACGACCAAGGGTTCAATGTGGAAATGATCCAATGACATCCGGCGGAAAATCGGATCGAGACGCGGAACAACAGTGGCAACTACGATGCCGTCGATGCCGGAGAGACTTTTTAGCTGCATGAACTGATGCAGAACCAGAGCCGATTCATCGGCAGTGCGGGCATGATCGGTGGCAAAGCGCAATGAGCTAATCAATTTGTCGCCATCATAAAAGCCGACGACGATGTTGGTATTGCCGATGTCGATTGCCAGGAGCATAGGAGAAATATACGGGATATCGACGCCAGTGCAACCGGAAAGCTGATTTCTGGCAGATTGACCGGATTGCGCCGGTGCAGGGACTGTTGGAGATGTCTGTACTTCTGTCATCCCGAGCATACGAGGGATCTGCCATGATTGTATGGGAACAACTAACAGATTCTTCGCTTCGCTCAGAATGACAACTACTGGTTTTTTCCACAGTCCCGATGCGAAGGAATAGCATTCAAATTGCTCTTGCCAAGAGGCGGGATTCTGCTACCATTGAGGGATGAAATACGGAGTAAAACTTACAGTTACATTGGTGGCTCTGGCACTATTGGCATTCGGCTGTAGTCGTAAACCTGCGGAAGTTTCTTTCGATGGCGTTGAAGGGATTGTTTCGACAAATCACTCGGTTGATCAGAGCGCAATTATACCGGATGAAGTTACATTCAAGTCGGACTTCAAGCACTTTACAATCATCGAACATCTGGTGTTTCTCGGTGAGCGAGATACGGTACGCCGCGCTTTGACTGTAACATTGCGACGCGCGCTGAATGATAACGAATTCATTCGTGCCGAACGTGATTTCACGGGGTTCGTATTCGATGGTTCGTATTGGCAGGCGTTGCCCTACACGAAGGCGCGGCACGACTCGACGCGTGTCGACATCGGGTATGACTTCCCATCAGGCGGACTTGACTGGGAGCCGGGACACAAGTCGGGGAGACTTCGCTATAATTGGCGTGGTGTGAAAATCGGAGTTGAGATCAGCGGCTTGGTTGCTGTGCAAAGTAATAAAAGTGGTGAAGCAAACCGGCGCTCGCATGCAATCGGCAGCGGTGTGATGACATTTGGCGCCGATACGTTGACAGGCACAGTTTTTTATGAGATGATTCAACTCGACGGCTATAATCCGATTAGAAAGGTCGAGGCCGGGATCGAGTACACGAATTATGATTGGGTGGTTCTGACCGGTAATGACGGTAGCGCGTTGATTGCTTCCTCGGACTCGACCACGACCGGTGACAAGATCTTGAAGAACTTCGTCGTGCGGCGCGATAGCGGCAGCCTGACCTTTGCCGATGGCAGTGCGAAGGTGCGCATCAACTCCGACGGCCTGACGCGAGATCGAAAGATTTATGATACGATTGCGCTCAAGAAATCGCTGTCGGTTCCCGAGTTGAATGTTGGATTCAATGTAGATCTCATCGAGCCGAGGATTTTCTATACCAGCGGTTATTGCCTGTCGGTCGTCAGTGGTAATCTCGAAAACGCCGGCAAGTCAATTCCGGTTTGGGGGATCATTGAACATTGGCAGCAACCAAAGGCTGACGGAGCCATATTGCGATGAGCGATCTGAACCGTGAGATGCTAGAGGACGCCGCTAAACTGTGGCTGGCGCATGACGGACTCTGGTTTCAGGAAATCGAAAAGGCGTTTGGGCTGGCGAAGGCAATCGAACTGGATAAGAATGCCTGGGAGCGGTTCACCGTCATCGAAGCCAAGCGAATCATGTCGCGGCACAATATCCCCGCCAACGGCGGGCTGTCAGCACTGAAGGCGGCACTGGGATACCGATTGTATGCTTACGTGAACGTGCAAGACATTGTCGACGAATCGCCGACGAGTTTTCTCTTTCGAATGAGAGAGTGCCGCGTTCAGAGCGCACGGCAAAGACAGGGCATGACACCTTTTCCGTGCCAGGAAGTCGGCATTGTCGAATACTCATTATTTGCCAGGACAGTTGATCCGGCGATTAAAACGGAGTGCGTGGGTTGTCCGCCGGACCCCAAGCATGCAGATTATTGGTGCGCCTGGCGATTCAGCGTTTAGCTACACCTTTCTTAACACCCGGTACATGGCGCCGGTCCACCGGCGAAGATGAAGTTAATCAGATAGACCGCATCGGAGATTGATACCACGCTATCACAATTGCAGTCGCCCGATTCAAACGGATTAGGTGGCGCACCGCCGCCAAAGATGTAGGCGATTACGCTAACGGCATCGGAAATTGTAACACTCGCACTGTTGTCGGCATCGCCGCAGATATAGGCAGCATCAACCACGGTCATTGCGACGCTTAGCGTATCGACGCGAATCGGGTCAGAGGCATCTGAAACCGCGACGGTGACGTAATAGGTAGCCGCAAAACTCGGAGTGCCGGTAACTGTGCCGGCGCCGTTGGTAAATGTACAGCCAAAGGGCAAGTCGCCGCCGACGAAAGACCAATTGTAGGGCAGGGTGCCGCCGATGGCGGAGAACTGGTAGTTGTAAGGCAGATTGAGAATAGCTGTATCCGGCTGGTAGCTCTGAATATGCAACTGGCCGTCACAAGCATCGCCGATGCCGTCGCCGTTTTCGTCGTATTGCGAAACATTGGCAACTGCCGGGCAGTTGTCGCAGGCATTGCCGAGTCCATCGGAATCGGTATCAACGATATCCGGACAGACGAAATTGCCCCACTGGAAAACATAAAGACCGGTTTGCATATCGGATGCGATGATTTTGCCGGAAGGGAAGTACGGAAACACGTTCCACACACCGCTGTAACCGAAGCCGCCGCCGGGATAGGTATCGTTACGTGCTACCTCGAAGGGGGCATATGGATTGAAGACATTCCAAATGCGCACGCCTTCGGTATAGTGGGCAATATAGAGATAACCGTTTTTGAAATAGGAATTGTGTACCGACGCGCTGGGATTGACGATGATTTGCGAGATCAACTGCACATCGTGGATGTCGGAGATTTCGAACACGCGCGTCCATTGCCCGGACGAACCGATTTCATCGCCGACAAAGGCGTACTGGCCATCGGGACTGATTTCGATGTTGTGCGCTCCGGAGCCGGGGTAGTTCCAATTGGTGATGAAGGTTGGGTTAGCTTTATTAGCGATGTTCAGCACGTCGATGCCCTGCCCATAAATAGCGGCGGCATAGAGAGTGTCGTTGCGAATGTCGATGTCATGGTAGTAATAGGTATTGTATTGCCCAACACGTGCGCCGGGATTTGCCGGATTGGTGATGTTCCAGATTTCCAGTCCGCCTACGCCGTGATTGCCGACGACGTAGAGGTAGTTGCCCTCGACCCAGCAGTTGTGCGATCCGGAATTGATCGGCGTAATGGTGGATACCTGAACCGGGTTGGTGACATTGGCAAGGTTGAAGACCTGGATCGGCTCGTTCTCTTTGACGACAAATGCCCAATGGCGGTAGACCTTGACTTCCTTGGCGTCGCGATTCGGTGTGATCGAAGGCATAAACCCGACCTCTTGCGGCGGCCAGGTGTTGATATCAACAATCGATACACCTTGTGGGCGCGAACAGATCAGGGCGTATTCATTACCGGTTGCCGAGTCGATATAGCCCCAGCTTCCGCCGTAGTTTGACCGTCCGTGCCAGTGACCCCAGACATAGAGGGAGTCGGAAGCATCAGCTTCGGTGCCGGCGAGTATCGTATTGAGTGCAGCGTAACTCTTGGAGAAGTCGGAGGGAAGTTCAACCGATTGAGAGAACGGTGGTTGCGCATCCTGCGCATTTGCCGGGCGATAGTTATTCGGGTTGTTATCGAAGGAGATGACCGGTGCGTCATCATCTACCCATTGGCGACTTTCCCCCGATGTGTGGGAGGCCAATGCAATAATGGTAAAAACAAATGCCAGTTTGAGATGTCGATGAAACATTCCGGTTTTTCCTCCAGAGCGTTAACTGTGGCCAAGTCTATTACAACTAAATACGAAGGTCGAGGACTTATGTTCGATTGTATAGGTCTATATTACCGAAAATTGAGATAAAATCAAGGGGGAATTGGGGAAACTGTGCGCCGGCGACTTTGATTGCGTATAATCTATCGTGATTTTTAAGGCGGTGGGAATTTGACTATTGTTGACAGCCTCCACGAGAAATTGACAGCTTTGCGGGCAAGCGGCGGTGAGTCCACCGAACTGGTCGATACGATTCTGCAGCTTTCCGAAGAGCAGATGGTTTCCAATACTTCGGCCGCACAGGTTCTCGCAAGGGAGGGGCTTGAGGTATCGCGGCGCCTGCAGTACCCGCATGGCGAAGCCTATTCGCTTGCGCTGATTGGTTATACCGAGTACATGTTTGCCGATTTTGAATCGGCGCTGGTTCATCTTCAGCAGGCACTGGAGATTGCGGTGCGGGCAAGGTCACAGCGGGGTGAGGCGCGCATAACCAGTGTGATGGCGATGGTGCATCGGAGTCTGGGGAATTTCGACCAGGCGTTTTCCTGCGCTTTGAGGGCACTAAAGATATTCGAATCGACGTCGGGAGATCTGATGATGGCCTGGACCCTCAACAGTCTTGGCGGGATTCATCACGATCTCAAGGATTACGATCGTGCACTCAAATACCACCAGGACTCGCTGGCGTTGTTTGAGAAATTGCGCAGCGAGGAGCCGGACAATGCCGAGGTCGGAGTCGGACAGGCGCGGGCTATGACGGGATTGGGGACTGTTTATCAGAGCCACGGCGAGTTCGAACAGGCGATGCAGTATCATCGGAAGGCACTGGAGTTGTACCGTGAGCACGACAACCTTGAAGGCGAGTCCCGCGCGCTCAACGATTTAGGCATTATCTGTCAGGAAACAGGCGAATTCGAGAATTCGCTCGCTTACCTAACTGCGAGCCTGGCGATCCGGGAGAAGCTCGACATGCGTCAGGCAATAGCCGGGAGCCTGATCGAACTGGGAAGACTATACCTGCGCACAAATCAAATTGATGAGGCTTTGGATGTTTTGCAGCGCGCTTTGGCCCTGGCGACGACGTTAAAGGCGCGGCCCCGGGTGTTCTTGTCGCACAAACTGCTGTCAGAAGCATATGAAGCGGCGGGAGATTACAAAGCGGCGCTTGCGCACTTTCGTGTTTATCAGGATCTGCAGGAACAGGTCTATTCCAATGAAGCCAATGCCCGCGTAAAGAATTTGCAGGTGAGTCTTGAGGTTGAAGGCGCCGAAAAGATGGCGGCGATGGAGCAGGAAAAGAATCGCGAGTTGCAGGAGAAAAATGAACAGCTTGAACAGCTGTTGGCGGAACTTAGCGCAACACAGAGCCAGCTCATACATTCGGAGAAGATGGCGGCATTGGGCTCTTTGGTCGCCGGAGTGGTCCATGAGATCAATACTCCCTTGGGTGTGATGAGCAGCGCGACAGATGTGATCAGACGTTGTGTCGCGGCATTGTCGGAGTTGCATCGGGATAATGGTACTGCGACGGATAGCAGCAGCCGTCTGGTCAGCACGATGCTGGAAAATCAGACAGTACTTGAGCACGCGTTGGAGCGACTGGTAGCATTGATGCGCAGTCTCAAGACGTTTTCACGTCTGGATGAGGCGTCGTTTCAGCAGGCAGACATACACGAGGGAATCAACAGCGCCTTGCAGTTGCTCGAACCGGAACTGAACGGGCGGATCACGCTCGAAAAGAGATTTGGCGATGTTCCGGCATTCCCGCATTATCCCGGCGAGTTGAATCAGGTGTTTATGAATCTCCTGCGGAACGCGGTCGAGTCAATTCGCGACAACGGCAAGATTACGATCGTCACTAAGTATGAACAGCATCGAATCACTGTTTGCATTTCCGACACGGGCAGCGGGATTCCGCCCCAGCAGCTGGAGCATCTTTTTGAACCGACGTTCAGCCGCAAAGGGTCGAGAATCAAAGCCGGGCTTGGATTGTTCGCGGCCTACAACATCGTCAAGAAACACCAAGGTAACATTCGAGTAGAGAGTGAGCTTGACCGCGGCACCACGGTGATCTTGGAGTTGCCGACACGACCTGAACTTGAGAAGTAATCGGGACAGGAGCCAATTTCGAACTGGAGTTGAGGATCTCGCCGCGAAGCGAAGCTATTCGATTTCCTGAATGGCGCGGATGATATCATACGGCTGCTGGGCCGACATGATGCGTTCGTAGAATCCTTCGTAGGTAAAAAGTTGGGCAAGCGCGCGGAACACGCGCAAATAGAGACTATCATCATAGGGCGGGGCGGCCATCGCGACAAACACATGGACTGGTTGGCCGTCGGCGGCATCGAAGTCATATCCCGTTGAAGAGCGGGCGATGGCGATAACCAACTCCTTGGCCTGCATTGTGCGGACGTGCGGAATGGCTATACCCTTCCCGATTGCAGTGGTCGCCTTCTTCTCCCGATCGAACAGATCACGGAGGAGTTTATTCTTATTCCCGACTTTTCCCGACAAATTCAGCAATTCGACGCATTCGGCGATCAGCAGCTCTTTTCGCTCCTGAATGCGCTTAATGGTCAGGACCTGCGATTCGCCATTTTCGGGCTGCTCGAAGACCGTATCCATTTCCAGCTTAATGAGTTTTGGGGTCAGATATCTCGAAATCTGCACCTAATGCTCCTTCATAGTAAGGGGTATCGTCAGACGGGTCTGAAACATTATCGATTCCCCAGCCGCATTTTCGGCGGTCTAAATCAATATAGCGTAACCGCTTTTGTCAAACGATAGTTGGGCGGCTCCCACGATTTTTGACTTTAGGTTTTAGCCGTAACTGTTTAACAATTAGACATTTGCGCTCTTCATTGTTGAGCATTTTCGCTTGACTCTTTTGAGTATCAGGTTATATTATCGCGGCAAAGAAGGAATGCTTTGCCAGTACTTACCTCTGTATGTAGTCTGCAAGAGCGGCTACTCGCCAGATATAGGACGACCACACCAATTGGAATTGTGATCCCCTTAAGCGGGGAATTGACTTAGATTATTACTTCTCTATTAGGAGGGACTCTTCGATGAAGATGTTACCGGGACGTTTGATGTTTGTGGCTGTTGTCACTGTTCTATTCATGTTGACAACCGGCTCTGTGTTTGCGCAGACGCCTCTTAACGTCATTTCCATGCCGGAGATATATGTGGCCAATGGACAGCGGGTGGCCTACCCCGTGTATTTGAGCAACAATGTTGATGTTGATCAGGTCGTGGCGCCGATTGACTTCGTTCCCGGAACATACGTGAAGATCGATTCAGTATCAGTTGTCGGAAGCCGATTTCTGGGCCTGGGCGTAATCACCAAAGGTTTCGATCTTGGTGGACGCAAGTTCTGGGTGACATTCGATGCCAACGAAGGTACTCCATTGCCGCCGGGGGAAGGGCTGATTGCCACCGTGCATTTTCTGATTTTTTCGTCGGCGCCGGCACATACGATCTGTGTTGATTCGACAACGATTGGCGATATGCAATTCAAGATTCTGAACACGATTGGTGAACCGGTGCAAAACGGATTCAATTTAGGACGGTTGCGGATCTTTACGCAGCGCCCGATCATCGGTCTCAATCCGGAGTCATTGGTATTCACCACCCCGATTGGTGTGAATCCACCGTCGCAAGATCTAGAAGTAACCAATCTGGGAATCGATCCGTTGAATTGGGACATCACTTACAAACCGACTTGGGTAACACTCACTCCCAATTCAGGTACGGCGCCGACAAATGTCGACGTCAGTGTTGATGTCACCGGGCTTGGCATCGGTACCTATAACGATTCAATTGCCGTGCATGATGAGTTTGCGACGCCGAAGGTGCGCTACGCAAAAATCTCGCTTACGGTAAGGGAGCTGGGACCGCCGGTGATTTCGCTGAATCCGGATGAGTTCTATTTTCTGACAGAAGTCGGTATTGATCCGCCGTCGCAGGAAATGAATATCACGAATCTCGGCGACGAGCCACTCAATTGGACGGTTACTTACAAGCCGGATTGGCTGGCCGTATCGCCGGCGTTTGGCGGAGCACCGATTCCGACTTACCTGATTGTCAGTGTTACTGGATTAGCAGCTGGGGAATACAACGACTCGGTAGCGGTGACTGATCCCAATGCCGATCCACAGACCGCGTGGGCACAGGTTCATCTGACGATTACTGATGAACCGCAGGAAGAGACGCGCTGTATCGCTTTGCACGAGGGTTGGAACCTGATCAGCTGGAATGTTGATACGCAGGACGACAACATTGAGACGATCATCGCAGACATCAAGGGCTGCGTTGACGGAATCTTCGGCTTTGAAGCCGGGGCCGCGACTTACGACCCGAACCTGCCGCAATTCTCGACACTGCAAAGTCTTGATCACTTGCATGGATACTGGTTCCGGATGGATTGTGATACGGTGCTCTGTGTCACCGGATTAAAAGCCGCTCCGGGAACACCGATACAGCTCGAGGCTAATTGGAATCTGGTAAGTTATTTGCCGGACGAAGACAATGAACCGGAGATTGCGCTTCAGTCGATGATTGACGACCTGGTGGTGACACTCGGCTACGACAACGGCGGCGTGTCTTTTGACCCGTCAAATCCCGAGTTGGCGTCGCTGGAGTTCATGCGCCGCGATTTTGGTTACTGGCTTAAGACGACGGCTTCAACTACCCTGGCGTACCCGGGCGCATTACCGTCACCGTGGAATCTACCGCTGGTGAACGAATCATTCAAGCAGGGTCCGATGTCTTTCAGTCTGATCCCGACACGCGAATGGGTGAATATGTATGGCGAAGGCATCAGCCTTGATGGACAGCTTGTTCGTGCCGGTTCGGTGATAGAGGTTTTTGACGAAGCTGGAACTCTTTGCGGTCAAGCCTTAGTCGAGCAAGACGGCAAGCTCAATTTCACACCGATTTACTTCGACGACAAATCGACCGCAAATGATGAAGGCATCGAGTCGGGCGGCCGCATTAGTATCTCCGTGAATGGTGAGCCGGTGCGCGAGAGTTTCGCCCACGGAAGTTTCGGCGACAACATGTCGATTTCAAGTTTGACATCTGTGACCAAGCTTTCCGATGCGCTGCCGCGGGAATTCAATTTGAACCAAAACTATCCGAATCCGTTTAATCCGTCGACGCTGATTGAATTCAGTTTGCCAATATCCTGCCACGCCCGGATTGAAGTATTCAATCTTCTGGGTGAAAAGGTGAATGTGTTGATGGATCGTAACCTTCCCGCCGGTCGCTACAGCGTGACCTGGAACGGCGATGACTTAGCCGGACAGAAAACTTCTTCCGGAATTTACTTCTACCGTTTGACGGCAGGAGATTTTTCTTACACCCGGAAGATGATGCTCGTAAAATAGTTTGCGGAGATGACGGTGATTACTATTTTGAATACAAACTTTCACGAGGGATATAAAGTTATGAAGGTGACGCGAATTTTGATCATGGCGCTAATGGTTGCAATCGGGATGACTGCAGCTGCGTTGGGGCAGGTCATACCGACGAACGTTTGGACGACTTATGGCGGGACAGCATGTACTCTGAACGGAAATCCTATGCCGATTGGCAGTGTTGTTCAGGCTTTCGATCAATCAGGCGTTTTATGCGGTCAGACTATAAGCGAAACGGTAGGAGTTTACAAGGCGACGTCGGTATACGGAGACGATGCATTCTCGAGTGGCGTTGATGAGGGGTGTGTGATGAACGAAGTGATCGTTTTCAAAGTCAACGGCATTGTCGCTAACAAGCTTGGGCCAGCAAGTGACCAGTGGTCAGGTTACAGTGCAATTTTATTGATGAATCTTGCTTCCTTGCAGCAGTTTTCGATCAACGTTACCGGACCTGATGAAGGTTCCGGCGAAATCGGTGATCCGGTTGAGTATATCGTGACCGTGGAGAATAACGGCGACGGTATTGACTGGATTAATCTTGATCTGTTGAGTTCACTGGGCTGGACTATCACACACAATCAACCCTCGAATTCATTTTATCTGAATTCAGGCGAGACCAAGCAGATTGTCATTACGGTCTATGTCCCGGGTACGGCGACAGTTGGACAGCAGGACGAGTTGACGATATCGGTCACTTCGCTATTTGATCCGTCAGCCGATTATAACAAGGTCATAACCACAACTGTTGACCAGTCGACTGATGTAGCTGACGGCGGCTACGCAATTCCGGGTCAATTCTCGCTGGGGCAGAACTATCCGAATCCGTTCAATCCCGAAACCAGAATTGCCTTCAATTTGGAGAAAGCTGGAGATGTGAGCCTCGAGGTGTTTGATATTCTTGGCCGCAAAGTTTCGACCCTGCAATCCGGTTATCTTGGAGCTGGCCAATACGAGTACACTTGGTACGGCGTCGACAATAGCGGTCGTCAGGCCGCCAGCGGTATTTACTTCTACCGCTTGTCTTCTAATGAGTTCACCTTGACTCGCAAGATGACTTTGTTGAAGTAGTCCTCATCCCTATTGTGAAAGTTGGAGCCCCGCTCATTTTGAGCGGGGCTTTTTTTGTTCGCGAAAATCATTGCCGAACGGCTTTTCATGAACGATCTTTTCCCATCCAGATGCAGAATGGAGAGGCAGCCACATGGCGGGTAATACTTCTCACGAGTGTGCTGTGGCGGTCTTATCGGTTAGAAGGATACCGAAGCCCGATTGAAAATGATGAAGGTGAGCAGGGCGCATTCCAATAGCGAATTTGAAACTGCAGAGGCGCATAACCTGAATGAGTAGATCGACGAAGTCGCAGCTACTTCATAGGCTGACACGGCATGAAGATTATTGATAGCCGCATCGAGTTAACGGGGCTGGTGCGCGAGTGGGCGTGGGGAAACGTGCATCTGGCACGCGACACCGAGTTATCGCGTCAATTGAGCGTGGTTGAAGTGAATCGTCACGCCTTTGTCCGTGACGCGGAAGTTCGCAACTATGTTCGTACCACCTACGGATTGACGCAGGTTACTCACACGAATCTGCAACAGGTATTGGGTGTGAAGCGCGGCGAAGATGGGACAGTCTTTATCACTCTCGAGCACCTCCCCGGTACGAGTTTGCGCCGGTTACTTGACAGTCCCTATGCGATTGACATTTCGACCGAGATGGCCTACTTGATCATTGCGCAGCTGGCAAGGGGGCTGGCGTCCGCCCACGATGCACGCGACCGGCAGACCGGCAGGCCCTTGAAGTTGTACCACCTTGGGATGAATCCGGATTCGGTGTGGCTGACCGAGTCGGGGACCGTACGAATAGTAGATTTTCAGCTTCCACCGGCGCAAATCAAAGAGGCGAGGCAGGTGTCTTATCTGGCGCCAGAACAGATACAAGGCGGTGACGTGGATCAGCGTGCCGATATGTTCAGCCTGGGAGCAATCGCCTTTGAGCTGTGCACCGGCAAGAAGCTATTCGACTCGGACAATGTTTCCGAGCTAATGGCGGCGATTCTCAAGGGCGAGTACCGACTCGATGCACTGTCGGAAAGCAAGGCGGATGGCCGGATTACCAGTCTGATTGAGGGGTGCCTGCGATTGAATCGCAAAGAACGCTTGGTGACGGCGACACAATTGGCTGACCGTGCAGAAGCTTTGATTAGAGAAGCTGCAGCACACCCGGAAAAAAGACTAAGAGAAGTAGTTGAAAAAATTGCTGAAACTCCTAAATTACAGCCATATCCAGCGGGCAGAGTCGAACGGGTACGAACCCGGGCTATAGATCGAACCGATTTTGAAGAAGGGATTCAAACCATGGCCGATCAGTCACGGAATGATCGCGACGACGATAAGAGGCCGCGAGCCGGGCAGGAGACGCGAATCTCTACGACGCCGGTATCGGAACGTTTGAAACGTGCCAAACGCGGCGGCTTGGGCGGCAACAAGACAGTATTCATTTTGGGCGGCTTGGCTGCGATACTGGTGCTGGTGGTTGGATTCCTGGTCGTTCGTAAGATGATACAAGGCACAGGGGGCGGCAGCGAGCCGGAAGTGATGGAAATGCAGAGCGGTACGATTGCCACCATTCCCGATGGCGTGGCAGTGTATTCAGCTGACTCGCTGCTTGGCTACACACCCTTGACGTTGACAATGCCGGAAGGCGAGTTATTGACGTTGCGGCATCCATGTTGTCCGGATTCGGCCATTGTCCTGAATTTTGACCGTCTTTCCGAGGGCGCTTACCAATTGCAAACAGTCGTGGAGGTGACTTCAAATCCGGTGGGAGCGAAGTTGGTTCTCAACGGCGAAGACACCGGCAAGACCACGCCGTACAAATTCACGGCTTCGGCAACCGACACAATTCAGTTCACATTAGAGATGCCGGGCAAGAAGGTGCTCAACAGCGGGCCGGTGGTCCTCGCCGATTTCGCCAGCCTGAGTATTGCCGACATTGATATTGCCAAACGTACCGGCGGTGGAATCGAATTTTCCGGGTCATTCTCCGAACGGCCGATGACAACCATCATCACTTTTCCGCGTGAAGCCACAGTGACGATCACCAACAGCGGTGTTGAACTGGGAAAGACACCAGTGAAGAAGGATCTTGGAGATGATGCGGTAATGTTGACAATCAAGAAAGCCGGATTTGAGGACCGGATTCTCGAGCTACCTGCAGTTGGCAAACGCAAGGATACTTACAAAGAGTACCTGTATCGTCGGGTTGATATTCAAGCTTATGAAGCTGGGAGTCCTGATCGCTCGGTGAATGCACGAATTCGTGAAGTTATTTACGACGGCCGGAGTTTCTCCTCGAATGATGTCACGCCGGCTTCAGTGAGACTGCCGGGGATTGAGTGCCGTATTGTGCTTGCTGCTGACGGTTATCAGGATGCCGACACGATAGTCACGCCGATGGCGAAGGAATTTACCGTCGTCATGAGAAAGCGCGAGGCGGGCAGGCCGGCGCGTGAAGAATCGGTAACGAAGCAGGACGACGGCGCCAGATCGGAAGTGAAGATATTTGTTGTCGATGACAAGAAGAGCCCGGTACAGGGCGTGTTAGTGACTGCTGAATTCAAGGTCGGCAAGGATAAACAGCTGATGGATGTTGGCCGTACCGACGGTGACGGCAGAGTAGTGGCCAAGCTGGAGCCGAATAAATACAAATTCATCACTTCGCACGAGAACTATAAGAATAGTGATGAATCAAAAGAGGTCAAGGCCGGCGAGCAGTACGTCCTGACAATCAAAGTGAAGAGGAGATAGCGTGGCTCGATTTGTGGTGCTGAAAGGCGGCGCCAGCTACAAAGTTTTCGAGTTTGAAGGAAATATTGCGCGCATTGGATACGGCGAGACGATGGATTTGAATCTTGCTGCTCCCGGATATTCCGGCGATTTATTTTTCCTGACAAAATCGGTGAACGGTTATGAAATCGAGCGCCGCAATGACACCCTCAACTTCAGCATCAATGGTGCTCCCGGTGGAAGCAGGGTTCAGCTTCACGACGGCGACAAGGTGGCATTTCTCGATTATTTGATTATCGCGACATATCCGCCGACATTGGGTACACCGGCACCGGAGAAAGCCGCCGCACCGGAACCACCTCCGATGCCGAAGGTCACTAAGGACACTTCACCCGTTGTTTCGGCGGCGCCACCTCCGCCTCCCCCTCCGCCGCCACCACCACCGCCTCCTCCTCCACCAGTGGTGGAACCACCGAGAGCGGCTCCGCGCGGCGCGGAACGGCCAACGACAATTATTGATTCGGCTGCCATGATGCAATCGGCGCCACCGAAGGCTCCATCGACTCCTCCGGAACCGCGAGAGCAGCAAGGTGCAGGTATGAGACCGCCAATACCGGCGACAGAATCCGTCAGAGCCGAGAGGCAGGCTCCGGTAATGCCGCGCAAACCACGCATCGCACCGGTCTACTCGCTGGTAGGATTATCAGGTCAGTACAAAGGCCAGGTGAAGGAAATCGACACGCGCGAGTTTATTGTCGGCCGGGATGCTTCCGTCTGCGATCTTGTGGTTGACCGCACCGAAAGCGGTGATTTGGATAATTCGGTTTCACGCGAGCACTTTACGATAATGGCGACCGATGAAGGACTTTCGCTGATTGACAAGAAGAGCCGCCTGCGCACATTCATCAACGGTAAAGTCATTGAGCCAAACCAGCGCGAATCGATCGCGCCCGAGGATATTATTTCGATACCGGTACCGACCGGCGAAGTCAAGTTTCGACTGTGCTTCGTCGGCAATGAGAATTTCGCGCCCGATAAGGGACGGAGCAAGTATCTTCCGATAATTATAGGGCTTGCGGTCATCATAACATTACTTATCGTTGCAACAATCTGGTTGCTTGGAGACTAGAAACAGCGATGAAAGTTACCTTCGCCGGCGCTACCGATGTCGGAAAAGTGCGGCAACACAATGAAGATTCCTTTGCGATCGACCCGGCGCACAACTTGATGATGGTGTGTGACGGCATGGGCGGTCATGCCGCCGGTGAGGTCGCCTCGCGCATCGGCATCGAGACAATTACCCAATTTTTCACGAAACAGGACCTGAACACGTTCGAGTCCGAGATGTTTAGTTATCCGGAGTCGATAACGCCGCAGGGTAAACTTCTGGCCGGTGCCATTGCTGTTGCCAACCACCGGATTATCGAACATGGCCGCAGCGTTCCGGGCCAGACTGGTATGGGCACTACGGTAGTGGCGTGCCAGTTTGACAACGGAGTTGTGAGTATCTGTCATGTTGGTGACAGCCGCGCATATTTGATTCGCGAGCAGAACATCCGGCGGGTCACGGTGGATCACTCCTGGGTCAGCGAGTTGATGGAGAAGCACAATATCTCCGAAGCGGATGCCGAGTTGCAGGTGAACAAGAACGTTATCACTCGCGCGCTTGGCACCCGGCCGCAGGTTCGCGTCGATATTTCGCAGATTCGTTTTGTCCAAAATGACCTGTTTTTGATTTGCTCCGACGGTTTGACCGGGATGGTGAGCGACGGCGACATTCTCAAAGCGGTCACCGAATACGGCGCCAATTTGGAAGGGTTGGTCAATAATCTGATCGAGAGAGCCAATGAGGCGGGAGGCGCTGATAATGTAACAGTTTGTGCTGCCCGGATTACCGAACTCGGGGAGTCGCCGGAATTCGACGAGATCAGGCGAATTACCATTGACTGGGGTCAGGAGCGGGAATTGACCGAACTGGCCCGGATTGCCGATTCGCAATTCCAACCCGAAGAACGTCCCCCCTTGGAGCAGAGATCAAGTGTCGAAACCGGAGAGTTTACACCTCTTCCGACCAAAAAAAAAAGCGCTCTCAAACCGATGTTTTTCGTCCTCATCATTCTCGTTATCGTGGTCATTCTCGCATTCTGGTACTCCAGCTAACTATCCCAAGAATTCAAATTAGAATTCCGTTTCCGATTCGCGCTTTGGATCTGCAGTAGATTCCCGAGAAGAGACTAGTTCCGGCCCGGATCCCAAAGAATCAATTGCATTTTGGCGGGCAAAACATAAATTGGGGCTTCAAACGGAGTGGTGTCCGAGCTGGCTGAAGGAGCACGCCTGGAAAGTGTGTAGGCCCC
>CAZQBX010000068.1:0-17058 GCA_964592145.1 uncultured Ignavibacteria bacterium
AATAGATCGAAACCTAACTCGGAGAGCCGGTCGGCGAGGTGACTACCGACAAATCCGTTGCCGCCCGTGATCAAGGCCTTGGGCCGGGTACTGAAAACCGGGAGAAATTGGCTTGACTTTGAGGTAGTCATTCCTTATGATTTTCCACTTGTTAGTACCGGCACTCTGCCAATCTATCAGGCATAAGGTTGAAAGCAAGCCCTTTATGGATATCTTTGAAAAGTGCAGGAAATTCACCCGTTCCGCTGAAGTAAAGGCGATGGGTGTATACCCGTATTTCCGGGAGATTACGACGGCTTCGGATACCGAGGTGATGATCGGCGGCCAGAAGATGCTGATGATCGGCTCGAACAACTACCTCGGCCTGACCACCCACCCCAAAGTCATTGAAGCGGCGATTGCCGCCACAAAGAAGTACGGCTCGGGCTGTACCGGATCGCGATTCCTAAATGGAACGCTGGATTTGCATGTCCAGCTGGAGAACGAGCTGGCGGAATTCATGAAGAAGGACGCCTGCCTGGTCTATTCCACCGGGTTCCAGACCAATCTCGGGACCATCTCGTGCCTGATTGGCAAGGGCGACTATCTTCTGATGGATCGTTCGAACCATGCGTGCATCGTTGACGGTGCGCGGTTGTCATTCGGCAAGGTATTGAAGTATGACCACAACGATATGGACGACCTGGAACGGGTGCTTCAGGGAATAAGTCTCGATGCGCCGAAGGCGATTGTGACGGACGGCGTATTCTCGATGGAAGGCGATATCGTCAAGCTGCCGAGGATGCTGGAGCTGGCAAGAAAGTACAATGCGCGGCTGATGATAGATGATGCGCATTCGGTCGGTGTGCTGGGAGCTACCGGCGCGGGAACCGCCGAGCATTTCGGATTGACAAAAGAGACTGATATTACGATGGGGACATTCTCCAAGTCATTTGCCTCGATCGGCGGATTTGTCGTCGGCGACGCGCAGGTGATGGAGTATGTCAAGCACCTGTCGCGAACGATGATATTCTCGGCTTCGATTCCGCCGTCATCGGCAGCTGCGGTAAGGGCGGCGCTTCAGGTAATGAAGGATGAGCCGGAACGCCGCGAGCGTTTGTGGCAGATTACGCGGAAGATGCATGCGGGGTTGAAGGATCTGGGCTTCAATATCGGCACGACGCAGACTCCGATTGTGCCGGTTCATATCGGCGATATGATCGAGTGTTTCACGTTCTGGAAGACTCTGACCGAAGCGGGAATTTTCGCGAATGCGGTGATTCCGCCGGCGGTGGCCCCGGGACAATCGATGATACGGACAAGCTACACAGCAAATCATACAGACGCGCAACTGGACCGTGTGCTTTCGACGTTTGAGAGTATCGGCAAAAAAATGGGCATGATATCGGCGATGGTGTGACCCCTAAACAGGTGACAGTGTGACAATGGCCGATGAGATCGACGTAAGGGAGGTGAGTACACCTTCCGAGTTGATAAAATTCATAAAATTCCCCTGGAAAGTTTATGAAGGCAATCCGCATTGGGTGCCGCCTTTGATCATTGACCGCAAGGATTTCTTCAATAAGAGAAAGAACCCGTTCTATCGCTTTGCCGAGACGCGGCTGTTTGTCGCCTATCGCGGCGGCGAAACAGTGGGGCGCATTGCGACCTGCATCAATCGATCGCACAATGAGTTTCATCAAGAAAAAGTGGGATTTTTCGGATTCTTCGAGTGCATCGACGATTACGAAGTTTCGCATCGTCTACTGAAAGTGGCAATGATCTATCTCAAGAAGGCGGGGATGGAGATCATGCGGGGGCCGTGCAATTTCTCGACCAATCATGAGGTGGGGCTATTGCTCAATGCTTATGATTCATCGCCGATGGTGATGATGACCTATAACCCGCCCTACTATGCGGCACATCTGGAGAAGTTCGGGTTGAAGAAGATCAAGGATCTGTTGGCGTTTCGAATCGATCACTATGATGTCGACAACGAGCGGATACAGAAATTAATGACGCGCATTCGCGAGCGGTCGGGGGCAACGATTCGCAAGATCAACATGCGCGATTTCAATAACGAGATTCGGCGCGCGATCAAGGTCTACAATGATGCGTGGGAGCACAACTGGGGATTCGTGCCGTTGTCTGAAGATGAATTCATTCATATCGCCAAGGATATGAAGATGATTCTCGATCCGGATTTGGCGCTGTTCGCGGAAGTTGACGGCGAGCCGGCGGGATTTGCGCTGGCGCTGCCGGATATTAATGTGGTGCTGAAGAAACTCAACGGGCGGTTATTGCCGTTCGGGATATTCAGACTCTTGTGGGACATGAAGGTCCGCAAGAAAATCAAAGAGGCGCGAGTCTTGACGGCGGGTGTCGTCAAGAAGTATCAAAAGCGGGGAATCGACAGTATTTTCTTCTATGACCTGTGGCACAACGCGATGAAGAATGGCTACCAGACGGGTGAGATGTCTTGGATTCTGGAAGACAATCACGTGATGGTACAGGCGGCGGAAGCGTTGGGCGGCAAGGCATATAAGACGTACCGGATTTATCAGACGCCGCTGATGCTGAATGGGGCAACGCAGGGGTAGGGGACGGGCAGAGACTTAGGTCAATTCAAGCACCGTGGAAACTCAATAGTGATAAATTGGAAGAGTTTGTCGAGCCAAGCTTGATACTCGGTTGTTGATTTTGGCTTACTGATTCCCCAGTCTTGATTTAGTGGTATGTGAATCTTCCGATAAGTAAACCCCACTTGAGTGGTGCTAACGTGCAAGTGAGGTTGGTAAGGCTCCTTTGCTGGACATGGGACATTCCAGTGAAAGACCAAGCATTCGTTTTCGTCTGAATCCAAGAGCCCAATATCAAGACATTTAAATTCGAAAAATATTTTCTTGTTGGTTCTTGACATCGACCACGTTTCCGAGAAACGCCAATAAATATTCGTCCCAATCTCATTCAATCGTCGATATCGAAGGAGAGGCTTGAGGTTTTCCTCTTTTTTCCCGTATTGGACGACAACTTCGACAACATGCCTAAATTCTGCGCTGTCAGATCTTGATGCGACGTGCACTCCCGAACATACGTCATCCAGTATCTTCTTTTGAAGCCACTGTTGATGACTGACTCTTTCACCTTGAGAAAGTTTCATAGAATTCACTAAACCATTAACGCATCTGACTGGGAAACTTGATAGGCCGCCATCACTGCCAGCTCATACACCTCTTGGTTGACGTCTTTGAAATCCAGATTCTCGTAGCTTCTCGCAATAGTCTCAAGTTCCTTTCTAATCGGTGGAGACGTTGACGAATACGAAGGAAGTGGTATGTTTTTTGTGAATCGCTGATCGAAATCATAATAACCGCCCTTGAGTTTTCGCCCTCGTCGATCGAGTAATCTCAGGAAGAAGCTTGAGTTGAGTATCGCGACGTAGAAGTACCACATTGATTCAATAGTGAAACCAATTTGGGGTGTTAAGATGCTTCCACTAGTCACTGCGTAGGTTCCCGATAGATCCAAAGCGTAGCATCCTGCCAATGAAAAGTTCGGTGTGACAATTTTCGGGGCAAACATGAGTTCTGGATCTCTCGGTCTAACTAGGCTCCAGATTTGATCTAGTCCTTCACGACTCTTTGTCTTGAGCTTATCTTCGTACTTGAGAAGATGGTCCATCACAACCGGAAATCGAAGTCTCATCTCAGACTCACTAATTGGTTCTCTCTTTCTGTATGCGTAAATCAACCTGCGACCGTCCTCTTCGATTCGCCAAGGATAGGTATTCTTATCATCAGCTATGGGCTTGAGGATTCTTCTCTCTTTGACAGGGAATTCCCCAACATCACTAATAACAAATGCCTTTTCTAGTCCCACCTTGATACACTGTTTGATGTTGAATATGGTCCCGACGGTCGGATGGCGATCCGACAAACCCTCGATTATATGTTGGATTCGCTCTGGTATCAGTGTCCAAGTGCCATCCCAATCAGAAGAATTCGATTCAAAAAATTCCCACTCGTATCTCGAATCAAACTGCTGAGTCTCAACTGCACGAATTGCTAAGTCAGTCGAGGATCGACAAAACAGGACTTGAGTCAAGCGCTTCCCGCTCTTCCTTTTTCTCTTCACCAAAGAGACCATCGAGATCTGAGTTTGTCCACGCTCAAAAAGCGCATTGTCTTCTATCTTAGCAACAAATTCGACACTACCTAGCTCACATATGTAGCTTCTCAATGAATGGGCCGACGAGCTGTCAAGAAAAGATGCTGGAAGTATTACACAAAGCGAGCCGCCTTCACGCAACGATTCAAGCGCCTTTTTCAAGAATGCCCACGCATAATCAAATCTGCCGTGTCCATGCTTGCCTAGTACTTTTGACGCAAGCGCTCTCTCGTCTTCGCTCTGCGATTGATATCCTTTAAATGGGGGATTCATTAAAATCAGGTCCAGCCCATCACTGGGTAACACGTCTGTTAGATTCGTCTTGAGTGAATCTGCTTGGATCGGATGGAACGAATCATACAGTTGACTCGTATGCCTTAACGTCGTTAACACAATACTGAGCCGTGCTGCGGCAAGTGCCGAGCTGTTCTTGTCAACTGCCCACAAATGCGCAAGGGTTTCTTTCTTTATTCCACCAGATTCCTTCTTTCTTCGTTGAACTTCAATTAGGAAGCTCCGTAGAAATACTGCGGATCCACACGCCAAGTCACCAACATTGAGATTCTTCCACGTCGAAGGCTCAAAATTGCTTAGTCCTCTCCGGGTGAGAAATCGCGCTAGGTATTCCGGCGTGTACATAGAGCCGGTTCCCTTCTGCCATTGGAATTCCGTGGCATACTCGGGAAACAACTCTCCGGAACCGTTGTTTGTGTGGTAGCCGACAAGTGCGATGTATTTTTCGTAAATTTGTCCAAGTGAGTATTCAGCAATAAGCCCAAAATCGTATTCGTATCCACCATTCTTGCTGTCTCTGTAGAAGCTCTTGTACCAATCGAAAATGATCTCAACTACGGACGCGGGCAATGCTCTTATTGACTTTTCGTTGACAATGCAATTCGGAGTTCCGAGTGATAGGGATTGAAAAACCGTACTGAGTAGACTCCAGAACGACTTTGCATCTCTGCTGTCAAGTAATGACCCAATATTATATCCGGTTTTCCGAGAAGATTTCGCCGAATCTTCGATGTACCGCAGAAAGATCACTCCATTTAATATGTCATCAACTGCAGATAGGTCAGAAAGTCGCGGTCGCGCCGGATCTCCAATGAGGGACTTTTTCAAGTGACTAATTTTCTCGACTATGCTGTCAGAAATATCGACAATATCGGGCGAAGGTGAGTACTCACGCTTTATGCCTAAAATCTGACCGAGCCCGGACAAAGGCAGTTCTTCTAGACCTACGGATTTTTTTATGAGTTCACCCTGCACAACCCTGTTGTTGTAGACATCAATCGAGCTTGGTCCCAGTATCAAGTGCCAGTCACACAGGACGTCATAAGAAATCGATAGAAGTAGTCGGCGAAATTGCGGAGATCTATTTAATGCGTTGTCGCCGGAAGGAAAAGTTGATACTACCGCGCTTCCTCGTTGGCTGGTTCGAAAGAAGACGTGGTCGCCACCAACTTCAACTCGTGTCTTTAGCTGAACTGCATCAACGACGTCTGTGGATCGCATAAGATCTGAGAGCCACGCGTTCCTGCGAGTTCCTTGGGTTGACAAATAGTCTTCCCACTTAAATGTATTCATACCACTGGTCCGTTCAGTACCTATTCCTCATGCACTGATAATGTTGATGACAAAGTCACCAGTCAACAAGAAACGTGAACTGACGAGCTTGTCAATCAGGTTATGAACTATTCTGCAGGTCGGAGACTATTCAAACTGCGCCTCTACTGGTGCCAGCCGAATTTTTGCAGGTCGACGATGTCTTCGCGATTGAACTTCACGCCTTCTTTTTTCAATAACGATTTCTGCAATTCATAGCCGCCGTTTTTGGGGAGCGAGATCGTGCCTTGCTTATTGATGACGCGGTACCAGGGGAGGTCGAGTTTTTCCGAGCAGGCATGGAGGATGCGCACGACCTGGCGGGCCGCTCGCGGCGAACCGGCGAGGGCGGCGATCTGGCCATAGGTAGCGACTTTGCCGCGGGGGATTCTGCGAATGACGTCGACCACGCATTGGTGGAAAGGGGTCAAGTGAGAGGTATCGGATTTTTTGCGAGGCATGAGGAGAATATATGGATGGGGAGGTCGGGGATCAAGGGGGAAGTCCCACCCTGCGCTGCGCTCCGGGTGGGGTACCGGGTGGCGACGATCCTGGAACCTGGTTTAGTCCCACCGTTCCGGTGGGGGACAAAGCGACAACGATCCCACAGCAAGCTGTGGGCGACCCAACTCAAACTCAACTTTTGGGACAGCCTCTGGACGACTGCTGCGCGCAAGACACACCCCGTCTCCTCGACTTCGTCGAGGAGCCACCCCTCTCGAGAGGGGAATCTAGTTCTTAGTATCGTTGGGAGGATGAGTTGGGTGTTAGACGACTTTGCTCTTGAGGATGTCGTGGATGTGGACGATGCCGACCGGTCGATGGTTATCGTCGACGACGACCAGGGCGGTGATCTTGTGATCTTCCATTGTCTTGAGGCCGCGTTCAGCGAGTTCGTTGGGACCGATCAATTTCGGTTGCGGTGACATGACGGCGGAAGCGGGTTTCACCATGAAGTTGTCATTGCGGCTAAGGACGCGGCGCAGGTCGCCGTCGGTGAAGATGCCGACAAGTTTGCCCCCGTCATCGACGATCAAGGCTGTGCCCAGACGTTTGTTGGTGATAACGACGAGCATGTCTTTGACCAGCATGTTGTGGCTGACAATCGGCAGGTCGTCGCCGGAGTGCATGAGGTCTTTGATGCGAATCGAGAGACGGCGTCCGAGTGTGCCGCCGGGATGGAGAAGCGAGAAGTCCTCGGCGGTGAAGCCGCGCTGTTCCTGTACGACGAGCGCGAGCGCATCTCCGAGTGCAATGGCGGCAGTAGATGATGCAGTCGGTGCGAGATTGTAGATGCAGGCCTCGCTGGGAACTGATGCATCAAGGGGGATGTCGCTGCGCATAGCCAGTGGTGATTTGAGATTGCCGGTGATGGAGATGACCTGCAAGCCGAGGCGTTCGATCACCGGATAGAAGCGTTCGAGTTCGTCGAGGTTGCCCGACTTGGATATCACCAGAACGAGATCGTCTTTTTGGAGCAGTCCGAGATCGCCGTGGAGGCCTTCTGTGGGATGCAGGAACAGTGCCGGCGTGCCGGTGGAGTTAAAGGTGGCGACGATTTTGCGGCCGACCCAGCCGGATTTGCCGAGACCGGTGACGATGACCTTGCCTTTGCAGTCGAGGACTGCTTTGACGGCTTTGATGAAATTGTCGTCGAGCTTGTCGACGAGTCCTCGGACGGCTTCGGCCTCGTGGAGGATGACTTCCTTAGCGCGTTTTAGCATCAGCAATATCATCACGATAAATTTTCAGGAGGTCAAGCCTTTTCGCGGCGAGCACGAAGGCGATAACCTCGCGACAGGCGCCCTTGCCGCCGAGACGATCGGTCTGATAGTGTGAAACCGGCAGAAGTTCGGGTTCGGTATCGGCAACGCAGACGGCGAAACCGACCTGTTCCATAGCGACGAGGTCGGGGATGTCGTTGCCGACATAGCCGATCTGATTCAGGTTGAGATTGTGTTTACTCGCGAGTTCGCGCAGAGCCTTGATTTTATCCCAGGCGACGACGACATCACCGACGCCGAGTTCGGTGCAGCGTTTGACGGTGACCTCGGAGCCGCGCGCGGTGATAACGCCGAATTTTAGATAGCGTTCACTGGCGGTTTTGATGGCGAAACCGTCGGCGGCGGAAAAGGCTTTGGCTTCCTGATTGTCTTTGAGGAAGATCATACGGTTGTCGGTCATGACGCCGTCGACATCGAAGATGAGCATCTTGAGGTCGGCGACGTTTATCTCAAGCTTGCGCTGTAATCTTTGCAAGGTGTTTAATCTCCTTCACGAAGGTCTCGACATAGTCGAGCGGAAGTTGGGTGGCAGAGTCGGACATGGCATTTGCCGGGTCGGGGTGAGCCTCGAAGAAGAGGCCGTCGATTCCGACAGCAACGGCGGCTTTGGCCAGAGGCAGGACATATTCGCGGTTGCCGCCGGATGATCCGCCCTGCCCGCCCGGTTGCTGGACAGAGTGAGTGGCATCAAAAACAACAAGGTGGCCGGTCTGCCTCATCTTGATGAGGGAACGGTAATCAACTATCAAGTCACGATAGCCAAAGGTGGTGCCGCGCTCGGTGAGCATAATGTTGGAGTTGCCGGCGTCGACAGCTTTTTGCGCGAGGTGCGCCATGTCTTCGGCGGCAAGGAACTGCCCTTTCTTGATATTAACTGCTTTGCCGGTTTTGGCGGCAGCGACAATCAGGTCGGTCTGTCGACAGAGGAAGGCCGGAATTTGGAGGACATCGCAGACCTGTGCCGCGGCGGAGACATCGGAGGTTTCGTGGATGTCGGTCAGTACCGGCAGATCAAACTCGACTTTGACATTCTGTAAGTAGCGAAGCGCCTGTTGATCGCCGATGCCGGCGAAGGATTTGCCGGAGAGGCGATTGGCCTTGCGGAACGAACCTTTAAAGATGAGCGGGAGGTCAAGGTCGCGCGACAATTTGGCCAAGGTCTGCGCCGTGCTCATGACGATATCCTCTGATTCGATCAGGCACGGTCCGGCGATGATAAATAATCTACCATCGCCGAATTTTTGGTTACCGATTGAGATCATTGACGCAGGTTCAATTCGTCGAGCAATTCGGGTTTGACAACCGGTTCCGTTTCGAGATTCAGTTCGGGCTGGTTCGGATTGTCGTGATATTCGGATGCTGCGCGCACGAACTCGCGGAACAACGGGTGTGCATTGCCGAGACGGCTTTTGAGTTCGGGATGGAACTGCACGCCGACAAACCAGCGGTGAGTAGGGATTTCGACAATTTCGACGAGTTTGCCGTCGGGGGACACGCCGGAGAGCTTGAGTCCGCGTGACGTTAACTGGTCGCGGTAGTAATTGTAGAATTCGTAACGGTGGCGATGGCGCTCGGAGATGTTGCGATCCTGATAGGCTTCATATGATTTGCTGTTTTCATCGAGGATGCAAGGGAATGCGCCGAGACGCATGGTGCCGCCCATTTCGGTAACTTCGTGCTGGTCGGCCATTAGGTGAATCACCGGATGTTTGAGATCGCGGTAGAATTCATAGGAGTGAGCATCGGCCAAACCGGCGACATTGCGGGCGAATTCGATTACGGCGCACTGCATGCCAAGGCAAATCCCGAAGAACGGAATGTTGTGTTCGCGCACGTAGTGGATCGATTCGATTTTGCCTTCGACGCCGCGTTCACCAAATCCGCCGGGGATGAGGAGGCCATCGATGCCTTTGAGATATTGTTCGGCGCCGTTAAGTTTGATGTCTTCGGAGGCGATCCAGACGAGATCGACCTTGACGTTGTTTTCCGCGCCGGCATGAATGAAGGATTCGATGATCGATTTGTAGGCGTCTTTGAGATGAACATACTTGCCGCAGATGCCGATACGGATATGCTTGTCAGGCCGCTTGATCTTGCGGACGATTTCTTCCCATTCGGAGAGGTCGGGATCAGGAGCGTCGAGTCCGAGGTAATCGACGATGTAATCATCGAGACCTTGATCATGATAGAGCAATGGAACCTCGTAGATGGTATCGACGTCGATGGATTCAATCACGTTTTTCGCCGGGATGCTGCAGAAGAGGCCGATTTTTTCGCGGATCGCATCGGAGAGCGGTTTGCTGGTTCGGCAAAGAAGCACTTGCGGCTGAATACCGATTTCGCGCAGATCACGGACGGAGTGCTGGGTCGGTTTCGTTTTGATTTCACCGGCAGTTTCGATAAAAGGCACCAGGGTCAGATGAACAAAGAGCGTATTGCCGGGACCTTCTTCGAGAGCGATCTGACGAGCAGCTTCGAGGAAGGGGAGTGACTCGATGTCGCCGACGGTTCCGCCGAATTCAGTGATAACGACATCGAAGGTTTCATCGCGGCGCGCCAGTTTGCGAATACGCGATTTGATTTCGTTGGTGATGTGCGGAATGACCTGAACGGTGGCGCCGAGATAGTCGCCTTTGCGCTCGCGGTTGATGACCGACAGGTAGACCTGGCCGGCGGTGACGTTGTTGTCGCGGGTGAGGGATTGACCGGTGAAACGTTCGTAGTGGCCGAGATCGAGATCGGTTTCGGCACCATCATCGAGGACGAAGACCTCGCCGTGCTGGAAGGGGTTCATGGTACCGGGATCGACATTGATGTATGGATCCATTTTTTGGATATTGACCTTGAGCCCCCGCTTCTGCAGCAGGACACCGATCGAGGCGGAGGCAATCCCTTTACCAAGGGATGAGACCACACCTCCTGTGACGAAAATGTATTTGGCGCCTTTCACTCTATCACTCCTCTCTCTTCCGAGAGTAACTTATTCGCTAGCACTAAATCTTCCGGCGTATTGACAGATAATAACGGCTTGTTGATAATCGCCACGCCGATTTTGTGGCCATGCTCTATAATTCGCAATTGTTCCAATGACTCGGCGATTTCGCGCGGAGTCTGGGGTAAACGGGCGTAATTGATCAGGAAGTCCTTACGATATACGTAGATTCCGGCATGACCGTAATTGTTAATCCGCTTTCCTGATATTGTTATCGGCCGGCGGGAGAAGTCTATTGCATATCCGGAAGGATCAACCGCGACTTTGACGAGGTTGCGGTCGTTGAGGTCTTCGTTTTGAAGGATGGGAAAACCGGCGGTGGCGATTTGCAGGCTTTGGTCGTTTTCCAGAACCGTCACTGCCCGTTCGAGTTGTTCGGGAGTGATGGTGATCTCGTCACCTTGAATATCGATGCAGATATCACAATCGATGTCGGCGATTGTTGCGGCGCAACGCTCGGAGCCGTTACGGAACGGTTCGCTGGAGAGGACAACCTCGCCGCCAGCCTGGACGATCAATTTCCTGATGGATTCGTCATCAGTGGCGACGATTAGGCGCTCAAAGCGTTTATATGCTCTAACTCTCTCCCAGACATGAAGTATCATGGGGCGGCCATTGACTGGAGCCAGGGCTTTTCCGGGAAAACGGCTGGATGCCAATCGAGCCGGGATAACGCCAATCATCCTCAATTATCCACCACTTTCGGAACTTTGAAGTAGTTATCCACGCGTTCCGGCGCATTTTTGAGTGCCTCTTCGACCGGTAAAGACGGTTTGACGATGTCTTCGCGCAGCACGTTGCCCGAATCAGGCGCGGACGAGAACGGTTCGATACCGGTCGTGTCGACCTGATCGAGTTTCTTGACATATTCGAGCATTTCCGCAATGTCGTTCTGAAAAGGGCCAATTTCGGCCTCCTCCAGACGCAGGCGCGCCAATGCGGCGAGTTTGAGCAGCTCTTCTCGGCTAATCATGCTGGGGTGTCCCGCGTAGGGGTAGCAAAAAACACGGGATTAACCTTACGGATATTAAGGGGAGATGTCAACAAGAATAGAAAAGAATTGATGATTGAGTATTATCTTGTCTATGTTAGTAATCAACTTGAGACGAGGAGATTGATATGAAATTGCACGACATTCCTTTTGCAGCGGTAGACTGGGGCAAGGTTGATTCGACCGAACATAAAGGCGAAAGTGGAATGGCATTGTGGCGAACGCTGCAACTGGGGGATATCCGTGTGCGAATGGTGGACTATTCTCCGGGGTATTTGGCCGATCATTGGTGTGCAAAGGGGCATATTTTACTTGTGCTGGAGGGGACGCTGATAACTGAACTTCAAGATGGCAGGAGATTTACGCTGACGCCGGGAATGAGCTATCAGGTTGCTGACGGTGCTGTACCGCATCGGTCAGTGACTTCAAGCGGGGCCAAGCTATTCATTGTGGATTAGGGACAGCGGCGGAATAGCGGAAACGACGGCTAAAGTCCGGATAAGTCTTTGTCGAAACAGGATATAAGACAGTTTTTTGTTATTCCTGATTGAGAGGAGGGCGGCGATGCCGGAACGACGTCAAACGCAGCGCCGGACACCTGCTTCCGCACTTTACATTATTGACAAGCAAACGGATCAACCGTTGGGTTCAGTTCAGGATCTGACTTCCACCGGCTGCAAGCTGCTATGTCGTGAGCTAATTACAGCGGGCAAGTTGTACCAGTGCCGCATGGCATTGCCGGAACCGGTTCTTGAGTGCAAGGAACTTGAGCTTTGGCTGGATAGTAAATGGTGCGTTCTCGATGACAGTGATGGGATGTTTGAAGTAGGGTTTGAGTTTCGGGACCTGACGGAGAGCGACCGCCTTATTCTCAAATTCCTGATTGTGCCGTGGGAAGAGGCGCTGGCGGCAGAGAAGGCGGCAATCACGGATCCGATGGGTGGAGTAAATCGATCTTTGAGCGGCTAGGACAGCAAGCATCAAAAGCAGGCAAGAAAACAAAAGCCCTTGAGAATAATCTCAAGGGCTTTTGGATTTATGGTGTCGAAACCAATGATGTTCCGACTAAGAAGATTACTTCAGTAGGGTCATCTTCTTGATCTCGGAGAAGTCACCGGCCGTCAACTTGTAGAAGTAGACACCCGAGGCGACTTGCGAACCGTTATCAGAATTACCGAACCACTTCACGCTGTAGGTACCGGCCGCCTGGTACTCGCTAACCAGTGTCTTGACCTTGGCACCCATGACGTTGAAGACTGATACTTCGACAAAGCCGGGCTTTGCAACCACGTACTCGATCGAGGTTTCAGGGTTGAACGGATTCGGGTAGTTCTGGGACAGGCTGAACTGATCGGGCAGTACGCCGGCCTTGCCAACGGTCGTGAATTCGTTAACGAATACGCGGTCGCCATTGGCAGTCCAGTCGATGGTCTGCTCGACTTGTTCGCCGTTGATCTTGAAGCTGATCTTGCCAGCGTTGGCAACATCATTGTTGGTGCTGAAGTTATCCGGACCGTAGACCGGCATGAATCCGAACTTGCCCGACTGACGGACAGAGTATTCACCGACCATGATACCGGCTTCGTTGTAGGCTTCGATGATCGAACCTGACGGAATGTTCTGGCCGTCGAGTTTGACATTGGAGCCATACAGGTTGATCCAGGTATTGCTGGTCTGCACGCGCGGGACAAAGCTGTTAAGGTTGCGCGTGGCATCCGGAATGGACGCGATGAATCCCGGTGCGCCATCAGGATAGATGAGCGTACCAGCGGAGTTGGTCTTAATCCAGTAGCCGAAGCAAGCCTTCATCTCATTGAGAGTGGCAAGTTCCGGAAGGGCCGGATCGTAGCTCAAACCACCGTTTTCATAACCAAGTACGACGACGACGCTGCTCCAAATCGAAGCGAGAGCGTTCGGAACCGACAGCGGGTTCTCGGGGAGATAGCTGACCAGGTTCCAATTGTTCTCAAGCGAGATCGGCGTCGAAGCGGCGATCAGGGCACCGGTGAAGCAGATTGAATCGGCTGCATCCATACGGAACCAGTAGCCGTGAGCATTGTCGACATCAAACAGGGTCGAGAAATCCGGGAGATCCGGATCATAGGTCAGACCGACTGATTCGAAGCTCAAGATGACATCGGTGTTATCCAGCACGTCAGCGAAGAGGGCTTCAAGGTCAGAGGTCGGAAGAGCAACGTTAATCGAGACGAGATTCCAGCCGGCTGCCAGGTGCAGACAGCAGGTAGCATCGCCACCCTCGGCCGGAGCGGTGAAGCAAGCTTCATAGCGATCACCGTTACCGGTCCAGACGAGCGGGTCACCGGTAAGGTCAACGTCGCCGCCGTCCAACTTGAGGGTAATCGCATCGCCCAGGACGCAGCCTTCATCGACACCCGGTGAATACGGATCATCGACATAGACCGGCATAAATCCGAAGGTTCCAGGAGTGGTGACGACCCAGCGGCCGCAGAGGACGCCGTCCGGATCAAAGGCTTCAACAACAGAGCCGACCGGAATCGGTGCGTCATTGAGGAGCGCTTCACCCTGACAATAGAGATCGACCCATTCGTAGGTCGGGGTCACTTCAGCAATGAAGCCGCCGAGCAGGATGTTGACATCGCTGTCCGGGAGGCTAACGCCGCCCTGCGAGCCCGGATAGTAACCGTCTTTGTAGGCACGTACGGTGTAGCCGTTAGTAGGCGGAATCATGAAGCAGAACTGGTAGTAGCCATCGACATTGGTGGTGGTGGTGGCGATAATGCCAGTCGCATCCCAAAGCTCGACGGTTGCGCCTTCAATTGCGCCATTGACATCATTGATAAAGCCGCTGATGCAGTTTTCGGTGATCTCACCGACTGTAATTGATCCGGCGGAGAACTGCGGATAGATCGAGTTTCCGATCTCATCGGAGAACATCAGTTCGACACCCGGATTGATGAACACGGTGTCAATATTGATGGTCTGCGGCATAGCAGCCGGATCGACGGAGAACCACATGGTAGCCCAGAGACCGGAGCCGACGGCAATCAGCGGTTCCGGCGGCAGACGGAAGAGGCCGTGTGCCAGCGTGTGGTCGGTATTGTTGATCGTGGTGATTTTGTTAGTGATATAGTCGACACGCGATCCGGTGAAGACCACGGAATCGAGTGTGACATCGCCAGAGTTCCAAATCAAACCAGCCGACATACCGGCGAGTTCTTCGTAGTTCGTGAAGTTCAACTCGACAGCAACATCTTCACCCGGGAAAGCGCTCTCATGCGACACCCAAACGGTATCTTCAGAGACCGGTTTCTCGGTGATGTACAGCGTGATTTCCACTATACCGTTCTCATCAGCATTGACATCCTTACCGACCACGACAGGATTAACCTGAACATGAGCGATGTAGGGACTGCCGGCTGCCGTGAGGCTGGCGGTGTTGAACGAGAGAGTGATCTCGTCGCCGGGGGTTTCGCCGGCATCAACGTTACCACTCTGCGGATTGGCTGAGACCCACGACTGATCGGAGGTGACTTCCCAATAGAGGGTGCCACAAACGGCGCCGTTGGTCACATAGAACAGCTCATCAGCCGGGCTGGAGCCTTCTTCAGCGACAACCACCAACGTATCGAGGCTGGTCACCACGATCGGCGGGGCAACGCAGTTGCCGACGACGAGGTCGACGGTGTCTCTTCTGATGATTTGGCCGCCCAGTCCGTCATCATACAGACCACCGAAGTAGATCTGATATGTGCCGGGAGGAGTCGTGATGTCGATTGTACCGTTGTAGGTACTGGTACCAGGAGCGATAACCGGGTCAACCGTAAAGGTGCCGGAAATCGCGTTTCCACTGGTGGCAACCAACATTGCGACGGCTCCATTGAAGCCGTCGACGGAGCCGACAGCGATATCAAATGAGAACGGTGACGCAATACCGCTTTCGACAGTGATTGTCTCTGGGGTAGCATCAATTGTAAAGTCCGGATTCAGATCGGCATTTACCGTAAAGGTGGCCGGATCGGAATCAGCGAGCAGACCCGGATCGGTCGCTGTGAAGGTAATGGTCTCGGCACCGGTAAATCCACCAGGATAGGAAACGATGGCGATGTTGCCGGTATCGATGACGACCGTGAGGCTAGTGTTGCCTGTGAATGACCAGGTAAGTTCGTTATCGGCATTATCAGGGTCGGAGACGTAATCGTCGAGATCGATAATGGCGAATGACTGGCCTTCAGTGATGGTCTGATCAGGAATGTCGGTGACGACCGGAGCCTGATTCGGGACGGCGTTGACCGTGAAGGTGGCCGCATCGGAATCAGCAAGGAGACCAGGATCGGTCGCTGTAAACGTGACCGTCTCGGCGCCGAGGAATCCGCCCGGATAGGAGATTGTAGCAACGCGGGAGGCGTTGATCGAAACGATCAGGTTCGTGTTACCGGTGAAGGTCCAGATTAAAAGATTATCGGCATCATCAGGATCGACAACGAAGTCATCGAGATTGATGGTAGTGAAAAGCTGGCCTTCAGTGATGGTCTGATCCGGGATGTCGGATACGACCGGCGGATCATTAAGCAGAGCATTGACCGTAAAGGTAGCTTGGTCTTCATCAAAGGCGCCATCGGGATCGGTAGCGCGGAAGGTGAAGACTGCTGAACCGGTATAATCCGGAGTAGCGACGATTGTGGCAATTCGGGTAGCCGGGTCGATGCTGATGGTCAGATCGCCCTTGCTCTTCATCAACTGGGTCGTCCAGGTGATATCGGCATCGGCATCGTCAGCGTCGGTGACATAGTCATCGAGTGCGATCGTCGCGAAGGTGCCGCCCTGATCAATAATCTGATTCGGAATGTCGGAGACGACCGGTTCGAAGTTACCGGCATTGACTGTAACGTTGAACTGGCATTGACCGGTATTTCCGGCACCGTCGGTCGCAGTTACAGTAACAACTGTAAGACCGAGCGGGAAAGCCGAACCTGAGGCAGGAACCGCGGCGGCGGTTGCACCAGCGCAATTGTCAGTCGCGCTGACAACGAAGTTAACGATGGCGCTGTTCTCGCCCGGATTAGCAGTGACAATAATGTCAGCCGGGCAGACAGCAACCGGATTCTGTGTGTCATTGACAGTGACAGTAAACTGGCACTGTGCCGAGTTGCCGGCATCATCTGTGCCGGTGGCAGTTACCACAGTAGCACCAACCGGGAACAGCGTTCCGGGATTTTGGCTGTAAGTGATGGCAACACTTGCATCACAGTTGTCTGTTGCCGTGGCGCCAAAATTCACAATTGCGCCGCACTGGCCGGCATCATTACCTACGGTAATATTCGCCGGGCAAGTAACAACTGGATTGGTCTGGTCAGTAACGGTGACTGTGCAAGAAGCTGTGTCAGCAAGACCGCCGTCGTCGGTTACGATCAAGGAGACCACGGTCTGTCCAAGCGGATACGGTCCTGCCGGAACCTGGAAGAGGGTGATCGGATCGGCATCGGGGTCACTTGAACCGTTATTGATATTGGCGGCCGCTGTACAGTTGGCGCCGGCAGCGACAGAAATCGGCTGGCAAA
>CAZQBX010000069.1:0-10584 GCA_964592145.1 uncultured Ignavibacteria bacterium
AATGGAAATATGGTATCCCTTGTGAAAAATGGAACAAGAATTCTGCGCTCAGAAATGGGCCGTCTAATCAACTACTCTGACGGCCCGGGCGTCTCGAAGGCTACTGTCTATTTGGGCTTGGCAGCTTGAGTTTTGGTGTCTGCAAAACGAACCTTGAGATCGAAGATGGGAGCTTCTTTGTTCTGGAATTGCGGAAGCGTCGCTGCATATGCACGCGCGTTTGCCTCGTTAGTGAATAAGTTGTTCGTCCCGCAAGTCCCGCCTTCAAACAGCTTCGCGGTTTCCGGTTGGACCGAGACAATCTCATCGTCTTTGAACACGACATCGATTGCTTCAAGGCTTAGGGGGTCATAAGTCCGGTATTCTACTTGATTCTTCGGAAATTCGGTCGCCACAACGAAAAACGCTTCCTTGGCACAGCCTACGTTGGTCGGCAGGCCTCCGTCAACCACAAAGATGTGCTGGCGTGTGCCAAGATCGAATGTAAAGTCGCCAATCTTGTGACCGAAACTGAATCCGAGTTTGTTGTACTCGTCAGGACCACCCAAATCAAAGAACATTTCGATTGCCGACAAGAACTGCAGGCGCTCCTTGATGTGGTCCGCTGATAACTTCAAATCGCCCGCAATTTGCTCCAGTGTCGGAAACTCCTGGTTCTGCTTCTCTTTCCTGATGATATACTCGGCAATGTGCTTTTCCTCATTGGTCAAGACAAAAACCCCGGCGCGATACCGACCCAACCGTTCGTGAATATTCAAGTTTTCGTTGAATTTGCGCAGTAGGCTGATTCGAACGCTGTCCGTCACTTCAATTCCCAGAGCGGCCGCCGCCTGATCAATCGACGCGACGTGTCCCTTGTGTGACCACATATCAAAGAGTTTTCCAACCAGTTGTCGCTCAACTCCGATGAATTTCTCCGGCACATTCGCCGTGGACTGCTGAGATTGGGCGTTCCCATCCTTCTGACCGCAGGAGACCATCATCGGAAGCAGTAACAGAATGACAGCTATAAACAACACCAGACGGTTGCAGATCATAATTCTACCCTCGTTCAATTAACGTTCACTCCAGTAATCTGTCGAGACTTCAGTATTGCCGATACGCGTCAAGTCCGCAAGCGAAAAGCTGAAACCCGAATGCGTTGCATTGAAGATGCAAGGTTTTTCATCATGTCAACATGGCGTTGTGGAGTGAGGTTAAGGGATCCGGCCAAGTCTCCCCAACTGTAAGCCGCCTCTCTCCAAGATGTTGCAGCTTCGGAATAATATGCCAGCCGCTTCGCAAAGAATCTCCGTCTGCGCACACTTTTTGCGTATTCACCAATCAAGTGTTTACTGGAATCTTTTGGAGGTGCAAGTCTATGAACCGTCAGCTCAAGTTGATGTTGTTGACACTAATGGCGATATGTCTGATTTCGGTCATTTCGCCACCCGAACTTTTCGCGGCTAACATCATCCGATTAGGCTGTCCAATTGACAAACCCGTCGTTAACGGCGATTCAGTCGGGATCCCGGTCTATATCACTAATGATATTCCGATCGGCGGATTTTCGCTTGGATTCTCTTACAACTCAAACGATGTAGAAGTTACCTCCGTGCAAGCCGGACCAGCTCTTTCAACTGGAGGATCGGGAAACTTCCTCAGGCAGTTCAAGCCGGCCGAAAATAAAGTACTCACCGGCTGGATCAACTTCACTCCCGAAATTCCAATGGAGATTCACGCAACCGAAGCACTGCTAATGACACTCTGGGTGAGAGTTCCAATCGGTACACCGGCGCAATGCGTTAATTTTGACTCGTCATTTGTGCCACCGGCCGGTTCGTTTGTCCTTGCGCCGCAAGAAGGCGGAACAATCGATGTCGATTATGTCGATTGTGGCACTGCCGAACTTAACATCATGGGCGGCTGCTCGGGTCCTACCAACACTGCGCCCGTAGTCGCTGATATATCGGATCAGACCATCGCCGAAGGCGGATCCTTCTCTACGATCATTCTCGACAATTTCGTTTCTGATGGCGAAGACGCCGACAATGAGATCATCTGGTCGGCGGTCTCGGCCAGTCCCAATGGTTTTAGTGTCAGCATCAATGCAAGTCGCATCGCCTCAATTTCCTATCCCGGTGGTGAATTCGCTGGAAGTGCAACATTTACATTTACCGCGACCGATCCCGGCGGTCTATTCGCCAGCAATAACGCTACCTTTACCGTTACTGCGGTAAATGACGCACCGGTCGTCGCCGATATTCCCAACCAGACGATCGCCTATGGCGCCAACTTCGCGACTATCTCACTCGACAACTTTGTGAACGATCCTGACAATGCCGACAATCAAATGACCTGGACTGCAACCGGCAACTCGGCGCTAACGATTGCGATCGATGCCGGCCGCGTGGCGACAATTTCCAAACCAACCGTGGATTGGTCGGGAAGTGAGACAATAACTTTCCGCGCGACCGACCCAGGGTCACTGTTCAATGAAAACGCCGCGACATTCACAGTCCAATCACCCGTTGCGGTCATTGTACTCAACGATGACTCGCTATTCTTCAGCGGCTATCAGAACGGTCCGAATCCTGCCGGAAAGCAAGTGCTGATTAGCAATGGCGGTAACGGCCCGCTGAATTGGACTGCTTCGGAAACTACAGATTGGTTGAGCATTACTTCGAGTTCCGGAACAGCTCCGGGCGGGTTCACAGCCAACGTTGATATCGCTGCCTTGGGTATCGGCAGGCATGCAGCCCCGATCTCAATAACGTCACCCGAGGCATCTAATTCACCGCAGACAATTATGATGGTAGTCGATATCGCTGATGACGTCGACATCCTTCTGACACCTGATCAATTGACTTTTACTGCACTCGTCGGAATCAATCCGGCGACACAGCAGGTCGGCATCAGTAATGCCAGCCCATCAGGAATTCAGTTCGACTGGGGTGCCGTGGAGACAACTCCCTGGCTCTCGGTCAATCCTGGCAGCGGAACCGCACCATCTTCCATCGATTGCTTTGTTGACGTCACGGGATTGCTGCCGGGCAATTATACTGCGAAGATTGTCGTAAAACAGATTGCCGGACTCGCAACTGATATCAATGACGATGAGGACACCATTGATGTAAGCCTCACAGTCGATTCGCCCACCGACGTGGACGATATTGGCGGGACACTTCCGACTGTCTTCAGTCTTGAACAGAATTATCCGAATCCATTCAACCCGACGACCACGATTGAATTCAATCTTCCCAAGACCAGCCATGTTTCGCTGACGGTGTTCAATATCCTTGGACAAAAAGTTGCAGACCTTGTGAATTCAACATTGTCTGCCGGAAACAAGCGAATTGTCTGGGATGGGACGGATGAAAGTGGAAGAACAATGGAAAGCGGCGTCTACTTCTACAAGATAACTGCCGACGAATTTTCAATGACCAGAAAGATGATGTTGCTTAAGTAAGATCACCTCTGCATCTCTCCATCAAAGGCTTCCGTTGTTGACGGAAGCCTTTTTATTTGACACAGATCCGGTATTCCGAACAAACCCCTGATTCAAAAAGCCCTCGCGTTAGCGAGGGCTTTTCGATTTCCCCTTGTGATCCCCTTGGAGAAAGGTATTTCGCGCAATTTCGTCAGTTTCTTTTTGCTGCAAGTTATCCAGTTCGCGATTGTACCTTTCTTGCTGTCGTTCTTTGAGCTTATCAAAGACCTTCTCTTCGCGAGCGGCGCCAATGAGCTTCTCTCGCTTGAGATCTTCCTGTTTCTGTGCGTTGGCAATGACTTGCTTCTGCGTCGCCATGTTTCCAATAAGACGCTGTTGATAGAATGCCGATTGTGACAAGCGTCGGCAGTCTATCTTCTGTACCTTGTGCGTCTGCAAGTCAGAGATTTCTTGCGTCATGCGACTCTGGAGGAGTTCTAAGTGCGCTTCCTCCATCCGGCGGACTCGCTCCGCTTTGGCGAGTTCCTTCTGGCGCTCCATTTTCTTATGAGTTTTGATCTGCAGCAGCTTCTGAAGCCGGAATTGGAATCTTTTCATTTCCTACTATTCCCTGCAGTCTCTCAATATCCGCTACGAAGATCGGGCTCTCCGAGGCGATATCCTGCTGCAGAAACTCGTTTATCTTCGGGACCTTGCTGATGGCTGTATCGATTTCGCTTGACGAGCCCTTGACATATGCACCAATGTTGATCAGGTCTTCGTTTTCGGAGTAGACCGCCAGCAGTTTGCGCGCTTCTCCTGCCAAGTCGCGGTGCTGCGGCGTAACGATATTGACCATCACTCGCGACACCGACTGCAGTATATCGACCGCCGGATAGTGCTTCCGGTGCGCCAGCTTGCGTGAAAGCGTGACGTGGCCATCCAATATGGAGCGCACCTGGTCGGATATCGGTTCATTGAAGTCATCGCCTTCGACCAGTATCGTGTACAATCCCGTAATTGATCCGCTCTCGCCCGCGCCGGCGCGTTCGAGTAGCTTGGGCAGCATCGCAAATACTGACGGAGTGTATCCCTTTGTCGCCGGAGGCTCACCAACAGCGAGGCCGATTTCGCGCTGCGCCATCGCCACGCGCGTTACCGAGTCAACCATTAGTATGACATCATGTCCGAGATCGCGAAAATGCTCGGCAATTGCGGTTGCCGTCATGACTCCTTTGACCTTCATTAAAGCTGGCTCGTCGGAAGTTACTGCCACGACGACTGAACGCTTGAGTCCCTCTGGACCGAGATCCTGTTCGATGAATTCGCGCACTTCGCGCCCGCGTTCACCGATTAAGCCGATCACGTTTATTGACGCCTGCGATTGACGCGCAATCATTCCCAGAAGAACAGACTTGCCCACGCCCGAACCGGCGAATATTCCCAGCCTCTGTCCCTTACCGCAACTCGCGAAGACATCGATGGCGCGGATTCCCGTGATCATCTGTTGTTCAATGCGTTGACGCTTCAGTGGATGCGGAGCTCGTGATGTTATTGGCCGTTCGGATCCCTGCAATAACGCCGGTCCATCATCGATCGGATGTCCAAGGCCATTAAGAATGCGCCCCTTGAGTTGGTCGCCGACATTAATCTTCAGCACCGAACCGGTCGCTTCCACTACTGAGCCGGGATTAATACCTTCCATGTCGCCATATGGCATCAGCAGCACAAAATTGTCGCGAAAACCGACGACCTCAGCAAGCACTGCTTCAGAGTCGGCCTTTCGATAGATTCGGCATAACTCGCCCAATGACGCCTGCGGCCCGAGTGATTCGATTACTAAGCCGATCACTCGGCGGACTTTACCATCGAGCTTGATGGTGGAAGTTCGCGCGATGGCTTCGTTATATGCTGAGAAATCAATCAACTTGCTCATGAGAGTTGATTCTCAAGAAGTTTGCTTTTCAGCACCTGCAATTGGTTCCCGATTCTTCCGTCGGTATTACCCGAATCAGTCTCGATAACACAACCGCCGGAGCTAATCCGGGGATCCGGCTCAACGACGATGTGACTGACGGTGTCGTTGACACCGCCGAGAGCGTCAATTTGCGATTTGACGAAGCTTGCTTGGGCGGGATTGACACGGACTGTCAATTTGGTCTTGTCGAGGACTTCGCGGAGGCAGGCATTGATCGTATCAAGCACCACCTGACCTTCTGTCTCACCGCGGGCGGTAGTGATCCGGTTCGCCAAAGCAAACGCGAGATCGAACAATTGCCTTTCTGCTTGCTTGTAGACCGATTGTCTATAATTCACCAGAGCTGTAATTGCTTGCCGAATTTCATTCTCTAATTGGCGGGAAGCTGCAAGTCCGCGCTGTAGTCCAATATTCTCGCCTTCAGAGAACCCGCGTCGGTAAGTCTGCTGTAGTTCGATTTGGTGGCGTTCTTCAAGCTGTTTGATGCGCTGTCCGATTGTCGAGTTCTCTTCCAGTTCGCGATGATAACGCTCGACAAACTCCGTGCTGCCAATCGGTACCTTGCTTGTCGTCACGGCAACTGACGAGAGCACCCTAGACGACGACATCTTCCTTGCCTCCGCGTCCCGAAATGACGATCTGGCCTTCTTCTTCGAGCTTGCGGATCGACTCAACAATTCGCTGTTGCGCCGCTTCGACATCCGAAAGACGCATCGGCCCCATGAACTCGATCTCTTCCTTGATCATCATTGACACGCGTTCCGAAACATTCGTAAAGATCTTGCTCTTGACATCGTCGGACGCCGCCTTGAGCGCGATCGCGATATCCTTGGTCTCGATCTCCTTGAGCATCCGCTGGATCGAACGGTCGTCGAGCAGGATCACGTCTTCGAACACGAACATCATGTTCTTGATCTCGGCGGCGAGGTCAGGATTGTCGGCTTCAAGTGTCTGGAGAATGTGCTTTTCTGCGGAAGTCTCCACGAGATTCAAGATATCAGCCAGCGCCTTGGCGCCACCGGATTGCTTGCTTTCGCGGAACACTGAACCAGAGAAGTGCATATCCAGAGTCTGTTCGATTTCCTTTAGAATTTCCGGTGAAATCTTCTCCATTGTCGCAACTCGCATCGCGACTTCCGCCTGCAATTCCGGCGCTAACTCGGTTACAACTCCGGCAGCTTGCTGCGGCGTGAGTTGCGTCAGAATCAGGGCAATTGTCTGCGGGTGTTCGTTCTGGATGTAGTTAACTAATTGCTTCGGGTCAATACCTTTGAGGAGATTGAACCCCGAGGTCACCAGCGAAGACTCCAGCCGCTTGATAATATCGACCGCACGATTTGATCCGACGGCACGCTCAAGCAACGAGCGCGCGTAGTCAATACCGCCGGTTGAGATGTACTCCCGTGCCAGGAATATTTCATAACAGTCCTGAATGACTCGTTCTTCCACTTCGCCCGGCACGTCGCGCATATTCGCGATTTCAATAGTGATCTTCTCGAGTTCCTGGTCGGAAAGCGACTTGAGTACTTCAGCCGAGACTTCAGTTCCGAAGGCTATCAGCGCGATGGCAGCCTTCTGCGTGTTGGTAAGTTCACCGTAGGTTATCGGCATACTACTGCGGCTCTGCCATAATGGTTCTGATTACCTTGGCAATCTCGTCCGGCTTGCCTTTTGTCTGCACCTTCATCGTGTCAATCAACTTTGGCTTCTGCGGCTTCTGCTGAATCGTCTCTTCCGTCGGCGGTGGTGCCGGCGGCGGTGCCGGTACATACTTGGCTATCGCGGTAAAGACCTTTTTCAGTTGGCGCTTCACGTACAGGAATCCGAGTATGCCCAAAAGAACAAATCCGATCTTCTTGCCGTAATAAAGATAGTTCTCCCATTGTCCCGTCGAGTCAAGCTGCTTACGCGAAACTTCGAGGATGCTGTTGTCAAACGGCAGATCGACTATCGTGAACAAGTCGTTTCTGGCTTCGCTGTAGCCAACCGCATTCTTGATGATTCCGGCAAACCGCTCCAACTCTTCTGGGGTGCGATTGAGAAATTTCTGCTGAACATCGCCCTCGGGTGACTTGACTTCTTCATAGTTACCATCGACCATGACGGCAACGGTCAGTCGCTTGATCGAACCGACTTCACCAATGATGCTCTTGATCGTCTTTGACACTTCATAGTTGGTGATGATATCGTTGGCATCATTGCTGTTCGATGACGTCGTGACTGGTGGCACACCGGGAATGGACTCCTGCTCGTTGCCTTTGCTGGCCGTGCGCTGTTCACTGCGGACAGCCACCATATCCGGATTGTATTCTTCAATCTGCGTGCTATTCTGTTCAAAGTTCAATTCGGCGCTGACCCGAACCACAGCGCGCCCACCGCCGATAACCCCGGACAGCATTGACTGTGCCTTGTTTTCGAGATAGCTCTCGACGTTCTTGCGCATTTCAAATTGAGTGGCCGACATCATGGCGGAAGGATCATTGGTTTGCGGCCCGGTGAGCAGATTTCCGTCGTAATCGATAATCGTTACATTTTCCGGCTTCATGCCTTCAACCGAGGACGCCACGATGTAAGCGATACCTTGTAGTTGTCTCTTGGCGAGACTTGTCGATCCGTTGAGCTTGAGAACTACTGATGCGCTCGGCGCGTTTTGGTCTTCGCGGAACAACTTGTCCTCGGGAATTGTCATGTGAACGCGTGCAGCCGTCACTTCGGAAAGACTGCCGATCGTTCGCGCCAGTTCCCCTTCGAGTGCTCGCTTATAATTCAGCTTCTGGACAAAATCCGTCATCCCGAGGTTTGTTTGATCGAACAACGCGTAGCCGATATTCTGCGGGCTGGGAAGACCGTTGCTGGCTAGTTTCATGCGCGTTTCGTAGACATCGTCAGACGGTACGCTGATCGCAGAACCGCCATCGCCGATCTCGTATTTGACCCGCATTTCATTGAGTTTCTCAATGATCTTGCCTGCGTCTTCGCTCGACAGATTTGAGTAGAGCGGCACAAAGTACTGGCTTTTAGCGACGTTAAAAATGATGACCGTGCCGGCAATGACCCCCACCACCACCAATGCGGCCAAGAGAATCTGGCTCGGAGTCATCCGGCCGACTAGTTGATAGAAATGATCAAATATCCTCTTCATGCATCCATGCTCCGAGGTTTATGCCGGTTAAATCGGCATCCGCTGGATAGTCTGATAGGCTTCCAGCAATTTATTGCGAATTTCCATCAGCAACTCAAAAGCCACTGATGCCTCTTCTACGGCAATCATAACTTGATGTACATCCGAAATGTCGCCCTGAAGGAATGCCTTCTCGGTGTCGACGGCACGACTTTGCAGATCGTTCACGGAGTTGACAAACTGGGATCGTGTATCCTTGAATGATCCAAGACTTGGATCAGGCTTGGTGAATACCTGGGCCTTCGGAAACGACAATTCCTGCGGCTGCGTGTTGATCGTAATCGGGTTCATGCGCGAATGTCAATCGCCTTCCCGAGGTGTGATTCCGGCTTGCGCGGAGCCGACTCGGACTTGAAGTTCTGAACAATGAATTTCTTTTCTTGTGCCGACAACAGATCAGCAAACCGTGCGTGCGCCAACTGTGTCGGCTCTGCTGGTTTGCTTTCCGTTGGAATTGCTGCCGGCTGACGCTGATTAACGCCTTGATTGTAAACCTGCAAGTTGGCGCTGTTGATCTTCATTTCCATACCTTGTTAAATCTCCAGAGCTTTCTTGGTGATTTCCTTCACCGTCTTGATCGCCGACAGATTCGCTTCGTAGGCGCGCGCTGCTGTCATCATTTCCACCATTTCAATCAGGGGATCGACGTTCGGCATCGCGACAAAGCCCTCTTCATTAGCATCAGGATGAACCGGATCGTAGACCATCCGGACTTCCTGCGCCGGGTCGACATACTCGCGACCTTGCGCGTGCAGAATGTTATTGGTATTCAGCAAAGCAACCGGCTTGCCCCCAACGTGCTTGGTGTCTGTTTGAGTCAGTTCTACGGCTGCAGCGTTGAGTTGCCGCGAGAACACGTCTTTCACCTTCTTGGCGCCAATGTTCAATATCTTCTTCTTGTAGGGACCGCCTTCTGGTGTTTTGGTTGTCTCGGCATTGGCGAGGTTCTCGGCAGCGACATTCATCTTGCGACGAAATACCGAAAGGCCGGAACCTGAGATTTTAAGAGATGAAAACAAGTCACTCATAAACTACCTACTGCCCTCCGCGAATCGCTGACTTCAATGACTTAAACTTTCGCGCCAGCATGTCAGCGCCGAACTCAAACGTGATCTGATTCTGCGCCAGATTCGACATTTCTTCGTCAATGTCAACTGAGTTCACTCCGGTATCATTGTCAGATTTCTTCACGCGTTCGATCTTCGGTGCGCCTACCGGAGAGTTTCCTAATGGTATGAGGCTGGGATGCGTCGTTACGCCCGGAACTGACGGTTTGTCGATGGCTTTGCGCAGTTCCTTGTCAAAGTCAAACTGCCGCTTCTCGTAACCTTCCGTGTTTACATTGGCAATGTTCGAAGCTACTACTTTGTGGCGCGTCGCAGATAGATCTGCCAACCGCGAGTAGATGGGAATCATTCCTTTCCCGAACAGCGATTTGTGCAATATATTGTCCATCAAAGACCTTTCTCCGATGACCATATACACAAATGCTGTGCCAAAATGGGCTGGATGCGCCAAGTAATTGAACTGAAGAGATTTGCAGGAGCAGTCGACGGTCAGGTCAAATCAATACGGAGAAAGTTCATCCACTGCAGACTGAATATTATTCCCATCCGCTACTTCAACCGAGACCTTTGCGGGATTAACTTGTGGTTCATACCGCGATAATGCATCAGTCAAGATAACGATATCAACCCGGCGATTCCGCGCGCGATTTTCCGGAGTATCGTTTGGCGCCAGCGGCCGGAATTCACCGAATCCGAGAGCAGATATTCGCGCCGGACTGAATTCGTGAGTTTCCACAAAGTAACGCACCACCGCAGTTGCACGCGCTGCCGAAAGCTCCCAGTTCGATGGAAACTTATAACTACTAATCGGCAGCGAGTCCGTGTGCCCTTCAACGCGAATCTGGTTGGGAAGATTAGCTATCTCATTCGCGATTTTGTCCAGCAGAATGCGCGCCTGTGGTTCCATTTCCGCCTGCCCCGACTTGAACAGCGCTGACTCTAAAACATG
>CAZQBX010000069.1:10594-16709 GCA_964592145.1 uncultured Ignavibacteria bacterium
TAAAACATGGATGACAAGCCCGCGTTCGTTCATTTCTACCGAGAACTCGTGCATGGAACTATCTGCTGCCCCAGCATCATCGAAGCCGCTTGAAAGGGGAATGTTGGTGGCTGGGCCAATATTGACGCGGTGCTTTAGCTGGCCAAACGACGGACTCTCCAGCCTCTGTGCAACCAATTTTAGCCTGCCTATCTTCAGAACTCCTGCACCCAGGTCAGTCGTTGCTGGCTGTGCCGCCAATGAACTGGAGTTGAATTCGCCTTGAAGCTTTTCTGACATTTGTTCGAACTTCTTGGCATCCACCTTTGACATCGCATACATGATCACGAAAAATGCCAAGAGCAGGGTTATCAGGTCAGCATAAGTCATCAACCAGCGATCCGAGTTATCGCCCTCGAACTCACCGCGACGACGCATATTGATCCTCATATCGTTCATGCGGATTTAGGAAAGACAGCAGCTTTGTTCGCAGCACGCGTGGATTGTCGCCCGATTGAATGGCAATGACCCCTTCCAAAACCAGTTCGTGATTGGCCATTTCTTCGAGGTGCCGGTGTCTCAGCTTGTCACTGACCGGTAGAAAGAACAGATTTGCTGAACAAACTCCCCACAGAGTCGCGATGAATGCCGACGCAATACCGGACGCCATGCGCGTCGTATCCATGGTGTTGGCCAGCGTGTGAATCAAGCCGAGAACAGTACCTATAATCCCTAATGTCGGAGCAAATCCGCCCATCTTTCGGAACAGCTCGATTCCGCGGCGATGACGCTCTTCCATGTATGCAAGTTCGGTCTCAAGAATTCCGCGGAGGACCACAACCTCCGTACCGTCGATCAATAACTGAAGTGACTTCCGGAAAAACGAATTGGGCGCTTCCGGCAAGTAGGACTCCAGCCCCAGTATTCCCTCACGCCGAGCCCGTTCCGCCAAGGAGACCATGCGTTCGATAGTCTCGCGAACATCAATCGCCTCGCCGCGAAATGCAATGCGCAGATAGTCTGGTATTAGCCTGACCGTACCGATCGAGGTTGTTATCATGCCGGCGCCGAAGGTGCCAAAGATGACCAACATCACCGCGGGTAGTTGGAAAATCGAGGCAAGCGATCCGCCTTCCATCAAGTAGGCTACAATAATCGCGCCGACTCCGAGAATCATGCCGGCAATTGTTGCTAAGTCCATATTCTCCCGTACTTCGTCCCTTTGCGACCCTTGCCGTTTCTCATTAGCACAACGGAGCAAAGCGCAATCAGTCCGATTCCCTGAAAGTATCGGCTCGGCAACGAATTCCCTGAAGCTGTACTTTTGATGAACATTTGAAATGTGACACGTCGTCGATCAGCTGGTGATGTTTTGCCAGGCACCAGTCGGCGCTTGCTTTCGCCGCCTGACTGCTTCAATTCGAAACACCCGCTACCGACAGTCGCCACAACGGTCTATGCGCCATGCGATATTGCCAAATATTGCATAAAGCAATTCGACTTTCTGCAAAATGTGTCGAATAAGTAACAAGAGCGCACAGGTGTGCAAATTTCGTAGGACTTCCAGGCTTAAGGATAAGCTCGTACTATGTTTGCAATTATCGGATTGATCGTCGTGTTTGGCGGAGTTATCGGCGGATTTGTCATGGAAGGCGGCGCCGTGATGGTGCTATTTCAGCCTGCCGAATTTGTCGTCATCGGTGGAGCCGCCATCGGTTCCCTCCTGGTGATGACACCGCTCAAGACAATCAAACAGATGGTCCCGCAAATGATGAAGGTCTTCGGCGCCGGACCGACGAAAAAGCACTTCCTTGACTTGCTCGTAATGATGTACGAGATCTTTAACGTCGCGCGCAAAGACGGATTGGTGGGACTGGAAAGCCATATCGAGAAACCTCATGAGTCGGCGATTCTCAAGAAGTATCCCGCCTTCCTGAAAGATCATCATGCGGTACATTTCTTCTCGGATACCATGCGCGTGATTATCACCGGAGCGATCTCGGCACAGGATTTGGAAACGCTAATGGACCTCGACCTCGATACTCACCATGAAGAGGTTGCCAAGCCCGCGGAATCGATTCAGACCGCCGGCGATTCACTTCCCGGATTCGGTATTGTCGCAGCAGTGCTTGGTATCATTATCACGATGGGTGCCGTTGGTGGTCCTCCGGAAGAAATCGGACACAAGGTCGCTGCGGCTCTGGTCGGAACCTTCCTGGGTATTCTGCTCTGTTACGGCATGTTCCAGCCAATCGCCAAGAACATCCAGACTCTCAACGACGAGTCCAGCAAGTACTACACATGCTTGAAACAGGGTATGCTCGGTTTCCAGAAGGGCTTCGCAGCCTCAATCGCCGTTGAGTTTGCCCGTCGGGCGATTTACGCTTCAACCCGTCCGTCCTTTGAAGAAGTGGAAAATGCCTGTCGTCAAACCAAGCAGAAATAGGTTGAACCGGCATGCCTGAAGACAATCTCCAAGATCCCATAATCATCGTCAAGAAAAAGGGCGGCCACGGTGGCGGCCACCATGGCGGTTCCTGGAAGGTTGCCTATGCCGACTTTGTAACTTCAATGATGGCGTTTTTCCTGGTACTTTGGCTCGTAGCGCAATCGGAAAGCGTAAAGGAGAATGTCGCCGGTTACTTCCAGAATCCGACCGGTTTCAAGAAAGGCGGTAGCGTTTCCGTCCTACCCAACAAGGGTCAGACGATGATCGAAATGAAAAGCAAGGCGATGATGACCGAAGAGCAGTTCCGCAAAATGCGCGAGCGTGAAGTCCGCAAAAAACTCCAGGAAGCCGGCGCCGAGATCATGAAGAAGATGCGTTCCAATCCCAGCTTTGAACGTCTTAAGAATCAGATCGAAGTTAAGATGACGGCAGAAGGACTGCGCATTCAACTACTTGAGACTTCCGGCGAGTCGTTCTTCGAACGCGGTTCTGCGGAACTGAAGCCGTTTACGCAACAGTTGTTGGCAATGGTCGCAGAAGAAATCAGCATGCTGCCGAATCGAGTAATTATCGAAGGTCACACGGACGCTTTTCAATATGCCGAGGATGCGGCTTACACCAACTGGGAGCTCTCGGTTGACCGGTGTAATTCTGCCCGACGCTGGATGAAAGCCCATGGACTGCGTCAGAACCAGGTCGCGGAAATTCGTGGCTTCGCGGATACCGAACCGAAAATAGCTTCTAATCCTGGCGATCCGAGCAATCGCCGAATCGCAATCATCGTCGCCAACGATTTCTCCGGTATGAATTTCACGGACAAGAATGTGGAAATATCGGAAAAGGACATCGCAAGACAAGACTCGGTCGAGATTCCCGCGGAAGCCATCACTGAACCGGTTCCCTCTTCAGATACTCTCCGTTCCGGCGGTCAGTAGCGCAAACAACTCTGTCTGCCGCGAAAAGCAACCAGATAATTGCCCTCGGCGTGATTCGAACACGCGGCCAAGAGTTTAGGAAACTCCTGCTCTGTCCATCTGAGCTACGAGGGCAAAAGTCCAAGCTCGTTAACAAGGCTATTTTTCGGAGTCGTAGTCGATCAGCGTGAGTACATCGTACTCGCCGAGTTTCTTTCGTCCGCCAAGGAACGACAACTCGATCAAAAAACCCAGCCCGGTCACTTGTGCGCCCAACTTCTCAATCAGTTTGGTCGAAGCACGTGCAGTGCCGCCCGTAGCCAACAAATCGTCAATGATTAGGACTCGATCGCGCTTGCTGACAGCATCCTTGTGAACTTCAAGGCTGTCTGTGCCATACTCTAACTTGTAGCTTTGGCGGACCGTATCCCAGGGGAGCTTTCCCTTCTTTCGAATTGGAACCAAACCAACACCCAAAGCCATCGCGATCGGTCCTCCGAATATGAACCCTCGGGACTCAATCACACCAACCTTGGTAATCTTGTGCTTGGCGAAATGCAGACAGAAGAGATCAATCGCATGCTCATATGCGCGCGGGTCCTGCAACAACGTCGTGATGTCACGGAAAACGATTCCCTTCTTGGGGAAGTCGGGAATACTGCGAATTTTGGTTTTTAGATCCATACCTAATACTTCACAAAGAATCGGTCATATGTCATTTTAAATGGTTTCCACTCCAGTTGAAACTCGAAGACTTCCGAGTGGCGCGGACCTTTACGAACTTCATTCAGGAAGTCCATTACTACCTGCTTTTCACCCTCCACTTCAATTTCGAGTGCGCCGGTCTCAAGATTGCGCACATACCCGCAGATCGGGAAGCCTTCAGCTTTGGTGGTGACAAAAAAGCGGAATCCGACGCCTTGGACTCGCCCCGTGATCAGCGCTTTAGCGCATGCCATTTCCGTCATCGACGTATCTCCTGAAGAATTTTCGTTACCGCTTCCTGCGGACTATCGACTTTTCTTACAACGGGTGAAACATCCCACGAGCCCAGTGAAACCACTGGTTTTTGCTCCAGAAGAGCAAACGCCATCTCGGAAAGCGTACCAAACTTCCCCGCGAATGCAATCACGCCATCGGCAGTCATCACAATGATTGTATTGCGGGCCTCGCCGATCCCGGTGCAAATCGCGTGATCAACATAGGGATTGGCCTCATGATAATCCGACGATGGCAGTATCCCGATCGTCATACCGTCGGCTCGTTTGGCGCCTTTGCAGGCAGCTTCGCTGATTCCGCGACGGCCGCCGGTCACCACGATGGCGCCATTTCGCGCCAGTAATTCCCCCACTTCTTCCGCAAGCTGTGCTTGCTCCGCCGTACAGTCGTAACCGCCAATCACGGCCACATAAGGCGAAATTCGCTGTGACATCAGGCGAAACAATAATGAATTTTTGAAGCGGATGCAAGAATCGATTAGCCGCGCACTCGGCAAATAAACGACTTGAGGTAGCGGGATTCAGGAAAGTACGCCGACCAGGGATGATCCGGTGATTGCGTAACATAATGAAGAATCTCCAGATGTCGACCTGTCTGCACCGACGCTCGACGCAACATGAACAGGAAGTCTTCCTCGCGGAAGTATGTCGAGCAGCTTGATGTCACCAAGATGCCGTCTGGCTTGATCATTCGCAATGCAGCACGATTCAGGAAGTGGTACGCTTTTCTTCCCGATTCCAGATCGTTTTGCGACTTTACCAGTGCCGGCGGGTCAAGCATCACCATATCAAATGGCTCCTGCGGAATATCTCCGAGCCATTGGAAGACATCAGCGGTTTCCCACGAAATCCGGTCTATCGGTAAATTGTTCAATTCGGCAATGTGCGTACAAAGATCGAGGGCTTGCCCAGAGCTGTCAATATTCAGCACCGACTCCGCACCTCCGTGCAATGCCGCAATGGAGAAGCTGCCGGAGTGAGAAAACAGATTTAACACTCGGCAATTGCGGGAAAGTTGGCGGATTGCCCTGCGCAGGTCTTTCTGGTCGAGAAAGAAACCAGTCTTCTGTCCAGCCAACACGTCTGCTACAAACCTGATTCCATTTTCGCAGAACTCGACTTCCTCGACATCAGCCCCGAAGAGCAACCCGTCAGTTTCCGCGACACCCTCTTCACTGCGAACCGGGATATCACTGCGTTCCACAATTGCTCGGGGAGAAAACTCTTCGATCAAGACAGAAGTAATGAGTTCCTTGAGTCGGTCAATTCCCGCAGTCGAAGACTGGATCACAAAGACATCTTTGTATCGGTCAATAATCAATCCCGGGATGCCGTCGGCTTCTCCAAAAATCAGCCGATATCCGGTCGTATCAGTCTCTGGACCGTAGCCCAGTACCAGGCGTTGATTCTGCGCCGCCAGAATTCGCTTCCGAATCCAGTGAATATCTATCTCGACTTCACAGAAATCAAAAACCCTGATGGCGATTTGCGAATGGCTTGAATATGTACCTGCACCGATAATCTGACCGGCCGAATCTGCCACAAAGACGGCCTGGCCGTTGTCGAGATCATCTGATGGTGAAGCAATTGCGCCCGAAAAAACCCACGGATGGCGGAAGATGACGTTGTTTTCTCTTCCGGGTTTTAGTTTGAGGATTGGATACAATTTCGTGCTCTGACAATTTCGTGTTTACGGCAAGAGATTCGGCCGCGAAAAATCTGGTCGGGGTGAAAGGATTTGAACCTTCGGCCCCTTAGTCCCGAACCAAGTGCTC
>CAZQBX010000070.1:0-8287 GCA_964592145.1 uncultured Ignavibacteria bacterium
ACCGCCAGGCAGAGAACAAGTATTCCAACGACTATCTTCTTCATTAAGCTTTCCTCCTCCAAGTGAACTTCGTCACAATCTTAGCTCGGAACCTAATCATTCCCGCAAATCATGTCAAAGAATTTGTTAGCTTCCATACCGGATCCGGTACTTGAGAATAGCTTCCTGATCAGCCTTCACCGGCACAGTAAATTCAAGCTGTTGCGCTGTTTTCTTGGTGTATTCATAATTCGCTTCGAGCACCTGCCAGTCGCCGTAAAGGCGATAGCGCACGTTGATCGTTACATCTTCAGTCTTGCGATTTCTCAGCTTAACTTCCACCGTTTCTTCCCTTACGCGGTCGGAAATGCGCCGCGAATCGACTACCGCCATCTCGCCGACGATATCGAATGCGTTGCCGACGCGCAGTTCAACCTCTTCATTGCGCGGCGTATGGTCAATCATGTCCTCGCCGACAAACTCTTCGGATCCATCGCTGTCGAGCTTGGTCAACCGGATCTTGCCGGCCGGAAGCGGCATTCCCAGGCCGCCGCCTTCCGTGTTCTTGAAAGACACCGCTACATTAACATCTGTCGCGCCCGGCGAAGCTTCGTAACGATAAAGCTTCTTTACTGCTGTCGAAGCCGGATCAAAAAGGCTGACCTGCTTTGTTTCATTGTCTGCCACAGTCGTAGCGCGACCAAGTGTATAGAGATGATACTCAAAGAACGCCTTCTCTTCAAAACCACGGCCTGCCATATCCATCGCCATCGATTCGTACATTGCACCTTTGGCAAGTGCCGGAGGCGTCACGCGGTTGATATCACCAGCCACCAGTTTCAGCTTTGCATCTTTGTATGTCTTACCGGAGCGATTGTCCAGTGAGACCCAACCGGACAACCGAACATTCTTGTCGTCCTTATCCAACTGCGCAATGTACTCGGCATGCCAGCTGATGTTGCTGGTCAAGTAACTGATCTCGGCATCGCGCTTGCCTGTGACATCGCTCGCGATTAGCCATTCCAGGGTCGGCATGACGATTAACCCTTCCGGCAGTTTCGGCGCCGAAACGGTGAGCATCTCTTGCGAATTCACCAGTCGCACCGCTCCGTCGGTCAGAAGCAACACCATATATCCTGACGAAAGCGACAGGAACTTCCCGCTGACGACATCGCCGTTCTTCATCGCAATATCAACCGTGTTGCCGAGGTACTTCTGGAGAATCTTCTCAGATGATACAAGATCATACTGATAGTTCTGTTCCAGCAGTTCAATCTTGTCGGAACCACGCAGCCGGAAATGGACCGAGGTCGGGTCAATCGACGCCGCAACATCCGTCAATTTCATTTGATTGATTCCCTTACGGAAATCCAGACTCCGCCCCTCTTTGACCAGTGCGAGATTCTGGTTGTATACTGTTAGTGAAACATCATCGGCAATCGCAATTGCGCTTCCGATCGCTAACGTGAGAACGAGTGTGATCAGCTTCAACATCTACTCCTCCACTTGTACCATTTAACTGCCGCGTCGTATCCAGACACTTTGTTCTCCTGGCTTCTCCGGCACGGCATTTCGGTGCGACAATTTCGTAACGCCGATTCATAGCAATTACAAACACGAACGGCAATATATTCCGCCAATTCCTTACTGTAATCACAGCAACAACTTAGAGGATTTGCGGCGAGTGGCGGGGAGTAGATAAGTGATTAGAACTGCCGGACCTTGATCTTGAGATCCAGCGCCTCACGAACTTTGACGAGAAATGCGCGCATCTGAAACGGCTTGGCGATATAACCCAAAATGCCTTCGCGCAGAAATTCTTGGACATCCTGATCGCTGAATCCGGACATAATCAAGACCTTGACGTTCGGGTTGAACTTTTTCAACGCAGCAAAAGTGTCCCGGCCATTCATCTTTGGCATCATCATATCGAGTAAAACGAGATCTATGGAGTTTATGGCAGTTCGATAGAGCTGAACCGCTTCCAAGCCGTCTGCGCAGGTAATGACCTGGTAGCCCGCCTTAGTCAACATCCGTTCGGCGAGGTTCCTTACAACTTCCTCGTCATCAACCAGGAGGATACGTTCGCGCCCGTCAACCTTGATCTCGGCAATTTCATTCGACGACGGGAGTAAGGTCGTCTCAAAAACTGGAAAATAAAGTGTGAAAGCTGACCCCTTCCCAACATCACTGACAACTTCGACGCTGCCCGAGTGACTCCTCACGCAGCCATAAACACCGGCAAGTCCCAAACCAGTCCCTTGACCTTGTTCCTTCGTGGTAAAGAACGGGTCAAAGATGTGATCGAGGATCTTCTCATCGATACCGACGCCCGTATCGGAGACGGTAATCGCCAGATACTCGCCCGGTCCGCGTTCCAACGTATGGCGCCGGCAGAAATCGTAGTCCAAATAAACGTTGCGAGTTGCGAGGATCAATAATCCGCCGTCTGGCATTGCATCGCGCGCATTCACGCTCAAATTGAGAATCGCACTTTGAATCTGTGACGGATCGCCTTTGACGATGCATCGTGCGGCGTGAAGTTCGGTCCGGATTTCGATGCGGCGATCGATCGTGTGCTGAAGTATCGCCGTCACCTCGCCGATTGCTTCGTGCATATCCAGCGGCACCGAAAGGAAATTCCCCTTGCGTGCAAAGGCGAGCAGCTGGCTGGTAAGGTCCGCAGCGCGGGAGGCGGCACGGATAATCTCACTTGAATAATCCTTCAGCTTGGGGCAGTTCTCTGCTTCCTGGCTGATGAGCTCTCCAAATCCGCGAATTCCGGCGAGGAGATTATTGAAGTCGTGCGCAATTCCACTTGCTAGTCGTCCAACCGCTTCCAACTTTTGTGCCTGTCGCAAACGTTCTTCAAGTTCGACTTCTTTTGTGATATCGCGCTTCACCGCTACAAAATTGATGACTTTGCCTGAAGCATCCTTGATCGGCGAGATGGCGCATTCTTCTTCGTAAAACGTTCCGTTTTTGCGGCGGTTCTTGAACCGTCCGACCCACGGATTCCCGGCCAGCAAGACGCTCCACATTTCGCGGTAATACTCGGGCGGCTGCTCGCCGCTCTTCAAAATGCGAGCATTCTGCCCCAGAACCTCTTCGCGCGAATACCCCGACACTTTCTCAAAAGCCGAATTCACGTAAATAATCCTTCCGGCTACATCGCTGATCACAATTGATTCAGTAGCTTGTTCGACAGCCTTGGCCAATTGCGAGCGTTCAGTTTCAATGGAGCGGCGTTCAGTGATATCGCGTGAATTAAATACAATCGCGCCCACGTGAGGATCATCCAACAGATTCCGTCCGACAGTGTCCAGAATTCGCCAACTGCCGTCTTTATGCCGGATTCGCAATTCAAATGAAATATCACCGCCCCTGATCAGAGCCCGGCGCATGATTTCACGAGTTGGGAGCCGGTCTTCACGATGAAGTTTGCGGAAAACACTGGTCCCCCGGAGTTCTTCGGGCTGGTACCCGAGCACTCGTTCGACTGATGGGCTAAGATAAATGAATTGGCCATTGACATCGAAAAGGGTGGTGATGTCCGACGAGTTATCGATCAGCGCCCGGAAGTGTCTTTCACGCGATTGCAGAGCTTCTTCGGCACGCTTTTGTTCGCTGATGTCGGCAATAAACCCTTCCAGCGCGACCAGTTCCTGGTTCTCGCTCAAAACCGCACAACCCTGCTCCCAAACGTGCTTGGTTTGTCCATCGCGCGTAATCAACCGGTAATTGAGCCGGAATGGTTCATGATGTTCAATCCCGCGTTGGACGCCCTCCCATACCATGGCACGATCATCAGGATGAATCAGATCGTTGTAACAAGTTAGCCCACCAATCTGCAGTTCTTTCGGAGCGAATCCGGTCAGCTGCCTACAGCCTTCGCTGACAAACTCCATCGGCCAGTCAGGAGTGTTCAGGCATCGGTAAGCCATTCCTGGAAGGTTTCCAAGCAAAGCCGAAATCATCCGCTGTTGTTCGTGAAGGCGTTTCTCCGCACACTTGCGCGCAGTGATATCTTCAAATACCGTGACAAAGTACCCGGGCTTCGGCGAGTACGCAGAAATCCAGAACCAGCGGCCCAACTCCGGTGCCTCGCGCTCAAACTTCAGCGTCTCGCCCTGCAAAGCAACACGGCCATAAGCACCGATCCAGTTCTCTTTTGCGCTCCCGATACCGGGAATCACTTCGGTAACACACCGGCCAATGATGTTTTCTCTCTTGAGACCGGTCATTTCTTCGAAGACGCTGTTGACTTCCAGAAACGTGTAATCAACCGGATTGCCGTTTTGGTCCTGCACAATCTTGTGGTAAGCAAACCCGTCAATGAGATTCTCGAACAACGATCGGTACTTCTCTTCACTTTCGCGTAAAGCGTCGCGGGACAGTTTCTCATTCGTGATTGACTCGGTGAAGATGATGATTCCGCCAATGATGCCTTGGCTCGTTCGCCAGGGACTGACAATGAACCGGATCCACTCAACCGTGCCGTCGGCACGACGAATCTCCGTCTCCGTGTCATCAATCGTCTCGCCGGCCATCGCCCGCCGGTAAATCTCTCGCCAGTGTGCGCTTGTCTCGGGGAAAAACTCAAACTGCGAATGACCGATGAAACTCTTGCCCGTCAAGCCGTACTTCTGCAACCATGCAGTCGTCGCAAACAAGTAGCGCATCTGTCGGTCAAATATCGCGATCGCCGTCGGAGTATGCTGAAACACCAGACGAAACCGCTCGTCGCTCTCGCGCAGGGCCGCCTCGGTCCGCAGTTTCTCGGTAATGTCGAAAATTGTCGAATACAGTAACTCGCGCTCATCAAGATTGAGCGGACTCGAATGGACCTCTACCTGTCGAATCTCTCCCGAAGCCAGTCGATGCGAAAAAACAAATCGATTGCGCTTCTCTTCGTTGGCATTGCGCATGTGGGTGCGCACGTCAGCTTCGGAAAGTGTATTGATCTGCCAAATCTTCATGGCGCGCAGTTGCTCGACCGAGTAACCATAAAAGCTTGCCGCCGCCGGATTGGCATCGACAATCGCACCGGTCACGGGATCAATCACCAGCTTCACTGCCTCATTCTTCTCAAACATTTGGCGGAATCTCTGCTCTGCAGCTGCATGACTCGCTGTCAATTTGGTGCGCTCGAGGTACTGTGCAACCTGGAGACCAATGCTTTCCACCGTCTGCAACAAGTCGGTATCGATACTGTAGGATACCGGGCTGTACAGAGAAATGATCCCACCGTCGTTCTGACCTACTCGCACCGGAAAAGAAAGACCCGTTGCTAGCCCCAATCGGGCTGCTGCGTCCCGGCGCGGCACGGGCTCGGACTCTACGACCGTTCGTGTCCACAGCGGAAGACCGCCTGTCCAAACCTTGCCTTGTGTCGGCTGGTTGCGATCCAATTGTAACTTGTGCGAAACTGCCACAAACTCGTCTGAACCGACCAAACCGGCATCGCACCAAATCCGCGACAAGTTCAACTTGCGATTGTCCTCCGTAGGCACCCAATACTCGCAAATTTGCCAGCCCAATTCCCGGCCGATCGTCTCCAGTACTTTTCGGATCGCTGAATCTGGATCATCCGTCGACGATAGGATTCCCGCTATCGCGTTTTGAACTTTGAGATGCTGATAGCGAGTATAGGTCTCGGCGACACCGTCGGCGCGAATCGAAGTCAGGATGAGCTCGTCATTTTCGCTCACTTTCACCACCCGCGTGTCCTCCAGCACCCGAATCAGCTCGCCATCTTTCCTATAGAATGAGTATTCGGTCTGAAATGGAACCCGCGAATTGACGAATTCAGCGAAACGGTCCACCACCCTTGCACGATCAGCCGGATGAATGCGGTCAAATCGAAGTTGTGGACATTGTGTCAGCTCTTCAGTAGTGTACCCGAGAACGGCCGTCGCAGCTTCATTGAGGTAGCGAACGGACGCACCGTCGAGGCCGAACAAGATGTGAACATCCCGCAAATTGTCGAGAACTGCCTTAATGACTGCTCCGTTCTTTGTAAACAATTATAGCCCTCTGGTCGGAGTCGGAAGTGTGTAGTGGCGGTAGTTCGGAGGCGGCGTCGGTTCCGACAGGCAACCAACATGATATCATTATCTCTTATCTGTTAGTATCGGAAGTGTCAAATGAGTCGTTAGTAAAAGAAGAGGAGATTAAGAGTTATTTCATCAATGAAATTGTGTCTTATCGCTTTGGCAGGAAAAAACTCAATCGTGTTTCAAAAAGGAACTCGACTCCGGTGGCGCGAGGATGTTCGAGGTCAGATATTACGCAATCAATATCCCACATGATTTTTGCGGAATTCGCGCACCGCGAAATCTGCTCCCGCAAACTACTGGTGCTTGGCGCGCTGCCACTCCTCTTCCATTTGCGCCAGTGTCGCCTGCTTCAAAGTCAACCCGCGGAGTTGCAAGGCCTTTTCCATCTTGTCAAATCGATCGGAGAATTTCCGAATCGTCCCGTTCAGGCACGTCTCTGGTTCGGCCTGGATGTGGCGCGCGAAGTTGACCAATGAAAAAAGCAAATCGCCGAACTCGTCTTGAATCGCAGTTTTGTCGTTCCGCGCGAGAGCCTCCTTGAATTCCCCCAGTTCTTCATCGATTTTGGCAAAGATATCCTCTGCTCGCTCCCAATCGAATCCGAATTGCGCCGCCTTCTCCTGTATGCGGTAAGCCTTGAGCAATGACGGCATCGTCTTCGGGACGCCGGAGAGAACTGTCAGGTGTCGCTCTTCCTCCTTACGATTCTTCAGCTTGAGCGCCTCCCAGTTTTGTCGTACTTGATCCGGTGATAGATCCCTGCGGTCTCCGAAAACATGCGGATGTCGCTCAATCATCTTCGCCGTCACAACTTCGACCACATCGCGCATATCGAACTTGCCCAGCTCTTCCGCGATTTCCACCTGAAAAATGATATGCAGGAGAATATCGCCCAACTCTTCCCTCAACTTATCATAGTCCCCGGCTTCACCTGCTTCGACTGCTTCATAGGTTTCTTCGATCATATAAGGCAGCAGCGATTGTGTCGTCTGTGCCCGATCCCAATTACACCCGCCCGGCGCCCGCAAAGTGCGGAGGATTTCCACCAGATTCTGAAATGCTGTTCCTGATTCTCTCACTGAATCTTCGCGCCTTTCTTCCGATTAGAGGAGCATCAATATAGAGGCGAACTCGGCGCTCGCCAAGGCGTTTTAATATCGCCTTGACATCAATAGGCTAACGGCTATACTCATAGCTTACTTTTGGAAGAGAGATTTATGAGCGGACAGGAAATTCCCAAGCAATACAACCCTTCTGGCGTTGAAGACCGCCTTTACGCCGACTGGATCGCCAAGGGTTATTTTCATGGTAAAGTCGATGCACCTAAGAAGACTTACAGTATTGTCATACCACCGCCGAATGCCACCGATGTCCTCCACCTCGGCCATGCCCTGAATAACACCCTGCAGGACATCATGATTCGTTGGAAGCGCCTTCAGGGCTTCGAAGTCTGCTGGCTGCCCGGTAGCGATCATGCCGGTATCGCAACCCAGGTTGTTGTTGAGAAGCTGCTGGTCAAAGAAGGCACTTCGCGCCGTGAAGTCGGCCGCGAAGAGTTTGTTCGCCGCGTTTGGGAATACGTCGGTGCCAAAAAGGCGCGAATCATGGAGCAGCTCCAAAAAGTCGGCTGTTCCTGCGACTGGTCGCGCGAACGCTTTACGCTCGATGAACAACTCTCGGAAGCTGTCAAGGAAGTCTTCATCCGTCTGCACGAGAAGAACCTTGTTTATAAAGGCAAGTACATCGTCAACTGGTGCCCGCGATGTCAAACATCCCTTTCCGATGACGAAGTCGAGCATCAGAGCCGCGTTTCCAAGCTGTACCACATCAAGTACAAGCTCAAGGGGCAGGATGTCTACATGATTGCCGCAACCACGCGTCCCGAAACGATGCTCGGCGATACCGCCTTGGCAGTCAACCCCAAGGATGAACGCTATCAGAAATACATCGGTAAGACTGCCATCCTGCCGATTCTCGACCGCGAACTGGCTATCGTCGCTGATGACTATGTCGACATCGAATTCGGCACCGGCGTCGTCAAGATCACTCCGGCACACGACCCGAATGACTTCGAGGTCTCCCAGCGTCACGATCTGGAAAAGATCAACATCCTGAACCCCGACGGCACCCTCAACGAAAACGCCGGGAAGTTCAAGGGTCTGGATATCAAGACAGCGCGCAAGCTGGTTCTCGAAGAGCTTGAAAAGAAAAGCTTGCTGGCCAAGGTCGAAGACTACGAACACTCCGTT
>CAZQBX010000070.1:8297-13584 GCA_964592145.1 uncultured Ignavibacteria bacterium
ACGGTTGTCGAACCCTACTTATCCGAGCAGTGGTTCGTTCGCATGAAACCGCTGGCTAAACCGGCGATTGAAGCTTTGAAGAACGGGCAACTCCGTTTCCATCCCGATCATTGGTCAAAGACCTACCTTTATTGGATGGAAAACATTCGCGACTGGTGTATCTCCCGCCAATTATGGTGGGGTCATCGAATCCCAGTTTACTACTGCCGTGAATGCAATGAGGAAATGGTTCTCAAACAGGCGCCGACTAAGTGCCGCAAATGCAATAGCACCGATGTTTATCAGGAAGAGGATGTTCTCGATACCTGGTTCTCGTCGTGGCTGTGGCCTTTCTCGACCTTCGGCTGGCCGCAAGATACTCCCGACCTGAAAAAGTTCTATCCAACCAACTCGCTCTTCACCGCAAGTGAGATCATCTTCCTCTGGGTCGCGCGAATGGTCATGGCAGGATACGAGTTCACCGGCAAACTGGTTTTTAATGATGTTTACATTCACGGTACCGTTCGCGATGCCCACGGACAGAAGATGTCCAAGTCAAAAGGCAACGGCATCGACCCGATCGAAGTCATCAATCAATACGGCGCCGACAGCATGCGCTTGTCGCTGATCCTCTCCACTCCGGAGGGACAGGATCCCAATATTGCGATGAATACCTTTGAACTGGGACGCAATTTCGGCAATAAGCTCTGGAATGCATCGCGCTTCATCCTGATGAATCTCGGTGATGATGTCGGCGAAGGCGACCTCGGCCGCATGCCGGTCTCTGACAAAATGCCGCTTATGGATCGCTGGATACTGTCGCGCCTGAACGAGACAATCAAAATCACCGGCGATTCCTTAAATGATTTCAAATTTAACGCCGCCGGAAAACAGCTCTATGACTTCGTTTGGCACGACTACTGCGATTGGTATATTGAGCTGGTCAAAACGCGGCTCTACAATGACGACGACCCCGAAGACAAGATGCTTGCCAAACGCGTCACCGGCTACTGTCTGAACAATATCCTGATTCTGCTGCATCCGTTTGCGCCATTTATCACGGAAGAGATCTGGCATCTGCTGCACAAACTCCCTGAAGGCCAGGATTCAATTCTCAATACCAGTTACCCCAAGGCCGACGAAAAGCTGATCGACCTGCAGCTTGAAGAAATGATGAACAAGCTTCAGCGCGTCGTCAACGCTATCCGCAATATTCGCGCGGAAATGAACGTCCCGCCTTCCAAGCGCGCCGAAGTTCATCTCAAGATCACCGATACGGCTTTGCGCCAAACACTCGAAGCCAACCAGAATTATATCGTCAATCTCGGCAAAATCGAACGGCTGGTCATCGGCGAAGACGTCAAAAAACCGCCGTTGGCAGCTTCAGCAGTCATCCCCTCAGTCGAGATCTTCATTCCGCTGGCCGGATTAATCGATATCGATATGGAACGCGCCCGTTTGCAGAAAGAGCTGGAAAACATCACGGGATTGCTTGACAAGACGCGTAAAAAGCTCGCCAATCGCGAGTTTGTTGAGCAGGCGCCCAAGGCGGTTGTCGAGCAACAACAGACGAAAAAGAAAGAGTACGAAGATATCGTCGAGAAGATCAACACCAACCTAGAGCAGCTCTTGGGTTGGTAGGTACCATCAACTTAAATTTCGATATAGACAATCCCGTCCACAACCTCGACCGGATAAGTCTTGAGCTTAGCCCACGCCTCGGTTAGGCACTCTCCTGTCGTGATATCATATCGCCATCCGTGCGCCGGGCAAGTGATGATTGTCCCGTCAATTCTCCCGTGAGCGATTGAAGCGCGCATATGCTTGCAGTCAGCCTCAAGACCATATAATTGACCGTTGAGGCGGAAGACCGCAACGTTACGTGCTAGAATCTTAAGAGATTTGACACCCCCAACTTTAATCTGATCCTCGGTGCAAACTTTGAGCCTCATAGTTCCTCAAGGAATATGCAGAGGATGTTACCCTCTTGCCATCTAAAATCACAACGGATACAAAATAGCCTAAAAAAGCCATTATTGGACTGTAACATGTTGCTATATAATCGGTTATTGTGACCGATAATCGATAAACGAGATTCAGGCCAATTCGATCGAGTTTTCGGGGTGCTGAGTAGGGGAGTTCACCACCACTCCTAACTCGTATCTCTTTGTCAGCGTTCCAATTAAATCTTCCAAGAAATTCATTTAACCGACAAAAATATCTTGACAAAAATGGACTAATCCCCTTCCTTATAGCAGATTAAAGGTACTTCGCAGTACAACAACAACTTCAGAAAATTCTTTAGATTATGTGGTGTTCGTGGCAGGCAAAGAAGCACCGGCAGAAAGTCAAGTTGAGTTGAGATCATTCACCTCAACATTCGGTATTGCCGTGTTTTGCTTGCGCGGACAAGATTCTGTCATTAACGACTGGAGGACAATCGGAATCTTCGGGTAAAGCGCAGCAACGTCCTGTTCTGTTTAATTTTAATTCGCACCTTTGGTCCTCTCGCTCATTGCACGTTTTCCCCGCCGTCATGGCATTCCACGATTGTCACTCCCATACGAATCGGATCGAAAGGTTTATCGCGGCAGAGAGTCTGATTTCGCGTCACCGAATTAACAAATCACCCGGGTGCGAAAGATCCGGCAGTTGTAGGTGCCGAATTCGATTATGACTCTGCCGACTTGAATTGAGATATAGTTCATCATCCGTATACTTGTGCAGCTCTTTCTGCACATTGGGAGGTTTATGAAACAGAGGCTCATGCTTGCATTGGCGTTAGCGCTGATGCTGGTGTCCACGGCGGCTGCACAATACATCGTTGTCGGTCCGCCTGATGACTTGACCTATATTGACACGACTGATCAGTCAACTTGGTCGGTCAAACCGCCTCCGTTGACCACCAGTTTGGGCAAGATGACCTCCCCGGCAGTTGATACAATCAACATCACCCAGCTGGATTGCTCGCTGTTTCCTCTCATTTGCACCTATGTGGAAGCCCTAGACGCCTTCGGCAATCCCATTGGAGGACTCACAGCTGACAGCTTCTGTGTGTATCAGAACGGCGTCTTGATCGGCCCCGGCAATTTTACGGTACAGGAGTTAACCGTTGATTCCTGCATCACTTCGATTTGCCTGGTTGTCGACGTGTCAGGAAGTATGACTGATAATAATCGGCTCAATGATGCCAAGAGCGCAATGCGGCGCTTTGTCCGCAATATGGACGCCTATGACCGCGTCGCAATTGTCTCCTTTGCAAGTTCCGTGACGACCGTTCAGACATTCACAAGCGATACGACCTTATTGATCTCCAAGATCAATGGCTTAGTTGCAAGCGGAAATACGGCGGCATTTGACGGCGTGTGGCAGGGCGTTAATGTCACTGTCGCGGAATTGGGCAGCAAGGCGGTTATCGCGTTTACCGATGGACTCGAAAACCGGAGCCACATCACACCGCAACCTCCCAACGGTGTTGGCAACCCGGCGACCCAACCTTATACGGATGACTCTACTCTAATCTGTAATTTCGCCAATGGCGCCAGCATACCGATTTACACTTTCAATCTCGGCCCAATCACCAACACTTATTACAACACGGAAGCAATGCAGGCCTTTGCCAATGGTACTGGCGGATTCTGGCGTCATGCTCCCTCCGGAGCACTGATTGACTCAGTCTATGATGAAATCAAGATCCGTATCTGCAGCCGCTACAAAATCTGCTATACCAGCCTCGATACTATTCAGGACGGCTCAATCCACGTGACCAAGATCTGTCATAAGGTTGGCGGAAACTGCATTGACTGCGATGAAGCGTCTTGCCAGGAGCAGGCGCCTCCGGTCATCGTCCGTACTCCTCCAACGATCAACTTGAGCGATACCTGTCAGGTTCGCACAAATCCACTGCAAATCTGCGTCAAAGTGGCTGATCTGGATACACCGCCGGCTTCATTTACCGTCCGGCTTTTCTATCGCTTGGTTGGAAGTCCGGGTTATCCGACCTACACCGATGTAGGCATGACACAGCAAGGAGGTCCGAATGACAGTATCTTCTGCTATACTATTCCAGCGAACTTGCTGAATTGTCGTTCTGCGCTTGAATATTATATCACCGCGTCGGATGGTCAGTACACCTTGTCCAATCCTGCTGTGAACCCGCAGACGTCGCCATATTCCGTCTCGATATGTCCGAATCTACCACCGGTGGTAAACTGCATTGCCGACACGACACTGACCGTCTGTAGCTTGGCACAGATTTGCCTGAATGGCTTTAGCGCCAGCGATCCGGACGGAAATTTGGCTACCGTGACTGTGTCACCCGGAACGATCTCGGGCGGACAGGTCTGCTTTACGCCTGTAGCGGGCGCGAATCTGCTTAGAGTTATCGCAACCGATTCCTGCGGTGTCGCAGATACCTGTACCACAACGGTCACTGTGATACTTAACACCGCACCGATTGTCCAATGTCATGCCGACACGTCAGTGGCGTTTTGTGCGCCCGGTCCGGTTTGTATCGATGGATTTGTTGCGACGGATGTTAACAACAATATCGTAAGTAAGACGACATCACTCGGAACTTTGACCGGTACAACCGTTTGCTTTAATGCGCCCTCGACAGGAGTTTATCCAATTACGTTTATCGCAACGGACGCTTGCGGCAAAGCCGATACTTGCACGACGAATGTCACGGTTACAATTAATGCCGCTCCCATTGCTGATGCCGGTCGCGACTCGACACTGTTCCAGTGTACGCCTGCTCCAATCTGCATTACTGCCGCCTGCAGTGACCCGAACGGCAATCTATCAACTTGTCAGCTCGTTTCCGGACCCGGCACCTATAATGGTTCAGCGATCTGCTTCACACCGGCAGCTTCCGGATCATATACCTTCGTTCTAAAGGCTACCGATGCTTGCGGCTTGACCGATTTTGATACCTCGGTCGTAAATGTCACCCTCAATCAGGCTCCAGTTGCCGATGCCGGTCGCGACTCGACACTGTTCCAGTGCACACCCGCGCCGATTTGCATCACGGCTGCCTGCAGTGACCCGAACGGAAACCTCTCAACTTGTCAGCTCGTTTCCGGACCCGGCACCTATAACGGCTCAGCGATCTGCTTCACCCCGGCCGCCTCCGGATCATACACCTTTGTGCTCAAAGCCACCGATGCTTGCGGTTTGACCGACTACGATACTTCAGTGGTCAACGTTACTCTTAATCAGGCTCCGGTTGCCGATGCCGGTAGCGATTCGACACTGTTCCAGTGCACACCCGCGCCGATTTGCATCACGGCTGCCTGCAGTGACCCGA
>CAZQBX010000070.1:13684-16244 GCA_964592145.1 uncultured Ignavibacteria bacterium
CCTTTGTGCTCAAAGCCACCGACGCCTGCGGCTTGACCGACTACGATACTTCAGTCGTCAATGTCACCCTCAATCAGGCTCCAGTTGCCGATGCCGGTCGCGATTCGACGCTGTTCCAGTGCACACCCGCGCCGATTTGCATCACGGCTGCCTGCAGTGACCCGAACGGAAACCTCTCAACTTGTCAGCTCGTTTCCGGACCCGGCACCTATAACGGCTCAGCGATCTGCTTCACCCCGGCCGCCTCCGGATCATACACCTTTGTGCTCAAAGCTACCGACGCCTGTGGCTTGACCGACTTTGATACTTCAGTTGTTAACGTCACGCTTAACCAGGCTCCAGTTGCGAATGCGGGTAATGACTCGACACTTGCACAGTGTACACCTGCGCCGATTTGCATCACTGCCGCCTGCAGTGACCCGAACGGCAATCTCTCAACCTGTCAGCTCGTTTCCGGACCAGGCACCTATAATGGTTCAGCAATCTGCTTTACCCCGGCTGCCTCCGGATCATACACCTTTGTGCTCAAAGCCACCGACGCCTGCGGCTTGACCGACTACGATACTTCAGTGGTCAACGTGACTCTTAATCAGGCTCCGGTTGCAGATGCCGGTCGCGACTCAACGCTGTTCCAGTGTACACCAGCGCCGATTTGCATCACTGCTTCCTGCAGTGACCCGAACGGCAATCTCTCAACTTGTCAGTTGGTTTCCGGTCCCGGTACTTACAACGGCTCAGCGATCTGCTTCACCCCGGCCGCCTCCGGATCGTACACCTTTGTGCTCAAAGCCACCGACGCCTGCGGTTTGACCGACTACGATACTTCAGTGGTCAACGTTACTCTTAATCAGGCTCCGGTTGCCGATGCCGGTCGCGATTCGACGCTGTTCCAGTGCACACCCGCGCCGATTTGCATCACGGCTGCCTGCAGTGACCCGAACGGAAACCTCTCAACTTGTCAATTGGTTTCCGGTCCTGGTACTTACAATGGTTCAGCGATCTGCTTCACCCCGGCAGCTTCCGGATCATATACCTTCGTTCTAAAGGCTACCGATGCTTGCGGCTTGACCGATTTTGATACCTCGGTCGTAAATGTCACCCTCAATCAGGCTCCAGTTGCCGATGCCGGTCGCGACTCGACACTGTTCCAGTGCACACCCGCGCCGATTTGCATCACGGCTGCCTGCAGTGACCCGAACGGAAACCTTTCAACTTGTCAATTGGTTTCCGGCCCTGGCACTTACAATGGTTCAGCAATCTGCTTCACACCGGCAGGCGCTGGATCGTTCACCTTTGTGCTTAAGGCGACCGATGCCTGCGGTGCGACTGATTACGACACATCAGTAGTCACGGTCACTCTCAATCAGCCGCCCGTGGCGACGATGGGTAATGACTCCACCGTGTTCCAGTGCGGCGCGGCGCCGATTTGCATCCCTGCCTCGTGCAGCGATCCAAACGGAAACTTGTCGACTTGCCAGTTAGTCTCCGGTCCCGGATCCTACAACGGATCGAATGTCTGCTTCACTCCGGCTGGTGCTGGTATCTACACCTTCGTTCTGCAGGCCACTGATGCTTGCGGTGCGACCGACTTCGATACGGCAGTCGTGACGGTAGCAGTCAATCTCCCGCCGGTCGCCAATGCCGGACGTGATTCGACGTTATTCCAGTGCGCCCCAGCCCAGATCTGTATCTCGGCTGGTTGTAGCGACCCCGATGCCAACCTGACCAATTGCGAATTGACCTCCGGACCTGGTACTCTTAACGGCGGCGGCATCTGCTTCACGCCGGCTTCTTCCGGAATCTATACCTTCATCGTCAAGGCGACGGATGCCTGCGGATTGACTGACTACGACACTTCAGTGGTCAACGTCACTATCAACCAGGCTCCGGTGGCCACAGTCGGCAACGACACAACCTTGTTCCAGTGCACACCGGCGCCGATCTGCATCGCCGCCGCCTGCAGTGACCCGAACGGTAACTTGTCCACCTGTCAGTTAGTCTCCGGACCCGGTACTTATAACGGCTCGACAATCTGCTTCACGCCTGCTGCCTCCGGTTCTTACACTCTTGTCCTTAGAGCAACCGATGCCTGCGGCGCGACCGACTACGACACGGCAGTCGTTAACGTCACTCTGAACCAGGCTCCGCTTGCCAATGCCGGACGCGACTCGACGTTGTTCCAGTGCGCGCCCGCACCGATCTGCATCACGGCCGGCTGCAGTGATCCGAACGGCAACCTGACCACCTGTAACTTGATCTCCGGACCCGGTACCTACAACGGTTCGCAGATCTGCTTCACACCGGCTGGTGCAGGTGTCTTCACCTTTGTACTGCAAGCTACCGATGCTTGCGGTGCAATCGATCTGGATACTTCAGTCGTGACGGTAACGCTGAATGCCGCACCGATAGCGAATTGCCACGGCGACACCACAATCTTTGCCTGCAACCTTTCGCAGATTTGCATTCCCGGATTCAGCGCGACAGATCCAAACAACAATATCGCCACAACGACAGTCACCGGCGGTACGCTCAATGCCGGTACAGTCTGCTTCTCGCCGGT
>CAZQBX010000071.1:0-16136 GCA_964592145.1 uncultured Ignavibacteria bacterium
GTGATCGATTCCAATAACTGGTACACGGGAACAGCTGCATTTGTCGGTTCATTCACGCCGAATTCCGGCTTCAGCGGCACCAGTTGGACCTCCTGGCGCAATGCTGGATTTGATGTTAACAGTATCAACGTCAATCCGAATTTTGCGGGTCCGTCATTTGCGGACTTTACACGGCCGTCGTCGACACAGGAGATGAACCGAACATATGGTGGACGGATCTGGACGCGATATGGAGCGTGGCAGCCGCCGAGTGGGCCCTGCACTTTGCCGGGAGTGCCGACACTTGTTTCACCCGCAAACGCCGGTACCGGTCTGTTGTTGCCTTTGGCTATAGACTGGGCTGACGTTTTAACGGCGACATCATATCTGCTTCAAATCGATGACAACTCTGATTTTTCCAGCCCGATACTTTCGCAAAACACTGGAGTATCATCGTTTTCGGCGACAACTCTTACACCGGGTATCTTGCTCTATTGGCGGGTGAGGGCTCAGAATGGCTGCGGCTCAGGAAGCTGGAGTGCGTCTCGGACTTTTACAATTGCTTGCAGTTTGCCGGGTGTTCCGACGCTTGTGTCTCCGTCCAACGCAGCGACGGGCGTGGGGCAGCCGGTTTCGCTTGATTGGAGTGACATTAGCGGAGCATTGCTGTACCAGATTCAGGTCGATAACAATTCGGACTTCTCCAGCACCAATATCAATCAGCAAGTTGTGAGTTCGACATATTCAGCGGCTGGATTAAATTCCGGTACCATGTATTATTGGCGCGCACGAGCCCAGAACCTCTGCGGGTGGGGAAGTTGGAGTGCCAGCCGAACCTTCACTACCGCTGGAGGTGATGCGACGCCGCCGGTGCTTTCCAATATTATCGCAAAGAACATTACCGACAATACGGCGCTGATCACCTGGACGACAAACGAGTCGGCAACCACGCAGATCAATTACGGGACAACGGCGGCGTACGGCACAACGACACCTCTTAATTCAACGTTGTCGACCGCACACGCACAGTCTATATCCGGTCTTTCGCCGTGGACGACATATCATTTTCGCGTTCGCTCGCGGGATGCCGGCGGCAATGAAGCTGTCAGCGGTGACTATGTTTTCACGACGACGGAACCGTTGTTAGATCTTGATAGCGGCATTCAACCCACCGTATCCAGTAGTTTTCCGGGTTACTCGCCGACTCGCTTGACTGATGATGAATTGAATCCCTTCGGCGGTACCGCCTCTACCTGGGCGGCGACCGAGAGTTCGACGCAACCGCACTGGGTGGAACTTAATTTCAGTACGAGTCGGGTTGTGAAGCGCGTAGTGATCTACTGGGCGTGGAATGCGACACAATCCCGGTGGATGACCTCACAACAATTCCGTCTGCAAGCATGGGACGGGACCGCGTTTACAGATGTTGTCTCTGTAAACAATCCGGTGTCTGACAGCTGCACGTTCCTGTCGATATCGCCGACAACAACGACGCGATTCCGGTACTACCAGCCTGCAAATATGGGACCGTCGACGTATCCGGGTGTACTGTGGCTGAGTGAGCTTGATGTATTCGGATTGACGAACACTGCTCCCGTTATGCCGCAGTTGTCCAGCCCGGCCAGCGGAATGCTCGTCAGCAGTTTGTCGCCAACGATCACGTTAAGCAACTCTCTGGATGCCGAGGGTAGCGTGGTCAAGTACCATTTCCAGGTATCATCGAATTCGAGCTTTACCAACATTGTGGCGCAAACACTGGCACAACCACAAGGCAGTCTGGGAACGACGTCATGGGTAGTGAGTCCCGCACTGAGTGCTGGAGCGACCTATTATTGGCGGGCACGTGCGCACGATGACTTCCTGTACTCAAACTACACAACATCACGGACATTTGTGGTAAGTCCGACGGCGGTGTCATATGTCTGCGGCGACACTGACGGAACGGGAATGGTGACGATTTCCGACGTAGTCAGTTTGATCAGCTACATTTTTCTGGGCGGCTCCGTTCCAAATCCGCTGCAATCCGGCGACGCTGATTGTACTGGAAATGTCACGGTATCAGATGTTGTTTATCTGATAAACTTCATTTTCGGCGGCGGCCAAGCACCGTGTGCGGGCTGTTGACCTGGTTTCCTCCTAACCTCCAATCTCAAGTATCTCCTGATGCTCGGCAGTTGCAAAGGCTAATTGCCTGTGGCTTGACTTCTGCCAGAATATGCGTTTATTAAAGCAGCTTGAGAGTACGCATCACTTCGAAGTTCGGGACTCTCAAGATTGCTCACTGTGCCTCATGGTCCACACTGGCGGTGAATACCGGCAGTGCGCAGTAGAACTGGGAAATCATGCACGGAAACGCCAATGCATATTAAAGGGAATCTGCGGGATCGTGTAGAAGCGGTCCGGGTATTGTCCGAAGGTCTGCTTTTTCAAACCTTGCTGGGAAGAGATCGGATAACCGGTGCCGAAGTAGTCCTGAAGCGACCGCTAGTTTCGAGTCAAACACCGACTGCACAATTAAGCCTAATCCTCCGCGACTGTTTTGAAGCGACCCGGTTCTGGAAACACCCCGGTGTACTGGTTCCCTTTGCCGGCTATGAACATGAGGGCATGTTTGAATTGGCGATTCGCCACATCCCCGACCACAAACGGTCGGGATTGACATCGGACTTAATGCGCCGTCATGGCGCGGAAATACTACCTCAACTATTCACGGCAGTCGAATTCATCCACCTGATGGGCAATGTTCATTGTGATCTAACGCCGGATAACATATTTGTTTTGCAGGCTGACGGCAAGGCTCGCGTGGTGATTTCGGACCTTGACCTGGTACGACCAATCGGTTCTCAACCTGCGGGAAGGATCATCGGAACGCCGCCGTTCATCGCGCCGGAAGTATATGAGGACGACATCATTGTTGCGCAATCGGATTACTATTCGCTTGGCGTGATCCTGTTTCTACTCAGTCATCGCGACCAGTCCTTGAGAGAGAAATCGACAGGCAAGAGTACACCACATGATCTTGCCGGTGTGAATGAAGCCGATTGTGATTTTGTGGAGGAGCTGAAGTGGCTGGCGCCGTGTGTTGCGGCTTTGTTGACGAAACATTATCAGCTTCGCCCACCAGCTCTTTTGCCGCTGTTAACAAAGGCGAATCCCCAATCGTATCCCGATCGCAAGTTGCTTGAGAGGGAATTATTCAGACACGATTTGCGCTCGAGTTATCGACGATATGTCTCCAAGAATCGCGGTCAGAATCCGGACCCGGCAAAGTTTATGCGCTCCTCGCAGCGAGTCTTTGGCATTCCCGACGAGATCCTGTCAGGCGTTGCAAAGAGTCTGCATCTTCGGCCGCGGCGGCAGTGCAGGGTTCTCAAGGATTTGGTACGGGATTCCGACCTCGGTGTCAATGGCAACAAATGGAATCTGCGAGTGCCGCTTGAAAGTGCCAGGGCAGCGCTTGAATATGCGATAGCCGAATCCGGAATTGATGTTCAAGAAGAAGTCCGGGCGTTGTCGCGACGGCAATTACTCAGGCGTGCTGTGGGATTGGAGAAATCCGGTGAACTCCTGTCGGCCGTCTTCTGGTTTGAGCGAATACATGAGAATCTAATGCAGACAGAGCGAATCACATTGGGACTCACTTTACAGGTGCGCATAGCTCATCTTTTGCAGCGGGCTCGATACTTCGACGCAGCGACTTTGGCATATAAGGCGCTCTTGAAGATTCCGGAACTCCCGCTAAAAAAGCGCGCGATCGTTCTTCGCGGTCTTGCGGATGCTTACCGATTTTCGATAAGCCGCGAAGAGTGCTTCAGGTATCTCGGTCAGGCATACGGAATCCAACGCAAGCTTAGATCGGATTTGGGACGATTTGCAAATTTCCTGAACATGGTCTGGAGACTCGACAGTAAGTCTCGAATTGAAAGCGCGTACAGGCGACTTTGCAGGATTGAGGCATTTCTACAGTCGAATTCATCTCGTACTTTCAGGCTGATTTCGGCCCACCTGCTTGGTCATTTGGAATTTCGAATGGGGAGGCCTCACGACGCTGAAAGAACGACTCGAAGAGCACTGGAAGCTTTTGGAGAAAGTAACGGACTGACCGCCATCACGGTGCGCGGGAACTTGGTGACCATGTTGACCGAGCTTGGACGCTACCGGGAATCATACAAGGAAGCCGAGAAGGTTCTGCGTAACCCTTTAACCAGGCGCGATGTTCGGCGTCGGGTCTGGCTTTATGTACAGATGACAACGATTGCCTGCATCCTTGGCGATTATGAGTCGGCGGCACAATCAGCAGGAAAACTTTTGGAGACGGCGCAGGCAAGTAATGATACCGGGGCAGTTGCCTTGCACTCGTTTGAACTTGGCTGGTTTTACCTACGCTGCGGTCGGTTGGCTGAGGCACGCGACAGTCTGCTTTTGGCGGCCCACGCCTATTCGGAGATGGATAACAAGATCAGCCTGGCTCGAACGCATCTGTTCCTTTCGCTGTTAAGCAGCTGGAGAGGGCAGATCGACGCCGCTCGAAGTCTCAATTCTCACGCCGTTGGGATGTTTGCAGAAAATCCTGATCCGATTGACGCTCTCGATGCGCGCCAAATAGCTCTACAAATTGAGCGCGAAGAAGGACGCAAGATCTCTGTAGCAGAGGCAACGGGTATAATTAACGACTATTTGGAGCGAAGAAACTGCCTCGGCGCAGCTTTCACAGCAAGCTTACTGCTGCTTGAGCGTGAGCACAGCGTGGTCGAGTCGCTTCTCAAGCAGAATGTCGCATTAGCGGCCTTCTGTCGCGAATCAGGAGCGGTTATCGGGAAGGCACTTCTTCTTCATCTCAAAGCCTGCAGGGCTGCCTCCAAGGTAGACGAAAACATCCAACTGGCGCCGATGCGCGAGACCCTTCTGTTTTATCGAAAGTACGGCTATTTCTATCACGCCGCCAATGTTGCAATACAGTTAGGCGAGCAGTATCAGGATCTTGAAAAGATGCAGCTTGCGCGAGGATTCTTCGCAGAGGCCGCCCGACTTTACACTGTACTTGGCAATCGCAAGCGTAGTGAAGCGGCAAAGAGCCGGCTAAGGAGTCTCGATGAAGCCGGCAATTCTATCACAGCCAAGTATCGCTCAATTTTTGAGGTTTCCGAGCTACTCAATGCACTTGAGGATTATGAAACGACAACCAGCAAACTTCTGACGTTTGCGGTGGAACAAACCGGCGCCGAGCGAGCGGCGCTTCTGCTGGCGACCGAAGGAGGGGCGGACCTGCGCATTGAATCGGCGATAGACTGCGACAAGGTTAGCCGGGAAGACATTTTGACAATTAGCAGGAGCGTAATCAAGGCGGTCTTTGAAAAGAACGAAGCGTTGATTGTCACGGATGCACAAACCAATTCCATAACTCGGGAATACCGAAGCGTAATCAAGCACAACATCTACTCGATTGCCTGCGTTCCGCTCCTTTCCGGCGGTGGGATACTTGGTGTGCTCTATCTGGATCATCACAGCCTGCCCAGCGTATTTTCAGCCGACGAACGAAAGTTGGTAGAGGCTGTGGCGAATTTTATCGGCGTGGCTCTGTCGCGCGCCCGGCAATTTGACTTGTCACGGCGACAAACTCATGCACTGGCATTGCGGAATTCAGTCAACGGTGCAGGTAGCTCGTTCATTACGCGAAACATTAGCCTTTCGAAGCTGATCGATCGCATACCGCAAATCGCCGATTCGCGAGCGGCAATCTTGCTGCTTGGAGAGAGCGGTACCGGCAAGGATGTGCTTGCCAATATAATCCATCAACATAGTCCTTATCGCGACGGTCCGCTTGTGGCTGTTAACTGTGCCGGCTATGCCGGTGAGGTACTTGAGTCGCAGCTTTTTGGAATTGAGAAGGGTGTCGCTACCGGTGTAACGCGTCGGGAAGGGATAATTCAGTCTGCCGATGGAGGCACGCTGTTTTTAGACGAAATCGGGGATATGCCGGTTTCAACTCAAATCAAGTTGTTGCGCGTTCTCGAAACCAAAGAAGTTCAAATGGTGGGAGGGCGCCAATCCAAAAAGGTCGATTTCCGCCTCGTCGCCGCCACTAATCGCGACTTGGCGGCGCTGATCGCCGAGGAACGTTTCAGGTCCGACTTGTACTACAGAATCAATACCGTCGAGATTAAACTCCCGCCGCTGCGTGAGCGCATTGAAGACATCGAAATTCTTATTGAGCACTTCACAGAGGACTTTTGCCCGGGAAGAAAATTCAAATTCACGCGGTCGAGTTGGAAATTGCTCAACGAATATCACTGGCCGGGCAATGTCCGCGAGGTACGCAACATGGTAGAGCGGCTTGCAATTCAGAGCAACTCTGATGTGATCAGCGAGGATCTGCTTCCGGCGGAGATAAGAAGAGAAACTTCCAGGAAATCAAATGTACTGCTTCGTCCACTCATTGGAGAATCCGAGAAAGCGCTCATAGTCAAGATTCTCGGAGACTGCAAAGGAAATCAATCAGAGGCTGCGCGCCGTCTGGGGATTCCGTTTTCGACGCTTCAGCGTAAAATCAAGAAATTCAAGATCAAAGTTCCGCGCAAAAGACGATAACCTGCCAAAACCCGGTTCCTTCGTAAACTAACCACTTCCAGGTATCGCTATAACCGCCTTCAGGGTATTGAGTTGCGGTTAACGATGCCACACTGTTAACCGAAATCGGTTAATTGTGACGATTTTCTGCATAGTGGAGCAACTCCATAATCTGATGTAAGCTGCAGTCCAACAATACATTAATGGAACTGATCAGTGTGTGAGGGAAGCGGCACGCAGTTTGAGATAACTCTCTTCCGAAGGCTGAAAGTCAATTCAGACGCAGGAGGAGAAAGTGTCTCGATCAAATCAGAACGCAGCAAAGATGGCAAGATGGGCTGTCGTGTTATTCACGCTCATTCTCGCGGTCTATACGATTGCCAGTCCAGTAGCTTTTGCTGAGGGAACGGGGGGCAATCATCCACCGGTTGAATCCGGCGAGGATACTCTTGGTACTCCACCACCATCAGTGCAACCTGACGAACTCGGATTATTTGAACTGCTCGGGCTCTACCTAGAGGTGATCTTCTAAATGCAAAGTAATTCATCTATTGTTCACAAGACAGAGGAGGGCGGAGAGGGAAACCTCACCGTGCGGAAATATGGCGAAGATTGAGAACCTGCTCTTGGTATTGCACCTTCTGATCAGCCGGCGGTCAGTTCCGTTGGACGTGATCGTAAGGGAGTGTAACATCAGCGAACGAACGGCATTTCGATACCTGCGTTCGTTAGAAATAGCGGGATTTCCGCTTGATCGTGAATCCGGAAATCTTGGCTACCGATTGATCAGCCGCAACGGCGCATTGGCAAGCTTGTCGCCGGCGGAGTTGAGTGCGGTCTATCTCGGGGTAGAATTGCTGGAGTCAATCTTAAGTCCGTCCCAACTCGAGGTATTCCGTCGCGTTAAACTGAAGCTAGAGTCATTTATTACAGCAGAGGTCAGGCAAGAGCTTAGCAAGCTGGTTCACGCTGTGGCACAGACCGATGACTCGGGGACGATACGTGAGCACTTGATCATTTCTTTGCTGAAGGTAGCGCAGCTCCAAAATCTCAAGGTGCGGCTGTATCACAGTCACGGCAAGTCGGGAATCCTTGTCTCGGAACTCAAAACACCGACACTGCGATTTGAGCGAGAATGGAAACTGATAAGCAAGGAAGGCGAAGAACATTCCGGCATTAGACTCGCTGACATCGTCGACATAGAACTCTCTTAAAGAAAGTGAAGATTCTAAAAATAGTTGATTTTAACTGACACGTTCTGACAGTAGCGCTGGCGATACTATAATGGGCGACAGGAAACTTCTCGGAAGCGGTGCCTCTACAGGGGTGGCAGACTGGGGCGAATGGGGCTGACAAAAGGGAAAAAAAGAGGGGAAGAAGCCGTCCTGAGAGAGGGGGCTAGGAAACTCTCAGGGAACGCGTGCCTCTTCCCCAAATCTGGGTCTGGAAGATCTGCTCATCCAGTGAATTTTTGCGCCTCAATTATAACGTAAATTGTCCTTCAGATGCAAGAGTATTTTTTCACAATAGCAACAATTCCGCCGAATGTGAGATTAACCATATCCTCTTTAATGACTTGCATGTGAACTTCAGCTTAACTTAAGTAACTCTCTCTTTCTATTTATAGAATTCGATTTCGTCGACTTGAAGCGAGAACTTCTCGATTGGTCCGCCGACGGTGAAAAACTGGACGCCTTGGATGTCGGTTCCCGTCCAAGCGACTTTCTTTCCGTAGGGCATTTGCTTTAAGTCCGCGAAAGGGATTTTGTATTCCTTCCATTCCCCGGTCGGAGGAGTGAAGGGGGCGTAATGGAACATATAGTCGGTGACTGCGACGGCCGGAAGGTCTATTCGGTAGGTGTTGCCGTCGCCCTTTGCCCAGAACTTGATACCGGTAAACGACGAGACATCGTATAGCGATTTCTCGGCTTGAAATCGTGAGGCGGCTCCGGCGAACATAATGTAGGGATTCGTACCCACGATGACGCTCCCTTCGATCTTGAGCGACTGTTTGGAGCCGGCCGCACCGTCGGCGACGATTGTCGCGGCGACTTTGGATTTGCCTTGCATCAGGCTGTCGGTAACGCCGATCCAATAGAAGTCCGTTGGCATCTTTTTGCCTTCGAAGTCGACGATTTTCGGTTTGGGGACGACGGTTTTGACAATGTCGCCGGCAAAGGTTGCAGCGGCAAAGGTCAGGATGGCGAAGATCGCTATTGCAGTCAGTTTCATGATCTGGTCTCCCGAGTTAGTGTTGGGTAGTGTACGAGGATCGAGTCGAAGAGGTTGCGGGGTAGTAGTGCAAGATAATGGATCGAGACCCCGGAGTGACGCGAATCGATTATGGAATTCAGTGCATTAACATCTGATCAATCTATCGATTCACGACATCGGGGCGGTTGCGTTTGACGGCTTCGGGCAGTTCGATGATTAGCCTGAAACTGGCTTGAGCGTTCGTCGAGCAATTGGTAGAGCATTCTGGATTCAATACCGCCGATGCAGTTGCCCACTGCATCACGCTAACGGTATACTGCTCGTTGCCATGAAGGTAGCCGGTGACTGAATTGGTACAAATAGGAGAAGACGGGCTGGAAGTGGACTCGCAGTATGCGATTGCCTCGATGCTGTTCGAAAGCTGTGTTCGCGCTGTATAGTAGCCAAGCTGTGTTGATTGCGTACCTCCGCCAGTACTACTAATGAGCGTGTACGGCAATGAATCGACTGAAGCATCAATTGTGAATTGCCACAATGTCTGGTTGAATCCATCCCCGTAGGTCACCATTCCTGCGATGCCAATAGCGTCGCCACAATCGTCTATCAGAACGATAGCTTGCGAGCTTATAATAGTGTTTCCGTCGGATTGGAAGGTAATCGTTCCTTCCGTGATGTCATAATCAATTCCCGCATGATAGGTCGCTTGCGAACTCGATGAGGCCGAGTAGGTTTCCGAACTACCGGCTTCAGTGAAGGTCGCATAATGTGAAATCGGTCCAAAATTGGAGCTGCTCGCCGCGTAGAGACTTTGGTCAGGGTTCGGAACGTTACACGTATGTGAGACAAAGGTCGGGATAACAACTCCGAGCCGTGAAGCTTCGACCGTAGTAACGGCGACGATTCCAGAGTCCTCGAGAGCCGATATAGTGATTGTGATTAGGTTAAAACCATCTGCGATTGTACCGACAGCATTGAAAATTCCGCCGATTCCGGTTGTTCCCGCCGCCGGTGCGACCGATCCACCGGATGCCAACAATTGAACCTCAACGCCATCGCGCCAGACGATACCGGTGTCCGATTGCTGTCCTACCCGGACCTGCAGAGGCGCGGATGATTGTATAAACGTCGGAAAGTCAGCCTCGATCACCCAAAGATTCGGGCAAACACCGTTTTTGGCGAAACTATCGCACGCGGGACAGTCAACCAGCAAAGAATCGCGAACGGCTTCCGTGCCCGAAAACATTGGTGTGTAAGAGTAATAGCACAGAATTTCCAGATCGGAAATCTGCAATTCATCGAACTGCCGCGTCTTGTTGCCGACCTGCTGTGAAAAAGATGTTAAGGCCGGCGGGTGGTTGATGTCGAGATCGAACTTTGTCAACATGTCGACACCGCCGGTGAAGCCGTCGCCGTTGAGATCAAAGCGCGAATGATCTGCCGGTGGGTTGGGGATGCCGAGCCGAGCGAGTTCATACTCGTTGAACTTGTCGAGTAAGTACTGGATATCGAATTCGTCGAAAAATCCGTCTGCGCCCGCAACGCCCGGCGCGTGGGCGACGTCGAGCAAGGTCAGACGGATCGGAGCGTTAAAGATGTTATCGTCGAGCATGAGCACCGCAAGATAGCCGTCGACGAAACCGGCATAAGGTGATTCGTCGTATGACTTCTGGATAAGGTCTTTGATTTCCGAATTACTCAAGGTCGGGTCGAGGTTGAGCAGGTACGCTGCGAGGCCCGCAACCTGCGGAGCAGAAAACGATGTACCCTGATAGTGGGAGATCAGATCGCTACCCGATTGTTCACAGCCGCCGACCTCGGCAGGATTGTCGATTACCGCGCAAGGCGCCGAGACCCATTCTCCAAGTGCGCGAACTGGAGCGCCGACAGCAGACCACGAATGTTCATTTCCGAAGGCGTCAGAGCTCCCGACAACAATGATGTTGGTCAATCTTACGTTGACGAATTGATTAGTAAGACTCAGATAGTTCACGTAGTTCTGCAGAATAAAAGACTCAATCAGCGTTGCCTCACCCGGCGCATAAACATCGAATGGTGAATCGAAGGCCGCTGCTATATTGAACGGTGAATTCAAGACGGCATAGCGGCTGGCATCCGTGCGGTCGCCATGGTTTCCCGCGGACGCGAAGTGGATGAAATCGCTTTGGCGCGACCAGGCTTCGATACGCCATCGGAGCGCGTCCATGACGCGTTCGAGCTTCGGATACGTTGCAATATCGACATCGAACCCCAGGGATGTATTGAGCACGAATCGACCGGACGGGAAGTGGGATGCAATGTCGGCGCCCGCCTCGGACGGGGTCAACCCGCCGACCATTAGTGAGCGAATACTGAGCAGGCTTGTCGGTCCGGGATGCACGCCTGAAGTGTTCTTGTTGTCATGCTCAGCACCGATGATACCGGAAGTTGCGAAACCATGATTTGCCGAGCTTGTAGGAAAGAAATCGCGTTTTCCTGTACCCACCAAAAATGACTGCGATGGAATCTCAGGATGAGGGGTGGGGCCGTGGTAACCATCCGGAACCATGACCGTGACCGGCGAGTTCACAGTCACCGCGCGATTCTTAACGTTCCATGCTGCGGGCATGCGCATCTGGATCAAGTGTTCGATCTCGCTCGTACCTGTCGGCGGCAGTTCACGAAATTCGACAACTGCGTCCGGTTGTATGCTGTGCGCGGCATGTGCGTAAAGAAAGGCGCCGCTCTGAATTAACAGGTTCGCGATGCTGTCGGCTTGAACAACGCTGTCAACCGGCGCAATGGCAACAGTTACCATCAAGTCGCCGGCGGACATCCATGTAAGAGTGCCGCCGATGGCGTTAAGTGCCGCGTTGACTGCGCCGATGGTTGCCTGCGGATGAATCAACGCCGTCAAGCGCGTTTTGAGAAAACCGTTCCCGGCGATCGCCGCCGAGTCAGCGGCAATTGGACCGTAATCGTAAAGTACGCTCACTGCAAGGCTGTCTTCATTGCCCGGCAGCAGTAGGCCGATTTCGCAGAGCGGACCATTGCACGGCGCGGGACCGGAACCGAAGATATAATTGACAAGCAGGACCGCATCGGAGATATCGAATTGACCGCTGCAATCGAGGTCGCCGGCTGCATCGTCCTGCGGTGCTCCGCCACCGGCGAAAATGTAGTTCACCAGGTAGACGGCATCGCTGATATCGACGCGGTCTGAGGCGTCGACGTCACCGCATGAAGCGGCCTTGAGATCGGAATTCAGCAACATCACAAGCGCAAGCAGAATGGAAAAACTTTCAAGAAACAGCGGACTGCGAACCGAACGGAACATGAGGAATACTCCGGTTAAAGGCGTTTTGAATGGCTCGGCTATTGGCACTGATGTACGATTGATTAGGTATGCCAATGATAATTCGTTATGCTCGAATGTCAAGGAGTTTGTCGGTAGATATAGTCGACGATTGTGCTAATAGTGTTTTTCTCAGTATCGTAACAGTCAATTTGAGTAATCCTTGACGAAATAGGTCTAATATTGTAGCTTAGTCCCAATCACAATCATAGTCGGCACAGCCACTTGCCAACGGAGGAATTCTCATGAGTACCCGAATCGTAGTCACTTTTCTTACGCTGTTAGTTATTGGTACAGGCAGAGTGACATTTGGCTCTGATTGTTCCGATTCAACTCTCGGGCTGGTTCCGTTGACCGAACTGACCGGAACATACTTCGGTCAACTGGGCGGACTTTATCCGGGAGGTTTGAATGTCCCGCCGGCAGCACACGACTCCGCAGGCAAAGCGATTTCGCTTCAGTTTCTCCCACTCGATACCGCAGGAGTCATTGACCCCGTCAATGGTGTGTGGGTGCTTCTCTCGGTAGGCATGTCGAACTGCACGCAAGAATTCACGACGTTCATGGCCGGGCTCGTTGGCGACACGACGCTGCATCCACGACTTCGCATTGTCGATGGTGCGCAAAATGGGCAAACTGCTTTCAAGATCCAACATGATACGGCCTCGTTCTGGAATGTCATCGATACCCGATTGGCAACGGCGGGGTTCACGCGCAAACAGGTGCAGGCGGTCTGGATCAAAGAGGCAGACGCGAGCCCTTCGGCGGCATTCCCGGTGCATGCGAACATTCTTCGTGATGAGTTTGTCAAAATCGCGCAGGTGATTAAGACTAAATTCCCCAATTCCAGACAGATGTTTGCATCTTCGCGGACATACGCCGGATATGCCACCTCACCGCTGAATCCCGAACCGTATGCCTATGAATCTGCGTTTGCGGTGCGTTGGCTGATCGAGGCGCAAATCAGCGGCAACGATTCAGTCAACTTTGATCCGGCGTCGGGTCCGGTAAATTCTCCCTGGTTGGCCTGGGGACCGTATCTTTGGGCGGATGGCGTAATTCCGCGTGCTCTGGATTCGCTGCAATGGTTCTGTCCCGATTTTATCCCTGCCGACGGAACCCATCCAGACACGAGCGGCAGGGCAAAGGTGGCCAACCTGCTGGAGCAATTCTTCAAGACCAGCGACTATACCAAGGTTTGGTTCTTGAAGGGGCCAGTTGCGGTTGTAGGTGATGCTGATGGAAACGGACAGCTTACAATTTCCGATGCAGTGTATCTAATCAACTTCGTTTTCTCGGGCGGACCGCCTCCTGATCCGATTGACCTCGGCGACGCTGACTGCTCAAGAACGGTGACGATATCGGATGCCGTTTACTTGATCAGGTACATATTTGCAGGGGGGCCGGCACCGTGCAGGCGGTGAGGTGGGCGGTGAAGTCAAGTAGGTCAGGAGTCCCGTGCTCCTTACTTAGTGCGTCTCAGAAATGCTTTAAGATCTCTTGTTGCACCATCTCAATTATTTTGGTTCTTTCAGTTGATGCATTTGACTTGCGATAATCGTAACCGCTTCGGTTTGCGTTCCGATTCAGTAGGACAAATCCGCGATCAATGCACTCTTGGATAATTGCGTTTTGCTTGAGTCGTCTACTCTTGTCGTTACCATGAAAGGGCAAGACGTGGACCTCAATCCTAAATCCCTCCGACTGTAAGAACTTGATTGCTTCGCCAACAATGAAATCAGTCGAGGCAGCAAAAGCAGAAACAATATACTCCCCAATTCGTCTGCGCACGTTTGTACTTTCGCCAACGTAAATCGGGATCTGTGTTTCGCCCTTCAGGGCGACCACCGTGTAAACACCTGCTGTTTCGAGCAGTGGCTGTAGGCTGTAAATTACCATTCCTGCATATTGGGGCGATATATCCATATTGCAATCAGTGTGCGGGCTATTATTCGACGTTAAACGAATCAGCTAGTCTAGTTCTTAGGTCGGTTAGGAGAGTAGATTCTCCTCCAAACAACTCGTATGACATTGCGTTGTGAATTACCTCAAAGTCACCCTCAATTTGTCGGTAGGTTGGAGTGTGCAAAAAGTAGTGAAGTTGTTCATTCTCACAACCTGGAGGGGGTAAAAGCCCGACCGTTCCAGCCACGTTTCGCAAGATGATCCTAACGCGAAGAGCACCAACCATTCCAAATGACCTGTAGACGTTGCCATTTAGTTCCAAGAACTTCTCTACGACGGTCAGTATCTTGTCTAAGCGAGTCGAGTTAGGAATTTGACTATCACCTACTTTGACTCCTGCAGAAAATGCACAGAAAGCACAGGCACTGAACCCATCGTCCTTGAAGACTAGTAACGATTTTTGTTCTGTGGGCAGGCGTTCACCTTGTCTTGGAATCGCGTAGACGCCGTCGTGAAGCGTGCGGAGCGCAGTGCTTGAATTTAACAAGAGGCTCTGTGTTGGCTGTTCTTGACGGACTCTCTTAAGGAACGCCAATAATTCGCTGGTGGAGACATCACCAGAAATATCGAACTCGGGGCATAAGATTACACAGCAAAGACTAGGTGTGTCCGAAGTGGGGATCTGCTTGTCGTATCGGTTTTGCAATCGAGTCACCAAAGTCTCAAAGGAAGCGATCTTTCCGTGAATCTGCTTCTCCTTATCGGAGCGACTTCGGATTGTGGCCTCAATCCAATTCAGTTCGGCCAACTGAGTTTTCTTTCCACTAGGGTTGTTTCTGTCCTGGTAGCGAGTATAAATCTCTCGATTGTCGTAAGCGTGTGGTGCATTATCACTTCTCGGAACTCTTGCAATAATAAACCCCTTGTTTGTTTCCGGATTGACAACGTCAGCCAATTCCATCCATATCGTTGGGAAGACCAGACGAAGTACCGTGTCCCGAATCGATTGTTTCATTGATCTGATGTTCTCAAGGCCATCGAAGGGGGGGGCAGGAGCTTCATTCGATTCAGCAACGCCAACAATGATAATTCCACCATAGCTGTTTGCAAATGCGCATGCGACCCTGGCGATGCTTTTTGAGTCAAACAACTTGTAGTCTAGAGTCAAGCCTTCCTTGACCCCTTGACCGAGGAATTCCACTACTTGGTCAAAGGTAATGTCTTTCAAATCCCCAGTAATCATTAGAATCAAGATATCAATTGCTTCACCAGCTTGCAATCCCAAAGCAACCAAGAAGGTGTTCGCGATGTATTGTCGCAGACCCGTAACGCGGGCGATTATCGATCCAATCCTCACCCGTTTCTTCACCAATTTGGGGGTAATTCCTTAAGGATTGGGCAGATGCGAATATTTCGCAATTTTTCTGAAAATAATTAGATAATCCCCTTGACATGGGGCTTGCCATACGTATATTGGTCGTCCGCTGTTCAGGCAGTTGCTCTTTAACAAAAGAAATACTAAAAGCCTTGGTAGCGAAAGGGTAGCCGCAAGGCTACCCGGGGTTCTCGCAAGGGAATCATCATGATCTTTGACAAGTAAATAGTGTGTAAGAATTGAAATGCTTGTGATACGGGCAAGGTGAGAGAACAGAGATGTTTAATCACCCTGTCATAAAAAAGTAAAGCAAGTCCGAACGCACAGTGGAAGACGAAAGTTTTCTGCTGTAGAACTTCAGATTAGCGATAAATTGAGCAATCAAATTTTTCTTTGGAGAGTTTGATCCTGGCTCAGAACGAACGCTGGCGGCGTGCCTCATACATGCAAGTCGAACGAGAAAGCCCGGCTTCGGTTGGGTTAGTAAAGTGGCGCACGGGTGCGTAACACGTGAGGAACATGCCCCTATATCGGGGATAAGCCTGCGAAAGCGGGTCTAATACCGGATGTTGTCATTGGATCGCATGGTTCGATGATTAAAGGCGGTTGAGTCTATGCCGTCGTATAGGGATTGTCTCGCGGCCCATTAGCTAGTTGGCGGTGTAATGGACCACCAAGGCTCCGATGGGTAGCCGACCTGAGAGGGTGACCGGCCACACTGGGACTGAGATACGGCCCAGACTCCTACGGGAGGCAGCAGTAGGG
>CAZQBX010000072.1:0-15642 GCA_964592145.1 uncultured Ignavibacteria bacterium
TCCACGACTTGCCCGAGAACACGAGCTTGTGATAGATGTCGTCCATGATCAGGTATATCCCCTTCTTCTCGCAGTATTCGACCACCTCGGCAACGAACTGCTCGGAGTAGACCACGCCGGAGGGATTATTCGGGCTGTTGATAATGACCGCTTTCGTGTAAGAGCTGGTCATATCGATGATATCCTTCAGCCGCGGCTCGAACCGTCCGTCGCCCGGCGTCACGATCACCGGCTTGCCGTACACCATCTTCACCATTTCCGGATAACTCACCCAGTACGGCGCAAGAATAATTACTTCATCCATCGGGTTGATCAGAGTTGTCAGCAGCACCGACAAAGCCTGTTTAGCGCCGCCGGAGACCAGGACATTGTCCTTGCCGATCACCTTGCCGTAGTTCTCTTCTGTATAGCGGATGATCGCTTTGCGCAGCGGTGAAATGCCCTCCGTCGGTGTATAGCGAACTTCCGCGGTCGATAGTTGCGCTGCGCAATTGAGAAGTGCCTCGAATGGAACCTTGCTCTTCGGCTCCCCCGCGCCCAAATGGATGACGGCCTCGCCGCGATCGCGCAAATCCTGGGCTTCTTCATTAAGCTTCAGAGTCGGCGATTCAGCGATTTCCCTCGCCAAGGTGCTGATACTCATCGTAACCTGCCTAGTAAATAGGTGTCAATTCATAAATCATGCCGCGCGACACATTCACTCAATGCGCCACACGCTGTCTACCAAGGCTTTGGCAGTGGCAAACAGATAGACGGCCGACCCGGGACCACCCCATGTCGAGCCCAAACTACGGTTAATATTATCGGGTTTCGCAATGGCTTTGTCAACGATAAAATGTGAATTATTTCACGAGGACAGTATTCAGCAGACGTAATTTGGCTGCTTTTGGGCAGTCCAGATTGCAGAACCGTAATTCAGGGTCAGCAAAGGAGTTGTTACTCTTTCAAGGATGCAGCACCAATGGTCTAGAATCTATGCGATGCCAATAATCCAAGAGCTTTCAATCGCGGGATGTACAATGGGTAGATAGTTACGGATTTGTTGGCTGACCGCTCGTTCTTGGCAATAGTTGCTTTTTTAACTGTAGCGATGTCATAGATCGCGGAACCAGCCAGAAGTGCACTGGATCCGATGAAGACTGCCCATGCGATTGAATATGCACTTTCACCTGGTCCACAGTCCCAACCACAAATACCAAATGCGCTAAACATCCCGCCGAGTGCTAGTGTGCGAAGACCGATTCCAGACCAAGCACGACCTTTCATCCCGGCGTAAAAAAACCCCGCCGACGGTCCGGCGATGAGCCCAGGCACTGTCAGAATCAGAGTCGGTAATGGTATCAGTGTGTAAAGCAACGACCTTTGTTGAGCACCGCTTGGGCTGGGCTGATATGTGAAACCAGTATCTGCCCAAGAAACGGTGTCATCAACAGCGGTAGATAATTGAATGAGCGGCATTCGATGCAGTGACAAGTTGTTGCTCCAATGATTGAGAAGTGATCGATTCTGTGAAGCACCAAGTGACACACTGCAGCTTATCTGAATCAAAGAGGCAAAAACCACAGCCAAGTTGCGCATAGACTCCCCTCCCGCGTACTCCTGAAGCACTCGCTAAAGCTACTGTTGGTTGCTGACAAAAGAATCAAACGTGTCAACTGTCCAATGTCAAGCGTCTTGCCTTGAACTCGCGGCAGTGCTCCCGTATGGTCACAATTAATCGTACTGCGGTCCCCCAAACACAAACCCCGTTCCACTTTCGCAGAACGGGGCTGGCGGTGAATCACTGTGAGGAGATTCGCTACTTGTCTATTTGATTACTAACTTTGCAAAATCATACCAATCGATTTGCTCAGCGCTACCCTTCTCGCGGATCACGAAAATACCCTTGTTCTCTTCATTGACATCATTCGAGCCGCTCAGAATATAGGTGTTGCCGCTTTTCAGTGTCACTGTGGCGCTGCGCTGCGAGCTCTTTTCGATTGTGGAAATAATGGCGAACGGAATCACAATCTCGACACCCTTGTACTCGCCGTTGAGATGTTCCCAGGTGTACTCTTCATCATTGTCCCAGGCGATATTGCCGGAGAATTCCTCGCCGTCTTCAGTAGTCGCCGTGCCCCTGATGCGCCCACCGCCGTCAAAGTCCTTGTAGGACGGAAGCTCGGCTTTGGGAACAGGCAGGAACTCCGCCTTCTCGAAATCGCTCCAATTGACCTTGACTCGTCCGAATTCGGTCGATTTGACCACGATTCCGCGGTTCTCCGAATTGACGTCGTTGGAATTACGCAGGGTCATCTCCTTGCCGTCTTTCAGGACAATCGACGCCGAAGATGATGAGCGCCTTTCAATCGAAGCGATTCGCCCCATCTGGATCTTTCTCGTCCGGCCGCCATCTTCGTCGCCGTCGAGATCGTCTTCGTTAAATACCTCATCAACGTCCCATTCAATCCAGCCGGTAAATTCTCCCGCCCTTCGCGTACTTACACGACCATACAACCGTTCCAAACCGTCGGTCGGTTCGCTTGCCTCCTGCATGAAGTCGATGTGATCAATGTCATCCCAATCGAAGTAGATTTCGCCTTCTTTGGCATCATTTAAGAGAATTTCGCGAAGTCCCGGTCCCAGGTCGGAACCCGAATTAAAAATAACGACTTCCCCGTTTTTCAACGTCAGTGTCGCGCCTTCATCGCGGTCGCGTGCCAGTGTGCGGATGTGACCAAATTGGAGTTGGGATTCAGATGAAATGTCAAAACCGAAGATTGAGTTGCCTTCACCGATTTTTAGCCCGAATATCTGTAAATCGCCCTTGGAGTCTTTGTAGCGACGCTTTCCCTGCTTGCGCTCTGCCTCACGCCGATCCTTCTCGATCGTGCCATCGATGATGTCGTCCCAATACGCCTCGTTCTTGTCCCAGCGTATCCAACCTTCAAACACATCATTATCGACAGTGTAGAGTTTTCCGTAGATTCGGCCCGATTCTGCACATAAACGGACAGAACCAAGCAGCATCAACAGGCTAAGGGCGGTGAAAATTGTCAGCCTTGGCATCGCTCCTCCTAAATTGGTTTCGTCTTCATCTGGAGGAAGATTACGAATCCCGAGTCAAAATGTTGCGCAAGTTTGTGTGATTTTTACGGTTGCAGGTGATTTCGGGCTTCTTCAGGCAGAATAAGGGGAGTCCGGCTTGGACCCCGAACTCCCCGAGAACAAAGAGACACTAGCCTGACGGCGGGTGTTCTTCGCCTCCTTTTGTTCGCAAGATAACACCCACCACTGACAACTACTGTCAGTACTTTTTCAAAAACTTTCGCTTTTTTTGATCTTTATTGACCGGGAGGGGGACCGCCGGCAAATATGTAGTTTATGAGGTAAACGACGTCGGATACGTTCACGGACGGATTTGTGTCAATGTGGACTCCGGTGGCCCAGGGATCAGGATAAGGTCCACCGGCGAAGATGTAGTTTATCAGATAGACTACATCGGATATCGTAACACCGCCGCTGAAGTCGACGTCGCCATTGACATACGGTACCGGATCCAACGTTATGTTCAGATCGAGGTTAGAGAAGACATCGATTATTTCGGAGTACTCCTGATATCGAGGCCTGGTAACTTTCAATTGATATCGTCCCGCAGGCTGTCCAATCAGGTTAAACGTCGAATCAACTAAGCCAAGATTGACCGAAGATATCGGAACCTCGATTACGAAGTTCTCGGCAAACGGATTACCATCGCTGGTTCTTGCTTTGCCCAAAATGCTGTAGAAATTCGCAGTCGTCACTTCCATACTATCAGTCGCCATGTTACCATACCGATCCTTTGCCCAAACCTTCACAGTATAGGTGTCATTTGGCACCAGTCCAGTGGCCCACTTTCCTGAAACATCCGTCGGCTCGACAATTCCATCGTCATCGTGGTTCGTTATGATTTCGTAGAATTGGCGTTGAGTATAATCGCCTTCAGAATTGCAGGGCGCGGAGTTCTTGAAAAGTGTATGGTACGACTGATCCCACAGAAGTCGACCGCTAAACAAATAGGATGTAAACGGACCAAGGTTGACTGAATCCGAATAGATTTCGTATCCCATTTCGTTTGGTGTGACAACCCACGTTGGGTGCCCAATTCGATCATGTGCCTTTGCAATAATATCAACGTCCCCGTCAATCGGCACCGCAACATTGAAATAGACGTCGGTATTGTCTCGGCAGAAACGGAAGCGGGTTCCGGTGTTGATGTTCAAGAAATATGGCGGGACAAAATCATCGATATTATTCAACTCATCCAGCGGATTCCCCACGAAAAGCCAATTGGATGCCCACGTCGTGCCAGCGTTTCTGATCTTCACAAAATGCAGGTGATGGAAGTTCGAAGTCGGCCAGCTAACTAAAACTCCAAGCTGTTGTCCGCTATCCACATAGTCGCCAACACTCACAGTGATACTTTGCTCTTCCAGGTGTGCATAAAGCCAGCCGTCGCAGCTGTCAGGTCCGTTCGTATCACCAATCGCTACCCGCCAGTGCAGATCAGCGGATGTTGTCAGGACGGCCTTTACCCAACCTGCCTTGACCGCATAAACGGGCGTACCTGCCGGATGAAGAATGTCGATCCCCGGGTGCATATACGGCGTACCGCCATAGTCTTGGTACTCCCCATACGAGTTGCCCAATGCGTGCGATGAATCAAAGGGCTCCATCGGCCACGGAATGGCAGCAACCGCCGTCGAGACGCTAAACAAAACTAAAACTAACAGGGTTCGGAACAGGAAGCCTCCGGAATGATACCTGGTTATACCTACAATATAATCCGAATCAGCGAATTAGCAATCGCGAACTTTGAACATCACTATTAGTTTAATTATCAATGAGTTAGCGAGTAATGATGACAATCTACTTGATTGTGTACTCTTTACGATTCGGCACCTTCAGGAGCACGATAAACCCAGCCACCAGAGCGATAATTTGGGCTGCTAACGCCAAGCGATAGTGGATAGTGGCAGCAAGCCGATCCGATACAGTGAAACCTAACTGACTCAGAGTGTCAAGAGTGAGTCTCCCAAGCAGCCGATCCTTCTCTCCAATGAGAGCGACGACCCCCCAAAGCAGGGGTCCAATAGTGGCTGCCGCCTTTGAGCAAAGTGAGTAGATTCCGTAGAACTGACCGAGCTTCTCCTCAGGCACTAGAGTATTGAGAAGTGGACGACTTGCGGTCCACACAGCTCCGAGAAAGACACCAAAGAACGCCCCAATGACGTAGAAATATGCTTTCTCAAAGGTCACTGTCGCTGCAAAAAGAGCCACAATCCAACCGAGTACCGATATCAGCATGGCGGGTTTCGACTTGATCCTGTCTGTCAGGTAACCGTAGAAGATCGATCCAAACAGAGCAAACGTCGTCGAGGAAATGAAGAGAATCAACTTGTCGCCTTCTTCGAATCCAATCACCGAACTTGAGTAAACTCCCATGAAGATGATGACCGTATTCACCGCATCAATCACCAGGAAGTTGCCGACCATATAGCGCAGCAAGCCCGGATACTCCCGAGTATCTCGCAGAGCCTGCTTGAGACTCTGTCCAAACGACTCGCGTCGAATTGAAGTCGTTTGATGTCGCGGCTGCTCTCGAACCCAGTAAAGACACGGCAGGGCAAACACCAGGAATAGCAGTGCAGTCGGCAGAAACGTATAGACTCGTCCCGAAAGTCCATCGATCAAATTCAGTCCCACCAAGGGTGAGACCAAGAGCAGTCCCGTGATCGAGCCGGCATAACCTATCCCGGTACCTATACCGGAGATCTTGCCCACTGTCGCCGGCGTCGACACGTCGGAGATCAGCGCATTGTAGAATGTAAGTCCGCCCTCATAGAAGTAGTTCGCGGCGGCAAAGCAGACCAATGCAGCAACAACAGTTGCAAGCGGCGGTAACTTCACCAACGCAAACAGCGAAAGAAGCACTGTGGCGGCAACGCATAGATACGTGAAGGTCCTCAAGTCTCGCAGTCGCGTACTGCCCAAGTCGGCTTTGCGACCCAGTGCAGGCAATGTGATCGCCACCAACAACATTGACGTCGAGTAGCTGATCGAGAAGAAAATGTCCTTGGTATTGAGGTCTTCAATGATCCAGGGTGAGAAAAAGTAAGTCACGATGTTCATCGAGAAGATCGTGTTGGCGAAGTCGTACATTACCCAACCGACTTGCGCCTTAAGGCGAGAGTACTCGCCGGCTATCGACACGCAACAACCTCTTTCACTGCCTACAACCCAAGCTCCACGGCAATGCGACTCATGCCGTCGAGAGACAGCCCGAAAAATTCTTCCAGCGACAAGCCCAGTTCCGAGCACTTGGAAATGGCATCGCGGCGAGCACCGGCAGCAAAGCGTTTGTCCTTAAACCGCTTCATTACTGACGATACCTGCACTTCAGCTATCTTGCGTGTCGGATGCATCAGAGCAGCCGCAGTCAACAGCCCGGTTGTCGGATCCGCTGCATATAGAGCCCAGTCCATTTTCGAGATGCAAGGCTGGTGGTCGGCGTGGCACTGAATTGCATACTTCATCGCATCATCGATTTCCGGGTAGGCTCCGAGCCACTCGCTGGTAACGAACGTGTGCTTCTCCGGCGCTTCCGCCGTCACAGCATAGTCAAGATCGTGCAGAAGCCCGACCAGTCCCCAGCGCTCGACATCCTCACCAAAATGCTCCGCCAGCCTGCGCATTAGTGCTTCGACGCTGATAATGTGCTTCAGCAGGTTGCCTTCGCCAATCTTTTCGACCACGAGCTGATAGGCGTCGTTGCGATTCATAAGCGCCTCCTTAGTCAACAAACGTCCATTTGAATCCCCACCAAATCGATCTGCCCGGCTGTTTGATGTTATTCAAAGTATATGATACATTCAAGAGATTGTGATAATTGAAATAGAAGTGAAATCGCTTGAGATCAAAACTAAAATAGGATTCTGTCACAAGTACGCCATCTTCGACTCCACCGGCAAGATAACGATTAACTGCTGAACGAAAGGTAGCACCTGCACCGAGGTTCAGCCAAATCTTCAAACGATTGATCGGGAAGCGATACCAGGTCGATGCGTTTGCTGTATGCATCGGTCCGAAAGTAATATCTTCACCCTCACGTGTTACGCTCCTGATCGCGTAGGCAATATTGGCTGTCAGCCGGCTGCTCGGCGCCAATCTCGCCTTGACCACACCGAAAAGGATACTTTTGTTGGCCTCTACTGCCCGATACCGACCGTAGGCCAGTGAGTCATACTCCGGTTGCCATTCCGCTGCATTCGACATGCCGATCGCGCCACCCTGCAGCTGCAACTGCAGATTCCGGTGCCGGTGGTTAATGACCAGTTCCAGACTCCGCGCCGTACCCGTGCCCATATCGGAGTCAGATAACAGCATGAAATCACTTACTGTATCTGCAAACGCTGCTTGAACAGGCGCGTGAAACAACATCTCGGGTTGCGGTTGAATACTGCGCCATCCGCCGGTTAATATCGCGTCAGTCCGACTCGAAACACTGTACATTGCTGAGACCACAAGATTTGGTGCGGGACTAAGTTCATCGGAACCAATGACCGACAACGCACCAAAATATCTGGCGCGAGGCGACAACTCTCCCAGACGTCGCAGTCCGACATCAAAATAAATGCTGGAGTTTCCGACTCCCTGGCTTCGATATTTCAGGTACCTTGTTGTTGCGGCGAACGCGGTTGTGCTTTGGCTGTGCCTTTTCTGATATTCAAGCTGCGATTCGACGATTCGGAATCGTTGCGCCGTTCTTAACTTTGCGCTCTCGAATCGCTGATCATCATTTCGATAGGTGAGCCGCAAGTCGAGTTGCGAGTCTTCGGAACGCAGATACGCCAATGAAGTGGAAAGCGTCGCAAAATTGTCGGAGACACTGCCGTCAAACTGGTAATCGGTCGGAAAAAACATTCGATTGCCGCGAAGTCGATTGAACGAATATAACACACTTCCCTGCAGGTTGGCCTTGAGGCGAGGTTCGACCATCAGCCGCATTCGATTGAGCCTGGAATTTGTGCCGAGCAGCAGTCCATCGTTTTTCTGAAATGTCCCATCCGCGCGGATACAGCCGAAATTACCAAAGTTGCTTGCGAAGTCGAATGTTGTGTTGGCAAATCCACCGCGGCCGCGATTGACATATACGCTGCTGGTGGCGGTATCAAATTCCACGAGGTCGCTTTGTTGGTAGACTCCTGTGCTCCGACCGAACGGAACCACCAAGCCGTTTAGTGCTGTCCCAAGGATATACGAACGCTGTGACGGTTCGCTTCTAAGCCACTCCTCCGAATACGGCACGGGCACGGGGCTGGCAAAAGTCTGTTCACCGACAAAATTGTCTGAACGCGAAAGGTGACTCGGTGTTAAGCCAAGCGGATAGAATGTTTCCAGATCACCCCACATGCTCGCCGCCAGCCGGTATAGTTCCGGATTCGACTGCCATATCGAGGATGACTGCGGGCGATCGGGACATACTGTGCTCCCATCAAAACCCGCAAAGATCAATCTTATCAGACTGTCGCTTGTACTCGGAAATCTCGGCCTCATTGTTTTCGGAATTGAATCAACAGGTTGAGAAGCCGGAAGCACCGCCAGCGAATCGCCGACACTGGAAACTTTACTACTATCCGCTGTCTGGTCCTGTGCCGCCGCAATCGACCAGAGACCTGTGAGAAGTGCTATGAGTACGCCAACGACGCGGTACAATTCAACTCCATACTGCCGTCGCTCCATCATTGCTCAAGACAACGCGGAGTCAACGGCTGACTGGAAAAATAACCACTTTTTGGAGTTTTGCAAGAATTGGAAAGAAGATCATGAAGAAGAGCAAATTTGAGACAACGGTGATTAATGCGAAAGAAGCCGACACAATCAGTCTCTCTCTGAATGGACCAAATAACCAGGCGTCAACAATCGAAACCGGTAACTGGTACATCAGCGCAGTTACTGTACCCATTGCACCGAGCAGAGTGAAATATGCGGCGGACGAACGCGGCTCAAGGCGAGTCCGCATCATGCCTCCTGTAAAGCCGATCAGAGCGTATCCTGTCACCTGTGCGCCGAGCAGCGGTAAGGCAACCATACCGTAAGGATTGAATAACGAGATCAGCGCAGAACTTATGACTCCTGCCAGCAGCCCCGCCATTCGTCCAATACAGTATCCAGCAAAAAACACCACCAATATTGACAGCGTCGCATTGGGAATCACCATCAAGACCATTGAGCCCGCGTAGGCCAAGGCTGCGAATATCCCAATAGCTGCGACGGTCTTGGCTGTCACCTGACCACTAAGATCTTTTGGTGCCGGACTTCGTCGCCGATTCTTGCCTGAACTATGTAAATCCCCGAAGCCACCGGTTCGTCGTCTTCGTTTCTTGCCGACCAGGTAATTGAGTGCGGATCCCCGGGATTGACACTTGTGCGTTCCGAACTATACACCTGCTCTCCGGCGACCGTAAAAATACTGATATCGACATCGGCGGTCTGCGCAACATCGAATATGACCGTCAGAGGTCGGTCGACAGCACTGGATGATATCAGCTTCGTGTTGGCAAATAGAACTTTGTTCTCGTCGATCATTACAGAAGTATCGGCGACACTGAAGCGATACGAATTGGACAAGCGCTTGAGTCCTGGATTAACAATCGTCGGGATCACCAGCACGTCAGTAATTGCGTCAATATCCTCGACCCGAACCTGTGTATTCAGCGGATACAACGATTCCGAAGTCCTGAACAATCCATTGGCGTTGAATCGATCGTAAGCGATTACCGACTTGCGCCATTCTGTCGACGGATCGGTACTTATGACTCCGAGGAAGTCCATCGTGAATCCGCTCGCCAGCGAACCGGTTCGAAAAACCAGGTAATTGATTCCCAATTCTGAGGGCAGAAACTGGTTATCACCGCTCTCAGCCAGAGTGACCGGGTAGTCTGAATAATAGCGTATATACGCACGTGCCGGATTGCCCAGTTGATCAGGCACCATTTCGTAATTGGCTGCTTCGGAGAAATACCGTCCCGTACGCGCCCGTCCACCGGTGAAGAAAAGCCAACGCGAATATTCAGTCCACGCCTGTTCCAAATTGACTGCGCCGTCCGTCTGATCGAAGAGCGCGCTCTGCAGAGCACCGCTGAGGAAGTTCTCACCTGGCGTTGCACCGCAGTATTCCCATACTTTGCGGATTATTTCCTTCCCGTACTTCTCGGCAAGAAAGATTGGAAAAAGTCCGGCACCATAGATATTCAGGCCGTCATTGCTGATGTAATATGGAGCTTTGTGAACCGTGGGCAGATAGAACTGCAGATAGTTATAATAGTCATTTACATTATCGTAAGTCTCTTCCTCCATCCACACCGCCGACATTTCCAGCCAATACGGATTGTAATTGTTGGTGCAGTCTGGTGCAGTACAGACTTCCCTGCCGTCATAAGTCAGGTGAATTGCATGCAGAAATTCATGAGCCATTGTCACCTGCAGCGCTTCGATTGGCCTGGTTGCATAACCGGAGTAGTCCTCGTACTTGGTGTCCAACTCCATCCACGAAGTTGTTCGAACAAACTCCCCCGAGATAAAATCACTTTCGGGCACCGTACTTCCATAAACGTTTGCGCCAACGTCTTTCAGATAGATATCATAGCGCGAATCCCCCCCCGAGGTCTCATCGCTGATCGGTTCAATGAATCCCAACTCGTTGATATGGTGTTCCCAGCATGAATCCGCAATACGTGCAACGATTTCGGGATAGTCCGGTACGCCGTTGCTGTTCTGATCGCCATACTTCGTCAGGATCGTGTCACGGCTACCTGCGGTAGTAGTATAGTGAATCTTGAAATGACCGCCGGGCGAATCGAAGGTCAAAGGCAGGTTTGTGGGCCGTGCCATAACTTCTTCAAAACCTGCGATCGTTCCATACTGATTTTCGAATACCCTGATCTGCATTGCCAATGGCAATCCACATTTCTGCGCCATTCCCATTGGCAGCATATCTCCATCGCCAAGTGAAGTGGATGCAGACTCATGCCGCTCGACATAGGCATTCAAAAGCGCCTGCATTTGTTCGATGCGATTCATTTGCGTCAGATCTACAGCTGACGCCAGTACGACCAATGAAAGTACTAACAGGAGAGAAACGAAGTATGGGAATCGAGCGCTCACGCGGGCTCCTTTGTCATGTTGATTTTCGGCTGGCAAGATATTCTCTCATTCGGGAAAGTATTACGTAAGGGACCTTTTGATTGCCCATTTCGGCGCGTGGATCGTTTCGGCCATGCCAATCAGAGCCGCCGGAAATCAGCAATTTGTGCTTCTCCGCAATGGCCTTATAATGACGGACTTGGGCCGGCGTATGTTTGGAGTGAAAGACTTCTATTCCATCCATTCCAATTTCAGCAAGAAACGGAATTGCGTCGTCGCGACGGACCGTTCCCGGATGTGCCATCACGATGATACCGCCGGCATCGTGGACAAGCGAAATCGCCTCAATAGGATCGAAATATGTTTTCGGAACATACGCCGGTGCGTGATACCCCAGAAAGCGATTGAATGCTTCATCAAATGTGTGAACGTACTCCTCTTTCACCAGTGCATCGGCGACATGCACCCGTCCCACAACACCGCTTCCGGCCATTGTCTTGACGGTCTCAATTCGCAAATCGATCCCCATCTCATTCAGTTTCTGCACGATCAACAGACCGCGCTTTAGCCGCTCATCCTGGTAGTACTTGACTTTATCAGCCAACGGATGATAGAGCGGATCGACAAAGTAAGCGAGCATATGAATGTCCGACTCTTCATGGGTGCATGACAACTCAATGCCGTTAATCAACTCGATCTTAAGTTCTGCCGCCCGCTCTGCAGCTTCCGAGAGTCCGTCAAACGAATCGTGGTCAGTTATTGAGATCGCAGAAAGATTCCGTTCCGAGGCGTACTCTACTGTGGCGGTCGGCGTATACCGGCCATCAGAGTAAATCGTATGCATATGAAGGTCAATCAGTTTATCTGACATCCAATTTTCCCGATAACGATTTCACGCGCGAGCCTCGATTTAGTTTCCGCTTCGCTCAAGAGTCTTCGTGATTCCTTGTCTATTTCGGCCTTGACCGATTCGTCAGCAATTCCAGGCAGATTGATCTGCACGTTGTAAAACGCCCCCTGAACAGCGGCATGTGCCATCAATGCGCCGACACCGGCATCACTGACGGAATTGACATTTCCAATTTCGGCGATTCTGATTGCCAGTTCAATTGCGTCCAGGGCCTTCTGCATTGTCTCCAATGGGGTACGCGTTGCCAAAATAGTAGCCTTCTGAATCGCCGACTTCCGAACTTCCTGTTGTTCGGGAGATTCCTTGGGCAGTTTCATTGCCGCCATCAGAGCATCAAATGAGGCGGCATCACGGGCGACCAACTCATACAACTCATCTTTGAGTTTGTCGCTCATTTCTAAAACTGCCGCAACTTGATCCTGAACCTCGGCATACTTTTTCTTGCCGAGTGTCAATCGGCAAACCATGCTTGCCAGAGCCGCTGCGAGTGAACCTGCCGCAGCGGAGACTGATCCACCACCGGGCGCCGGCGAATTGGAAGCGACACTCTCTACAAAGGTACTTAGCCCGGAACGACTTCCCTGCTCTTCAAGTGATTTCTGTAGTTTGATCTCGAGAATCTGTTCTTTGCTGAAATTCTCCAGCATGAGATACCAACGCGCCGAATTTGCTATCGCTTCGTTGGGAACGAGGCCCACGATTTCTGTCGAAGTCACTTGTGTTCCCCAACGAGCCGCTTCAGATTTAATCGTCTCTAAGACTCGATATATCGGTGTCTGTAAGTAGTTGACCAGATTCATCGACACCTGGACACAGTTTCGATCTTTGATCTCAAATCCCATGGCGCGGCAGAATGTGAACCCGCCGGTGTTCGCCCTAATCGATTTGGCAATCTTCTGCGCCACTTTCAGGTCGTTGCAGCCGAGGTAAGCATTGAACGCAATAAGCGGCAGCCTGACTCCAACAGCAATGGCGCCGGCGCGTTCGTGCATCTTGCGTGGTCCATAGTCTGGGATCAGCGTATCATCGGATTCAATCGTCGCCTTAATACCTTCGTATTGACCGTGCTTATTGCGAATATCGGGAAGACTAACCCGGTCGGATCGCGTCGCCGCCTGTTCATACAAGTACACGGGAATTCCGAGTTCCTTTCCAACCTGATCGCCAAGCGACTTTGCCAACTCGACGCACTCTTCGACGGTAATCTCGCTGATTGGAATGAATGGACAGACATCGGTCGCGCCCATGCGTGGGTGCTCACCCTGATGCGTCCGCAGATCGATTAGTTCCGATGCTTTCTTTATTCCCTGAAATACGCCCTTTTTGACGGCCAACGGTTCTCCGGCAAGGGTCACAACCGCACGGTTATGGTCTTTGTCCATTTCGGCATCAAGCAAAACGACTCCCGGCACGGCGGTGATGGCATCGGTGATCGCTTTCAGTACCTCTGGGCGTCTGCCTTCCGAAAAATTCGGAACGCACTCAACGATTTTCGGCATTAGTTCTTTCTCCGTTTTCGCTGCAACTTGAGCCGCTCGCGGACAGCCGCCCATAGCAACGGCAGCATAATCTCGTGGTGACCGGCAAAGTCGTAAGTCGTCGCGCCCAGCAGTCGCGGACGTGCGACAAAATTATTGCGTGGGCGGTATAGCCCAATCATATCGAAATTAGCAACTGTGAATTTGCTGAATTGTTTGTCAAGATTCCGGGCAATCGCTATTGCCTTGAGAAAAATCTCCGGCATAATAACCGCTGAGCCCCAGTTAAGCGCCACACCGCCATTTTTGAGTCGAGTAACATTGTGGCAATGAATCTTGAAATCGTCTTGCGATGCCGCACCAATGATCCCACCGTCATATGTCGGATGGGCATTTACAATGTCGGTGCCGATCGCCACATGCACGGTTGCTGGAATGCCGAGAGATTGCGCCACTGCAAAAACCGAACGTTCTCGGTTCTTAGCTTTCTTGCGATTGATGTAAACCCCTGCGGCTTCACCAAGTCCTATTTTTTCCCTTCGGACTGTGTCAATGATTCCGGCGTAATGCGCAACCGTTTCCTTGGTCATGCCAAACTCGCCCTCCGTGAGCGCTGCCTCGACGTCTTCAGAGGTCTGGCCAAAGAATGCCAGCTCCAAGTCGTGGATGAGTCCGGCGTTGTTCGTTGATATCATTTGCACGCAACCGGCGTGCATCATTTCGCAGAACACCGGCGCCAGCCCGACCTTGATCACGTGTGCGCCAAACATCCACAAAATTGGCTTATTGGCCTTGCGTGCTCTTACCATTGCCGCCACAAGTTCCTTCAGATCTGCACCCTTAAGGATATCTGGCAGCGAGTCGACAAAATCCGAGACACCCGCACTTGACAAGCTAACGTCAAATTGCGAGCCATGCACCTTTGATCGCCGTCCGGCTATTGAACGCACCCTGATTTTCGACAGATCAATCTGTTTCATCATTACCAATTCAGATTGCCGAGCTTAAACTCAACTAATTCGGCGTGAATCGAGCCAACGAGGACTTTGCTCTTCATTAGAACCGGCATCTTAAGGCGATCGTCGGTCAACCATACCTTGACCTCGCCTTCTTGCTTGAACACCCCGGCGGCCTGCAACATCGGCTCGACGACAAGACAGTTAAATCTGCCCGCCGGAACGTCGACCGTTTCTCGCTTGAGGACGCGAACATCCATCACGGTTGCTGAATCGTGATCGACATAATTCAACTTTATCGTCTGCCCTACTTCCAGAGGCAGAGTGCGAATGTAATAGAATGCGGTCATTACGTCTTGTGAGAATGCAGCGATCGCCAGTGTATCAATATCGTCTTTGCCCTTCTTCGTAATTGCGCGGCGCTGCTTATAATCAAGACTTATCTCCCGCGAAGAATGGTAGGAACCTTCGTGAAGAGCCTTGAAGAAATAGTGGGAGAACAAGCCTTCGGCATCAAACTGGCAGATAATAGTGTCGCGAACTTTGTAAAATCCGTCAAAGAACTTGTTGGAGTTTGTCTCGGAGTAAATCTGAAAGCAAAGGGCGCCGTTATATGTACTGGTATCGCGAACTTCCAGTGTTGCAGTTCCCGCCGTAACAAACCCGTAACCGACGCTGAATTTGAGGTATTCCCCGGGGCCGAATGAATCATTCGGCAACTCGCGATAAAGGCTGTCAATCGGAACGGCTTGCACAGCCGAAGTGTCAGCCGCGCCTGATTCGCCGCGAAAGTTCAGCAATAGAAGAACGACGATAACAGGTATCGATATCGCTATTCCCAAGGCTTTCTTACGATGCTTGGCGATGATGTTCAATCCTCCTGATCATTTCTGGCAGAGCTCGCTTGATTTCACCATAGATCTCTGCAAAAGTCTTCTTGTATTCTTCTAAGGTTCCGCCCACCGGGTCATCAACTGAGTGTTGCGGATCGTCGTGACCGCTCGCGGGATATGCCTTGACCATGAACAGCTTCTGGTCGGCGCCCGGCATCTTCTTGAGCGCCTCATAGTGGTTTTCGGCCAAAGCGAATACCAAGTCTGCTTCCCGGAAGATCCGTTCGGTCATTCGAGTGGAA
>CAZQBX010000073.1:0-1424 GCA_964592145.1 uncultured Ignavibacteria bacterium
GTCCCGACTGGTCGGGACGAGGCGGGGTGTGTCCTGAACCCGTTGAATCGCTCCATCGCCCCCCCAAAATCCCCCTTCAGCGAACACTAATTCTGTCGATACTTTCTGAAGAGGAATACCTGTGTCCGGCTCTAACAGATAGGGAAGACCCGTGTCAAATATTCTCGTTATCGACGACAAAGACAGCATGCGCGAAATGCTGAAAGCCGCGCTTTCAGCTGAAGGCTACGATGTCGAAACCGAAGACTGTGGCGACGCCGGCGTAGCGCGTACCAAAGAGAAACATTACGACGTCGTCCTCACCGATCTCAAGATGCCCGACATCTCCGGCATGGAGGTCCTTTCCCGCGTCCGCGCACACGATCCCGACAGCGCCATTATCGTCATGACCGCCTACGGCACCATCGAAACCGCCGTCGAGGCGATGAAACGGGGCGCCTTCGACTTCCTCCAGAAGCCGTTTGACACCAGCCATCTCCACATGGTCATCGAGCGCGCTCTCGAGAATCAGCGCCTCGTCGCCGAAAATCATCTCCTCCGCGAAGAACTCGCCGAATCGCTCGGCTTCTCGGATATCATCGGCTCGTCCGAAATCATGATCGAAGTTATGCGCCTCGTGCAAAAAGTCGCGCCCTCCGACACCACGGTTCTGCTCACTGGCGAATCCGGCACCGGCAAGGAACTTTTCGCGCGCGCCATTCATTCGCTCTCGTCGCGCCACACCAAACCGTACATCACGATCAACTGCGCCGCCATCCCCGGCGAACTTCTCGAAAACGAATTGTTCGGCTCCGAGAAGGGTGCCTTTACATCATCGCACGCCCGCAAGATGGGCAAATTCGAAATCGCCAACGGCGGCACGATCTTCCTCGACGAAATCGGCGACCTCGAATTCTCACTTCAGGCGAAGTTATTGCGTGTCCTGCAGGAGCAGACCTTCGAACGCCTCGGCGGCACCAAACCGCTCAAGGTCGATGTCCGCATCATCACGGCGTCCAACATCAATTTGCAGGAAGCCATCGCCAAGAAGAAATTCCGCGAAGATTTGTTCTACCGGCTCTCGGTATTTCCGATCCACATCCCGCCGTTGCGCGAACGCCGCGACGACATCGCCCCGCTGGCGAATTATTTCGTCGACAAGTATTGGCGCCAGATGAAAAAAGGGGAGAAGTCGCTCGCGCGCGAAGCCCTCGCCATTTTAGAACGCTACCACTGGCCCGGCAATGTCCGCGAACTTGAAAACACTATCGAGCGCTCGATCATTCTCGCCGAAGGCAAGAAGATCAAGCCGGAACACTTAGCAATTCGTCTCGCGACCACCGACGAGGTCCGCCTCCGCGAAGGCGCCGGCCTCAAGGAAGTCGGCCAGATGGCGCAGACACAGGCCGAACGCGGCATGATCATCCGCATCCTCAACCAAACGC
>CAZQBX010000073.1:1434-15594 GCA_964592145.1 uncultured Ignavibacteria bacterium
AATAAATCTGTCTGCAACCAGGTTCGGTAGGTCAGGTATTTCTGTCTGACCCTTCTTAGTTGGTAGCCCACCCGAAAGGAAGCGTAGGGTGGGGTAAAAATACAGCGTGCTCGGCAGTCGTCCACTCTTGCCGCATTGCGTACCAGCGAGTGTGGGGCACTCGGTTACGCTACCCGACAAAGGTAGCTTTCAGTTCAAAACGGGATACCGAAGATATTGCTTCGCATCTATCATCTTTCCTGCAAAGTACCCCAGATTCCGGCCCGCATGATCTTTGACCAACCGCTCAAGCAGGGGGAGTCTGTGATCGCTTTCCGTATACGCAATAACCCGATAAAGTGTCATTTCGCATGCCGGAGAATCCGGGTACAAATCGAGCAACATCTGGAGCGACTTTTGTTCTTCGGCCAGATCGTCTTCGTCTGCTTCTGCGAACTTAGGTCGGAATAACTGTGCACGCAACTCAAGCAACAACACTCCGTACTCATCGTCGACGCTCTCACGGAGAGCGTCATCAATCATGAATGAAATGGACTTGTTCGATGCAATTCCCCAGATGTTGTCAATTGTTCGAAGCAAGTAGACAATTTCCGCAGCGGATCCTGACGGTTGTAAGACGGAAAACTTCAATTCATTGGACACCAACTTAGATTCATAGGTCACTGACAGAGAATATTCTCCTTCCTGGAGGTGCCAAATTCGGCTGCCGTCTTTCAGCAAGGTGCCGTACATTGCGGAAAGTCGAACCCATTCCACGAGGGAATCATTCGGCGGAAGAGTGGTATTTTTCGGACCAAAGCAATCGGTGACTGTGGCAAAAGGATCGACAGTACCAAAACCAGTTCTTTCAAGATGGAACCCTAGGTTGTGCGAAATCTTGCTGATTCTGCTGATTGTCACCGGCCGTCCAGATACATTCTTAAGAACGCATTTGACAAATATCGGTTGCACATCGAAGTACTCTGCCTTCTGCATCGAAATCTTGAAGTCCAGTGAATCAGAACCTGTTGCGCAAATCAACGGAACAAAAAGGCCACTCACAAACATCCAACTGAGCGCCAATAACAGTCTTTCCAATATCAACCCCTGCAACCTTTTCATCACTCGTGCCGAAACAAGCATAGCATTTCGTCGCAACTTCTTCTCTACCTTTCAAAGCACTTGCGCAAACTTGGTCTCAGAAATCCTCGAAACTGGACAGTCAATGATAGTATACAGCCTTAGCGACAGCAATCATATTTCGACAAGAGCGCCTCGCCCGACAATCCGCACTCGCCGTTTGTCCACACTCGCCGAAGTCACCCTCTCCCTTTGGGAGAGGGAAGGGTGAGAGCATTATGTCTTTACATTGAGGCCGTCACGATCCCTGCGTCGCCACCTTCGCCGTGATTTCTTTCAGCGCCGCGACCAATGACGTTGCCCGCACCAAACCCGGATCAACGGCAAGCGCGCGAGACGCCTTATCGATCGCTTGCGCGTAAAGTCCCAATTCCACATTGGTCTCTGCCAACTCCAACCAAATCTCTGCCACATCTGGTCTCAAAGCCGCCGCTTCTTCAAGGTATTCCTTCGCGAGTTCTGGTTTGTCGACTTCCCGGCAAACAACAGCGACCTCTCGCAATAGCTGAACTCTTTGGTGCCCGGACACGCCAGCGCCGTTTAGTTGAGCCATCAACTTCAAGCGCGCCGCCTGTTTGGCGTACCCGCTCGGATCACTCGCCACCTTCGCCGCCCGATCCCACAAACTTCCTGCGTGATCATAGTCTTCCAGAGCCTCACAGATCGTAGCGGCATCAATGTATGCATGCAGATCGTCCGGCGCCGTCACGGTCGACTGCTCGTACAGATCAGCGGCACGCCGCAACGTGCTTGTATCAATCACAACGCGTTCGTCAACCACGTTCCACAAGGCAAGCGCTTGATCGCAACTCGGCGGATGGACGACCGTGTCGGCTTGGTCGCTGGGAACGACGATTCTCGAGTTCAGCCATTGACGAAGTTGCTTCGGGTCGCTATCGAGAGCGGCAAACAGTTCCTTCTTCGCAGCCACCGACATCTCTTCCGGGGCGATCGCATTCAGCCGTTGATATAGTCGCTTCGCCTCGGAAACTAACTCGTGATTCTCACAAATGCGGGCAAGGTTATAATCGATCGACGCATCGGCTGAATCGAGGACGGACGCCTTGCGGTAAGCACGTACCGCGTCCAGTATGCGTCCTTCATTGTAGTAATTGATTCCCAGCGCTCGCGTTAATTCCGCCGAGTCCGGCTGATACGCAAGCTTCCTAAGTACCCGCACCTTCCTAAGCTGTTCATCGACCGTACGGAGAATTCGCTTTGTCGGATTGAGCCTGCGCACTTCCAGCAATTGCTTCACCGCTTCATCATACTCGCCCATAGCGATTTGCGTCATCGCCAGATTGATTCTCGCAAAAGGATACTTCGGCTCAATCACCAGCGCCGTTCGGAATTCAGACTCCGCCGATAAGAAATCTTCTGACATCAGGTAGATATTTCCCAGCCAGTTGTGAGCCGTGATGTCATCAGGATGGGATTTGATCCGATCCAGGAAGTAACGCTTCTTCTCCGGACAGGAATTGAGCATGTGTTCGACATTGGCATCAACCATTCCTGCGTCCGCCGCCACAACTTCCGCCTCCGCATATTTCACATCATCGTTGGTGAGAAATCCCAAATTTAGTCGGCGGGCTATATCCTCGTGGACTGCCATGGTCTGAGCAAAATTCTCGGGCAGGCCGCTGTCGGGATTCATGTACTTGGTTATCGACTCCTGATAGCGTACGAGGTCGAGGCAGTTGTCGACTCCGGCATTGTCTTGTCTCACGTAAAACTGCGCGTGCGGCAGGTCATCGGTACTGATCTTGTCGAATCCGGTAAGCATCTCGGCGATTCCGTCCTCGCCGACCAGAAAGAAGCTTAGAAACTTCTCGACATCATTGACGCCATAGTCGCTCAAGCCTGCTTTCACGAACAGCGGTTCAAGCTTCGCCTTCAGATCGGCATAGTTGATATTTAGTCGCTCGGGTGTGCCCAGCATCAACACTTGCGACGATCCGTGAATCACCCAAAAACTCATGTGCGGAAATACACTGCGGAACGTGTTAAGTGTGACCTTAATCGCATCGCCCGGCAACGGAATCAATGCCCACTGGCAGAAAACACCATCCGGCTCAAGACGATCCTTGACCAACTGGTAAAATTCCTGTGAATAGAGCGTCCATGAGTCAAGCATCTTCGGATTGGTCGCATCCGAAATGATCAGCGAATATTTGCGCGGACTTAACAACAGCGCATTGCGACCGTCATTCACCACCTGGTGGAAATTCGGTTGGTTAATCACGTCGAGATTTTCGCGAGTGTAAGCCGCGGCAATTCCCTGAATGTCCGGATTCAGGTCCACGCAGTCGAGCGAGGTCACATTCTGCACGCATGCCCCGGCCGACATGCCCGCGCCGAATGCCACCATCAGTGCATCGGCCGGTTGTTTATGGACGACAGTGGGCAGGATGCCGAGCATCTTAAACAACTGCACATGCCAAAGACGCGATGACGCCTCATTCACAGCATTGAGGTGAAAATCCTTATATCCCAACTTGGAAAATTCATAAACTACGGCGTTCGCAACTCGCCCTTCCTTGTAATGGATGATTTCCGCCTCTGGATGTGCATCCTGATACAGCCCTCGAAACAGATCTGCCGGAGCCGCCAGGAACATGACTGCGACTGCAATTATCAACGCGCCGCTCCTCGCCAATCGCTTTCCTGAACTCACCGAAACTACAAGCGGCAAGAAACCGCCGACTATGTTCAGCGAAGCGACGATAATCACGCCAAGATGTAATACCAAAAGCGGCAGAAGTACAAACCCAGCGACAAACGCACCGAGAATCGCGCCGATCGTGTTTACCGCGTAAACTGATCCAACGCTCATTCCTTCCCGGCTCGCTCCCTTCTGGCAAATCTGAATCGCCATCGGTACGGCTATTCCCATCATCGTCGTCGGCCCGATCATGATCACTGCCGTCTTGGCGATCGTGAGAGTTTCATTGAAGTTATTGAAGAGACTCGCATGCAACACGCGAAAGATGAGCGGTGTTGCGTAGGAGATCAGACCAATGCCAATTTGCAGCCATACGAAAAGCTGCAACTGCCTTGCTGATTTAGCCAGGAAACGGGCATAGATCAGACTGCCAACCGCAATGCCGACCAAAAATGTGCCCAGAATCGCGGTGAACGAGAAGATGTTGTTGTGCAGGAAAAGATTCAACATGCGCGTCCAGAACACTTCGTATGCCAGCGCACAGAAACCGGAAAGCCCAATCGCAATGAGAACCATCCGCTTCTCGGCGCTGCTGTAAATCGACGGAGCCGTGCTCCTGACCTCTTCGTCAGCCACGACAGCCGGAGTCAACGACGGCGTTTCTCTTTTGAGATTGCCGACTATCCAGGCAACAATTGCGACCAGTAAATTGATGGCCACTGCAACTACAATTGTGGACTGCATTCCAAGCAGCCGAAGCAAAAAGTAACCGCAGGCAATTGTCCCGATAACGGCGCCGACTGTATTCAGCCCATAGAAGAAACCCGCTTCGTGCCCAATTTTTGTTTCTGCTGTTGAAAAGCGCTTAATCAGCACCGGCAGGGTCCCGCCCATCAAGAAAGTCGGAATCAGGATGATTGCAAAACAAACGAGAAAGCGTAACAAATTCAGAAGTATGATATTGCCTTCAAACGTCGAGTAGAGTCCGACATACAGCGGCGTGACCGCATCGAGCGCCAGAGGAAACAGCAGGCCCGAGATGCCAATCCCGGCCTCCAACAAAGCGTACACACGAATCAACGGGCGCGGCTTCCGGTCAATGTACCGGCCAAGCACCCAACTGCCTGCCGCCAATCCGCCCATGAACGCGCTCAAAACCGTGCTGGTCGCCAGCATCGTGTTGCCAAAAACCAAAACGAGCAACCGCGTCCAGACGATTTGATAAATCAGCCCCGAAATTCCGGAGAGCATGAATAACAGGTATATCATATAGCGGTAATTGCGCTGATCGTTCAAGCCGTTCCTCCCAAGCTAAAATTTGCCTCGACCGTCGACATATTTGCCGTCAGGGTGAGCTAAAATCAGCCGAAATCGCGACTAAAGCAAGCTAATTTCGCAGTTGTAGGTCACACCCTCGCGGGGCGTGACATCTTGTGCACCCGAATATCCACACCAGTCATACCGGCGAACGCCGGTATCCAGGTTAGTGGCACGCGAATATCCACACCCGCGCCTTTCGACCAGCCGTCATAAGTTCCCGGTAGCCCACCCGAAGCGCAGCGCAGGGTGGGAAATTCTGTGGGCTCGGCTTCAGCCGAACATCACGACCACGGCGCGAAGATTGCGTCATCCCGGCGAAAGCCGGGATCCAGCTTAGTAGGTCAGGAGCCCTGCGCTCCTGACTTTACCACCCCGCCTAACAGCGGACTTTTTTAATTCCCCTCTTGAGAGGGGTGGCTCGGGCGCCCGAGGAATGAGGGCGGTCGAGACGGGGTGTGCACTCCACGTCATAACGTCAATCATTAAACTAGTCAGTTATCACTGGCATCTTAGATTTGAATCTGTCAAATTGAAGATGAACCCGGAATAACATTTCCACACGGCGCTCTTCTCTGGGTGGGCGACCGGGCTGGGAAGGGAAATAGATGCTATCACGATTTCAGGACAAGCACCGAATCAGCACCACAATGACAATGGCGCAAAAGTCGACCACACTGATGTTGATTTGTATCCTGCTATTTCCTGCCCTTCAAAGTTGCCAGAAGTCCGCAGAAGACGACAAGCTTTCGCGAATAAGTGTATTAATGATGGAGTCAGAATCAAATTTCAAGACAGGGAATCTTGACCTTGCGGATGCACAACTGGATTCCGCTCTTGCGTTCATGAATCGTTCAGGCATACAGTCGAACTACCTCAAGATTAAGTTGCTGTTTGGTCGCAGCCATATCCTAAAAGCTCGGGGCAACTTGGGCGCGGCGGACTCATTACTTTCGGATGCACTTCTCTTGACATCGGACAGTAGAATATCCGATTCTCTCAGAGCGGATGTCTTTCTCGAAAAAGCATTCTCACTCAGGGAGCTTGATAGTATTTCCAACGCCTGCAACTTCTATCTTAGATCGCTTGAACTGCGAGAACGAATCTATCCACCCAGAAGTATGGAAGTGGAGAACGGGCTTCTGTTTCTGTCCGTTTGCTACATGAGGCAGGGCAACTTTGAGGCTGCTCTACCGTTAACAACGCGCTTAATGAACTTGTCGGTTCGAAAATACGGAAGTCAGAATTTATCAACCGCGGAAGCCGTGTGTATGCGAAGTACCTGCCTTATCGCGCTTGGTTTGTACGAGGAGGCCGACCAACTCTTATGGGAATTCTCAATGCAATTTGGGACGCGCGAAAACGCGACTTCAAGACAGTATCGAGACATATTGCGAAATCTCGCCTATGTATCAAGAGCGTTAGGGAAGAAAGAACAAGCCCTGAAGTTCTTTGAGCAACTCAAAGAGATGCTACATACGCAAGGACTGGATTCAACGTCTGAGGCCGCAAAAATCCGCAAAGAGGCTGAGAATGCCGCGGCAGATTAGTCTGTTTGCTCAACCCGGTAGCCCACCCGAAGCGCAGCGCAGGGTGGGATTCTCTTCAGACCTTGTCATCCCGAGCCGCTGCGCAGGCGAAGGATCTGTTAGCCTAATAGGTCAGGAGCCCTGTGCTCCTGACATTTCGCCGAACGCGAAATCAACGAACCGTTGTGCGCGGCTTACGGAAAAATCCTGTAGTCACCCTGTAGAGAATAATCTCCCGAAGGTATAGTAGAGGCCGCCGTTGCCTCCGAAAACGGGGCGTTGCTCCGTCGAGTTTTAGGTTGATGACGCGACCGGCTATGTTCGCAAGGGCCCTTGCGGTAAAACAATACCGAAACCACGTAGCTGTAGTGACTCCCGCTCGAACCCATCACCGGCTCCACCGGTGCTGGTTGCCCCCGTCAAGGTTCGGCAATGGCGTTGTGCGTCGCAAGACGCATCATGATCGCGATCAGCCTTCTATAATTTCGAATTGTCGGAGAGTCTAATGAATCAAGAACCAAACAACACTCAATAAAATAGCGGCTCCGCAATAAGCAGAGCCGCTATCAAGAAACGAAAGTCAAGACTTCGAACTAATTCGGCTGCCGCTTCTCCAATAGGATTAGCGTATTCTTCGGCGCCGCAAAATCGTCATACGCCTTCTTGAACATCGGATACTCATCCGTGTCGATTTCCTTATCGACCAATGTCACTGAAGCATTGTAAACAACTTCTGTCGAATCGGCATTGAGCGAAAAATTCGACTGCCACTTGCCGAAACTGTTCTCAATCGCAAACGGCTCGGAAACAAACACCGCTTTGTATCCCGCCGGCAAATGTATCACGCCTTCCTTCTTCAGCATCATTCTTGTGTCAAGCATCATGCTGTAGTTGCGTACCGTCTGTCCCGGATTAGCCGGAATCTGCGCGAACCCGAACGGCACATCCTGCAGGCGGAAGATCATCATGTCGCCCTGTACGATTCCCATCTCCGGCGTCGTGTAATCCTGCGCCACCTGAACTGCCGAAGTCAAATTGTTCAGATCGGAAACCTTGAACTCTCTGTTGTGGCTTCCTTCACCCATGCTGTTGGCGGTCGCAAGGAAGTACTGCTCGCGCTCTTTCGGCGTCGCGTCCTTCAAAGTCGCCCGCGCCATGTTGTCGAAGATTCCCGACAACTGACAGCCGGCCGTTCCGTCGACATCGCCATTCGGCTTCACGATCATCTCGAATCGGCAATCTGCGACATTCTTCTCCGGCTCCGGATCAACCACCGCCATCAACTCGCTCACTTCATCCTTGAGCAATAACCCGGTCGACCCCTGTGCATCCGGCAGATATCCGAACGAAGCCTTATCGCCGAAAGGGTTGATCCACAGCGGTGCGCCCTTGTAAGACGGCACATACGCAAAAATCGCATCGAACTGCTTCATCGCCGGATATTCATTGGCTAAAACCGCGCCACCGCGATTGACATAATGCGGATACGCCTCAACTCCCGCCGCCCGTAGCAACGAAATCAGGACGACCGCTTTGTCGCGCCAATCGCCATACTTGTTTGCAAGCACTACATCGGCATCGTTCGGCTCGTAACCTGCGAGTCCGAGCGGAAGACTGTTCTCTGCAACACCGCGAATGTCGGTGATCACATAGAGTCCGATCTTCTCAATCTTCTCGTCGAGCGACTTTGAGCCTTTGGTCAGCTCTGTTGCTTTCTTCAGCACATCGCCGTCGGTTTTGACATGTTTGTAGAATTGCCCGGCGAGCCATTTGCCCACCTGATCCCACGACTCCGCATCGGTGTAAACCAATCGCGGTGCAATTCGCGACATCGGCGGCATGCTGGGCTCATTGATTACTTGCGGTACATTTGTCGCTGTCCAGTTGTGCGTGACCGTCCCGTCCGATGACGATGTGCTGTACTCGACACCTTCGTTCTGGAATGTGTAACGCAGGTTCACCCCTTGCGGAACTGTCAATGAGATTTCCTTGAATCCAATTGGATCACTCCCTTGGAAATTATCCGCACCCCAGGTGAAATGTTCCTCACCCGCTTCCGGGGCTCTCCGGAACGTGCGCAGCTTCAGCTCAATCGTGACTCCCACCATCAGGGCTGGGAAGTTCACCACTTTCTGCATGATATTGGAATAGATCGCCGCATTCGAGAGCGAGGCCGGTGTCAGGTCGTGAATCGCCTTGCTCTCAACCTCTTTCACCGAACCGTCGACCAGATAGGTCACCGCCTTGACGACAACGACGCTGTCGGCATCCTTGTTATAGAGATGCTTGACGTCTCCGTACATCTCTTTGCCGCGCTCTTGCATGATCTTGAAAACATAATGCCAATCAGTCACGCTGGAGCCGTCGGGATTTAAAGTCGTCGACCGCTGGTTTAGCAAAATGTATCCGCCCGCCTGTGGATACTGCTGCGGCGAAGGCGCCGCCGCGATCAAGCTCCGGACATCCTCGTCGGAAAAGGTCTTTGTCACAGCACCTGCAATGCCTGTCATGACCGCACACAGCAATAGCGTAAGTATCAACAAAACTCGTTTCTTCACTTCTACCTCCACAGTCTCTGATTAATTCTCCGAGCCTTCGCGCTGCATGATCAACTCGCCGCGCGCCGACTTCGAGGCGGTCTTCAGGACTTCCTTGAATTGCGCATACTCCGCCGGCGACATTTCCTTGGCGTTGATCATGATCTCCTTCTGATAAGTCACCTGCGTCCCGCCGGAGGCCAGCTCGGATGAATTCGCGCTCTGGTACGTCATCCGGTATTCCACCGGACCTTTCGATTCCGACACTGCATCAGGCATCGACTTGAGTTTCATTCCTGCCGGCAGTGTGATCGTTTCTTCTTCCGACGCCCCGAAAGTGAATCCGAGATTGTAAGGGTACTTGCGTTCCGGCAGGGAAGCCGACGACAACAAGAATTTGGAGATCAACTCAAACGACCCGCGCGATACCGGACTCTTCATCAACACAAATTCGCCGGCTTCGGTCGGATACTTGTCGACCTGGTAAGAAAACTTGATTTCAAACGGCAGTTCCAGATTCTCGGCATCGCTGAACGAGAAGTTTGTCAACTTGGCGCCCGGATACACGTCCTGAATCACGTAATTCCAAATCATCGACATCTGTGCGCTCGGCATCGACTTCGCAAAAGACCGCAGCGCCAAATCATAAATGCCGTCGGTAGCGATTGTCACTTCTGACGTGAACACACCCTCTTCGGTCAGATTCGATACGGCTTTGATTTTGCCCATGTTCTCTTTGGCCGGGGTCAAAGGTGTGTCGGCGAGAGTCTTCCCCTCCGGAGTACAGACCAACACCTGCTGCTTTGACTCTACCGCCGGTAGCCAGTCAACCGAATTGTCGACCGTTGGATCGGCATACGTGAATGAGCCATCATCATTCTTGATGGCCACTATTGCGTGATTGAATCCGAAATGCGGAATGTCGTAGGCGACTTTGGAACCCATGTTGGTGAGCACCACCTCGGCAGGGACATCCGCTTCGCGAAGCATCGCCACCATCATGGCAGCTACGTCGCGGCAAACGCCATACTTCGTTTCATAAGTCTCAATCACCGGCTTAGGCTCGCAGCCTTTCTTCTTGCCGGTGCCAAGTCCCATGTAGCGAACCTTCTGCGCCACGTAGTGGTAAATCGCATCGACTTTCTCGTTGCGAGTGCCTTTACCGTCGGTGAGCGTCTTGACCTCGGCGCGCATCGCGTCATTCAATTCCATTTGTTTGCCGGCCATTTCATTCCACCATTTGCTGACGGTCTCCCACGAGTCAATCGTCGAGAAAATCACCGTCGGAGCGATTTCCGTCAGCGCCGGCATCGCCGGTTCCTGAATAATCCGGTCAACGTTTTCAGCCGTCCAGGTGTACTTCACCTTGTCGCCCATCTGCTTTTCGGAGAACTTGACGTTTCCGTTCATCGTGACGTGACGCAGCGGTTTCGACTTCGGCCCAATGACCGTTGCTTCCTTGTAGAGAATCGGATCGAATAACTGGAAGATCTCCATGCCGTCGAATTCGTTGTCCATTGGGGGATGGTGAAGGTGATCCTCAACCAACAGCTCGACGCAGTCGCCGACTTCGAGATTCTTAAATGAGATTACGCGGTTGCGGGCGTCGCTTTCATAAATGTTCATCTCTTCGGTGGAAGCATCGGAAATGTCCTTTATCATGTCGGCCGGAACTTCCACAATCGAGCCGTCGTGTTTGATTACCCGCGCCGACTTTACTACGATGCTGTCATAAGTCTTGTAATAGGGGAGCTTCATCTCGCCGTAGTCCTTAAATCCTGATTCGGTCAGGATCTTGGCCAGGAAGTATTCCGTAGTTTTGCAGGTGCCGTCGACATTGAACTCGTAAAGCGTGTTCTGCTTGATCAACAGCGCGTTGGCATCGGGATACTTTTCCTTGCCGCCCGCCTTCTTGATCAGTTCGGCTGTTTCCTTATCAAGAGTAGCTGCGAAAAGCGCCGAAGCACCCAACAGCAGTACCATCAACAACATCGTGATGGCCGATTTGCTATTCTGCATGTTCATCTCCTTATATGAATCCAACTACATTTCTATGAGAGTTTCTGCATCAATTCAGTCTTTATATCTAGTAGAGGCAACTGCATTATAGTTCTCGCAGAACCTCCATGCCGTAATATAACGAAAACCGCGACGCCAAGTTGCAGGAATCGGCATCTGCGGCCGCTATCTCCGCAATACAACAAGGGTTGCCCCCCACGAGGACGAAGACTGCGAATCCAGTCGAAACGACTCAACATACGCGTTTCTTTCCAGCAGCGCATGAACTGTCCGGCGCAAATTCCCAATTCCTTTGCCGTGAATTATGCGAACCTCGAAGATGCCGCGCTCGCGGCAAGCGAGAATATATTCGGGGACAAGCTCTTTGACGTCCTTGGGGGAGAAGTCATGAAGATCGAGAATTCCGTTTATCGGGTATTCAACAGCGTCATCGGACGATTCAGGCATGAAATAAATCTAACCATTTGTCCGTTGCCGACAAGACTGAACTTCGCAAATCACGGCAATTCGGCAGGGAAGTATTCCCTTGCTGAAATTGGCCGATGAGATATATTACATGTGGTATACATGCACGCATTTTAACGCGCCGGGCAACCATCTACCTTCTAGTCGGTTCGGCGGATTTTTATTGAAGGCTTTGACGATTCCTTACTTATTCACGCTTGACAAAGGCTCTCTCATGCGTACTCGCTATCTTTCACTTGCCATACTACTGACACTGTTCTCCGCGGCCGCCGTTGTTCGCGCTGACGAGAAAGTCACCTATCAAAGTGCCCGCGCAAATGCCGCGGTAGCGCCGGTTGTTACATCGCCGCAGCAAATCAACGCGGTTCCACATCCGATCTCGACCAACAAACCACAGCGCAAATACCACAAAGATCCAATGGCTCGCCCTGACTTAAAGTACCCGGTTGAAACCTATGATCCGGCAAATCCGCGCTTCATTCTCGATCGTGCTCAAGAACCTCTGGATCGCGATACCAAGGGTTTCGTGCCATGCAAGAGTTTCGTCGGCATCAGCAACACCGGCTGGGACCCGCCCGATCCGCACGTTGCCGCCGGACCGAATCACGTCGTCGAGGTCGTCAACAGTTCAATCGCCATCTTTGACAAAGTTACCGGCGTAAAACTCTTGCAGGCGACGGCTGGATTCTGGTTCCAAAACACAACGCCCCCACCGGCAAGCGGTTTCATCTTCGATCCGAAAGTCGTCTATGACCCGGACGGCGGTCACTTCATAATTTTCTACTTATGCACTGATGACGTCGACGAGTCCTCATACTTAGTCTCGGTTTCCCAAACCTCGGATGCGATGGGGAACTGGTGGAGCTACAACCTCAATGCCGCAGTCAACGGTTCTGTCCCTTCCAACTGCTGGCCGGACTATCCCGGCTTGGGATTTGACTTCGATGAGGCCGTCTATCTAACCTCCAATCAGTGGGAGTTCGGCGGCGGCTATCAATATGCCAAAGTTCGAATTCTGCCGAAATTCCAAATCTACTCGGGCGCTCCGGTCACTTACAATGACCTTTGGGACTTGAAGTATAACGATAACTCCACCGCGTTTACCGTCAAGCCGGCAGTGACTTACGATGACGCCGACGGCGAGTTTCTGCTGTCGAATCTGTGGTTCGGATCCAATTACACGACATATTGGAAGATCACCAATCCGGTGCTCAATCCGGTTGTTACTGTCAGACCGCGCGTCAATATTCCCGCATACCCCTCGTCACCGCAGGCCGAACAGAAATCCGGCGCGGGCGTCGGAACGCTCAGCTCGATGACGCAGGATGTGCTCTTCAGAAATGGAAAAGTCTACACCGCCTTCGACCAGGGATTCAATTGGGGAAGCGGTACCGTCTGTGCCATTCGCGTTCTAGGTATTGATACCGTCAGTTCATTGGCAAACGTCGATAAGGTTTTCGGCGCCGACAAGAAGCACTATTACTTTCCGGGTATCTACGTCGATCCGGCCGACCGGATATTCCTTGGCTTCAACCGCTCGTCAGCCGAAGAGTACATCAGTATCTGGTACTCCGAAGACCTTCTGGCGACAAACAGCAGCCGCTTGCTTAAAGCTGGTGAGAGCGCCCGCGCTGGCGCTGCGCCGGTACGCTGGGGCGATTATGCCGGAATCGGACCCGATCCGATCGACCCGGAAATGGTTTGGATCAGCACTGAATACTCCGGACCTTCGCCCAACAACTGGATGACCTGGGTCGGGCAAGTTCCGTCGGCAATCAGCCAACCAAGTCTCGAGTCTCCGGTCGATGACGCCGTCAGGAGAAGTCCAGTCTCATTCTCTTGGGATAGTTTCAGCCCAGCCGATTCCTACCGGATTGAAATCGACGACGCTTCCGACTTTACTTCAATTGACCAGACTGTAGTTGTTGACTCAAATGGAGTTACCCTATCCGGCTTCTCCGATCAATTAAGGTACTACTGGCGCGTCATTGGTATTTCTGAATGCCCAAACAACCAGTACTCAGTTAGCCGATCTTTCGTCGCGTGCGCCTTTACCGCCGGCGATGCCGACGGCAATGCGACCGTGACAATCAGCGACGCCGTCTTTTTGATCAATTACATCTTCTCCGGCGGGCCGGATCCGATTCCGCTTATGTCTGCCGACACTAATTGTGATTCGTTTGTCACGGTCACCGACGTCGTTACTCTGATAAACTACATCTTCTCAGGCGGTGTAGCGCCGTGCGACCCGTGTAGTTAGGGTAAGGGCAAGCCAGGCGCATCCAGGGGAGCCAAAAAATCTTGATTGTGGATTGCGTCGGTCTAATTATAATAGTAATAGCTAATCTCGAAAGTAATGCGTCCTTCATTATAGAGGTGAATTCATGTCACGATTCGTAACCGGCATTGTACTCGTGTTGGCGCTGGCAGCCTCCAATGCGTTAGCCGTGCGTCCCGACACCATCAGGGTCGAGGTCGACTATATGGTGGCGCCCGGCCATTCGCATAAGCT
>CAZQBX010000074.1:0-15424 GCA_964592145.1 uncultured Ignavibacteria bacterium
GTTGCTCACTTAGGCTTGTCCTTTCTCACCATTGTCAGACTCGGCGGAGTCCAGTGTAATTTGAAAAGTCGTTCGCTGATGCGGAATCGATTCCTTCAGCTCGATCCGACCTTTGTGATACTCCTGAATGATACGGCGAGCTAGAGTCAATCCAAGGCCCCAACCGCGTTTTTTCGTCGTAAACCCCGTCTCGAATATCTTCTTTTGCGCCTTCTGCGGAATTCCAGCCCCGTTGTCGGTCACGGTTATGATAATCTTCTGGTTGGCAGGTTCGGACACGGCGCGCACGACGATTTCCCCGCTTTTTTGGTCACAGGACTGCATGCTGTTCTTGATCAAATTCTCGATTACCCATGTAAACAGCTCCGGATTGACCCTTGCCTGCAGGTCCACTACCGGTTCAAAACGCAGACTGATGCCTTTTCCGGCGTGCGGCAATCGTTGACTGTAATAATTGACGACTTCCTGAATCAGCGGATTGATGTGATGCAAGGTCGTTTCCGGAATCGATCCGATCTGCCCGAATCGATTCGCAACACGGTCGAGTCGCTGGATATCATTGCGCATCTTGACTACCACATTGTCAAGTTGGCTGGCGGAATTGTCCGCCGACTTCAATCTGCCCTCTTTCATGTCCGTTTCGATTACTTCAAGCCAACCCATCAGCGAGGTCAGCGGCGTACCGAGCTGATGAGCCGTCTCTTTCGCCATGCCCACCCAGATATTTCGCTGCTCGGCGCGTTGAATATTCCGGAAACCGACAAATCCAACGATCAAGAAGACACCAACGACGGAGATTTCGATTATCGGCATCAGCTGCAATTGCCGTACCAACGGCGGATAATCATAGAGAATATACTGAATGATCTGGCCATTCCAAGCGACCGGTGTTTCGCCGTTCTCCCGCAACATTCGCTCGCGATACTCGTCGATGGTCTTCAGCGCCGCCTGTGAAGTGTCGGTATCGGCGATTCCCGGGATGCGCGCCCACAACACCGGGTTGCGGTGGTGGTCGGTAACAATAATCGGGAAATACGCTTTCTGAATAATCTCTTCAAAAACGACGGCGTTCACGCGCGGCGAGGAATCTTCCGCCCCAGCCAACTCCCACAATTTCGCCCACATGCGCACATCACGCTTAATATTCTCCTGCAGTCCGTTAATGAGAAATTGCGTGTAAATCATGAATAAGGCGGCGATGGCAATCGTCCCGAAAAAGATGAATGCCTTGAAAACGCCCGGCATCGACGTGAAGCCGCCTTGATTTTTTAGGGGAGAGAAATTCATCCGATGATTTCAAGCCCTCTCATGTAAGGACGCAGTACTTCAGGCACAATTATTCTACCATCAGCCGTCTGATAATTTTCAATTATTGCGATGACGGTTCGCGGCAAAGCGAGACCCGAGCCGTTGAGTGTATGTGGGAATACCGGCTTCTCTCCTTCGGCCGGACGGAATCGCAGGTTCATCCGGCGTGCCTGAAAATCACCGAAATTGGAGCATGAGGACACCTCAAGGTATTTACCCACTCCTGGCGCCCAGACCTCCAAATCGTAGCACTTGGTCGCGGCAAAGGAAATATCTCCGGAGGCCAGTTCCACGACCCGGTAATGTAGTCCGAGCAATTGCAGGATGCTTTCGGCGTGACCGGTGATCGTATCCAATTCCTGATACGACGCTTCCGGCCGGACAATCCGCACCATTTCAACCTTGTCGAACTGATGCACTCGGATCAGTCCGCGCGTGTCCTTGCCGGCAGCACCGGCTTCACGACGGAAACACGGTGTGTAGGCAACCATGTATTTCGGTACATCGGTCGGGGCAAGAATCTCGTTCGCGTAAATGTTTGTCACCGGTACTTCCGCAGTAGGAACCAACCACATTGTCTGATCATTGAGTTGGTACATGTCTTCTGCCATTTTCGGTAGCTGTCCCGTCCCGGTCATAGTTTGGGTATTGACCATAAATGGCGGAAACACCTCCGTATAGCCGTGGCGGGTAACATGAACATCGAGAAAGAAGTTGATCAATGCGCGCTCCAACAGAGCGCCGGCATTCGTGTAGAGAATGAATCCCGAACCGGAAATCTTGGCGCCGCGTTCAAAATCGAACATCTCCAGCTTCGCGCCAATATCCCAATGTGCCTGCGGCGTGAAGTCAAATTTCGGTTTGCTGCCCCACTGACGAACTTCGATGTTGGCCGACTCATCGCGACCAACCGGAGTGGTTTCATGCGGGAGATTCGGCACCATCAGCAACATCTGGTTCAGTTCTTCTTCGACAACGCGCAGGCGTTCCTCGTCCGCGCTAATCTGGTCTCCGACGGCTTTCATCGCGGCAATCTGCGTAGTGGCATCCTGCTTGTTCTTTTTCATCACAGCGATCTCGCCGGATGCCTTATTGCGCTTTTCGCGCAGGGCCTCCATGCCGGTCACGATATCGCGACGCTCGCGGTCGAGATCAATGATCTTGTCGATGTCGATCTTGCTGTTCTTGTTAGCGACTCCCTGTTTTACGCTGTCAGGATTCTCCCTGATGTACTTGATGTCGAGCATTCCCTCGTCCTTCTATGATTACAGATTAATTCGCTTGGCTTCTGACTGGTAGCTGGGTACGATCTCCTGGAAAAGCTGAATGATCTGTTCGCGGTCCTGATTTTGCGCTGCGCGGGCGAGTTTGCCAAGTTCACCCTTGATCGTTTCCCATTCGTAGTCGGTCGCCCGGGCTACCAGAATATTCTCATGTTCGGATGTCACCAGCCCCTCTTCGTCGAACAGCTCTTCGGTCAGTTTTTCGCCCGGCCGCAGTCCGGTGTACTCGATTGCAATCTCCTCGTCCGGCACGCGTCCTGACAAGGTTATCATTGCCCGTGCCAAATCGACGATTCGCACCGGTTCGCCCATATTCAGGACCAATATATCACCCGACTTGCCAATCGTTGCGGCCTGCATGACCAGAAGCGAGGCTTCCTTGATCGTCATGAAATAACGGGTCATTTCCGGGTGCGTCACCGTGACCGGGCCGCCCTGCTCGATCTGTCGCTTGAAAATCGGCACGACCGAGCCGTCTGAACCAAGCACATTCCCGAAACGCACGGTAATGAATGATGTGTGCGACCGCTTGGCGAAGCACTGGACGAGAATTTCCGCAATGCGTTTGCTGGCTCCCATCACACTCGAGGGGCGTACCGCCTTGTCAGTGGAGATCATGACGACCACGGTGACGCCGTGCTTGTCGGCGAGCTCCACCAGTGCCTTGGTGCCGAAGATATTGTTCTGGGTCGCCTCTTCCGGAAACAACTCCATTAGTGGAACCTGTTTGTAAGCGGCGGCATGAAATACAATTTCCGGTTTGACCTGCTCGAAGAGGCGGTCCATCTTATCGACATCGGTGATGTCCGCAATTTGCGGATCAACGACGGCACTATCCGGATTTCCCCGCATCTCCAACAGCATCTCATACAAGCGGTTTTCCGCTCGATCAATAACCACTAGACGCTCCGGATGATAACGCATCACTTGCCGGCAAATCTCCGAGCCAATCGAGCCGGCGCCGCCGGTGACCAGAATGCGTTTCCCCTGGATAAAATTCGCCAGGCGATTGCTGTCGAGACGGACGGGATTGCGTCCGAGAAGATCATCGACGCTGATATTGCGGACCTGACTAAGCGCCACTTGTCCGCCAATAATCTCCCGCAGTGGCGGTAGTGATTTGAAGCTGACATGTGCCTTGCGGCACGAATCGATCAGGCTGCGCATCTGCGGACCGGTCGCTGACGGAATCGCAATAATGGCGTCGGTCACCTTGTACTTCAGAGCGAGCCGGTCAAGATCGTCGCTTTTGCCGACGACGGTGATTCCATGTATGCGCATGCCGTGCTTTTCGACATTGTCATCGATAATGCCGACCGGTTTGAGTCCCATCGGAGTTTTGCGCAATTCGCGCAGTACCATTTCCCCGGCAGAGCCGGCGCCGATGATAAACGTCCGGCGTCCGTGACGCCACATCTGCGGCATCAACTCCCGTGCTGCACGCAGCAAGAACCGCGATCCGCCCAACAAAACAACAAGCAGAAGCCACTCGATGACAAAGACGCCGCGCGGGATATTGCCGTATCCGAAAAAGTATGTGGGAATCGCTATCAAAATACTGCCGGCTGTCACGGCTTTGAGAATTTGCGTCAAATCGCTGATGGAAGCGTAACGATAATACCCCGAGTAAAGTCGGAAATAGAGCAGCATGGCAAAGCGGAGAATGATTACGACCGGCAGACTGGATTGAAAACTGGTGAAGTAGTCCGGCGGAATCTCGCCCTCGAACCTAATTAGAAAGCTCACGTAATATCCGGCTGCAATGATAACCAAATCGAGCATCACGATGATCAATCGTCGCGGCAGGAACAACGGTGAAACAGCGCCTTCACTCGATTCCGTTCCGCCCGCCTCGTTTGCCTGAAACAATACCAGACGGTTAATGCAAAGGGTCAGAATCAGTGAAGCCCAATAAGCGAAGATGAGAATCTTAGAACTCGAGAAGAACGATGTCGGGTCGGAAAAGTCAACCATTGCAAAGATCATCAGCACGACACCGAGCGAGACCACATTGAAAATCCGCAGGAACTCGCCGTAGAGCCCCTGTGGGAAGAAGGTCTTTAACAGTCGCGAGAGATACAGCAATCCCAACCAATAGACTGTGATTGCCAAATTGGGCAGACCATAAAAGTATTTCAAGGTAACGCTGAAATCACCGCGAACTTCGCGCAGATTGTGGAAAAGTATCAGCGCGATCAAGAAGCAGAGTTGAACCATTACGAGATCGGCCAAGAGAATGATGATCTCGCGCCGTAACTGGCTGCTCTGTTTCTGGTTTGGATTGTCCATAGTTAATTAGTTTACGTCTGCATCGGTATGCAGTCAATTCGAATTTAAGGCTGCAGCCTGCTTCTAAATGAGGTCATCCGCCAAATTCTGCCAAACGGCTGGCGATTCGCCGCGAGGCGCCCGTCCGGCACATCGTGCGATCAGCAAAGCGGAAATCGTTACTCGCGAGCCCACTGGCAAATTTGGCAAGGTCGAAGCCGATTATCTTGCTGCCGCCGGCACGATTGATCTCGACCCACTCCGTAACTGAGCGTAGCAGCAGTGCCGGCGTCTTGAGGAAATACGCCTCTCGCTGCAATCCGCCGGAATCCGTCAGCACCATTCGACAAGCAGATATTGCTGCTAGCGTATCACCATATCCAAACGGTTCTACTAGGCGCACGAAGCGGGACTTTTGCAGCCCGGCCAGGAGCCCGAATTCGGAGAGACGTTTGCGCGTCCGCGGATGAAGCGGAAAGAGTGTCGGCAGCTTGACTGATAATAACATCTTTACTAACAAAGATAGGTTCTTCTTAATGTCAACCGAGTCAGCACGGTGTATGGTCGCCAACAAGAATTCACCGTCTGCCAAATTGTAACGCCGCAGGAAGTCCTTAGCTTCGGTTTTATTGGGCCTAGTTGTCGTGAGTACATCATAGAGAAGGTCGCCGGTGTTGTAGACGCCGCGCGTGATCCCTTCACTTTTCAAGTTCTTAACTGATTGCACGGTCGGGCATAGCAGTAATTGCGCGATTCGATCAGTGATAACGCGATTGAGTTCTTCCGGGACACTCATGTCGAAGCAGCGCAAACCCGCCTCGATGTGCGCCACCTTCAGCTTGAGTTGCGCCGCTGCAATCGCGCCGCCGAGCGTGCTGTTCGTGTCGCCGATGACGGTGACCAAGTCCGGCGCGAGTTCTTTCAATGCAGCGGCAGTACCTTCAATAATTCGGGCAGTCATCGCACCGGCAGAACCGGAACCGACGGCCAAATCTGCCGCCGGACTTGGCAGGCCAAGTTCCTTGAAGAATACGCCGGCCATCGTGTAATCGTAATGCTGGCCGGTATTGATGATGCGATGATCGACCTTGAGCGCTTCAAGTTCACGATGAAGCGGCGAGAGTTTGATGAATTGCGGACGCGCCCCCGCAATTGTGACAATTCGTAATCTACGAGACATATTGGAGGACCGTGTCCGCCACAAACTCCCGTTCTTGTTCAGTCAGCATCGGATAAATCGGCAGCGAAATCACGCTCTTAGCACACGACTCCGAGACCGGCAAATCCCCCTCACGATAACCCAGATGTCGGAAGCAGGTCTGCAAATGCAGCGGCAGCGGATAGTAAATCTCGTAGCCGATTCCTTCGTGCTTTAGCCGATCGCGCAGACCATCGCGGTCTGCGACGCAAATGCTGTATTGATTGTAGATGTGATAGGCGTACGACTTTTCGGTCGGTTTCTTTAGTTTTGCATCGGCAAAGCGACGGTTGTAGTAATCGGCGTTTTCACGGCGTCGGGTAGACCAAGCGTCCAAATGCGGCAACTTCGCCAGCAGCACAGCCGCATGGAGCGTGTCTAGTCGCGAATTGTAGCCGACGATGTCATGGAAGTATTTTGTTTTTGCACCATGCGACTTTAGCATACGAATTTTCTCATTGAGTTCGTCTGAACTTGTCACAACCATGCCGCCGTCGCCGGGGCAGCCGAGATTCTTGGTCGGGTAAAATGAATAGATCCCCAGGTGACCGACTGTCCCCGACATCTGATTCCTGTACTTGGATGACAGCGACTGAGCCGCATCCTCGATGACGGTGATGTTATGCTTCCGCGCCAATTCCATAATCGGAGTCATGTCAGCCGATTGGCCAAATAAGTGCACCGGCACAATTGCCCTGGTTTTGCTTGTTATCTTCGCTTCAATCCTGCTGGAGTCGATATTGAATGTGTCAGCGTCAATATCGACAAAAACCGGGGTTGCACCAAGATTCGCGATAGTCCCGGCGGTCGCAAAGAAGCTGAAGCTGGTCGTAATCACTTCAGTGCCTGGACCGACACCGGCGGCACGCAGCGCAATGAGCAGCGCGTCCGTACCTGAAGCCACACCAATGGCATGCTTGCAGCCAAGGTATTTTGCGGCGGCATCTTCGAATTGCTTCACCTGCGGGCCGTTGATATACCTCGTATCCGCCATCGCATTCGCGACCGCAGAATCGATTTCAGATTTTATTGAGGCGTATTCGCGCTTGAGGTCAAGAAGTGGAACCTGCAACGGGCATTCCTTTCAGACTTATTGATTTTCGAGGAGCTGTTCCGGCGGCACACGCTTGAGTGTCTTGGCCGGGGAACCCATGACAATGGTCTGCGCGGGAGCGTCCTTGGTCAATACTGCCCCGGCCGCAACCAAGGCATCGGCGCCGACGGTTTTGCCCGGCAAGATCGTGGCGTTGAGTCCGACGCGCCCGCCGCGTTTCACGGTTATACCTTTGAAATGCTTGAAGCGTTCCTGAGTACGGCCGACGAAATTGTCGTTCGAAGTCGCAACACAGGGTGCCATGAAAACGCGATCTTCCAACTCGGAGTAAGCTGTGAGATAGACGTTTGTTTCAAGTTTGCAGTAACTGCCGACCTTGCAGAAGTTCTCGATCGCGACACCGCGACCGACAATCGTGAAATCTCCGATTGAGACGTTCTCGCGCACGGTGGAGAGATCCGCGATTAGCACTTTCTGGCCGATAATGGCACCGGCATAGATCACGACGTTTGTTCCAATAATGCAGTTATCGCCAACGCTGCTCGGCGCAAGTTCCTGCTCTTTGGTGACCGCCGAATTCGCTGCGCGCATCGGCTGCTTTCCGATGCTTGCACCATCATCGATTCGGACATTTGCTCCGATCTTGGTGCCCGGGTAAATCACAATGTTTGAACCAAGCACACTTCCGGAACCGATCTCGACGTCGTCGCCAATGATGCAAAAGTGGCCGATCCGGACATCCGCCGCCAAACGCGACTTGGGTGAAATCATATTGGTGCTCATCATCTCTCCTTCACAACAGTGGGCGATTGTCGGCTCATAAACCCTGAACGCTAGTTGACGGCCTGATCAACTACAATGTAGATCGTTGCGATATTGGCGAGGAATATTCCCGCATCCTTCACAATTCCCCAGAAATTTATCGACTTCTTCTGCGGCACCATGATTCTGTCGCCCATGGCTACTTCAGCGCCGCGTTCCGACTTCACAACCGCTCCGGTGTTGGCTTTAATGATGCGAATGTCGCCTTTATTGGCTTTGTAACCATAGCCGCCAGCCGCCATAATGTAATACTCGACAGCTTCGTTTTCCTTGAACGGGACGAGTCCAGGATTAACCACGCGACCCATTACAGTGACGGCAAAACTCTTCTGGGGAATCTTGATGAAGTCTCCATCGACCAGGCGGATATCAAGTTCTTTACGTCCGTCTTCGAGTAGACCGCTGAAGTCAACGGCAACCTTTCCGGTTCGCCCTGCCGACATTTCTTTGAAATATTGTAACTCAAAGTCAGAAAGTTTGTCAGTCGATAGCTGGAGAAGTTGCTCGAAACTCGTGCGATCTTCGCGGAAGAATCTCAATGACCGATACATTTCCGCCTCGGACAGCGATGCACGGTCAAGCATCCCTCCTGCTCGATTGACCAACTCGAGCAGTGTTTCGCAGCCGGGCTGAATTGGATAGGTACCAGGATGCATAACTTCTCCGGCGATCACGACCTTTTCCTTGTTGCGGTACCCGGAGACGGCCCTGACAAACATTCGGTCGTCAGGTTGCAGTTCGAGGTTTGCTTCCGAATTTGCGTCAACTTCGATCGACTTCAGATCGATTGTAATCGATTGCTTGCCTTTGCCGTCGGCGATGAAGCGCACTAATTCGGCGCCGCCGACGTCGGCATCTTCTGCAAGTCCGAAGCCCAGTGCGATCAGATCGCTGACGCGGTCGCCGCGGCGATACTCAAACACGCCCGGCGAATTCACTGCGCCATAGATTTCAATCTTATTGAAAGAATCAGAGACGACCGGCACGAAGACGACATGACCTTCGTTCAGATACGGATTAAGGGTCACATTACCAGATGCGTTGAAGTAATCCAAATCGGCGTGGGTAGTGTCAGTATCCTTGACCAACATGATGTTTCGCCGAGACGCCTTCTTCTGCAACCCGCCGGCCAGAACTATCGCTTCTGACACCCGGTCAGCCGCAGAAACCGCTACGACACCCGGCTTTTCGACTCCGCCGGTCACGCTCACTTTGAACGTGCGTACCTGGGCGAGGCTCACGTCAATTGCCCGGTCCCGGACGCGGGTCATCATCGCGTCACGAATTCGAGACTTGGCATCAGCCAGCGTAATCTGTCCGAGTTTGACAATACCCACCTGCGGGATCGAGACGACGCCTTCGGGCAGCACTTCTACCATCAGCGGCTGTTCGATCACGCCATACAGCTGAATCAGAAAAACGTCGCCCGGACCTACGATGTAGAGACTGTCATTGATTGCTTTATCGAGTAGTCGGGGCGTCACAGCCACTTGGGCCGGTGACTCTTTGTCCGCTTCCTTCGTCTCTTGCTTCATCTGCGGATAGTCCAGTCCATTGGACCGCCCGACATAGGCAATCAGCACCAACAGTAAGGCGAAGAAAGTCTGTCTAGAGAATATATCTTCGGAGATCTTCATCTTCGATGATTTCCTTTAACGTCGCTTGCACTTTCGACTTGGTTATTTTGACTTTTCCAGTTTTCTCATCCGGCACATTGAACATAATATCTTCCAGGAGATTCGACATCAAGGTGTGCAGCCGCCGCGCACCGATATTCTCAGTAGACTCATTAACTTGTGCAGCCAAACGAGCGATTTCTTCAATTGCGGCGGCATCGAAACTGATGGAGACCCCTTCAGTTTCCATCAATGCTACGTACTGCTTGAGCAGCGCATTTTTCGGCTCTTTGAGAATCCGCACGAAATCCTTCTCATTCAAGGAATCCAACTCGACCCGGATTGGAAACCGTCCCTGCAATTCAGGTATCAGATCAGAAGGCTTGCTGGAATGAAACGCTCCCGCAGCAATGAATAGGATGTGGTCGGTCTTGACCATGCCATACTTGGTACTGACGTTGGATCCTTCGACAATCGGCAGAATGTCGCGTTGGACTCCTTCGCGGGATACGTCAGGGCCGGTTGTTTGTCCTTCAGGTCCGGCGATCTTGTCGATTTCATCGATAAATACGATTCCGGAGTTTTCAACTCGGTCCATTGCTTCGACTACTACCTCATCCATATCCACCAGCTTGGCGGCTTCTTCCTGAATCAGATATTTCTTGGCTTCCGCAATTGAAAGTTTCCGAATCTTCTTCTTTTTGGGCATCATCCCGGAGAACATCTCCTGGAAATTGACACCGAGTTCCTCCATTCCCTGTGGCGTGAAGATTTCCACCACCGGGAAACGATTCGAGGGAATTTCGATATCGACGGTTCGCGTGTCGAGTAACCCGTCATGGAGCTGCTTGCGCAATTTCTCCAGCGTGCGTTGATACTTTTCTTCGACAAGTGATTCTTCTGCAGGCGGGTCGGTAGCGCGGGTGCGCTTGGCTCGCGGAAGGAGAAGTTCGATGATGCGTTCTTCGGCCAGTTCTTCCGCTTTGGTCTGAACGGCTTCCGCCTTTTCGCGCCTGACCATCTGTACGGAGAGTTCGACGAGATCGCGGATCATCGATTCGACATCGCGGCCAACATAGCCAACCTCGGTGAACTTCGAGGCCTCGACCTTGACAAATGGCGCACCGGCCAAGTTCGCCAATCGACGGGCAATTTCAGTCTTGCCGACACCGGTTGGACCAATCAAGATGATATTGTTAGGCATAATTTCGGCACGCAGTTCATCCGACACCGCCTGCCGCCGCCAGCGATTGCGTAACGCTATGGCAACCATCTTCTTAGCCTGATCCTGGCCGATGATATATTTGTCTAGCTCTTGCACGATCTGTCTGGGGGTCAGATGCTTATCCACGTATCCTCCGCAAGCACAGGCACTTCCTGAAGCTGGTTAGTATAATGCTCGCAAGGTCCGAAATCAAACCTATTTTAGCGTCTCGATGGTGATGTGTTTATTGGAGAATATGCAGATATCCCCGGAAATCTCGAGTGAACGTCGCACGATCTGCTCCGCCGTCATCTTGGTTTCTGCAACAAGTGCCCGGCAGGCAGCCAAGGCATAAGGTCCACCCGAGCCAATGGCGATGATTCCATCGTCCGGCTCGACCACATCCCCTGCTCCGGAAATGACTAGCGCGTGTTCTTGATCGAGAACCGCCAACAAGGCCTCCAGTTGACGCAGGTACTTGTCGCGCCGCCAGTCCTTGGCCAGCTCGACAGCCGCTCGCGGCAGATTGTCGCCATGTTCTTCGAGTTTAGCCTCGAAGCGCTCAAACAGTGTGAAAGCATCTGCCGAGGATCCGGCAAAACCGGCGAGAATCCGGCCATTGTTGAGGGTGCGAATCTTGCGCGCCGTCGCCTTCATGATCGTGTCTTCAAACGTCACTTGACCATCGCCGCCGATGGCGACCTTCCCCTTGTGCCTCAACCCCAGTATAGTCGTAGCCTTAAACATGCAATACTCCTCGTTATCAGTTAATACGGAGCGAGTGTTACTTTGACTTGCTCGCCTTGCGCTGGGCGCGCGGATGCGCCTGAAGATACTCTTTCTTCAGCGTCGCCGTCGAAACATGCGTGTAGATTTGTGTGCTGCTAATCGAAGCATGCCCTAGCAATTCTGAAATCGCCAACAAATCGGCGCCGTTGTCGAGCAGGTGAGTCGCGAAAGAGTGCCGCAGTTTGTGCGGTGACACGCGGCCGCCTTCGCGCAACATTTTTGTGTACTTCTCGACTATCCTTGCGATCGACCGTTCCGAAATTGGCTCTCCGGTCTTACTAACAAACAACCGTTCCATGCCTTTGCCGAACTTGGTTGTTCGCACGTCTGTGTATTCCCGCAAGCGCTTTGCTGCAATTTCGCCAAATGGCACGAGTCGCATCTTCTTGCGCTTGCCCATAACTCGCATCAGCCGTGCGTTGGCATCGATAGAAGCATCCGTCAGCGCTGTTAGTTCTGCGAGTCGCAAACCGCATTGATAAAACAACTCCAAGATCGCACGATCGCGAACTTCCTGAAACTCGCCGCCCTCCGGCAGATCCATCAGTTCCGCAGCTTCGTCCTGCGTCAGATACTGCGGGAGAGTGCGGTCAAGCTTGAACCCAATCAACTCCAAATCCACTTCCTGATTGATCAATCCTTCACGCAGCAAGAAAGCCAAGTACTTCCTGATCGCGGAGAGCCGGCGGACAATGGTGCGATTCTTCTTCTCTTGCGACTTCAGTTGGTAGAGATAAGTCCTGACGACGGGATAGAAGGTCGCGCCAAGCGAGTCTGTGCCACTTGCGTTTTTCTTCAGGAATTCGCTGAAGTGATTCAGATCAGCATGGTAGGCGCGTAAAGTGTGCGTCGAGTACTTGCGCACGTTACGCAAATATTCTAGGTACCGGTCAATATTGCCGGTCAGCGCATTGGACATGGTGGAATTGTAGGGTGATTTTAGCGAATCGGCAAGCTAAACCGGAGCAGTCTCCGGCTCTTCCTGTTTGATCGACTTGTGGTGACACTCGGGACAGTACAGGTGTTGACCGTCCTTTTTGGTGTCCTTTTCAACCATATAGGCTGACCCGCACTGCGGGCATTTCTTGGCAACCGGCTTATACCAGGAGGCAAAGTCGCATTTAGGATACTTGCCGCAGCCCCAGAACGGTTTGCCGCGCTTGGTGCGTCTTTCGACGACATCGCCGCCGCATCCTTCTTTAGGACACTTCATGCCCGCAGATAACGGCTTGGTATTTTTGCATTCCGGATAGGCGGAGCAGGCGGTAAACTTGCCAAAGCGTCCCTGCTTGATTACCATCGGGGATCCGCAAAGCTCGCATTTTTCGTCCGTAGTCAAGTCTTCCTTGCCTTCGAGCGGCTGGGTAGTTTTGCATTCCGGATAACCGGTGCAAGCCAGGAATCTACCGTTGCGGCCCCATTTTTCGATCATCGGCAGTCCACACTTGCTGCAAACGACATCGGTTGCTTTTTGGGTAGAAGCCTTGATCTCGTGCTGGTTGCCTTCAAACTAGGTTAGCCGCGTGGAGAACGGTTCGTAAAATTCTTCGAGCACGCCCTTCCAAGTCATTTCACCTTCCTCGACGCGGTCGAGTTCGGTTTCCATCAACGCAGTGAATTGGACCGAGAATATTTCCGGGAATTCGTTGACTAAGATACCATTGACGGTCTTGCCCAAGTCAGTCGGAAAAAGTCTGCGCTGATTGACTTCCACATAGGTGCGATTTTTCAGAGTTGAAATGATCTGCGCGTAGGTCGACGGACGGCCAATTCCGTTGGCTTCGAGTTCCTTCACCAAAGATGCTTCGCTGAATCTCGGCGGCGCCTTGGTGAAATGCTGTGTCGGGAGAACTTCTTCCAAGGTTACCTTGTCGTCTTTTTCAAGCTTAGGAAGTTTCTTGACTTCGCCGTTGCCATTGCCGTTGGCGTCTTCTTCTGCGGTCATCGAATAGACCTTGAGGAATCCCTCAAATGTGACCTTGGAACTGGTGACGCGGAACTGGTACTTGCCGCCGGTAATATCCACGGTCAACTGGTCAAATTGCGCCGGCGACATCTGCGAGGCAAGGAAGCGGTTCCAAATCAACTCATAGAGTCGGAATTGGTCGCGGGTGAGGTTCTTTTTGATCTTGTCGGGCGCGTGATCAAGATAGGTCGGGCGAATTGCCTCGTGGGCGTCCTGCGCATTTTTCTTGGTCTTATACTGATTCGGAGTTTCCGGATAGAAGTCCGGCCCGAAAGTTTCGACAATATATGATTTTGCGGCCGCGACGGCTTCGTCTGCGATTCGCACTGAATCGGTTCGCATGTACGTAATGAGACCAACTTGACCCTCGTCCCCGATTTCAACGCCTTCATATAATGATTGCGCAATCGCCATCGTCTTCGACGAGGCATAGCCCAGGCGGATCGAGGCATCCTGCTGCAAAGTTGACGTAATATAAGGAGGCAGTGCCTTGCGGCTCTTCTTGTCGATTTCAACACTTGAGACCTTATAGGACTGCTTGATAATATCGTTCTTGAGCGCTTCGGCTTCTTCGCCGGTAGCGACTTTGAAATCTTGCCCGTCGACTTTGAAGAGCCTGGCACTGAAACGTGCTTTCTTGGCCGTTTCAAATTCGCCGGTGAATTTCCAGTACTCATCCGGTTTAAAGGCGTCGATTTCGGCTTCGCGTTCGCAGATGATGCGCAACGCGACTGATTGCACACGTCCCGCAGACAATCCGCGGTACACGGTACGCCATAAGATCGGGCTGATCTTGTAACCAACCAACCGATCAAGAATTCGCCGCGCCTGCTGAGCATCGACCAGATTTTGATTGATCTCCGTCGCGTTCTCGATTCCGGCCAGTACCGCTTTCTTGGTGATCTCGTTGAATGTCACGCGGTAAATCGGGATATCGAGCTTGTCGAGTTTAGAGGCGATATGAAATGCGATCGCCTCGCCTTCGCGGTCAGGGTCCGGCGCCAGATAGATAGCTTTCGATTTCTTGGCCGCATCCTTTAGCTCCTTGATAATAGGAGCTTTGCCCTTGATGACGGTGTACTCTGGTTGAAAGCCGTTCTCCAGATCAATACCCAGTTTCGACTTGGGCAGATCAATGACATGACCCACCGAAGCCTTAATCGTGAAGTTCTTGCCCAAAAATTTGGCCAAGGTCTTCGATTTGGTTGGAGACTCGACTATTACCAGATTTTTCGCCATTAGTTATGCTTCCTCGGGTTTGTAAGCAAACTTGATTTTATTTGTCAACAGATCTTCGAGTGCGACAGTAGTGACTTTACGGTAGTCGATGTTGTACTCGCTGTCTTCGTTCATCATTTCCAGTTGCTGAAGGCGCTTAAGATTTACCAAACGCGCGCGACGTGACGCAACCAGCACCGCCTCGTAGTGATTCAGTGTGATGTCGTCGAGATTGCTCATCAGCAGGGTTTGGTCTTTCATTCTGTTCATTGCTTACTCCGTAAAGTTGATTGTTCCGCTTCGACTAACTCGCTGTGACTCGGCCGTGATGATCTTCTCAATCAGAGCCGTTGCCCTCTCAAGGTCATCGTTACAGACAACGTAGTCATATTTCGTCCAAACTTTCATTTCCTTTAGCGCTCTTCCGAGCCTGACTTTGACTTGCGACTCGGATTCGGTCTTTCTTCCGACGAGTCTCTTGCGCAAGACGTTTAAACTCGGCGGCATGATAAATATCAAAACCGCGTCGTGGCACCATTTCTTTATCGCCTGTCCGCCTGCGATATCGATGTCGAAGAGCACTGTGCGTTTGCGATTCAGCGCGTCCAGCACCGGCTTTTTCGGTGTTCCGTAGAATTCGCCGAAAATCTCCGCTGTCTCTATGAACTCGCGCTGCTTCTTTTTGTTCCGAAACTCCG